>DATLXU010000001.1:0-12595 GCA_035575515.1 Blastocatellia bacterium
GCCCCAACCGTTATCCTGCCATCCCCAGCCAGAAAGGCCGCAGCCTGAGCAGTCTTCAAGATTGATCGTAGTGGCTGATGTTGTGCCGATACGGTAAGCAGCCGCGCCGGTTGAGTCTGTGCTGTCGGAGAATTGCACGAATACGGAATCGTTCGCCCAATCGTCATTCTGAGCTTTGGCTCTAATCCAAAGGCGATAGGCAGCGCCCGCTTGCGCATTGAATGTCAGCTCGAAGTAATCGGCTGGATTTGCGAGCGGGGCTGCGAGCTTCGGCGCTCCAGCATTCGGATTAGAGATTCGCACTCCGCCTGCTGCTGTCGAATCTGATACGAGGTTCCAGTTGCCGACTCTCACTGGAGCTTCTGCGGCGTACAACACAACATCGCCCGAAGGCGATGGCGGCGGCGGCGGCGGCGTTGCGTATGTGAACGCGCTGGCGAGCGAGCCGCTGCGGCCATCCGGATTGGTTACGACTACGTCAACCGCATCGGCGGCATGAGCCGGGGTGACAGCGGTAATTTGCGTGCTGCTTATGACGGTTACGCCCGTTGCAGCCGCGCCGCCGAAAGTTACGTTTGCTCCAGACAGGAAATTCGTACCGGTGATTGTGACAGACGTTCCGCCCGTCGTGCTGCCGTTCGTTGGTGAAACCGATGAGACGGCAGGAGGCGGCGTTGGCGCGCCTGCTGTTGTGAACGACCAGACCGGGCCGGTTGCAGTCATGTTGGCCATCGTCTTTCCGACGATGCGCCAGTAATAGGTTGTTCCCGGCGCAAGCTGAGACAGCGTGTAGGACTCGGTCACTCCGTTGTCAACTCTGCCGATGAATTGATCTGAGGCTATAAGCGGAGGATTCGGGTCGGTGCCGAAGTAAATGTCGTATTTGTGCGCCCATGGCCCGCCTTCCCAGCGGAGCGTCATCCCTGATGTCGGCTGACCTGTTGCATTGTTGGCGGGCGACAGATAACTTGGCGGGTCGGGCGGGAGCGGCGTGAATGGTTTTGTCTCGTCTGAATTCCACTTGCGCTCGAAGTGATTGACGAACCAGTTGAAAAACCATGCCTTTTTCGTGAAGTAATTATTCTCCGCCTGAAAATTCGACGATGGTCCCGTCCAATTTGATGAGCCGAAGATGGTCATCCCCTGCCCGTACAGCAGGGCGACTTTTTCGTGATTGAGGCCCAGATGATTGCGAAGCCTTATCTGCACGCCACCCATGTACAGCAGGTCGACGTTGTATGCATCCCACTGACGGTCCGGATTGCGGTACTCGTTCTGCTCTGTGATAAGGCGCACGGGTATGCCGCGCCGCACCGCATCGAGCGTCGTATTCGTGTAACGGTCGTTCGTGATCCGGTACATGATCACATCAATCTTCTGCGTCTCCTGATTGAACTGATAAGCCGTGCGATTATAAAAATCCTGCGAGCCGTCGGCGCTCGGCGGAAAGTTCAACTCTGGATCAATCGGGTATGTGGGATAGCGACGCGTGAGCGGACCTGTGATGTTCGCGAAGTTCGAGTAGTTGACCGTGTCGGTCCATACGTTATCCATCTGTGTCTTGAAGCTGTTGACGATCGACGGGTCGTCCGAGAAGTATATCGCTTCGTCAATGTAGTTTTGATACGGCGTAGTGGGCACGAAGAAGGCGGGACTGTAGTTGGCTCCGCTGAACTCAACCTTGTTCTGTCCGGCAAACAGCATGAATTTCATGTGAAGAATGCCGCCGCCGTTCTTGTATCTCATGGGGATGCCTGCATCTCTTAGCATGTTGAGAACAGTTTCATTCCCTGCATAAGTCGGATTTGCGCGCGGGTCGCACAGCACGCGCACGGGCACACCCGCGCGGAACCGAGCTATGAGCTTGTCGGCGTAGGAGGTATCCTGCATGAACCAGAAGGACACGTCAATGCCAACCGTCTCGCTGTCAATGAGGGTCCATAGCGGCTGGCGGCAGTCTTCAAAGGCCGTGTCGCACAACCGCTCCTGAGCCAGCGCCTGATGGGAAGTGAGCAGAACTAGTCCCAATATTAATCCAAAGCTGTAACCTAATCGCTTTATGCTCGCCATAGTTTTCTATCCTGCTGTTGAGCCTTGCCTGCAGTCTTTAGTTTCAGCTTTCCTGAGCAGTCCGTCACCGCTTCGAGGAAATGCAACGCTCACCTTTGCGAGGCATATGCCAGTGGTTTGATTGTTTTATTGTTAAGCCCGACTTCCAGGGCCTTCACAGTCACTGGCAAACGTCCAGACGCATCATTTGCCAGAACTCGCGCGCGTTTATTGAATTCAATTTTGGGCATACTTTGCTGAAGGACTTGTTGCGCCGCTGTTTCCGAGAGTATTCCTGAAAGGAGTGTGTGTATGAATATTTTATGATAAGTCGGTACACACGCGTGTAAAACAATACGCCTGGCGATTATCTCGCTTGCCGATTTAGCTGTTTCTTCCTGATAGAGAGCTTTCATTGCTCATTCACAGAACGCAGCCACAAGCGACACTTAGCTCCACCTTTTCTGATACTCTAAATTCGCGCGAATATTTAAAAGATGCGGCCAGCCTAAGACGAGAGAAGTTGTTTTATAGCGCGTGAGATTGAAAGCGACAAATCAAATTAACCGCAGGCATTCGCAACAGCAACGGCAGTATCTAACTCGATTACTTCATACATCTCGCTGACTGCGCGAGCAGTTGCCGTGCCCGGCTCGTAAAAAAGCTCGCGCGCTACAGCCCGGCGTGACTGTGACAGATGCGACCTGTCGGCCAATGCTCGCCCGACTGCCTCGACTGCTTCATCCGCATCGCGCACCGTTGTTGCCGCTTCAGCCATCAGCGCAACGTACTCACGGTTGACATCCGTCTTCTCGATCAGCTCAGGCATCTCGATCCTGATGAGCGGGCGGTCAAGCAAGAGATATTCAAAGCCAACCGAGCTGTGGTCCGTAATCATCGCGTCGGCTGCCGCAAGGTAAGGGCAGGCGTCGCCGCCACTGGCCAGAACTCCGCCGCCTTCGCAAAGCAAAGGCTCAAGCCGCGCCGCCCAATCAATCCCGCCTGAGTGTATGAAGCGCGGGTCGCGGGAGCGGTCATGCAGCTTGACTATCAATGCAAAGCCCGCCGCGATTAGCTTCCTGACCAAGTCTTCCCCCATCGCGTTGAGCGACGAGTAAGGCGACCACGTCGGCGCGTAAAGCACCGTTTGTCTCGAAGGATCAATGCCTAGCTTCGCGACCACATCATCCCGATTGAGCGAGCCGTCAACCAGACAGTCTAGCTTCGGATAGCCAACGAGCCGCGCAGCACGGCTGTCGGCGTCAATGGCTCCCGCGCGGATGAAGTTTTCGAGACGCCGCCGGTTGATGAAAAACAGGCGGTCCCAGTCGCGCATCGAACGGTCGGGCCTGTCATAAATGTGACTGTATTTTCCGGCAACGCCATGAAACATCAGAATGCGCTGCGCGCCTCGCGGCAGCTTCACCCATAGCATGTCCGCGACGAGGTATGCGTCGAACTTCATCAGCGCCGCGCGCGACGGGCTGATGATTCTCACATCGCCGGCTTCGCGGTAAATCTCTCGCGCCGCGCCGGGCTGCTCGCTCGCCGTGAAGTAGAACTCAACGCGCGGGTCGCCGCGCATCGCCCTGTGAATCGGAGCGACAATGGAATAATTCATCGCCGTTCGCGCGTTGATAAGAACGCGGCGAGCCGAACTTATGCGCCGATGCCAGCGCGTGTCTGTTTCCTGCACCCATTTTGCAATATAACTTAAACTCATGCTCGAACGCAGCGAACTTACTGTTCGCCATTCTTAAACAGGCTCGCTCGTCACGGCGGCGAGCGCACGCGCTCCGTCAACGGATTCGTCAGTCTTTATCTTCGGCAGAATCTCGTTGACGGCCCGCTCGTAGTCTTCAGGAAAATCAATCTCTATCCAAGGAAAGCCGCGCGTGCCGATGGCGTGAAGCGCGCGCTCCTGTGCGAACTCGCGGAACGCTCGTGGCGCCCACGCGCGGTAATTGCCTTCCGCAACCAGCGCTTCCATCTTCTTAATTAACAGGTTTGCTCCCGCCGCTCCGAATTTGACGATGCCGACGTTTTCGCCGTCTGCTTCAGCAGGATTCATCTCCTTGCTTATATCAACGACCCTGCCGCCTCGCACCTTCACCTTCATCTCTTCGTCGCCAAGCGCGGTCGTCTCGTCGTTATAAGCAACGAGCAGCGCGTCTTCGTATGCGGCGGTGAGCAGGTCAGTCAAAAGCTGCGGATGAAACAGCACGTCTGAATTCATCACGATGAATCCTTCTCGCAAGCGATGGCGCGCCAGCCACAGTGAGTAAAGACTGTTAGTGCAAAAATAGATCGGGTTTTCGATGTACTCAACGTCAGGCCCGCAGGCGAGGCGGACGCTGTCGGCTCCGAATCCGACGACGACGACAATCTCATCAATCAATGACCAGCGCAGCGAATCAATCTGCCGCTCAATAAGCGTCATCTCTCCGACGCGAACGAGGCACTTGGGTAAATCGCCAGCCGTCCCGTTCAACCTCGATCCCTTGCCCGCTGCAAGTATGATTGCTCTCATTTCAACTCTCTTTTTGAATAATTAAACCGCAGCCGCTTCGCTCGGTCGCTTCACTAGCTGCCGCGCTTTGGCGAAATACCATTCGCGCTCCGCTCTATCAATCGCAAGCGTCAAAAAGACTGCTAGATAAATAATCCCTGCCAGGATTGCCTGTAGAGCTATTGCCACTAAGTTCGCGCTCGCAAGATTTCTTGTGATTGCAAGAAAGAAAGCCATAACAAGCGCGGGCCAGATGGCAGGCCACACCGCAGCCGCGATTGATACACGAATGCTCAATTCGACTCGGCGGCACGCGGCGGGGAATAAGACGAAAAACGAAACCGTAGCAAGCGCCGCGAGCGTCCCAAGCGCAACGCCTATTAGCTCAAGCCTGTGCACAAGCGCGATGCTCAACGCGACGTTGGCAAGCGCCATTGAAATGTTCGCCGCCGCTAATAACCTGTGACGGCCCGCGCCTTTCAACACGGTCGTAGCTGTTGAATTCCCAACGCGAATGGCTACCGCGAGGGCGAGTATGTAAATGACGGGAACGCTTCGAGCAAAATCAGGTCCGACCCATGCATTGACGAGCGGCTCGGCGAGCAGTATTAATCCGGTCGCTATTGGAATGACCATCGCAAGCGAGATGCGCGTGCCCTGAATGAACAACTGCCGCAGGCGCTGAGTCTCGCCGAGCGTTGCCGTATCAACAACAATTGGAAACAACACGCCGTTGAGGTTGCCAGTTATCGTTTGAGTTGCGTCAATCAATCGCTGCGCGACTGCCCAGACGGCTATCGCGGCGGTGCTCATAAATGCGCCGATGACCATTGCGTCGGTCGAATAGTTCAGCTTGTTCGCCAGATCAATCACGAGTATGAATGCGCTGAAGCCTGTGACCTCTTTTAGTCGCGCGAGCCGCACGTTTGACGGTCGAATTCTGAGTCCCGGATATGCGCGATAAGCGTTCATCGCATAAGCGAAGTAGCTGAGCGCGCGAACGGTTGTTGTTGCGGCGACAAGCTCGACGAGTCCGTATCCGGCCATAAGCACCGCGATGTTGACGGCGGCTACGATTACGCTTGTTGAGATTGAAACGAAGCCATTGATGTAATTGCGCTGGAATCCGTTTACGACGCCGCCGAAGACGCTCGCAGGGAAACCGAGCGCGATGTATGCGCTGATTATCATCAAGACCGAACGGCCCGTGTCGGCCTGTTCGACTGTCACGTTGAAGAATCTTTCGAGGTTGAAGGCGAGCGCGCAGCCCAGTGCAAAAGCTGCGAGACCGATGATGCTGAAGAAGAAAAAGAGGGTGCTTATAATTTCGTTCAGCCCCGCGTGATCGCGCCGCGCGCGGTACTCTGCTGCGAATTTCACCTGCGCGACCGCGTAGCCGAGGTCGAGCATCGAGAAGTACATAGTGATGGAAGCGACTAGAACCCACAGCCCGTAAGTTGATTGCCCAAGATGCGCTACGTTGAACGGCAGCATCACGACGCCGATGAGCATATCAACGCCGAGCGCGATGTAGTTCATCGAGATGTTTTTAGCAAAGACCTCAAGCTGGCTGAACTCTCGACCCCAGACCGGATCACGCTTCGTTCTGCTCTCTCTCACTTCGCTCCTATCAGTTGCTGGCTGTCTTATCAACTTCCTACGCGCTAGTTACTCTTTATTGGCCGCTGACCACTGGCAACTGAGAACCGGCAATTGCTTTACGCCTGTCTTTCAATCTCTGGTGTACAATCCCTGCAAAGAACCATATCCATAGCTCGTGCTCAAATGCCGCAACCTTGTCGCGGCGAATCATAGCTCGAATCATCTCTTTCATCGCGCGAAGGCACGAGCGATACATATAGCGCGGCACACCTGCAATGTGAGGAACTTTCGAATAATCGAGCGTAGTCTGTTCGGGCGCTTCCATGTTGATTCGCGTCTTCGCATAGAGCATCGCCCGGCTGATGCCATGCCAGTAGAACCATCGGCGAAAGTATCTCTTCGTCAAGCGATCTGCCGGAATGACGTGGTGCACTTTCATCTCAGGCACGTAGAAGCCCTTCAGTCCCGCAGTTCGCGCGCGCAGTCCCCACTCACGAACTTCCTGACCCAGGAGGGTTCCGGCTTTGCGGCCCACGCGATTGTCCCATAGTCCGGCGCGCTCGAATGCTTCGCGGCGAAAAGCCATGTTCACGCCGAGCGGCGCGAGGCTTCCGAACTCTTTCGGCTCCGCGCCGTAATCGAGAAGCGCGATGACGGCCCAGTGCCGCCCGCCGCGATTCGGCAACCACTCCGGTCGAGGCGCGCTCCAGATGGGAAGCACTTTTCCGCCGACGTAATCGCAGCCCAATCGCTCCAGCCCTTCGGCTGCGCGGTCGAGCCAGTCCGATTCGACGCGAACGTCGTCGTCGGTTGTGACGATGATTTCGCCTGCGGCTGCGCGAATGCCCGCGTTGAGCGCGGCGCATCGGCCCTGCTCAGGCTCGAAGATGTAATGCAGCCAGACGGGGAATGATTGCTGCGCTCGCTCGACTACAGCGCGCGTGTGATCGCTTGAGTTATTGTCAACTATTATCACCTCCCATTGCCCGCTCGGAGTCAGATGGGCGAGGCTTTCAATGGTGTCGCGCAACTCGTCTGCGCGATTGTATGTGGGAATGATGACGGAGAATTTCATGAGCGAACTATCACAGTGAATGTCGGGGCGCAGAAAAACTCTGCGCTCTGTCTTCTGTGCGCTTTCACTTGCGCATCAGCGAAAACTTGCCGCTACGGCGGCCATTGATTTGGCGACCACCGGGAATTCGCCAGCAGAGTTGTTCGAGCAAGCCCGCGGCTTGCCGTCGCGCTTGTCGCCTGTTTTTGCCGTCTCTGCAATGCTCGCCTTCAGCTTTGTGCTGAATGCGCTGAAGAACTGGATGTACTGGTTTGCATCCAGCTCCACATCCTGAATGATTGAATCGAAGAGCTTGCGGTAATGGCTCACAAGCGAATTCGATATGCCGATCATCTTTGCGATTCTCGTCTGCGGCGGCGACGACTGATCGAAGTAGCAGTGCCAGGTCACTCTTGCCAGGCGGCTGTAGCGGCGCGGCTTGTTGCGAACTGCCTCGCGCATTCTGCCCAGCAACTCCACTGCCATGTTGTCAACCTCGCGCGTCGTCTCGCTTTCGAGCAGTATCTCTTCCGGCGTCGGTCTCTGGTCTGCGAAGTCAACTTTCAGCGGCTCCGGGTCGAGGTTTTCGTTCGGCGTTATGGCGGCGTCTATCGAAATAAATTGCGAGTCTTCGATTGGAAGTTTCGACAGCGCAAGCGACCGAACTATTCGCACGTCAGCCGGAGAATCAATTGCGCGAAATATCTCGACTAGCAACTCCGTCAGGTCGTTGTTGGAGATGATTATGTGCGAGGTGCTGGCGCGGCCCGCTCGCCGCCGGTCGCGCTTTCTATAATGCACATCTTTGATTAGCTCATGCATTCGCTGATAGCTCTTCACGGGTTTGTCATCGGGCCATTCGCTCAGCCCGTAAACTTTCAGTACGAGCTTACGCCTGTTCTGCTTTTGGCTCGAAGCGGTCGTGAACTGACGAAACTCTGGCCGTGTTTGAATCAGGTTGCTGATGCGGCGAGCCATTCGATAAGCTTCCGGGCGACGCTCGCGCAGCAGCAGCGATACGAGGTTGGGAATCTCTATATGATAAAGCTCGTGCTCGACATCAGCATCCGTGTACCCGGCGTCGAGATAATGCTGCCAGCGCCCTTTCTCATGCAGTCTCAGAAAGAGGTCCTGCGTAAGATCAGAGTACAGGTCTTGCAATCGGTCGCGCGGAATTCTTTTAGAGTCGTACAGATTCCTGATTGATGAGTGTTTTGAAACAAGCTTGTAGAGCTTCGTCCATAACTCTTCGACATAATTGCTCGAAAGGATTTCTATCCAGCCCCCGCTTTGTCCGTTCATACTTCAATCCCACTGATTCTTCACAAAAATTAAAGCAAGCTGCTATGCAAGCCGCGTCGCCTGATTATCCTTCGCTTGGTTGCTTGCGAACCGGGCTGATAATCTCTTTTGCAAACATGATTCCCTCGCATCCACTCGATTGAAGTTTTCCGTTTCAAACTTCAAATTCATCCTATTCAATCGAAAATCGCGTCTTGCCTGATGAATCCACACTGCCGCCGCATTACCGTTCACGCTCAGGCTCGCCCGCCGTGAGGAAACCTTGCCCCATCGCCTTGCAATTTTGCTCCATCGCATCTTGCCGCAGACGGCACAATCGCCCGCCTGCACGAAATCAAGCCAGTTTTGAAATTCACGCAGGCAAGCGATGGGAGCATCTTCGGCTTTACGTAGCAGAACCGACCGCGTAGCCGAACTCCGCCGCGTTTGCATTTGTCAGATCGCTCGGCGTAAGGTCGAGCGTTTCGATTACGTCGCTTATGATGTCGCACGTGATTGTTGTTCGTCCCGACGCATAACCGTACAGCAGAGCGTTATCGCAAATGTTATTTATCACTCGCGGGATTCCGGCTGACGCACGCGCGATCAAATCAACGGCGGATGGATCGAAGATGTTCGCCCGTTCGGCTCCGGCTGTCTTCAATCGAAAGCGGATGTAGTTGTTGATCTCATACGCGTGCAGCGGCTTGATCGAGCAGCGTAGCGAGATTCGCTGCTTGAGCTGGCGCAAGCCCGGCTGGTTGAGAATCTCTCGAAGCTCAGGCTGGCCGCATAGGATTATCTGCAAGAGCTTCTCGCTGTTGGTCTCGAAATTCGCAAGCAGCCGAATCTCTTCCAAAACGCCGGGCGGCAGGCCGTGCGCTTCGTCAACTATCAGCACCGTGCGCAATCCTCTCGAATGCCGCTGCGCAAGGCACATGCAGAGCGCATTTAGGATTTCAGCTTTCGATGCTCTTGGACCGAGGCCGAGATTCAGCCCGCCCGTGAACAACTCAAAGAACTCTGAGACGGTTACAAACGGATTGAAAATATAGACCGAAAGAATATCCGGGCCGAACTGCTGAAGAACCGATCTCAGCGTCGTGGTCTTTCCTGTTCCGACTTCACCCGTGACGACGACAAGACCTTTGCTTTGCGATATGCAGTATCGCAGGTTCGACACCACTTCGAGGTGACTTTCGGTCTTGAAGATGTATTTCGGGTTTGGCGTCAGTCCAAAAGGTATCTCTTTAAGCCCGTAGAACTCTGTGTACATCCAGCCCTCTCCTTATTCAGTTTTTCATCGTTGCTTAATCTTCAGTAGCGCCTCACGCGTCGCGGCCAGTGCCGCTTTGCTCGCTGTTGGTTTCGTCTCACCAAATGCGCGCGGCGCGAAGCCGCTGGCCTGACCGCTCTCGGCCTTGCATTTAGAACCGTCGGATTACTCATCGCAGGCTTTGTGGACTCCAATTGTTGATTTATTGATGGCTGCTCTCTTGTGATTAATGATCCATCATCACCGCTGCTCGGTGTAGTCGCGCCTTTGTTTGAATCAATCGCGTGATTGTCAACGGCTGGAGCTTCAACTGTCGGTTGATTTTGTGAAGCGCGGTCAATATTGTGAGAGCGAGCGAGCGCCATCAATCCGCCCGCGACGGCCACAGCCAGCGCGACTATCAGAATCCATCGCCGCCACTGTTTCCTGCTCGTATCTTCAGCCATTGCCATTTCGGCCAGACGGTTCATCGCCGCCGATTCAAGCTTTTGGGGCGCATCGGCTTGCATCTCAGGCAGTTGGCTTGCGCCGTTGCCGCTCTGCTCTTTCGCTGTGATTGATAGCTGTTCGAGCGGAGGGTCAATGACCGTGATTGACGGCGTCTCCCAATCCTCGCGCTCGATTGCGCGGGCAGACTCAACTGCTGCGGGAGCCGCGGAACTCTTTTCGGTTTTTTCCTGGCCTATCTTTGGCTCAAACCGGTCGAGCTTTTGAGTCGCCGAAGCCGCTACGCTGTATTGAGTTTCTGCTCCTTCAATCTGCGGCGGTGAAATCTCGTGTTGCTTGATGATGCCGAGCCGGGTTACGGCGAATTCGTTTAGCGCAGAGCGCAGAGCGTCCGCGCTCTGGAAACGCCTGGAGCGATTTTTATCGAGCAGGCACATTATCAAGCTCGACATCCATAGCGGAACGTTCGCGCAGAAGAGATGAGGCGGCAGCGGCGATTGGTTGATCTGCTTATGCCTGATTGCGTCGTCGTCTTCTGCTTCAAACGGCAGCCGATCCGTCAGCATCTTGTAGATCAAAACGCCTAGCGAATAGAGGTCGCTGCGCTCATCAACGGACTTGCCGCTCGCCTGCTCAGGGCTGATATAACGCGGGTCGCTGCGGCGCGACCTTTCAGCGTGCGCCCAACCATATTCGTCGCCCGTTTCAATGCCAAAATCTCCAACTAATGCCGTGCCATCGCGGTCAATCAATATGCTTTCGGGGTTGATTGCCAGATGCAGGACGCCTTGCCTGTGAGCATAATCGAGCGCGTCAGTTAACTGCAGAATAATTCCAACAGCGAGCTTTAGATTGAGCCACGCTTCTCGGTCCAATAAATCTTTTAACGTCTCCGCTCCGGCGCGATGCTCTATGACCGAAAAACAGGCATCGCCTTTTTGTTCGATCTGGCTCGCTTTGAGGACGTTTCGATGTGACAACTTTGCCGCCGCGCGCGATTCCAGATTGAACAGTTCGAACTCTCTTGAATCGCCGTCGCTTTGGCCTGCGAAGACTTTCAGCCTTACGAGCGCATTAAGCGGCATCGCTTGCAAGTCTTCGGCCAGGTAACAGAGAGCATTGCCGCGTATGCCTGCGGGCTTCAACAACTCGAATCTCTCTGAAAGCGCCGCTATGATTTCGGAGCGGCTGAAACGGTCTCGCGCCTTTTGAGTAGCGGTAGCCGTTGTGCTTGCCGGTCTGGATTGGCTTGCGCCTTCGACGAAGCCCTTCGATTCGTGGCTGCTCATAGCAATCTTCCCTGCGCGTTCAATGTGGTTTCCTCTCACAAGCGGCAGCTTCGCTCGCTCGTGAGCGGCTGTAGGATGAGACTAATCGAGGGGAGAATAAAGATCCTGTCTCGGCTCAGGTTTTCTTTCAGCTTAAAATCAGCTTTGGTCCATACCAGTTTGAGAATTGACTCAGCCACAGAGTTGTCTGCAACAGCCCCGTTAGCCGTCCAGTAAATTTATCCTCATTACGGTAATGTGGTTTGGGTTGAAACCTCGAAGTCAATTCGGTTGTTCGCATCCGCGTGTCGCTCACAACCCGTGCGGAAAAATGTTGGTTTCATAATCTCAGCAGGCGCAACGATCAACGCAACCTCGTCTGAAAAAGGTCAAGAGGCGTCCTCTCTTTTTATATACTTCCAATTAATCAGGTTTTTCAAAAAATCCCGACAGCATCGCCTGCTATTTTACGGCAAGCCTTCTACGACGCGCCCCATCGCTCGCTCAATCTCGTCAATATTCGCGCCCACGTCTTTATCCTTAGTTCCCGCGTGCTTGAATTGACTGCTCGCAGCTAGGCGATAATTGCCATGCGGCTTGTCCACAAAGCCTACGTCATCGAGCGTCGGTGGATAAAAATTCTTCTTTGGATAGCGCGAGCTTTGCGCGCCGACGATGACATTTTTCTTCAGCGAAAAGTCAACGAAGTAGCGGTCGAGCGTCGTGTTTCCGGTCGCGGTTCCGTCTCCGATGATGCCGAATTCGTTATGTGGAACGATGTTGTTTGTGAACACGAACTCTTGATTGGGCACGCCGTGAGCCGTAATCAGATTGCCCGTCTGAAACGCAGTGTTGTGATCTATTTTCACATCCACCGTTTCAGTTATCTGAATCCACCTGCCGTTGTTGCCCCACTGCTTCGCGCCTATGTCATCGAACAGATTATTGCTAATCATTACGCGCTTGATCTGCTGGCTCGGATGAAGGTTATCTCGCCCGATGAACATAATCCCTGCGGCAGAGTGTCGGACTATGTTATTTGTGAACGTTACGTCTTCGACAACAGACCACGGGGCTGTTCCATCCTGATTGCGAACAGTAAATAGGAT
>DATLXU010000002.1:0-10317 GCA_035575515.1 Blastocatellia bacterium
CGGGGCTGTTCCATCCTGATTGCGAACAGTAAATAGGATGGCGAATCCGCTCTGGCCGTCAACCCAGTTGTTCTCAAAGAGGTTGGCGTCAATGAGCACGCGGCGAGCGTTCTTCAATTCAAACAGGTTCTTCACTGACCATCGCGTGCCCACCGCAGGCGGCGCGCCCGACTGCGCGCTCAGAGCATCGCCTGTATCATCAAAGACGTTCGCGCTTGTCGTATAGAAGACCCAGTTTCTTGTTTCGGCAATCGGCGGGTCGCTCGTCCTGAAGACGCGATACTCGGTTGCGCCTGCGACCGGACTCCACGTAATGCTGACGCCGTTCAACTCCGGCGCAAGCGTCACTGCGATTTCATCCGCCGCGGCTGAAGTGGCGATGACCGATGCGCCTGCGCGCCCACGCGCTGTGATTCTGTAGTAGTAAGTTGCGCCCGGCATCAAACTGCTCGCGGGATTAAAGAGCGCGACTGTCGCAACGTCAGCGGGCTTTGCGAGTATCCCTTCTTTCCATTCGAGCGGCTTGAAGCAGTAGTTGCGACGAAACTCTATGTCAGCGGGCACGAGGTCTGTTATTTTCGGATCGGCCCCGCCGAACATAACGTTCTCGCCCGCCGCTTCGAGATAGTTGTTGACGATTTTGAATGGTCCAGGTCCGTTCCACCCGGCAATCGCCTGCGTGTCAAATCCTATGCCGTGAATTTCGGAAATATACGAGTTGATGATTTCTGTGGTCGCGCTGTTGAGCGCAACGCCGCGCGCAACGTCCGCCGTCTTGTGCCCATGAATGTAGCATCGGTCAATCACCACGTCGTGCGGCAGCGCGGCGAGGTCTGTCTCGCGCCCTTCGCCGAGCACGACTATTCCGTAATTGAGCATCACGTCAGGCGCGATTGTTATCTCAAGCCCGACGAGCCGGAAATGATGCGCGCCCGCATCGGCTCTGAGGGCAGGGTCGGCGTTAGGGCTGATGATCTTAGGCATCGCGGCAGCATAAGCGGGCGTTACGCGAGCATCTTCTGACGGTAGAAGCTCGTCGCTTGCCGCAGGGCGAATCGTTATAAAGTCGGAGCGACCCTGTTTGTTCGGCAGCGTGAAGTTGCCGGCGAAAGTTGCGCCCGCTTCGAGCGCGATCACGTCGCCCGGTTTAGCTCGATCAATCGCGGCTTGAAGATCATCGCCTTGCCGCACGGTGATAACATCAGATTGGACCGTCGTTGATGCGGCTACGTTGTTATTGCCATTGACCGCTTTCGTGAAGCTCACGCTGAAGAGGAACGCGCCAATTAGAATCAATAGAAACAATCCGCGAAGTTTTATCATTATCCTTACCCTTTGGAACCGATCAAAAAATTTTCACAGCCGCTCTGCGGCAGCCGACCACTCGCCCGCAGTGCGCGCCCGCTTGCGCCCAAGCTCGTGGTATAGCTTTAGCCATTCGCTTCTCACAAAGTCCCACCTGTACTTGCGACACTCATCGCGCGCGGTCGCAGCTATCCTCGAAGCAAGCTCTTCATCTTCAAGCAAACGCATGGCGCACAAGGCCATCGCGTTGTAGTCGCCGCGCCGGACGACAAGGCCGCTCTTTTCGTTAGTTACAATGTGAGGAATGCCGCCCGCGTCAGTCGTCACTACGGGCAGGCCCGAGGCGAATGATTCAATGAGCGAGATCGGCATGTTATCAATTTCCGAGCCGTTGAGAAAGATGTCTGCCGCGTCGTACAGCGTGGGCATCCGTTCGGGCGCGACGCGGCCAATGAATTCGACGTTCTTTAGTTGAAGCTCGCGCGCGAGAGATTCAAGCGCGGCTCGCTGGCTTCCATCGCCCGCAACAATCAAGCGAGCCTGTGGATAACGCTGCTGGATTATTGCAAACGCGCGCAGCACGCAACCGACGTTGTACATAGGCTCAAGGTTTCGATTCGATAAGAAGAGAGGTCGCAGAGGCTTTCGCTTGCGGAAATGAAAAGCGTCCGTGTCGACGAAATTGAATATCGCTCGCGTGGTGAATCCAAACTCGGCGAATACGTCGACGAGATAACCTGACGGCACTGCGATTTTGTCGACGAGATTGATTGTCCGTATTGCGGTCTTCCACCGGCGCAGGTGATCTTCAGCCTCGCCGCTGTGATAGTTCAACAAGACCGGCTTGCGATAAAGCTTCGACACCAGAATCGCAGGCGTCGGCGCGATGACGAACGAGAGATACGAAGCGGAAAAAACGTGTATGACATCGTACCTGCGAACGCGCGCAAGCAGCGTCGCGCAGTAGAGCAGGGAAGTGACAATCGTGCGCAGGTATTTGACCGACTGCAATTTTCTGAGCGGGCCGGGAAGTCGCGGATTGATGGGAAGAAAGGCGACTTCAAGCGACGGCTCGCGTTTAAGCTCAGCCATGAGTCGCGCGGCCTGCACCGACTGCCCGCCGAGTATGTCGAGCGACGGTCCCACGATCAACACGCGAAGTGGCCGTTGATTAGCTGCTATTGATTCGTCCATTAGCTTAATTCGTCCCTTTAGCCTGTTGCCGCGAAGCGGCAATGAGAATGTAGCCAGATATGCAAAGCTTTGGCATCTACACAAGCATTTGAAGATGATTGATAGTCAATGCATCAGGCCCGGAGGGCCGACGGGTCAATAGCCGCGCCCGTCAGGGCGTGTCGCTTGACTCGTGAGGCCCGCGAGGGCCGACACCTCGGTGCCGCGCCTTCGGCGCTCTGCTGTTGGGGCACTTGATAATCCAATTACGCACGTGGCTATTGACTATCGGCCCTTTGGGCCTGATTTGATATTCCACTCGTGTAGATGCTAGAGCGTGCAACGTCTGGAATTGTCGGCAAGAACATTCCCGCGTTGGAGGCGCGGCAGAATTCTGGCGTATCTTCAATGCGCGAATCTTTATGCCTAGAGGTTACAGGCGTTTCACGTCTGGCTACCTTCTTCGCATGCCTTCGGCGCGCGATCTGAATTTCATGGCACGCTCTATCGCGTTCTGTTGTGGCGCTCGGCTCAATGCTTTGGACAATTGAGAGAGCGCGCGGGCAAGCGTCCGTTCATAAAGCTCATGTGTGCGCTCAAGCTGCGCTTCGCAGGAAAAATTTTCTAAGACCCGCCTTCGCCCCATCTCGCCCATCGCGCGGCTGCGCTCAGGGTCGCGGAGCAGCGAGATTATTCGCTCGGCCATTGCTACATAGTCGTCGGGCTGGACAATATAGCCAGTCTCGCCTTCGATTATTGCTTCACGCGCGCCGCCAACATCTGTTGCGACTACGGGACGCGCCGCCGCCATGTATTCGAGTATCGAGTTTGAAAACCCTTCGCCGTAACTTGGGCTGAACGCGCAGACTTCAGTCAAAGCAAGCAACTCGGCTATGCGCTGGCAGCGACCGATGAAAAACGCCTGCTCACTCAACCCAAGCTCCGCAGCCAGCGCGCGCATCGGCTCAAGCAATTTGCCTTCGCCCGCGATGACAAATCGCGCTTCAGGAATTACTGCGCGAACTACTCGCGCGGCACGCAGAAACATCGGATAGTTCTTGAGAGGCGAGCGAAGGTTTGCGACCATCGTGACATAGCGATATTCATTAGAGAGAGGAAGACCAAATATCTGAAGCGCATCGTCACGGTTGAAATTCACTGGTGTTTCAACACGCTTCGCATCAAGCCCGTTGTAGATCGTTATGATCTTATTTGCAGGCACGCCCTGATTGATGAGCATTGACCGCACGGCTTCAGCATTTGCCACGACCGCGTGTGCAAGGCGATACGAGCATCGTTCAACGAATCTCTGCGGGCCATTGCGCCAGCCCGTTGTCTCGCGCTTCGCGGCGATGCGCACGGGAACACGAGCGAGCGCGGCCCCCATCATCCCGAAGATGTTCGTGTAAAAATCTGATGACTGAACGATTGCGATCTCGCGCTCTCTAAGAAAGCGCGCGAAGCGGCGAAGCTGCCTCGCGTAATTGAGATTGTAGAAGCTCGTCAGCGGGAACTCTGGAATATCTCGAAAGCCAAGAGCTTCGGCATCCGTGCGCAGCACGCCTTCGCCGTTTATCGCTGCGAGATGCACGTTGTACCGCCCGCTCTCTTTGAGCAATCGCGCGAGTTGAATAGCTTGCCGCTCCGAGCCGCCCTGATGAAAACTGCACATGAGTTGTAAAACGTTCAATCTCATTTGTCCCTTTACATTTTGGATTTTAGATTTTGGATTGAAGAAAGAAGGTTGGACTTCAACAATCCAAAATCTAAAATCTAAAATCCAAAATCGAACGCCGCATCGCGCCAGCCCGCCGGGTACTTGATCGAATCAATAATTGGCTTAGCCCACAGAACTTCATCTACGCGACCTGCGATGTCGCCGAGCGCAACCACGTCGCTCGATGCGAATGAAGCGATGGGCCAGCGGAATTTGCCGAATGAGTTTTTTGCTACGGGTATGCGGCGCGGGTCATAGCCGAGCAGGCAGGCCGCCACCCAATCAACCGCAGCCGCGTTGTTTCCCGCAAAGACCAGGCCCATCGTGAGCGGTTCGGGCGCAAGCGGCCCGTCGCCCTGTCCCGCAACGACCGCATCAACGATGTGAATGACGTTGCGCTGAATTTCATCGGCGAGGCTAGCATCCGCTCTGCCGTACAGAAGAATCCGGTTCAAATCGAGGCAGGTTCGCCACACTGTGTCATTGCCAGACCACGAACCTTCAACGCCAAGCCGATCTCCCGCGAGCGTCGAGATGCGATCAAGATTCGCCGCAATCTCGCGCCAGATACGGGCTGCCGCAAACGAACGAGCCATGTTCTGGCGATCAAGCGTGTATTCGAGCGCGCGTTTAATGCGACTGTCTCCGGGATAACAATCGCCGCCCTTGTCCGACCCGCCGACGCGATGATGAGGCAGATATTCTTTGTTGCCGTTTATGCCGATTAAATTCTTGAGCGCGCAGGTTAAACCAGCTTTCTTGTGAGTCTTGAGCTTGGGCAGATTGATTATGACGTCGGCTTCGATTACATCTCGCGCGACGAGATATTGATGACGGCCCGGCGCGTGAGTTTTGGCCATCAATCGCGGATCGTAGCAGGTGACGCGAAAAGAGCCTTTGCCATCCGTGATTGTCTCAAGCAGGCTTTCGCCCGCGAGATCGAAAAGCACGAAGCGGTCTTCGGCAAGGAGATTTTCCGAAGCCACTCGCACGCCATCAACAAACGCGCACGCGGTTCTGCGGAAATCTTTTATCCCGCGAAATCGCGGCTCGCGTTTCATCAATTCATTTGCCCAATCATCAAGCCCGGTTGCACTCAACAGCTTATCGAAATCGCAACCCTGAACCGGCGCATCGCCTACCATAACTTCCGACGCATCTGCCTCAAGCGCAGCCGCGACGGCTGCGCGAACGAGCGAAGCATGAGTTATGAGCGGGTCAATTCCCCACGGACCTTGATTTTCATGCATGACGAAGTTCGGCTTGATGAGAACGCGCGCGCCTTCGGCAATGATTTTTCCAAGCGGCCCGCGCTCCTTTTCAGTCCAGCCGAGCAGGTTGGCCGCGCGAGCAATCGCGCGGCTCGCTTCCGCTTCGCTCGTTTCGTCGTAGCCGCGCGAGCGAGTCTCTACAATTGCCACGCGCGGGTCGCCCATAATATTTTCTTTAACTTCTGTCATGCTGCGTGTCCGTTAAACTGTTTGACTTCGCTCACTACGGGCCGCCACTTGTTCGCTCTGGTTCGCGGAATCTCATCAACAAGCGTCGCGTTCACTGTCAGGCCCGGCAGGTTTTCCCGAACCGTGTCGAGTATCTTCTTCTGGTCATCTTCGCTGAAACCCTGCTTGGGAACTAGATGTATTTCGATTGAATAATCCTGCCGCTGCGTGAGCATATATTCGCGCACGGGATAGTCCTTCATCATGTGAGGCACTTCCAATCCGTTAACCCATCGCCCGTCGGGCAGCCAGATGCGGTCTGTGTCGCGGCCAATGATTTCATCGAGAAAGAACGCAGGGTGTCCCGGCCTGCTGCCCGAACGGAACCGGCCAATGTCGCCGATGCGGTAGCGTAGCATCGGCATCCCATCAGCGTGCAGCTTTGTGATGAGTATGCTTGATTCGCGCTCCTGTGTTTCCGGCTCGATGAAGATATTCGCCCAGTCAATCTCGTAAGCGAGCGAGCGGTGCGGCTCCATCTGAAAAGCCATGTAGCCGATGTCGCGGCTGCCGTATCGCTCGTGAACCGGGCGATTGAATGCGGACTCGATAGCCTCGCGATGTTTCGGCAATAATTTTTCCGCGCCGGTGAAAAAGCACAGCGACGGATACGACGGGCGATAGCCGCGCTCAAGCACGCGCTCAGCGAGATGACCGAGCGCGCTGGCGTAAGCGACTATGCATGCTGGCCGCCATCGCTCGAATTCGCGGTGATACCGGTCGAGCGCATCCGAAGAGAGTCGCAGGCATTCAAAGTAGCGCGTGTTGGTTTGAAATGCGTAAAAGCGTTCGCGTAAGCTATCGCTCACTTTTGGGTCGAGGTGATGGCCCCACAGATAAGCCGTTCTGGTTCCGGCGGGCGCGCCGAGTCTCTGCATAAAGAAATCGCCCGCGCTCTCTCTCCATCCTCGCTCTTCGGGTCCGAGCCACACGATGGTCGGCTCTCCGGTCGAGCCTCCGGTTGAATCTTTGAGCAGTTGATTTACGGAGAGATTTTTTGAGAGCAGCGCATCGCCCGCGACGTTGATGGTTTCGCGCTCAAGCGCGGGGAGCTTTGAATAATCTTCAAACGAGAAATCAGAGTACGGGTCGAAGCCGATGTGGTCGAACAACTCGCGATAGTAGCGCGTCTCGCGGTAAGCGCGCCGCGCCGTGAATCGCAGTTGTTCGAGTACCCACGCGCGTTTTTTTATGAAGCTCCAGTTGGCAGACTCGCGCCGAAACCTCAATCCGTCATAGTAAGCGCGCATCACTGGCCGCAGCGACGGGCGAGCCGACCGCCGCGCTCGCGCGAGCGGCAAAAGCACTCTTG
The DNA here is from genome assembly GCA_035575515.1 of Blastocatellia bacterium. Classification (GTDB taxonomy): domain Bacteria; phylum Acidobacteriota; class Blastocatellia; order UBA7656; family UBA7656; genus DATLXU01. The sequence continues at coordinate 7,007 of DATLXU010000002.1, forward strand.
AGGATAAAACATCGTGGAGCTTTGATGTGAGGATGCTCATTCAATAATCTCCTTCGGCCAAAGGAGTAGCCGCTCGCTTGGGCGACCATCGCAGGCGCGCAAGCTTCTGTCGAATGACAGAGCGTTCTTCTTGCGTCATCACGCCGAGCAATAGCAACGAGGCAAGATAAGCGAGCGAGAATGCGACTCCGCTGACGATCAAAACTATGAATGGAGTCGTGTACAAAATAGATGATCGAATGATTGCGGCAATGGCAGCCGCAGCGATTGTCGCAACGGCCACTTTGCCAACATCTTTCAGCAATGCTATGTCGCGGCGCGTGACGCCAATGACGCGCCACATTTTTATCGCCGTCACCGCGCGCTCAACGAGCGCCGTGGCGACGACAATCGAAATAGTTCCCACAAGCCCGAATCGCTCGGTCCCAAACCAAAGAGCAATCAGCAATGCTCCAATCAAGAACATTCGAACCCTGAGCAGAAAGTATCGTTGCTCTGCATAAGCGCGCATTATTGGATCAAGCACGATAATGCCGAAAGGTATCATCGTGATGTTGACGGCGAATATCGGCCAGCTCGCCTGATACTGCGACGTAAACAGAAAGGTTATGAACTCGCGGCCCGCGACAATCAGAAAAGCGTGGAGCGGAAAATAGACCAGCGACAGCTTGCGCATCACTCTGGCCGACAGCAGAACTATCTCGCGGTTGCGACCGTGTTTTTGCAGGTAGCTCACGCGCGGAATCATCACCGAGCATACGGCTTCACTTAAAATGCCGACCAGTGGCAATTGAAAGCAGCCGATGGCATAGACGGCATACGCGGCGGGTCCGAACCGGTTCGACACGAAATAATTGTGAACGTCCATCTGCATGGAATAGAGCAGACCGGCAAACCCAAGCGGCAGCGCATAAGACAACTGCTCGCGCATCACCGTAAGATTGAAGCTGCGCCAGAAATGAGCGAAGCGCGAGCGCAGGTAAAAGAACAGGATCAAAAGCTGCACGATGCCCTGAATGATTGCCGCATAGATGAGCGCGCGCACCGTGCCGAACGCGACCGCCGCGCCGAGCAGCAGAAAAGACTTCGTCGCCTGCGAGGCGATTATGAAGAGCGAAGCGAGCTTCGGCTCCTGATTGGCGACGGCGACAATATCGAGAAACGACGAGAGAACCCACAACACGATGACCGCGCCTATCAGCGGCGCGTAACGCACAAGCTCAGAGCTGTTAAAGATTGCTTCAAGCAGCGACGGGCTGAGCAATAGCGCGAGGCAGGCTGCGCCTGCGACGAAGATGTAAAAGAGCAGAATGTTCAATACGATGTGCGATTGTCGTTCGCGCTCGCGCGGCAAGAAGTAATATGCGCTCATTCCGAATCCGAGCGGGAGCATAGTGATTGCAGTGCCGACGACGAGAAAGACCTGCTTGTAAAGCCCGAACTCGTGCTGGCTCAATCGCCGCACCAGGAGCAGAGGCAGAAAGAATGTGAGCGCGAAGGCAACGACCTTTGCAAATAGAATCCATGCAGCGCGAGTAGAAAGCGACGACCCGCTTTGCAATCGGCCTTGCGCGTCACACGATTGATCTATGTCGAGATTATCTGTCATCTTAATCATTTGGAATCAGACCCGCGCATGCATTCCAAGTACAAGCCTTTCTCTAAGCGTATAAGCGCGCAGCAAGAGGTGTGGCGCGACTCGCAGGAGCAGAAGCGCAACTCTCAGCTTCCACCTTCGGTAAACTTTGTTGGCTTTCCCAATCGCTACTGCTGCCTCCTGAAAGTCTCCTCTCAACAAACGATCTTTGCCGCGCTCAAGCTCGAAGGCGGCTCTCAGACGCGCGGCTGTCGCAGCCATTGCTTTTCGCTCGGATGGTGTTAGCTGCCAGCGGCTCTCGGCTTTCTTAAGCACCTGCAACGCGCTCTCGAACGCCCTCGTCGAATTGGCCGAAAGGCTGTCGGAGTGCTTCCTGTGCCTGACCAAAACTTTGCGCTGATAACCCATCCGCGCGCCGTGCCGCGCCAACCGCAGCCACAGGTCGAAATCTTCTGCGGGGACAAGGTGCGTGTGCTGCTCGTCAAACAATCCGACTTCGATGATTGGTTGCCTGCGCGCCAGCACGCTCGACGTGAAGACGGTGCATTGCACGGCCAAAAGGCTTTCAAACGTCACGTCGCCTCTTGAAGGCGCTGTCTGCATGAATGTGCGACCGGCAAGCAAGGAGTTGCCAAACAGAATCCCATCTGCGTAAACCAGATCGTAACCGGGCGGGCTTTGAATGAACGCCATCTGCTGTTGCAGATAATTCGGCAGGTAGAGATCATCCGAATCGAGGAACGCTACGAACTCGCCGCGCGCCAGCCGTATGCCCGTATTGCGAGCAGCCGCCGGGCCGCCATTCTTCTGCTTGATATAAACTATGCGGTCGCGGTAAGGCTCAATCGCGCGCTCAAGCTCTTCCGTATCCGGCGAGCCGTCATTGACAAGAATAATTTCGTAGCTTGTGAATGTCTGGCTCAAGACCGACTCAATGGTTTCACCGATGTATTGCGCGGCGTTGTAAGCCGGTATTATGACGCTCACTGCCGGACTGTCATTGTTGCAATAGCGATTATCTATTTTCTCCGTTGACCCGTGCATCACTCGCCTCCTATCATCGTGTGCTGGTCGCAACGCGCAAGGGCTGCGCTTGATTAAGCATCGCTTTGATAGCGGCCATGTCACATCCGATGTTTTTGCCGTCGGTTGCTTTGTTTCTGTATGGGCTTGAGTCGCTTAGCGAATAGTTGCCGCCATCGCGGTCGGCGAACTTCGCTTCGTCAATCGAAGCGGGAAAGAAATTGCCTTCGGGATAAAGCGAGCTGCGCCCGCCCGCAATCACGTTGTTTCTGAACACGCCGTCGGGAAAGTATCGGCTTATCGTCGGACCGCCTGTGCCCGTTCCATCTCCGATGACACCATATTCATTATGAAGCGCGATGTTATTTGCGAATACGAATCCGCGATTCGCTTCTCCGTGAGCGGTAATCAGATTGCCCGTCTGAAACGCGGTGTTGTGTGTGAACTTCACATCCTGCGTTTCGGTGATCTGGATGAGCCTGCCGTTGCCGCCCCACTGCTTTCCGCCAATGTCTTCAATGAGGTTGTTACTGACAAGCACGCGCTTGACCTGCTGGCTCGGATGAAGGTTATCTCGCCCGATGAACATAATCCCTGCGGCAGAGTGTCGGACTATGTTATTTGTGAACGTTACGTCTTCGACAACAGACCACGGGGCTGTTCCATCCTGATTGCGAACAGTAAATAGGAT
>DATLXU010000003.1:0-54737 GCA_035575515.1 Blastocatellia bacterium
GCGACAATGTTGGGTTGATAACGGGCGACAACGGGACGTTGCTGCGGACAGAGAATGGAGGCGCGACGTGGGAACGGGTACAGCTAAGCGTGCGCGAGCCGCTATTTGGCATCAGCTTCATTGATAAAAAGACGGGGTGGGTCGTCGGCTATGGCGGGCGAATAATCCGGACATATAACGGCGGGCGCGATTGGGTCGAGCAGGACAGCGCAACTACGACCGATCTTTTCTCCGTGTCGTTTCACAAGAATCGCGGTTATGCGATTGGTCGCGACGGGGTTGTGCTGAGGTACTATGAGAGACGTTGAGAGACGGGACTGAAATAGACAGGATGAACAGGATTAACAATAATGAAAAGCATCTTGTTAATTCTGTTCATCCTGTCCATATCATTCCCTTTTGAAGCTTGCTACTGCCAGTTGCTTAGGCCCTGCGCGTCAGCCGCGCCCGCCGTGTCGGGCACGAGTTGATCGCCTGAGCGTCGCACTCGCAGGATAGTGATGCCGCAGGTCGGATTCGTTATGCGGATCAGCCGGTGCGCGCCATCGGGGAAGAATTGTCCGATGGTCTGGCCGTTTATGGATCCGCGCGCTTGAATCTTCTTCCCGCTCGATTTGACCTTCACCTTCGACACCTCGATGAATTGTGTTCCTGCCGGGTCAGTCGAAATTTCCATCCTGACACCTTGGGCAAATCGAGGCTGCGAATCAGAGACGATCCTCAAGTTGAGTTTCGTAAAGTCTCCGTTGAAGAACATATTTGCCGGGTCAATCTGCGGGCCGATTTCCGAAATCGAGAACGGCTGATTGCTTGAGTCAGTCGAGATGGCGTTGGTGATGCTTGTTGCCCTCACGACGACTTTGGCAGTATTGGTGCAGATGTTCGGCACAGTCCAGTCAAAGTCTCGGACGGCGGGTCCCAGAGCAGGTCCATTGGGATTGATGGGAGTGATCTGAGTGAATGTCACCCCGTTGTCCGTCGTATAAAATAGATCAAAGCCCTTGACCTGATTTTCAAAGCCGGTCCCGACGGTCCACATAATTTTGAAGACTTGCCCCTGCCTCAAATTCTCGCCGCCGTTGGGCGCAAGCAGCAATACAACGACGCCGACGTCAGTGATAGTGAAGTTGGCGTTGCTGTCATCCTGCCCCTGCCCGCCTGCGTTATCGAAGGCGATCACGCGGACGCGCGCAGTTGTCGTATTAACTCCCGTCGGCACAGACCAGGTGAAGGTTCGAGCCGTTCCCGAAACATTCGAAGCAATGATCGTATTGAAGTTCGCGCCGCCATCGGTCGAGAGCCTTATCTCGAAACTCTGAATCGTGTTGTCGCCATTCGGGTCAGTAGCGGTCCAGGTGATTTCGAAATTTGATCCGCCTTGAATAGTTTCGCCGCCGTTGGGCGCAGTCACGGTGACGACAGGATTCTGATTTTGAGGAGGAATGTTCTCGACTGCCGCTAGGAGGGCATAAACCTTTCCTGCATCAGAGCGAACAGCGCCGCCGCCCAAGTTGACATCGGCGAAAGGCGCTCCCATTATCAGGTCGCCTCCGGTGTTCTTGTCGACATCACCGGTCGCAAGCGCCCATCCAAGCTCATCGCCGTTGGCCTGCCCGATCACGCGAAGTTCATCCTGACCTATCGCAAGGTCGCGCGCTGTGAAGGCAAACAAGCCTGCCCCGCCATAAAGCACGGAGACCGTTCCCTTGTTTGATAAAGCGGCGGGTGCGCCCAGGATCACATCGGCGATGGTGTCTGTATTAGCTTGAGTATTTATCGCACCTGCCGCGACTGTTGAGCCAAGCCTGTCACCGGCAGCCGCGCCATAGATGATTAGATTGACAGCGCCGAGCGTAACGTCAATGCGCCGTTCGGTCGCGCCGGTTCCGGGATTCAAACCCGTTCCGCCTGCAACAATGTACGCCTCGCCTGCGAGCGGGCGAGAGTTAAAAGGACCTGCTGCATCCGGCGCGCCGATAATCAAATCAATTGTGCCATCGTTATTAACGTTGGCGGTAGCGATTGAAGCTCCGAGGTGATCATTTGCGTCTTCGCCATAAATTGAGATGTTCTGTTGAGTGGCGTTGATGTCGAATGTCTTTGCCGTAGCGGGCGCTGTGGGCGTAAGATTTGTTCCACCGAAGACGACGAAAACCGCGCCGGTTTCGGCTGTCTCGCCGGCCTGCACAGGCTTATTGGCGGTCGGCGCGCCGATGATCAGGTCTGCGGCGTTGCCTGCGTTGATGTCGCCGATTGCGACAGAGGAGCCTAGACGGCTGCCCGTTTTTCCGAAGACTCGGACGGGAGCAGGCGCAGCGCCTAGATCAATAACTCTAGTCGTTGTCCCTGCGTTGGCGAGTCCCTGTCCGCCGGGGAGGAGGTAAGCCGCGCCGCCGTTCGCGCGTGCTGCGCCTGTCGGGTCAGGTCCTTTACTCGCGGGCGCTCCGACCAGAAGATCGGGACCGCTCGTTCCCCCCTGCACGTCACCGATTGCAAGCGCGCTCCCGAACAGATCGCCCGCAGCTTCGCCTACAATCTGAACGTTTGCGCTATTGGGAGTCGCAAGGTCAATGGTTCTTGCGTTGAAGGTTGTCGCGCCGAAAAATATGAGAACTTCACCAGCGTTCTGGCGGCTGACGGGCGGCGGGCCGGTCAAAGACAGATCGAAACCGGGCGCGCCGACTACGAGGTCGTCAATGTTATCGCCGTTGACGTCGCCTGCTGCTACGGCGAATCCAAAATTATCATCAGCCGCTGCGCCGAATATCTTAACGTCGGGCTGGCTGAGTGATGTAAGATTTGTATCAATTATTGTAGGCGAGGCAAAATTCGCCCGACCGAATAGAATATAGACCGCTCCGGCGTTCTGCCGCAGCGAGCCGCCGGTCGGCGTGAAATCTGTGTCGGGCGCGCCGACAACTATGTCGCGAAACCCGTCGTTGTTGAAGTCGCCGGTTGCGAGCGCGTGGGCGCGCGGGAAGGTAGAAAAAGTATCCGCCGTCCCATTGCCGCTCAAGTGATCGCTTGCGGATGCGCCTAACAATTGAAGGCTGGCCGACGTTGCGCCGAGATCAATCGTCTGGATCGTCTGGGCTTTGAAATCATCTGCTTTCGCCCTGAAGGAGGGCGCCACCAAAGTGAGCGAAATAAAGAAGGCGGTCAGAATAGCAATTAATGACCGCCTTGTTGAAAGATTGTTTTTGTAAGGCATTTCCGGCATTTAACCCCCTCTGTACGAATTTTTGCGGTTCGTGCGAACGAAGATTCTATAACAAAGGCCGCAATTCGACAAACGCAAATTTCAATTACGTCACCGCAGTATTCAAAAAGTTGAAATATATGGAAAGATAGTTATTGACTCGCATATACTTTTTTGATATTTTGCAAGCCTTGTTGAGCCATTGAGGGTCAAGGGGACGGAACAGAAAAAATTGAAAATTTAACGGCGTAGACACGGAGTCACAGTCAAAAGAATTCCGCTCAAAAGACGCAGGTCGGCCCCGCAGACCGTGAAGTAAATTTAAGCTAGGCGCAAAGAATGTTTCAGCCACTTTATGTTCGCCCACTGACGATTAGCGAGAGGGAAGCGCTCAAGCGCGCTTCAAAGTCTTCGAGCAAAGAGGAGTCGTTGAGGGCGAACGTTATTCTACTTTCGGCTGCTGGAAGGAATGCCAACGAAATTAGCCAAACAATTGGATTTCATCCTTCGAACGTCAAAAAGTGGATACGGAACTTCAACAGGGAAGGGCTTGATGGGCTTGCGGTCAAAAAGCGAGGACCACATGGAGGGCCGCGTCCGAAGTTCACCGCAGACCAGATTCAGCAGATAACCCTGCTTGCGAAAACGTCTCCGCAAAGTCTCGGATACAGATTCAGTGAGTGGACGCCTCAAAAGCTTGCGACGGCTGCCAGGGAGCGTGGGATAGTTGAAAGCATAAGCCACGTGACCATCCGCCAGATTTTGAGGCGACAAGATAGTCTTTCATCAATGAAGGCACAAAAGACTTCGGGCCTGGAACAATTAAGTTACGAAGAGGGCAGGAGAGCATTAACAGAATCGGATTTCGAGCGAGCAGTAAAACATTTCTACACAGTGCTCGGCGAAGGCGGCATTTCAGTTGAAGAAGAAGCGGTGACCCGCTCGCTGCTGAGCCAGGCGCTCGAAGAGTTGAGCAGATACGAGGAAGCATACAAAGTAATCGGAAAGTACGAGGACGGGCATGCGCTCGCGTTGCTGTCATCCTTGATGCGCGCACGCGTCAAGCTGCGAATCGGCTGGGTCAATAGCTGGCTCAGAAATTATCCCAAAGCGATAGCCATACTGAACGACGCGCTAAAGCTCTTCCTCGAACTTCAGGATGAGCTTGGCGTAAGTGAGGCGCATTACGCGCTAGGCCGGGCCTACATTAATATAGACGAATACAGAATTGCGCGCGATCATTTCCTTGCCGCTGCGAAGTCTCAAAGGTCAAACGCGAATCGCGAGCTTCTCGCGCGTGTCTATCATCAACTCGGAAATATAGACTTTCATGAGGGGGCTTTCTCCGCCTCTAAAGAAAACAACCTGAAGGCGCTCGAACTGGCTGAGGGAACAACGAACACAAACCTGTTGGGCATGATACTGCTCAACCTTGGCATAAGCATTGATGAGAGCTACCTGGGCAAGCGCGAAAAAGCTGCAGAGTATGAGAGGCGCGCAATTGAATACCTCGAAAAAGGAGGGCACAAAGATTACCTTGCCCTTGCTTATAACAATCTCGGCGAGAACCTGCGCGAGTCAGGGTTATGGGATGAGGCAATACAGAATTTCAACAAGGCGATAGATATCGCGCAGCGTTACGCCCAGCCGAACTATGAAGCAACCGCGCGAGTATCTCTCTCAGAGATACTTTGCGCCAAAGGCGTAATTGAAGAAGCGGAAGCGCACCTCAAAAAGAGCCTGGAACTGATTGGAACAGGCAGTGACAAATGGCTTGAGAGCAATGCGCTTCGCATTCTGGCGATTGTTTACAAGGATAATGGTCGAATCGAGGAAGCCCTGAGTATTCTTCGCCAAGCGATGCGGCTTTCAACATCCATAGGCGATATGCATGGAGTGACGCGAGCGCAGGTCGGTCTTGCGGAGATTCACTTTTTGCAGGGCGGACATGATCAAGCCAAGGAATATCTGGAGCTTGCGCAAGGAAGATTGAAAGAGGAGCAGTCTCTGACGATATCGGGCCTAATTCAGCGGCTTACAGGTCAGATCGAGGCCGCGTGTGGTCGGCTTGCCGAGGCGAGGCAGCATATAGCGCAGAGCATCTCAATCTTCACTACGACTGAGATGCCTTATGATATTGCTAAGAGCCGCTATGCAATGGGGTCGTTGCTAATTAAGGGGGGAGACTTAAAGGGCGCTGAAACAATTCTGCTTCAGGCGAAAGAGACATTCGAAAACCTCGGAGCCAGGCCTGATCTGGAACTAACTCTCAAGGCATTGGCCTCGATTGGCACGAGGCAGGAGAAGGAACCCGAAGCTCCGAAAGTAACGCCCCCAAGCGATGTATTATTAATGCAGAGGCTGATTGGGGCTTCCGCTTCGCGTGAGCTGCTCATGCAGGAGCTTGCATCTGTTATATACGAGAACTTTCCGGCGGCAGCCGTGATGGTCTGTAGATTGGAAGAATCGGGGCAGCTTGAGCCTTTAGCTATCCAAGGTATAATTCGCACGGAGGCTGACAATCTATGTAAGACGATTGACACATCCGCGTGCGATGGGATTACGAGATTGGCTGATGGCTATGCTATTAGGATAGGCGATGCAATCGGGCTTTCACTGCTTTTGTATATTCGCGTTACTGGCTCGCTTGACATCGCGCGGTTGCAACCGTTGCTGGAGCAGGTAGAGCTTGGGCTGGAGCTTAACTCGCTTCGCGTTGCGGCTCGAAGCGCAACCTACACGACAGTAGAGCAGCGCGTGCAGACCGTGATGCCAGGCTTCATCGTTGCCAGCCCATCCATGTTCGATGTGATTGACAAGATATACAAGATCAGAACAAGCGATGTCACCGTGTTAATCACGGGTGAGTCAGGAACCGGCAAGGAGCTTGTTGCCCGCTACATTCACGGCCAGTCTGCGCGAGCACGCGCAATCTTTTTGCCGTTCAACTGCACAGCAACGCCGAAAGACATAATTGACAGCCAGTTATTCGGCCACCGTCGAGGGGCTTTCACAGGCGCTACTGCGAACTATCCTGGCATTATCAAGGCTGCCGATGGCGGCACTCTCTTTTTGGATGAGATAGGCGATCTATCGCTTGAGGTTCAGCCCAAGCTTATGAGGTTTTTGCAGGAAGGTGAGATACAGCCGCTCGGCGAGACCAAGCCGATACGGGTCGACGTTAGGATACTGGCGGCGACAAACACGGATTTGGAGCGCGCGGTCGAGGATGGCCGCTTCCGCGAAGACCTGTTCCACCGGCTCAACATCATACGCATACACGTGCCGCCGCTTCGTGAGCGGCGCCAGGAGATTCCCGTGCTGGCCGCGCATTTTCTCGATCACTTTTCATCGAGGTCCGGCAAGCGGGGGGTGACTATGACACAGGAGGCTATTGACGCGCTTTCGGAATACGACTGGCCCGGCAACGTTCGACAATTGAGGAATGAGATTGAGCGAGTTGTTGCTTACGCGCACGACGGAGCTAGGATTTCCCGCGAGGACCTTTCACCTGAGGTTGTACATCCGCGGCGGCAACTGACGGGCGACAGGTCCAGGACAGGTTTTGAGAAGGCATATGACCGTCCTATAGGCACGACAGGGAATGGAAGATATGATCTTCAATCAAATGGCCATCGAGGGCAGAAAGAATCGGTCAACGCCTCGCGGGTAAAGCTGAAGGAAGCGACCGCCGCGCTAGAGAAGCAGTTAATTGAGGAGGCGCTTGTGCGCAATCGCAATAACCTTTCTCGCACGGCTGTCGACTTGGGACTTTCGCGCAGGGGGCTGAGGCTGAAGCTTGCGCAACTGGGCATTCAAAGGGATGAGCGACTTTGATTAAAGTATTGAGAATGCTACAAAACGCTTGACACCATCAGGCAGAGAAAATATCATCGGGTTGCTCAAGGAAATCGGATCAAGCCGTGTCTTGGGTTGTATAGAGAATATCCAGCGGGACGACCAGACTGCCTGGAGTGAGTATCTTGTATCCTTGAGGAGACGGGAAGGTTTGGTTGAATTAAGGCTAAGATTTCCAATAATCGGATTATAAGTGTTTTATTTTGAATGCAGTGCAATCCTGCAATTTCGGATAGAAATTATCTTTAAAGAGCGGCACAATTGATGCTTATAAGATGCGGTTGTTGTGGTGATGGTCGAGTCTTTAGGGTTAGAAAATGGAGCAATTATGAAAAGAAGAGTGATGGGTAGCAAGAGAGCGAAGATGTTGCTGCGGATAGCAGTCGCACTTCTGGTAGCTGCAGGGCTTTGGGGAGTTCTTACCGCAGCGCCCCTCGCCGCAGGTCCTAGTCGTGTTGATGTGGTTGGCTTGACGGGCATAACGGGCGGCGGGAACAACGTTGCTTTCGCGTATGACAGGTTCCTTCTTGTCGCTCCGTACGCCCCAACGGCAGAAATTAGCGATGATGACAGCTTCAGCAAACTGGATAATCATTATCTGTACCTCATTGATTCCAAGAAGCCAAATGAGACTCCGAAAACGATTGACCTGACGACTCTTCGAGGAGAAACAGTCTACTATCCGTCGAGGGTGGTCTTCGACCCTGACACTAGCAGAGTTTACGTTCGAGGAACAAGGTATGAACAGACTCCAGACGGGGTAGAAGAGATAGAGGTTATTGCTTATGTTTATATCAATCTGGATGACAATGGAAAGCCATTTTTCAACTCGAACGTGGTTGTCATAGATATAAAGGGAATAGCCAGTGAGCACTGCGGCGACGCCCCACTTGATTTTGCTTTGGGTCGCAATGGCAACCAACTCGTGTTCACAAACGGCGCTTCGATTTTCACCTATAACGTCGGAGAAGGTTATATCTATGAAGTAGACATAGTTCCGCCGACTGAATACAGCGAAGATAGCCGAATCTCATATCTCGATGTAGATCACTCAACCAACGTACTGACGGTTTGCTGGAATAGGAAGACGAAGAATAAAGATGACCGTCTCGTTACGACTTCGGAGCTTTCGTTTTATATATTAGAAGAGAAAGGAGCGTTGACGCTCTTCAAGCGCGCGTATCCCGAACAGTTCCCCGTGAATGATTATTTGCCTGTGGGAAGCAACGTTGCGATCTCTTCATCTGTGGATAAAGCTGAACCGGACTCAGCATTTTTTGTAACATCCAATGGCTCTCTGTGTGAGGTGGACCTTAATGGTGAAGGAGTGCCACAGCCTGTTAAGGCGCTCGACACTTTTCCTGAATTGGCGCAGAAAGCAGAAGGCGCATCCAGCCCACGCCTGATCAGATATGACGCATCCAGACGCGTTGTAACAATAGTCGAGCAGGGATTCACAGCGCAGATACGGCGGCCTGCGCAGGGAAGACCTGGCCATAGAGGTGGCATCGTCCGAAGTCTCAATGCGCACATCCTTGTGGATCAGCCAGCGATGGTCCTCGCCAGGTTGAATAAGCGAAACAAGGTTGTAGACTCGGCTCTATTTACGAAAGAGTTCGCCAACGAAGGCGGGTTGTCCAACTTTGTGGTGACGGCGGATAAACAGTTGATGCTTTCGACTTATTCAGGCAATCTCTTTGCGGTCAACATTGCCGATGAGATTGGAAAATCCGCAATCACCTCGCTTGGTAATATCGGTTCTCGGGTTGATAAAGTTGAATTCTTTACGGCGCGATCAAGTCTGGTTGCGATCAGTTCGGTTGAGACCGATGAGACGGGCGAGCAGATTACATCTCCCGGTTCGCTCGTGATTGCGCGCTTCTCGGATGTTTCGGCTCAAGCAGGGAGTTTCCTTCAAGCCGCTTTGCCGGGTGCATCCCTGGTTGGCGCGCCTGCGCCTTCCATTCGCAGACCATGTAACATCAAGAACTAAAGACTCTTCAGCTATAAAACGGGTTTGAGAGAGGACCCTTTGCGGTCCTCTTTTTTTATTGAGGGTTGCAATGCCGACGGAACAAGAGTTGGGTCAAATCTGTTTGGCGGGCGAGTCAATCGTCTATTACTTGTGACCAGTGATGGGCCGAATGGCTGAAATTCTCCTAATATTTGCGCTTTATTGTCACAGCGTGAGACAATTGTGCGACGGTTTTGGAATAAAGTATTATGGGGGATGGCGAATCGCTTGTGATTTCAAACGTGTTATTTGCAGAGGAAATTGGGGAATATATTTTGCTCGTGGATTTCCAAGCCCGAAACGCAAATTGATAAGCGGTGGCTAAGATAATAGAGATTTTTGGAGATTTACTATTGTGCGACCGGCTTCGCGTCGAATTAAACCGAAGAGGGATATGAGCAAGAACCCTGAAGGCATAGCGGGTGCTAGTGCGGTTGGGGAGAATTGGAAGACCGATTCGCTGGAATTCTGGAAAAGCGTTATTGATGTTTTTACTGAAGGCGTGTCGGTCCACTCGCCGACAGCGGAGATATTAAATGTTAACAAGAGCATGTTGCAGATTTATGGAAAGGCTTCCGAAGAGATGGTTGGCAGGAGTTGCGACGAAGTATTTCATGTCGAAGCGGCGCGCTGTCCTCATGCAGAGGTTCTGGCCGATGGCCTATCGGTTGAGATGGAAGACTATGTGCGAATAGGGGAAAGAATCTTCAAAGTGACTCTCCGCCCGATCATCCGGGAGGAAGGTTCACTGGCCGGGTTTTTGAGAATAATGGAGGATGATACTGAAAGAGTGAGGGAAAGAGAGCAGTTGTTAAGAGCTGAGCAGCTTGCTACTCTCGGCCAGATGATTAATGGCATCGCGCACGATGTGGGAACGCCTTTGAATATAATTTCGGGATATTCAGAATACCTTCTAATGCGAACTAACCCTCAGGCTCAAGGATATAACGAGCTTTCTACGATTCTACAGCAGACGAGGCGTATAACGCAGTTTATAAGGCAGATGTTGGACCTTTCGCGTCCATCGCAGGGTCGAAGAGAGGCAATTGATCTCAAGCAATTCGTGGCAGACTCTTTGGACCTTGTAAGCCATCATCTTCGCAAGTCAGATGTAAAGGCGCGCTTGGAGTCTCGTGTGGGCCTGGCGACCGTTTATATGGACGCGCACGGGTTGAGACAGGCGGTAGTGAACCTGCTTTTGAATGCCTGCGAGAAGGTCGGGCGGGGAGGAGGGATTGATTTAGAGATCAAGGAATCGGGCGCTGCCAATCAGGTTACTCTGGTTATAAAAGGGACAAACGCGAATGGAGCCGGGCATGATTTTTCGGATCTGTTTCGAGATTTAGCGGCTTCAAGAAACAGTTTTGTAGGAGTAGGCCTGTCGCTTGCGAGCGTAACTTTTGAAAAGCTTGGCGTACGAATCGGGTTAGAGCCGTGCGAGCGAGGCGTCGCGTTATTTTTATCTTTTCCCGAATAGACTGTCGGGCTGATTGTTGGTCGCAACTGAGTCGAAGTTGTGGAGACTATGAATCAAAGAATCCTGATAGTTGAAGATGAAGCTCCAATGAGCGAACTGCTGAAAACCTTCTTCACTGAACGAGGGTACAGGGTAGAGGCGGTTCAGAATGGTGAGGAAGCCGTCGGGCGGCTCGAAGAGCAGGATTATGCGCTCGTGATCACGGACATAAAACTTCCGGGAATGAGCGGGCTTGAGTTGCTCGCACGAGTGAGGCTCGACTGGCCTGATGTGGCTGTCATTATAATGACAGCCTTTAGTTCAATCTCTTCTGCTGTTGAAGCTATGAAGCTTGGGGCGGAAGATTACATAGGGAAACCTTTTCAGCTAGACGAGCTGGCGATAACGGTTGAGAAGGCGCTCGAGCGGCGGAGCCTCCGCCGTGAAGTAAGAGAGTTGAGGGCTGAGGTTCGTGAGCGATACAACTTTTCGAATATCGTTGGCCGCAGCAAGCCCATGCAGCAACTATTCGAAGTGATAAAGCGAATAGCTGCGCGGCGCGACGCATCGGCGTTAATTATAGGTTCAACGGGCACGGGCAAAGAGTTAGTTGCGCGTGCTATACATTACAACTCAGATCGCAGGGACGCTCCCTTCGTTCCCATTAACTGCTCTGCTATCCCTGAGACGCTGCTGGAGTCGGAGTTGTTCGGCCATCAGAAGGGAACCTTTACAGGCGCGCACGAAACCCGTCGAGGGTTAATCGAAGAGGCTCAGGGGGGCACGGTCTTTCTTGATGAGATAAACACCCTTTCTCCTAATCTGCAGGTGAAGCTCTTGAGAGTTTTGCAGGAGCGGGTTGTGCGCCGGGTTGGGGGACGCGAAAATATTCCGATTGACATCCGGCTCGTCTCTGCTAGCAACCAGGATTTAGAGGAGGCCGTGAAGCGTAATGAATTTCGTCAGGACCTCTATTACAGGCTCAATGTTGTGCCCGTGCGTTTGCCTGATTTGAAAGACAGGCGCGAGGACATACCATTGCTTGTGCATCATTTTCTACAGAAATTTGCGCTGCAACATGCCGAGCCTGTTCGGCGATTCAACAACGAGGCGATGCGCGTCTTGATGACGCACTCGTGGCCGGGGAACGTCAGGGAGTTGGAAAACGCGGTCGAGCATGCGCTTACAATGGGTACGGGCGAGGTCCTAACGGCGGAGGATCTTCCTGTCAGTGTGACATCGCCTGAGCGCGACATTATAGAGGAAGCTGTTTTGGACAATGTCTCGCTGGCCGAATTGGAGCGGAGGTACATTTTGAGAATTCTCGAAAAGATGGAAGGGCATCAGATTAAGACGGCGCAGGTGCTAGGCATAGACCGGCGAACTCTCTACAGACGTTTGCGCCAATATGGCTATGGTGGCAGCACGAGCGAACAGGATGAAGCGGCCGATGGTGGGAGCGAGGGCGATGTGCAGGCGAAGGCTTCATGGCAATGATTTGCTGTGGCGAAGGTTTTGAGGAAGGCATTTGCAGAGGAATGAGCAATGATCGAGCGCGAAGAACCGAAAGGAACTGAAGATGATTTCAAACAGGGATTGGAGGAGGACAAATCGTTGCGGCTGGGAGCCAGACATGGCAGTGCTACGAGCGAAAGCGAGACCATCGGTTACGCGAGGGACGTAGGCGAGCATGGACCGATTGCAGAAGCGAGCCGCGAGGTGCGAATAAAGGGTGCGGGATTAACTGCCTATGCGCAAAAGCATCCGTCGCGAAGCCTCCAGGCGCGGTCGCGCGGGTTCGGAATAGGTGGAGGTTATGAGCGTCCGTACAAGAAGGCAAAGAGGATTGCGGCTGATAGCGACAAAGAGTTGTATGGGCCGCTTCCGCATGCTGGATACTATGGCGCGGGCATTGGCGCAAGACCCTTTAAGCGGGGGCAGGCCGGATTCGGCGACGAGCTGTCGTGGTATTGCTCTCAGTATGGAGAAAAGACGAGCGGGTTTGAGGGTGAGGGATAGCGATTGCTAAGTCTTTTTCAATAATACGAGAATTGGCGGGAATCATTTCCCGCCTCCTAATATTCTGTCAGCAACTTCGGGTTGGTCGGTGAAGTGAGGATTGTTTCCTTCAGCCACCTTCCAGCCATCTCCTTCCTTTATCAAAACGAAACCTCGGTAATCAGGCTGCTGGGAACCTCCTGCTGTCGCAAAGCCGCGTACGCCGCTGACGCTTATGTACGCTTTATCCGGGTACTTGGGGTTCGTGTGAAACATAACTATTTTCAAATCCGTCAATTCAGGGTCGGTTGCTTTCAGATATTGTTCAACAGCCTGCATTGCGCGCGACTGTTGGCTCTTGCAAGACGATATAAATCCGGCGACTATTAAGATTGTGATGAAGGCTAAAAACTTGAATAAATGGGAGTGCGATGATTTGTTATGGAGCATAAGTGATTTCTACAATAAGTGGCGAGGATTTTCAAGACTGGTTGTGTCTCAAAGATAGTTTTAAAATGGGGGGCTATGGGCTTGTATTTACGCCAGTTACTAGCTGGGAGAGATTTCGCTAAAGAAGATATGTTTGCTGGGCGAATGGCTAATTTTGTTTATCTGGTAGGGGATGATGAGGTGAGAGAGTGCTTTGCTGTGGACCCTGCCTGGGACATAAGGGGAATACTCGATTATCTAGATAGTGAAGAGATGAGACTGGTTGGTGTCGTGGCAACGCATTACCATCCAGATCATGTAGGCGGCGAAATCTTTGGCCATCAAATAGAGGGATTGGCAGACTTAATGGCACTACGCCCAGTTCCAGTTCATGTGAATAAAGAGGAGAAGGAGGGTATTAGGATAGTGACGGGATTGTCGAGCGGTGATCTGATTGCACATGAGGGAGGAGATCATATAAGGGTTGGAAGTGTTGTGATGAACCTACTGCACACACCTGGTCACACGCCGGGCAGCCAGTGCATTTTGAGCAGGGATCGCTTAATTGCCGGAGATACACTTTTTATTGGAGGTTGCGGGCGCGTTGATCTTCCCGGAGGTGATGCTGAGCAAATGTATTATTCATTGACACAGGTTTTGGGAAAGCTGGCAGATGCGACTTTGCTTTATCCTGGCCATAACTATGCGGAAAGGGCAGTCAGCAGTCTGGGGGAAGAGAGGAAAAGTAATTACTGCTTGAGAATTAAAAGGCTTGAGGATTGGCTGGAGTTTATGGGAGGCGATTAAACTGCCGGGTTGTATCTTACAAGTCGGCAAAGTTGAGAAATAAAAGAGAAGATCAAGGTTGGCAGCACAGCCCCTGTTGCTCTGCCTACCTTGATCCTGTTGTTTCTATCGAAGCTCGATATACCGTAACGCAATTAAGGTGCCATTATTTTTTTGTTTTTTATGAGATACTAAATGCTGGAATTGAGTGGTGATGCTGTGTTTGATTGAAAGTAAAGAGAGATGTTTGTAACAGGTTTTGTCAGTAACCGGTAACCTGATTTGTAACGATTTGGATTCCAATGTGTAGTTTGACTGGTAAGCATAGGAGGCTGTATGCTGAAGTGGTCTTTAAGAGTGTAAAGTCATAATCTTTAGATTAATGGAGATTGATATGCAATCGCTTGAGAATGTAATGATGAATGTGCCGCTGCTCGATTTAAAAGCGGAGTACGATATGCTTAGAGGTGAGATCGAGCAAGCCGTCGGCAGAGTGTTTGATAGTCAGCAATTTATTTTAGGTCCGGAAGTAAGGCGATTTGAGGAGGAGCTTGCCTTGTATTGCGGCAGCACGAAGGCTGTTGGTTGTGCTTCGGGTTCGGATGCTTTGGTGCTTGCCTTGATGGCGTGTGGAGTTGGATTGGGGGATGAAGTTATTACGACTCCGTTCACTTTTTTTGCGACAGCTGGCGCAATAGTTCGTGTTGGGGCTAGGCCTGTCTTTGTGGATATTGATCCTGACACATTTAATATAAAAGCTGAAGGCATAGAAAGAGCGGTTACAGAGAAGACAAAAGCGATCATTCCAGTGCATCTCTTTGGGCAATGTGCTGAGATGGGCCCGATTACTGCAGTGGCCAGGCGGCGGGGGATTGCTGTTATCGAAGACGCAGCCCAGGCTATAGGGGCGAGGTATGGGGGCAGAAGGGCAGGGAGTTTGGGGGATGTGGCAACATTTAGCTTTTATCCTTCAAAGAATCTTGGCTGTGCTGGTGATGGGGGAGCCGTAACTACGAGTGATTCTGATCTGTATGACAGATTGATAATGCTGAGGAGCCATGGAGCTAAGAAAAAGTATCACCATGAGATTGTAGGAATTAATAGTAGGCTTGCCGCAATACAGGCTGCTATTCTTCGTGTGAAGCTGGATTATGTAGATGAATGGGCAAGCGATAGACGCAAGAATGCGTTGTTCTATGGGGAGTTGTTTCGGGAATCAGGGCTTGTAGAATGCGGGCTTGTTAAAGTGCCTCATGAGGGGGATCAGGCTTTTCACGTCTATAATCAATATGTAATCAGGGTTAAGAGCAGGGATAATTTGAGAGAGTACTTAGGACGTAAGGGAATTAGTACTGAAATCTATTATCCATTACCTCTTCATCTACAGGAATGTTTTTCGGGACTAGGGTATACCAAGGGAGATTTTCCTGAAGCTGAAAAGGCGAGCCAGGAAGCCTTGGCATTACCGATTTATCCTAAGCTAAAGCGGATCGCTCAGTGCCATGTAGTCCGAACAATAGAAAAATATTTTAATGAGTCTGATAACAAATAACGATGAAGACTTGGAAAAGTGAAAGGCAAGTACTGAATATAATTCGAGCTTCTCTGCGTGATAGGCAATGTGTTTTTCTTTTTCGTGTTATTGAATTGGGTGCGCGGTTCATTGGAATTGGGGCAGTAAGTGGGGGATATCAGGTTATAGAGGTAGGGGAGATGAATATATTGGATGAGCGAGTAGCTAACAGGGTCGAGGCTGATCTGCTTAAATGCAATGATTATGATGTCTCTATTAAGGTATTTGATAATGTTGATGGTAGATTAACAGTTGTTAGAGAGTGCTTGAGGCCTGAGAGTGAGCTTCTAGTCATAGGGGCTGGACATGTTGGGCAGGCACTTGCTTGGAGTGCTGCGATTGCTGGATATCGCGTAGTAGTAGTTGATGATAGGGAAGAGTTTCTGACCCCGCTTAGATTCTTCCATCCTAATATAAGGACCCAACTTGTGGGTTTCGGGAATTTGCACAGATATACTAATCTTGAGAACTATAATGCTATTGCGATTGTAACTCGGGGGCACCAGTATGATGAGTTGTGCTTGAGCCAGGTAGTGAATTGTAGAGTCCCTTATATTGGGATGATTGGGAGTAGGAAGAGAATTAGGGCGGTGTTTAATCGGCTTGTTGAGAAGGGAGTGGCAAATTGGAGGCAGCTTGAGAGGGTTCATGCACCGATTGGGCTGAGCATTGGCGCAAAATCCCCACAAGAAATTGGTGTGGCGGTGTTAGCAGAGGTTATTCAGTGTCTGAACTTGAAAGGAAAGTGAGGAAGGGATGAAACTTGCAAGTACTGATTTGTTGGATGTTGATTCTTTACTTTCGGACGAAGAAAAGCTTGTGAGGGCGACGGTTAGGTCTTTTGTTGAGCAGGAGGTTAATCCGAAGATTGGTTGGTACTATGAGGAAGGCCGATTTCCTATTGAGGTGGTGGAAGGGCTAGCATCACTAAATGTCTTAGGGGCTAACCTTCCTGAAGAGTATGGTTGTGCAGGTATGAGTAACGTTGCTTATGGCCTCATTATGCAAGAACTGGAGGCTTGCGATTCGGGTATTAGAAGCTTTGCCTCTGTTCAGGGTGCACTTTGTATGTACTCAATATTCAAGTTTGGAAGTGAAGAGCAGAAGAAAAAATACTTGCCAGAAATGGCTTCAGGGAAGATCATTGGTTGCTTTGGTCTAACTGAACCAAACTTTGGCTCTAACCCGGGGGGAATGCTCACTCGCGCGCGGAGGTCATCCGAGAGCTGGATTCTAAATGGCACAAAGGCTTGGATAACAAATGGTACAATTGCAGATGTTGCGGTTGTATGGGCTAAAACGGAGGAGGGGATTATTAGGGGGTTTTTGGTAGAGAAGGGTACTAAGGGCTTTAGTGCTATTGAGACAAAGCACAAGCTCAGTCTTAGGGCATCTGTAACATCAGAGTTAGTCTTTGAAGACTGTGTTGTACCTGAAGGTAATATACTACCGTTATCAGACGGATTAAAGAGCCCCTTGATGTGCTTAACACAAGCAAGATATGGTATTGCCTGGGGTGCCGTTGGCGCAGCAATCTCCTGTTTCAACACTGCCCTCAAATACTCTAGAGAAAGAATACAGTTTGGAAAGCCAATAGCAAGCTTCCAGCTAACACAACAAAAACTTGTCACGATGCTAACCGAAATCAGCAAAGCCGAACTGCTAAGTATACATATCGGACGGCTAAAGGATGCGGATAAATTGAAGCCGGTACAGGTCTCAATGGCAAAGATGAATAATGTGGCTATTGCTCTTGATTGTGCACGACTTGCTCGTAGTATACTGGGAGCCAATGGCATCACCAATGAATATCCGGTCATGCGGCACATGTGCAACCTTGAATCTGTTTATACATATGAGGGCACACACGAAATTCATACCCTAATTCTGGGAGAGGCTATAACCGGATATAGCGCATTTACAGATGTAAATCAAGAAAAGATAAATTAAACATAATATATATTATCGGACGTAAAAAAATCCGAAAAACTGCTCACGATTATCAGTTATCCTATTTACCTGGGACCTATACGATTTAAATCTCTCTCGAGACATATCTTCTCAAGGAGCAATCCCACTTGATCAACAAACGCTATAAGCTCTCCAGTTTTTCCAAGCGGCGAATATCCCGGATAGTTATCCCCGTAAACTACAAATTGCACATTCCCTCTATTTATAACCGGAATCGAAAAGACCTCGCCGTTTCGACCTTCAGGAATGCGGAGCAGAACTTTTCCGATATGCTCATCCCAACTCACCAGCCCCGCTCTACCAACAAAAGGTTCCCCAGTTCTAGCTGCCCGCGCAACTATGTTCTCGCTTTCTAGAGGTATAGACTCAACCACCCTCCCATCACCGGACAAGCCGTTTTCATTGCCCGCGGTCCGTATTCCAAATCCTCCAAGCCTGTTCAAGTTCTCTCCATCAACCCTGAAGAGCATCCCCCGCGAAGCAACCTCACTTGCAAATCTAAGGATCATCAACCGGACCTCAGTTTCACGCGAGTAATTCTTTAACTCAGCCAGCATTGAGCAAAGAGTATTAGCCTCAACCTCAGCCCTTGTACTAACACTCCCTTTAACAACCACACCACCCTCTTCAACTCGTGCGTCCAAGCTCCCTGAATCGCCGCCTAATGAGACCACAATACTAGACTCGCCTCCGAGTGAATTACCACTCCAAGCCACCGATCCCTGCGTTTTAGCCTCCCCTCGACTCCTTTCATCAAACTCCTTGGCCACTTCAAGCAAAACTCCACCAACTTCCAGCCCTTCATCCAGTCTTACCTCATCGAAACAACCCAACCTTTGCGCCTCGTTCAACCTAATCCCAAAACGCCCCCTCTCAAGCGAAAGAAGATTTACGACAACTCCTCTAATATAACTTTCGGCTGCTTCCACCACAGCACGTTCCGACATTAATCCGCTCTCTGTTAGCAAACCCTCAAAAACCCACAGCCCGTCACTATCAACCACAAGCCTTTCCAGCTTCCCAAGCAGAGCCTCGTCAAGCAAACCATTTCCGACAAGATAACGCCCAAACCCATCTCCAGGCGACATCCAGGCAGACGTAATCCTCCCTTCTTCGACAACTACTCTCCCCTTAACAACGCCGTTCTCAAGACAGACAGTCCCTGTCTTCCTCCCTAATGACAGAATCTGGAGGATATCCGCAAATCCAAAATCGCTCAGATCTCCTGTAAGCTCCATTTTCTACTTTCTATTCGCCTTGCCCTGTCAGATGCAATACCATCTCTCTAAGCCGCCCCATTGAAATTGGCTTAGAGAGATAACCATTCGCGCCAAGGCTCATTCCCTTCTCTATATCAGCCTCATCCCCCTTTGTGCTGATTATAATTATCGGCAAGTCGCCCCTCTTCAATTCACCACGAACGCGGCTAACAAGCTCCAAGCCATCCATCTTAGGCATTCGTATATCCGTTATCACAAGCGAAAAACTACCCTCCGCTATCTTCCTCATTGCCTCTTCCCCATTTTCCGCTTCAGCTATATCGGATTCGGTTATCCCATCAACTCTCTGCAAACTCATTGATAACAATTGACGAAATGTGGCTGAGTCATCAACAACAAGAACAGACTTCCTCGACATCTTTCCCTCCTCTACCTCAAACGTAACAAATTCATGAATCCTTCCATTGTCTTCAACTTCCTATCTGCCAAACTATACAATTTCGAACTGACGAGCGCCGTCGCCGCATGGCCTGCCAGCAGGTGCAACAGCCGATGATCCAGTGCCGTAAAACCCCGCTTGTGATTCAACAATCTGTATATAGCTATTACACCAATTACACGCTTGTTTATCTTTAGAGGTATGCACGCACACACTTCTCCCATCTCACCACTATCTTCGGTGAAGAAAGGTTCCCCGCTCTGAGCCACAAGTCCTTCCAACCCATCGCCAAGCGCTACGCGCCCTCCAGCAAGCCTCTGCGCCATCTCTCCCTCATGGCCGGCCAGCACAAGTTCGCCATTCTCTTCATCAATTACAAATAACCCGAACTCCTCAGTCCCTATAAGATTCATCAAAATCTCTTTTATGCATTCAATCACCTCTTCGGTATCGAGAGTTGAGTGCAAACGGTAGCTTGCCACATACAGATTCGCAAGGCTTTCATTCTGTTCCTCAACCTCTATGTACCGCTGCGCGAAATCCTTGTTCTCCGCCTCTACCTCCTCAAACCGCCGACTCAGAAATTCAAGCTTTTCGGCAAGCCTCTGGTTCTCCTCCCTTAACTCATCCACCTTCCGACCATCGTCTTTCTGCGCGTCGAGTCTTTCGGCTTCCAACTGAACAATTCTGTACCGCAACCTCTCATTCTCATACATCAACTCTTCCGTAAACGCCTTCCCTTTGCGAAACATCTCCAGAAGCTCTTCGCTCCTTGAAAACAGCTTCAGTATCTCCTCGGGCCTCTGCGCCATATTTGCTCTCCTTTACCTTAAATCCTGAATCGTTACATTCACCCGCACTTCGCCAAAAGACGTTATGATAGGAGCCACAAGCGTTTCCATCTCCCTGTCATAGCTCGACAGATTTACCCCCGTTATAACTGTCGGCGGCCCCATACATATGCGTGTCCCTTCGTCGTTTATCCTAGATATAGCTCGACCTATCGCCATCGAGGCAAGCTCTGCTATAGAGCTTCGCACAAGCGGCGTCATCCCGGGCGATGGCTCCCCCAGCATCTGCCCTGCTATCCGCACTGCCGTTAAAACATCCATATCGAAAATCACACGTCCCTGTGCCTCACCCGCCAGTCCTATGATAGTCATTACATCCCGCCCCGCAACAGGCTCCGGTTTCATCATAAGCGACTCCACCTCCACACGCTCCCCTATTAATTCTTGAAACAACTCTGAAGCGGACTCGATGAAGATTTTCACAAAATCTAGTCTCATACTGCCCCCTTACACGCTCACTTTCTCTCTAAGCACAGTGTCAATCGCTTCCTTCAAGGCTTGCGTCGTCACTGGCTTCGGGATGAAATACTTGGCACCCGCAGCCATTGCTTCCTCAACCTTTTCCCTATAGCTCACAGAGCTTATCATTATTACCCTCGCAGACGAGTCCGCTTCACAAATCTGCCTTAAAGTTTCTACCCCTTCCATGCCCGGCATTACTATATCCATCAGCACTATGTCAGGCCTCAAACGTCTGTATTCCATTATGGCTTCATTCCCGTTCGCGGCTTCGCTCGCTATAACGTTCTCAAATGAATCCATCATTCTCCTAAGCCTGAATCGCATGAACGCCGAATCATCCACAATCAGGCAGGTTAGCTGCCCTTTCTCCGCCATCTCCATCCCCAACTCTTTACCAGCTACTTGCATGGATTTGCCCCTCCTCATTCACCTGTCCTGCCACAGAAACAATATACGACGGCATTTCTTCAAGACTCACTACCTTTTCCACAAAACCCCTCTCAACAGCAACGCGAGGCATTCCATACACAGAACAACTCTCCTTATCCTGCGCAATCGTGTGCCCGCCCGACTGCTTCACATCGCCAAGACCTGCAGCCCCATCGTTGCCCATCCCAGTCATCAGCACGGCAATCGCTGCTCGCCCATACTCTTTCGCAACCGATTTGAACAACACGTCTACCGATGGCATATGTCCATTCACCGGACCGCTCGATTCCAAAACCACATGGGCTGCACCGTCCGTCCGTTTAACTTTCATCTGCCAGTTGGCCGGCGCTATTAATGCCCTCCCTGGAAATAACGCATCCCCATCCGCCGCTTCCTTAACTTCGAGCTCGCATATCTCATCAAGCCATCGAGCAAGCATTGCCGTGAACGTCTCAGGAAGGTGCTGCACAATCACTATTGATGCATCAATGTCGCCCGGGATCCGAGGCAATAAGTACCTCAACGCATGAGGCCCGCCCGACGATGCTCCGATCGCAATTATCTTCTGCGTCTCTCTAATAACCCTTGCGCCCGGCGCTTTCCATTTCATATCTACCCTGAAGCGACGTAGAGTCGGCATAACAACCGGCCTTCTCCGAGCTGCAGCCTTTATCTTCCCGATTAACTCTTCCCCCATCTCTCCAACCTGCGTTGAAACCTTCGGCTTGCATACGAAATCAACTGCCCCGCGCTCCAACGCCTGCATCGTCAATTCGGCTCCCCTCGAAGTCAGCGAACTCAACATAATTACGGGCGCACCATGCTTTGAAACCAGATATGAGAGCGCAGTCATCCCATCCATCCTCGGCATATCAACATCGAGCGTCACAACATCCGGCTTCAATTGATCCGCCTTGCTCAATGCGAAATCGCCGTCAATCGCCGTCGCGACAACCTCTATCTCTTTGTCCCTTTCGAGCAGGCTCGATATCAGCCTCCTCATCACAGCCGAATCATCAACAACCAGCACCCTTATCTTTTTCGTTTCAGTTCCCATATGCCTTCCTGTTAGCCAATCCTCGCTCGTACCTCACGCTGCGGCGGAAAAGCCGCCCAGCATCCATAATTAGAGCGACGCTCCCATCCCCCAGCACAGATGCCCCTGCTAGCACATCGCTTTGAACCCAGTCACCCTCAAGCGGCTTTATTACAATCTCCTGCTCCCCTATCAGACTGTCAGCGACAACCCCATAACGTTTATCGCCTGCCGACAGCACTATTAGATAAAAACTGTCCGCTCCCCTAAACGCGCGGCGCGCCTTTCGCTCGAAGCCCAGAACCGCCCCCGGTCTAACGAGCGACACGAACCTGTCGCGCAGCCTGTAGCTTTCAAAACCATCCAAATGCCTGACATCTTCCTCACGCGTCTTAACAATCTCGCTCACGCTCAACAGCGGCAGCGCAAAGAGCCGTCCCTCCGAAAAAAACAATAATGCCCTTATCATCGCAAGCGTAAGCGGCATCCTGAGAATAAAGCGCGTGCCCTCGCCCTGCCTACTCTCTATAGAAATGCTCCCGCGAAGTTGCTCTACGACGGTCTTAATAGCCGAAGCCCCAACACCTCTGCCGGAAACCTTTGTCACCTCTCGAGCAGTCGAAAGACCCTGCACAAAGATCAAATCGAGCGCCTCTTCATCAGTCATCCTGTCGGCTTCAGCTTTTGTAATCGCTCCGCTTTCAATTCCCCTCACTTTCAGAGCCTCAACGTCAATTCCTCGTCCGTCATCGCCCACCTCCACGACTACCTGGTTCCCCTCATGGTAGGCGCTCATTCTTATTCTTCCCGTCTCCGTTTTCCCCATCGCAAGTCTCTCCTGCGGAAATTCGAGGCCGTGATCTACGGCATTCCTGAGCAGGTGCAAAAGAGGCTCATAAAGCAGCTCAACAAGCGCGCGATCAAGCTCCGTATCACCACCTTTCACCTCCACTTCGATCTTTTTGCCGCTCTCGTGCGCAAGCTCTCGCATGGGTCTCGCAAACCGCTTGAAGAGGTTGTCAATAGTCACCACCCTCATCTTGAGCACGCTCTTTTGAAGCTCGGATATCAGCTTTCCCATCTGCGCGCTCGCAGAATTGAACCGCCCGACAAGCGCACTTCGGCCAAGCACCTGTTCGAGCTCAGGCCCGACCTGATTCATCACCGACCTTGCTATCACCATCTCTCCGGCAAGGTTTAACAACGAGTCCACCTTTGACGCTTCGATTCTAATATAGCGCCTCCGCGGCTGTTCGCCACTTTTCTCCGCTTCCCTACGGCTTTCAATTCTGTCAATCCTGCTGCCATCTCCACTGGCTTGCTCATCGCTGATTGTGACCTCGCCTTCAGCAACAGTCCGTTTCAACGATCTAAGCAGTTCTTCGACACTTTCGCCGCTTATATCATTGATTTCATCGCCGCAAACCGCTTCTCGTATTGCATCCAAGAATTCAAAGAGCGAATCAATCGTCTCTTTCCTTATTCGTCCCTCACCCTCAGATACTTGACTGAAAAGGTCTTCAATGCAGTGCGCAGCCTCCGTCACTCCGTCCAGCCCTATACAGGCCGAATCCCCCTTGATCGTGTGCGCAGCCCGCCGCAGCCGCTTCATTACTTCGCGATCAGCCGAGCCGCTTTCGAGCGCCAACAGATCCTCGCTCATATCTTCGAGAATATGCATGGTCTGGTCGCGAAATACTCCGTAAAGTTGCTCCAACTCTTCTCTGCTGAAATCGTCCATCTCGCGCGCCCTCGCTCACACGGCCAGCCTGTAAGCAATACCTTTGTTCTTGTGCAACATGACAAATCTATTCGATAGCCCCTGAAGGCTCTCGGCGTGACCTAGAAAGAGATATCCCCCCGGCACAAGACAATTCGCAAACCGGTTTACAAGCCGCTGCTGCTCTTCTGTGTCGAAATAGATCATCACGTTTCGACAAAAAATCATGTCGAGGCCCCTCAATCCGTTGTCATGCTTCAGATTGTGGTAGTCGAATATCACCCCTTTCTTCACACTCTCACGTATCTCGTAATGGCCATTCTCCTGCTTGAAATATTTCCCGAGCAGATACGTATCCAGCCCCTTCACCTGATCCATTCTGTACCTGCCCAATTGCGCGCGCTCGAGCGCTGTGAACGAGAGGTCCGATGCAAATACCCGCACAGCCCACCCGTCCTCTTCGCCAAGCAATTCCTTTATAGCTATCATCACCGAGTATGGCTCCTGCCCCGTCGAGCATCCCGCGCTCCACACCCTGAGAATTCGCGACCCTGCCTTCTTCTTCTTTTCTATTACTTCCGGCAAGACCTTCTCTCTCAGCAAGTCGAATTGCGGCGGGTTACGGAAGAAAGAAGTCTCACAGATCATCAGGTTATCAAGCAGCACGGGCATCTCTTGCGACCTGCCCGCGCCTTGTCTCACAAGACAATAGTACTCATATCCGCTCTTTAGCCCGAGATCATCCATTCGCCGCCGTAATCTCGATTCGAGAAACCTCTTCTTGTCTGATCCAATGCTTACGCCGCACTCTTCATATATGAGATCTCTGAACAGTCTGAATTCGCCATCGGTCAGGATTTCTTCCAAACCGAGACCTGCCCCAGGTTTATTTATCGCTTCAGTTCCAATCCTCTGCATTTGGATGCCATACCTCAATTCGCGCAGCCAACAAGCGATGCCTCTCTCCCACTTGCCAACAACTCCATTACCTGATCAAGACTCTGCGCTACGTCCTCTGTCAATGCGCGCTTCAAATCAATCAGCGTGATAAAGCGATCCTTCATGGCAATGATCCCGCTGATGTAGCCAACCTCGCTTTCCGCGATGACATCGGGCGGAGACTCAATCATATCGTCGCTCACTCGGATGACTTCAGATGCTCCATCAACTATCAGCCCAACGAGCTTGCCTTCGTGATGTATTATGATTATCCGCCGGTCCTTATGAGTTCCCGCTGACGGAGCCCGCAGCCGCTTGCGCAAATCGAGCACGGGCACGAGGCTGCCGCGCAGGTTCATGATGCCTTCAACGTATTTGTCCGTCTCAGGCACAGGCGTTACCTCGCGCATCACAACGACCTCTTTCGTCGCCATAATGTCGACAGCAAACTCTTCGCCACCAACCTTGAAAACTACGAGTTGACGCTTCACAACCTCGCTTCCTCCTCTTCTAAGAATTGACTCAACTTCGCTCGCTTTAATCGCCCTGCGGGTAACGCGCAAACTCGCCATCTCCCCGGCTGCCCGGAGAGTTGGGAACGTCGTAAGAGAACGGGTGCACGAAATCGTCCTTCACCTTGAATTGCAATATCGCCTTGTTCAGTTGCTCCGACAGCCCAACCATTCCCTGTATGGTCTGTGCCGTCTCGTGCGCGCCCGCCGATGTCTCAAGCGTTATGCTCGAAATCGTCTGCATGGCTCCAGCGAGATTTCTCGTCACTCTCGCCTGCTCCTCCGAGGCGGCTGAGATCTCTTCCATAAGCTCGGACGACTCCCTCACAGCTTCCGATATATCCCGCAACGCACGGCTCGCCTGTGCAGCAAGCTCACTTCCGCCCCGCACTTCTTTCATTCCCACTTCCATCGCTGATAGAGCTTCTGCCGTCTCGTTCTGGATGGCTTTAATCAGGTTTCCGACATCGCGGGTCGCGCGGGCAGAACGCTCGGCAAGCTTTCTTATCTCCTCGGCTACGACACTGAAGCCAAGCCCTGCTTCCCCTGCGTGCGCCGCTTCGATGGCAGCGTTTAGAGCAAGCAGGTTCGTTTGAGAGGCAATCTCGTCAATCAGGTCAATGATCTCTGAAATCTCGCTGCTGCGCGCTCCGAGCATACGCATCTTCTCGCTCGTCAGTTGAACTGCTGAATCAATTCTCGCCATCGCCTCAGAAGTGTCGACAACAGACTTGTCCCCGTGCTCGGCCATTTCAAGCGCGCGACGCGCAGCTTCGGCTGAGGCTTCGGCGTTTCGGGAAACCTGCGTCATTGAAGCGGCCATCTCCTCGACAGCGCTCGATGTGTTTGTTATCTCATCAGCCTGTCGCTGAGAACCGACCGCTATCTGCTCTGCTGCTGCCAGAATCTCGGTCGCGCTAGAAGAGACTGAAAGCCCAATCTGTTTCACCTGAGTGAGCATACGGCTGAAATTATCGAGCATCGTGTTTACGGCCTTGATGATTCCGCCCAGAGTGTCGCTTCCCTCCTCTCCTCTTCGCGTCAGGTCGCCTTCCGACACCATTGAGACGATGTTCAGGAAGTCATTCAGATTCCTGTCCATCAATTGCTCGGCCTGCAGCAGTCTTTCGCTTTGCGCTTTTTCATTCCTTAAAGCGTCGGCCAGCCTATCCATCATCTCGTTGAAACCCTCGCCAACTTTTTGCAGCTCGTCGCTCGTTGAAATCTGAACCCGTGCGTCGAGATTGCCCGCTCTCACCTGCTCAGTTGTTTCAACAAGCATTCTGATCTTGCTCGAAACGCTTCGAGCGAAAACCAGCGCCAGCCCTCCAAAGATAGTAAACGCTAGAACTCCAGCTATACTGATGCTTTTCAGCATCTGGTAGGCTGGAGCGAATACTTCGTCTTTGGAATTGTCAACAATAAAGGTCCAGCCGAGGGTCGGGAATTGATAATTCCCTATCGTCCCATCCGCCTTGCAATAGGAGACGATCCGCTGCTCGGACTTCTTGCTCTTAGGATTGAAACCGTAGTAGTAAAGAATCCCGGATCGATCTCCCGCTTTGAGCGCTCCGAGTCCAGACTCCACAAACGATGAATCTGAAACACCTGCCTTTCTCATCGCTTCATCAAAAGCGAGGTTCCGTGCCTCCGGATCAGGATGCAACACAACGTGCCCATCCTTTCCTAACGCATAGGCATACCCCGAATCATACTGCTTGAATCGCGCTATATAGTCTTGCAGGTCCTGCAGGTTGTACTTTACTTTCAGCACTCCAAGAGGGCTTCCCCCCTTGGATTGGACGGCAACGCATATCTCCATCGCGAAAGTATTAGTGGGCTTGTCGTATTTAACGTCTTCGAGGAAGATTCCGGATTTCATTGTCTCCTGCCACCAGGCCTCGTCACTCTGGACGAAATCTTCGGTTGAGCCGGTCATGCCAGCTATAAGCCCATACTTGTCCGTGAAGAACATTCGCTCTATGACAGGCTTTGCGTGCCGCTTATCGTCGAGGAACCGGCTGATATCAGGATCAGGTCTTAGTATGTGAGTGTCTTTGTATCTCTCTTCAAGAGCCTTAATCTGTTCGGAGTCGGGAACTCTTGTTATACCTATCTTTTCCGCTTCTCTTGCTGCCCGCTCCGCAGCCTGCACAACAACGTCATCGCTGGCTATGGCTTTAATGAATTGAATGTTTTCGTATATAAGCAGGTCAGCCGTTTCAGCCGTTGAGCTTGCGCTCTGTTTAAGCTGCTCACTCGATTCAATGACCCTGTGGAAACTTAAGTATGCGACCCCACAAGCAATCGTGATTGACAGCGCTCCCAGTGTCAGCAGGCCAACAGATATTTTCATTCCGAGACTTTTTAAACCAAGCCTCCCAAGCATCGAAACAGCATCAAAGCGACGTGGCCACCATCTCCGATTGTCCTCTTTTGCTTTGTCCATTCTCATTTCACCCGAACCTTCTCTGGCGTGTGCGGTTGGCAAGAGCGCCTGCATCCACGACCATGAGATATTAATCAAGGGCGGCTGATACGTTGGGGCGTAAGCGACGTGACTCGGTTTCAGAAAGAGGATAGAAGCTTACAGCGTTTTTAACAGAGAAACGTTCAAACGATTCTCGCCTACTTTTTTCAGGGGCATTTAGCGGCGCGCGCCAAACGAAACGTCTTTGCTAGTTGTGCCTATTATGCCAACAAAAAAAACGGAGTCAAGACTAAAATTTGCCTGTGTATAGTTTGAATTCTCCTGGAGATACCGAAAGATCGAAGGCCTTTGCCCATTAAACCATTTCACCGCCTCTACCATACAAAAGTACGAGCACCGGCGCCCACTATCGCATAATATTTAGGATTATGACGAATTAATAATCAACGTTATCAGACTCTTGATTTCGTCGCCTTCTTTTGTAAACTACGAACAAGAAAAAACCGGCAGCGCGTAATCGCACCTCGCTGCCGGTTTTTTCCTGTTAAGCTATTTCTTGCGGTTGTCTAGACACCTGCGTAGGAGTGCAATCCAGGTAAGAGGAAACTCACGCCTAGCCAGGTAAATATCACAAGGGCGAAGCCGAGCAAGGCAAAGTATGCGCTGCGTCTTCCTCTCCATCCATGCGCAATACGTGTGTGGAGAAATCCAGCATAAGCCATCCACGCTACAAGAGCGCCAACTTCTTTTGAATCCCATCCCCAGTACCGCCCCCAGGATTCATTGGCCCAGACTGCCCCTGTAATCAATAGAAGCGAAAGAAGCGGGAAAGCTACGCCGACCGTCCGGTACAACAGCGAGTCTAAGGTCTTGAGCGGTGGCAAAGCTGAAATTACATCCTCTCGTCTCCACGCAAAAAGCGATACTAGAAGCAATGCGACAAAAAGTCCTATCAATCCACCGAACTCGACCGGATTTGATCTCAGGCTCAGTTTGAAGTCGCTGGCGTTCTCGTTGGCCCAAGCTTGAAGCCTTTCGGGCGGAACAGGCCTTCCTTCAACAAGAACGGGATTCTCCTGCGCCGCCAATCGCTCGCTAAAGTTCACGTACTCCCGCTGCGGAATGTATTGGACGGGATGGTCAATCGTCTTGATCTGATAGAACAGCATCACAAGAACTATCGCCTGCACAATCGCTGCCCCGCGAAATAGCCGCCAACCGAGCCTGTTCGCTTTTTCGTTTCGGTTGAGATAATCCATTCCGAAAAGTATGATGACGCCGACAAGCATCAGCAGAGCAACGACCATCAGCGGGCCAATCACAGGTAACTCAGCGCGCACAAGCTGCTGGCTATTGCCCTGCATGATGTTCACGGTGTACTCCCCATGAAAGGGCACCCCGTAGTTGCCGACTGTTAGAAATACTACCAGGCCGAATAGTGAAACAGTGATTGCTACGGCCTCCCAGCGTATCCCGTCCTTAAGCAAATAAGCGAACGCGAGGCCAAAGCTCACAAGGCACACTCCATATCCAATTGTCGCAATCGAGACGTGAATCGGGCGCCAGTAGCTGTCAAGAATCGCTGGCAGCGAATTAATGTCATTGCCCATAAACATCGCAAGCACCAGAATCACGCTCACGATAGGCATCGAAAGCGCGCCAACAAAGCTGTATTTGGGCTTGCGAATCAACACCAGTGTAGTCAGCGCAGCGCCCGCGCAAAAGCCCAACGTGAGCGCATAGAGGTTATCTAGCGGGAAGTAGCGCCACACCCCGTTTATTGCTCCCTGCTTCCAACCCTCTTTGTCGCCAGCTTCAACCCATCGCATCATCCATCCCGACAGATTGAAGCAATACCCCATCGCTACGGTAATCAGTCCGAAACGGTCAAGTATCCTCTCTTTGACAAAAAGGTTTGTCACAAGAAGAACAGCCGCGCTTATGTAGCTGATCAAAGCGAGCATCGTCAGCGCGCCCTCATAAAGAAAACCTCGTGGCCCTCCAAATATTCGAGCGAGGATTAATACCAACGCCACGCCAACCGAAGCAATTATCGGCCAGAAACTCAGCACCTTTTCTGGCAGGCTCAACTCTATCTCCGGCATGACCGCTTCACCGCGTTTGATAGCTCTACTCATCTTTTGATCCTCCACCTTTAACAGACTCAACCAGCGTGTTGAACCGGCCTTCAAACGCTGACCGATTCCTGTTCGTATTGCCGCCCAAATAAGCCTTTGATCCTTTGCCGTTCGGCTCGATCACCGCCCAGACCCTCTGATGCGAGAAGAAGAAGACACCACAGAGCGCCACAAATAGAAGCGTGAAGCCGATGTAAACGGGCGTGCGGCCCGGATCATATTGTATCGTCAAAGTATGCGTCGTGGATTGCTTCTCAAAATCGTCCAGCCTCACGGCGTATGTCTTGTCGCCAATATGAAGCAGGTTTTTGGCCTCTTTCTTTCCGGCAAATTCCTTAAACAACTCAGGCCCAAAAGCTATCACCTCCTGGCTCTGCTTGCCATCCGCCGTCACAACTAGCCCCGCTGCGGATGTCCCTTCTCCATATTCAGGCGATCTCTGGTCTGTGAAATCCGGCGCGAATCCTTCATAAAAGACTCGCCCAATTCCTTCCACATCAGTGAAGTCGCCTCGCTGAATCTCTGCGCGTCGCTCCTCACCGCCTCCTTCAGGGACAAACGCTACCCTTACTACTCGCGCATTCCCAACAGGAGAGAATTGAGACTGGAAGAAACGATACCCGCGATAATCTCCAACGTTGTTCAGGTGAACAAAAAGGTCTTCCCTTTTATCGCCATCCACGATTGTGATGTAGCTCTCCCAGTCCATCGTGTTGCCCACGTCCAGACCTTTGTGCGGATCAATCAACTTCTGGCGCAAATCTCTGCATTCAATTTTGAATGGAAGCGTCTCTTCGCTCTGACGAGGCTTCCCGTCCGGGCCGAAATCGGTAGCGATGAATTTATTCGACGCCGGCATACCCGGCTCAATCTCCATAGAGCCGCCCTTGCCATACCTGCTCGTCAAAAAACCGCCCACAAAGATCGTCAGCAGCGCAATGTGAACAACGTAGGCTCCAAGGCGATTCCATACATTCTTCTGAGCGAATAAAGTGATCCGGTTATTATCTTCACTGACGCGCGCACGAAATCCACGCTCTCGCCACGCGGCTTTTATCTTTTCGGCAAATGCATGGGGCGCGAGCTTCGATTCAGCTTCGGCGACGAACATCTGGGCCGCGATGAATTTTGGCGAGGCTTGAAGCTTCGGCTTCACTATATACTGCCACGCCGCAGGGAAACGATCTATCGAAGCCAGTATTATGTTGAGGCCCGTTATTGCAAGCAGCACCTTGAAATACCACGAACGATATATGTCGAAAAATCCCAGCGCGCCATAGACAAGGCGCTGCGCGGGCGTGATCTGATTGTAGTACTTCTCAAAGCCCTGGACGTTCACCTGCATCACGAGCATTCCTATCATGCAGCAGGTCAAAAGCAGCCCCAGCATCACAAGACCGAAGCGCACAGAGCTTAGCAGCGTCAGCACGCGGTCCAAAATGGAATCGTTTTTCTTTGCAACTGACTTGGGCGCTAACTCGACGCCACCCGTGGATGGAGCAGACGCATTTACTTCGGTTTCACTTGTCGCCATACATTTACCTGAATTCGGGCGTGTAAATTCTCATCCCTTATGAATCTCTACACGAATCACAGGGATTTTATCAAGCGCTAAAATGACGTGTCAACGCGACCTATTTTAAGCCCGCTTTCAAGGTCGCAGATGGCGCGCATTCCTTAATCCCACTCTCCCTGTGGGATATATGCAAACTGCAAACGTCGTTCCGGTAAACACAGGGGCGCCCTTCCATATAATACGCGGCGATTATTTGAAACAATTACTTGCAAGGCTATCTCTGCCGCGCATTTTCGCTCAACTTCATGGGGAACTTTCCGCTGCCAGAATCAATGCAGCATCAATGCGAAGCGCCCATTACCTTCATCTCGCCGGCTCGCTCGGCCTCAGTTCAACGCGGCTCACTAACGCGCGTTTGTCCATCTCCAAAAGATTCACAACTGCAATCGCCACATCCTCAGGTAACAGCTTCCATGTCGTAGCCGGGTCCTGCTCACCGCTTCGGCCAAATCCTGTATTCACGGAACCGGGCATAACGTAACTAACACGGATGTGGTCGTATCTCACCTCCTGCATCAGCGATTCAGAGAAACCTATCAATCCAAACTTCGATGCGCAGTAAGCGGCTGCTCCAGCCATAGCGTTCTTACCCGCAAGGCTGCCAATGTTAATAATGTATCCTCCGCCTCGCTTCTTCATCATTGGCACAGCCTCACGACAACAATAAAAGACGCCTGAAAGGTTCGTCTCGATTACAGCATTCCATTCCTCTGCGCTAAGCTCTTCGACATTTTTGAACGAACCTATCCCGGCATTGTTCACGAGCAGGTCAATGCCACCGAATGCCTGCTCCGCTTCCCTGAAAAGCCCTCGCACCTGCTCGTAATTCCTCACGTCGCACACTGCCCCCGCAACTCGTTTGCCATGAGCAGCCTGAAGCGACGCGACGGTTTTCTCAACCTCGTCTCTCTTCCGGGCGCTTATAAACACACGCGCTCCGCGCTCAAGCAATGCTCGCGCTACCGCAAGTCCAATTCCGCGAGTGCTTCCGGTTACGATTGCAGCTTTATCTTCGATATAACCCATGCTTTCTTCTCCAAATCAAGCGTCCAATCGAAACTATAACGCGCAAGCGGCCTCCTCTCAATTGATGGAATGCGAAGGTTCTCTTCTAATAGCAAAAGACGCAGGCTCCACAAGCCTGCGCCAAAATCTTATTCCATTATTGCTCGTCTATATCTTCCTACTTGATGAAGGGATACCCGAGCCGCCGCGCAAGACGATAGAGCAGCGGCAGCGGCAGGCCAACGACGTTGTAATAATTCCCTGCTATCTCTTCGACAAAAAGACCGCCCAGGTCCTGTATGCCGTATGCCCCCGCCTTGTCCATTGGCTCTTTCGTGCCAACGTACCAGTCAATCTCTTTTTCTGTCATCTGAGCGAATCTCACAAGGGTCTTGTCGTAGTCGGCCACTTCGCGCCGCGTCGCAACATCCAGAAGCGCCACCCCCGTCATCACCGCGTGCCACTTGCCGGACAACTGGCGGAGCATACGCTGCGCGTCTTCTTCGTCCTGCGGCTTTCCCAGCACTCGCCCGTCAAGCACAACAATCGTGTCCGCGCCGATAATAAGTCCTGCTTCGCGCTTGCGCGCAACGGCAATAACTTTAGCCCTCGCAATCCTTATGATATAATCCGGTGGCGCTTCATCTGCGTGAGGTCGCTCATGAATTTGGCTAGGCTCAATCTCGAACTCGACGCCAATTTTCGCAAGAATCTCGGCCCGACGCGGCGATGCCGATGCCAAGATTATTTTTGGGTCTCTTTCAGGCATTATCTTCTCTTACGCGGTCAAGGGCCAAAGAGATTCTTTAGTTGCCGGTTCACATTAAACTTGCTGAGCCGGAAGAAATCTTACTTTTCCGGAGGTTAACTTTGCGTCGCAAGATTTCGATCATAACCATAATCATGTTCGTAGCCGCTTTCGTCGCTCTTAATCACGGCTGCTCACGGCCCGGCCCGAAAGGCTCTACCGGAAGTCTCGTTGATAGCAAGGGCGAGCCTCTTGATGATGGCTCGGACCTTAACGACAAGAATGAGGACCTTAGCTTTGACCCGAATGACCCGAAGATACTTGAACGACTGGGCGCAGATGACGGTTACGCTTTCGCCATCTTGTACGGAGCCGACATTCACGGCAGTCTCGAAACCTGCGGCTGACCGGCCCACCCTCTGGGTGGACTGGCACGGCGTGTCAGCTATATTAAAGCATTCAAATACAGGTCAAACTATGAGGTGCCTGCCCTGTTTCTCGATGCAGGCAATCTCTTCTCCGATCAAAATTTCACCGCGAATCAATTGCCCGCAGACGTTATTACAAAAAACAAGTGGGTAGTCAAGGGCTACGGCGAGTTTCATCAGACGGCTGCCAACATCAGCTTCAACGATTTGCCATACCTCGCTTCACTGTTGAGCAACGAGGGATACGAAGAGCGAGTTAAAGAGCTTCCCTTCATCAACAGACTTATCTCGGCAAACGTTCGCCCGCTCGACAGCCAGCTTCATGCGCCCGGCCCATACGTCATTCAGAACATCAAACTCATGCGAGGCGCTGCAGGCAAAGAATTGCGTATCGGAATCGTCGGATTCACTGAACCCGGTCCGACCGGCTCAAACGTAATCGCGGGCTTTCAGATTGATGACCCGCGCGCAGCAGCAAAGCGCATACTTCCTGAACTAAAGCAGAAAGCAGATGTAATCGTCGCGCTCGCTTACATGCCACAGGAGAAAGCTCAGCAGCTCGCAAGCGAAAATCCTGAAATTGATACGATCATCGGCGCTTACAAAACAACGACTCAGGAACAGCCGCAACATTTCGGGCGCGCGACGATCACCTATGCTTTCGATCAGACCAAAGCCCTGGGCGAGTTGCGTTATTACGTTAAAGGCGATGGCTCGATTGAAAATCAGGTGAACCGCTACATTGATTTAGATGCGGGCATACCCGACGACCTCGCCGCGCAACAACTGGTCGCAGATGCGCACACTGAGTTCACCAATCAGCAATCGTCAAACGCGCAACTGGCTAATACATCAACAACGCTGTCTGCAAACTCCCCTTATGTAGGCTCGCAGGCATGTGCCGCATGCCATCAGGCTGAGTTCGATAAGTGGGCGCAGTCGGGACACGCTAAAGCGATGGCCACGCTTGAGCGCAAGGGACAGCAGTTTGACAACGATTGCGTGAAGTGTCACACGGTTGGGTTCGGCCAGAGCGGCGGCTTTCAATCTCTTATGACCACGCCGCAGCTTGCCAATGTGCAGTGCGAATCGTGTCACGGACCTGGCCGCCAGCACGTTAACGCCCCTGCCAAAGGATACGGCTTCATGCCTACGCCCGTGGGGTGCGTCCAGTGCCATACGAAATCCAACAGCCCCGACTTTAATTTCGAGACCTATTGGCCGAAGGTTAAGCACTGATCGTCCGAAGTCCTGAGTCCGAAGTCCGGAGCCACATATATCAGGGGTTGGTTTCGGGCTTCTAACTTTAGACTTCGGACTCACGACTTCGGACTTAGGACTAGCAATGATGACTGACCTGCTCAAGCTGCTGCCGCAGTTGCTTCGTCACGCGGGCGACTCCGACGAGGCGCGCGAGCAGGCTGTTTTCGCCGCCTGGACAGCGGCTGTAGGCCCGCCCGTGCGCAAAGTTACTGCTCCTTTGCGGCTGGAAAGAAAAACTCTGCTGGTCGCTGTTCCCGATGCGACCTGGCGCGCGCAGTTGAATCGAGTGCGCGGGCAGGCCCTGTTCAAATTGAATTCGCTGCTCGGCGCGCCCGTTGTCACGCAGATTGACTTTGTGATTAATCCAGCCATAATTGAAGAGCAATCTCAGCCCTCGCGCGAAATTGTTTTTGTTGCCCCTGACGAACAGGCTATGCCACTGCGCATTGCCGCGGACCGGATTCCAGACGAGGAGATCCGCGCAACGTTCCTGCGCGCCGCAGGGAAATGTCTGGAGAGAAGAGCCAAATGACCGCCACTCAAAAAACTGCGACTGAGGTTGTAATTCAGATTGATAACCTGACCAAAGACTATGAAGTTGGTTTCCTGAAAAAGCGCAAAGTGCGTGCGCTCGACCATTTGTCGCTCGAAGTTCATCGCGGCGAGATATTCGGTTTTCTTGGCCCGAACGGCGCGGGCAAGACTACTACGCTGAAATTGCTGATGAGACTCATCTACCCGACAGAAGGTAGCGCGCGAATACTTCAGCATCCGATTGACGACGTAGCCACGCGCTCGCGCATCGGATACCTTCCCGAAAACCCTTATTTCTATGAATACTTGACCGGGCGCGAGCTGCTCGAATACACGGCTGCGCTTTTCGGTATGCAGAAGGAAA
This sequence comes from Blastocatellia bacterium, assembly GCA_035575515.1. Lineage (GTDB taxonomy): Bacteria > Acidobacteriota > Blastocatellia > UBA7656 > UBA7656 > DATLXU01. The sequence continues at coordinate 35,380 of DATLXU010000003.1, forward strand.
CCGCAAAGAAAAGGGCTGTTGATCTTCTCGACATCGTTGGTCTTGCGCCTGAAAGCGCCGACCGCCAGCTTCGCAAGTATTCAAAGGGGATGCTCCAGCGCATAGGAATCGCACAGGCTCTCGTAAACGACCCTGAGATACTATTTATGGATGAGCCTATGTCGGGGCTTGATCCGATTGGTCGCCGCGAGGTGCGTGACCTGATGCTTAAACTTCGCGGGCAGAGCAAGACGATTTTTTTCTCGTCGCACATACTTTCCGATGTCGAAGCGATGTGCGACCGTGCGGCTATTTTGAGTCGCGGACGTGTCGTTCGCTGCGGAACCGTACAGGAGCTTACCGGCGAAGAAGGCTCGGCTATGGAGATAGTCGCCGTCGGGATTGATTCGTCATCGCTTGAACAGTTCGCGCGCTCAATCACAACTCTTGATTCATTGAATACCACGCCAAACGGCATTCAACTTATTCTTCGCGACGATAGCGAGATTGATGAAGCGATTGCGCTCATTCGCGAGTCAGGCGGAAAGCTGGGTTCAATCAATCCGCGACGCGCATCGCTCGAAGATATTTTCTCAAAGACCGATTCTAAAGACTGAAACGAAACATTAGCTGCCGTCACTAGAGAAAGCGATGAACCCATTCAACGAGCTTTCAAAGTACGTGAGTGAGACCGACCTTAACGCTATTCGCAATATAACTGACGAGATTAAGGAGCGAATCGAACGGTTCCAGCATGGCCGAAATATGCCGGGTATGTAAGCGGGTCTTATTTCAGTTTTAGAGCGTAAGGCTCAAGCCTCATGTGCGTAACAGCCTCAGGGTTCGGGACTTGATCTATTGTGACATCAACAGGGATGGCTTGGCCCGGCTCAAGCGTTGATTGCCTTTCGGGAATCGGCGTGATTATTTTTTCCTTGATGACATTACAGCCTTCATCAAATAGCACCATTCTCAGTTTCAGCCCTCCGATAGTTCGCTCTCCGGCGTTTCGAACCGTGCAGAGTATCCGCATGTACTTGCTCTGGAAATTCTCGTATTCGCCAACCTTCTTCTCCCAGCCAGTGAAGCGAATCTTCGGCACATAAGATTGCTCCTCAGTCTGCGGAACATTTCGCGGAGGGCACAGCAACGCAACGCCCATCTCCTGCGTCTCCGGATCGTAAACCGGATAGACGCGCGCCATCTCTACGGGGCCGGACGGCTTCACAAGCTGAGTTACCACTACTATCAACGCAATCACAGCAAGCACCGCTGCCCCTGATACAACCATTATCGCCCTAGAACGGTCCTTCTCCTCTTTTCCAACCGGTTGCTCAAACATAGTCTTCTTATGCCCCTATAGTCATTCGCCCGATCAACAAAGTGGGCGATACGATGCTCCCTCTGAAATCAAGATCGTTTCCGACCATCTCAATTGATCCAAGCATCTCTTTGAGGTTTCCCGCGATGGTCACTCCCTGCACGGGAAATGTCAGTTCACCATTCTCAATCCATAGCCCCGAAGCCGAGCGCGAATAATCCCCTGTCACTATGTTCACACCAAACCCTATCAGTTCGGTGACGAAAAACCCTTTCGATATTGATCGGACTATCTCTTGAGGCGAATAGTGTCCCGGTTCGATGTATAGATTGCCTGCCTCGACTGTCGGCGCCCCAATCAACCCGCGCCCGGCGTTGCCCGTCGAACGCATTCCGAGCTTGCGCGCCGTGTAGGTGTTCAAAAGATAATTTTCAAGCACGCCATTGCGAATCACCACGGTCTTTCTCGTCGGCAAGCCCTCGCCATCAAAGGGCCGCGATCCAAGCCCGCGCAGCATGCTTCCATCATCAATGACAGTCAACCGCTCCGAGGCTACGCGCTCGCCTAGCTGGCCCACGAGGAAACTTGCCTTGCGAAAGATCGCGTCTCCTGACACCGCTTCAAAGATGTCTCCGACAAGGTCGCGCGCTATGTTTGGCTCGAAAACAACAGGCACGCTTTGAGTCGGCACGGGCCTGCCGCCAAGTTTCCTTAGCGTCCTTTTGGCAGCCATTACGCCAATCTCTTCAGGCGTATCGAGGTCTGAGAGCTTGCGCCTCACGTCGTACCAATAATCGCGCTGCTTCTTTCCATCTTCTTCCGCAACCGGCACGGATACGAGAGAGCAACTCGTGCCGCGATACTGGCCCGCAAACCCAAGCGAATTCGCCAAGATCGCCGTGCCCGACGCCGAATCGAATCCGCCGCCGTCGAAATTGACTATACGGTCGCTGTGCGCAGCAGCCGCGCGCTCGGCTCTGAGGGCCATTTCGATTTTGTCTTCTGTGGAGAGTTTTTCAATCTCTTCATCGTAGAGATCAAGGTCGGGAATTGATTTGGCGAATTCGCCCGGCTCAGGAAGTCCTGCCGTGTCGTCGGGCGAGGTCGCTCGCGCAAGCTCGATCGCCTCTTTGATTAACAATATGACGGCGTCGCGGCTGAAGTCTGAACCGGAAACTGAAGCCTGCTTGCCTTCAATCAAAATGCGAAGCCCGAGCGCCTGGTCGGTTGACTGCTTGAGGGTTTCTATTTCATCGAGCCGCACACCGATAGAAAACTCTGTCCTGTGCCTCATCACAACTTCGGCGGCGCTCGCCCCGCGCCTGACTGCCTCTTCGGCTATCTCAGCAGCAGCCTCTTTCGTTAGATCGAATTTCATTCGTTACAGTTTCTGGGTTTTTGGCTTCTTGTCTATAGTTTCCGGTTGCCCTTTTCCCTGTGCGTTGCATCGCGTGAAGGTTCGAGAGCTATACCAAAATAATCAGCTTTGCGTCCCGCCAACCGTCATCTCGCTAATCTTTATCGTCGGGATTCCGACGCCTACGGGCACGCTCTGACCATCCTTGCCGCAGATGCCCACGCCCTGATCGAGTTGGAGATCATTGCCCACAGCCGTAACGTGCTTAAGCGATTCAGGCCCGTTGCCGCGAAGCGTCGCGCCCTTGACCGGAGCCGTTATCTTCCCGTCTTCGATCAGATAGGCTTCAGAAGCAGTGAAGGCGAACTCGCCGCTCGTTATATCAACCTGCCCGCCACCGAATTGAACTGCGTAAAGCCCCCGCCTGACGCTGCGAATTATGTCTTCGGGGTTATCCGTTCCCGCAAGCATAAATGTGTTCGTCATTCGCGGCAGCGGCATGTGCTTATAGCTCTGCCTGCGCCCATTGCCTGTGCGCTCCGCTTTTATCAATCCGGCGTTAAGGTGGTCGCTCATATAACCGCGCAGTATCCCATTTTCAATCAGCACCGTGCGCTTTGTCGGCTCGCCTTCATCGTCGACGTTAAGCGAGCCGCGACGCGACGGAATGGTTCCGTCGTCAACGACCGTGCATAGCTCGGATGCGACGCGCTGTCCGATCAATCCGCTGAAAGCAGATGTCTGCTTGCGATTGAAATCGGCCTCAAGCCCGTGACCAACAGCCTCGTGCAAAAGTATGCCGGGCCAGCCCGGCCCAAGCACCACTTCCATCTTTCCTGCCTGGACGTCAATCGCTTCGAGTTGAATGATCGCCTGTCGCGCCGCTTCATTGCCGAAGTATTCCGGCGTCAACTGATTCTCGAAAAAATCGAAACCGATTCTCCCGCCGCCGCCTGACCTGCCGACTTGCAGATTTCCGTCGTCGTCTGCAATGCAGGAGATGCCGAACCGAGCCAGAGGCTGAACGTCTCCAACCAATCGCCCGTCCGATGTCGCTATCATCACGTATTTGATCTCATCCGAGACGGATGACTGGACTTCGCGAATGCGCGCGTCATAACGTCGAGCAATGCTGTCGGCTTGCTTTATCAATTCAATCTTGCGCGCGAGCTCGACCGACGACACGGGAATCTCGACTGCATAGAGATCATGACCGTTCGGCGTGGCGTTAACCCCGACAGGACCGGTCGCGCCGCCGCTTCGCGCGATGTGGCTTGCGGTTTCAGCCGCGCGGCGTATCGAGTCAAACGCTATCTCGTCCGTGTAAGCATAGCCGGTCTTATCGTCTATCAGCACGCGAACACCAACGCCCTGCACGACGGATTTCGTCGCCGATTTTATTATCTGCTCTTCGATATTAACGCTGTTGGCAACTCTGTATTCAAAGTACAGGTCTGCATAATCGCCGCCGCGCGCGAGTGCCGTCGCAAGAAGTTTTTCGATTTGCCCTGTGGTCAGGCCGTAGCGGTCGAAAAAGAATTTAATAGCATCTTCCTTCATGTCTTCCACCCATTGAGAGGCGCAAAAATCGTCCGGCGCGTCTTCCCTGCTCCGGTTTGCTCTTCATTACGCTTTATCGCCCACGTGCAAGGCAGCAACGCCGCCAAATAAATTGTAATATCTCACTTCGGAAAATCCAACCGATTGCATTATGCGGGCAAGCGATTCCTGATCGGGAAATTCCTGAACAGAGTCGGGCAGATATTGATAGGCGAAACTGGAGCCTGAGACTGCGTTTCCGATCCGAGGAAGTATTCGAGTGAAATAAAAATTGAACAGTTCCCGGAGCACCGGAACATGCGGGCGCGAAAACTCGAGCACCGCCGCGCGCCCTGCTGGACGGAGCAATCGGTGAATCTCGCGCAATCCGGCTTCGACGCTTTCGAGATTTCTGAGGCCGAAAGCGATCGTCACCACGTCGAACGAGGCATCGGCCATTGGGACTCGAAGCGCGTCGCCTTCGATCAACTCGATTGGCAGGTTCGCCGCGCGAATTTTCATCATCGCTACGGCAAGCATCGGGCGACAAAAATCAACCCCGAAGGCTGGCGCGAGCCGTCCAAGCTCCAATGAAAGATCGCCCGTTCCGCAGCACAAATCCAAAGACCGCGCGCCAGCGTGCTTCAATCGGTCGGCAATCTGCTTTATAACGAAGCGCCGCCATCGTTTGTCAATGTTGAGCGAAAGCGCGTGATTTAAGAAGTCGTAGCGCGGCGCAATCTCTGCAAACATCGAGCGTACTCGCGCCGCCTTTCCGTCGTGAAGGCGGCGCGCATCTTTGCGACTCACATCCGTATCTGCGCTTTGATCGGCTTGCAAGTTCATTCGCTGAGCGAGGCCCGCGCCTTATTTGACGACCGTGACCGCGCCTATCTTCTTCAACGACTCCTCGCACTTTGCGGCTGGAGCGGCTGTAACGATGACTACGGCTTGCGGCTTTAAATATGCTTGAGCAGCACGCTGCACGTCTGCAGGCGTCACGCTATTGAGACGGTCGGCATAGTTGATAAGATAATCTCGCCCCAACCCGTAAAGCTCTATATCGAGGATCACATCAGTCGCGCCTTCATTCGTTTTCAGCCGTTCGGTCATCAAAGAGAGCATCCGCGACTTCGCGGCTTCAAGATCTGCAACTGCGGGCTGCGTTGACTGCATACGTGAAAATGCCTCGAGCGTGACGCTGATCGAGGCGGCCATATTATCTGCCGGCGATTTTATCTCCACAAGCATAAGGCCCGGAAGGTATCGCGGCTCGATTCTTGTTTCTATGCTCGCGCCCTGCGGAACCGATTTTGAAGCCGTTTGAGCGAGCAGGTCGCTCATAATCATCGCCGCGAAATAATCATCAGCCCGGCGTGAAAAAGATTGCTGGGCGATTGCTGCAATTGTCGCGGAGGCCTGCGGGCGGTCCAATATTATCACCCGCCGGTTTGAAGCAGCATCGGGCGGGCGAAAGGTCGCGGGCACGCGCTCGCCCTTTTTCCACGCGCCGAGTTTCGCGCGAGCCAGCCGCGTAATGCGATCTGCCGTAACGTCGCCGCTCACGACAAGCTCAGAGTTGTTGGCGATGTAAAAACGGTTGAAATAATAGAGCAGGTCCTGCCGCGTTATTTGCCCGATTGATTCAGCGGTGCCGCGTGCGGGCCGCCCAAACGGGTGCGATCCGAAGACTGCTTCGATTGCCTTGCGCTCGACTGCGACGCGATCATCTGCCGATTCAGAGCGGATTCGAGCTGCGCGCTCGGCTTTGAGCGCGTCAAGCTCTTTTTGATCGAACGCGGGAGTCACGATGATGTGATTGAGGAGCTCAAATATTGTATCGAGCGCATCGAGCGGTCCGCTGATGATGAAATCGGTCGAATCCCATCCGACCGAGACGTTTATTGATAAACTGTTTTGCTCGATTGTCTCGGCAATCGTTTTTGCCGTCCATCCGCCGCCGCCTTTGAGCAGCATCGCAGCGGTCATGTCCGCGAGTCCGCCTTTGCCTGCGAGGTCAAACATCGCGCCGCTGTTGATGCGCAGATGCATTCGCACAGCGCCGGTGCCGGGCTGTTCGAGCGTTATCAGTTGCAGCCCGTTCAGAAGCGAATCGCGCCTGACTATGGGTAACACGAACGGCGAGGCCTGCCGCCCGTCGCCGTTCTGCGCGTGCGCTGGTATGGCCGCGCGATCTACCGCGTGAAAAAAGATTGTGAGCAATAGAGGAGCCAGCGCCACACGCTTATTCACTGCTAGATAGACCTCCGAAAATCACAGCGATTAATCGAGTGTAGCGATGAACTGTAGAGTCGGTCAACCTTTCATGATATACTGCGGGCGTGGTTGCCCCCGCGCTACTGGCTTACCAGAAATCCCAGGCAGAGGATTGACGAGCAAAATAATTCGAGGAGAACAGGCGAATGTATTGTCCTACCTGCTCAACACAAGCCATCGAAGGCGCGAAGTTCTGCAAAACCTGCGGTCTCAACCTCAGCGCCATTGCGCAGGCGCTCAACGGCGGAGTCGTCGTCTCCGACCCCGTGCGCGAGCGCGAGTTTAAACGCTCGCGCAAGCAGATAAGCGACGGCATACATGGCTCGGCCATCGGCGCCGCGCTTATAATCGCCGCCGCGCTGCCATATTTTTTGATTAAGCCTATGACATCGTGGGCCGTTGCATTGACACTTATGCTCGCGCTCGGCGGCATAGTCAAACTCTTTTTGAGCATCGGCAAAATCGTTGACGCGAAGATCGGGCCGAAGCTACTGGACCCCGCGCTTCAGCCTCGCGCCACCGGCGGGTTAAGTCCATCTATTGCGAGCGCCGCAATGAACGCAACCGTGAGACCGAGCCAGCGACTCGACGCTCAAAGACTCGCGCCACAGCCATCGAGCACGCGCCCCGTCTCGCTTGATAATCTCTCAAATGTCCCTTCGAGTACACCCAATCCGCCTGTCGAGGCTCCGCCGAGAATCGGGACAGGCAGGATCAATCGCGAGCACTCAACTCCGCTTCGCCGATTAGATGGTGACGATCTGATGTCCAAGCTGCGAAATTAGGCCGTCGGTAATTGATTGCGAAGAAGTGAAACTGTCTCGCCGCACGTTTCGGACATTCTCGCCTACCTTCAAGCGTCGGTAATTGATTGCGAAGAAGTGAAACTGTCTCGCAACTGCGCGTGAGCCGCATAGGATTTGAGCGATAAAGAAGATTCCATCTCTGCGATGAATCTGAGGCGAAGACTATACGATTCACTCGGATTTTATTTCCGTCCAGTAGCGGTCATAGATGCTAATAGCTTCGCCCAGCTCTTTGATGAACTCGCATCGCCCAATTGCTTCTTTCGGCGGGTAGGCCGCTTCGTTGGCTAGAAGATCAGGCCGGATGAACTCGCGGGCGGCGAGGTTAGGCGAAGGGAAGCCCGTCCCGTTCGCAATTGCAGCAGCCGTCTTTGCTTCGAGCACAAAGTTTATGAATTCATGCGCAAGCTCCACGTGCCCGGCATTAACAGGGATGCAAAGGTTATCAACAAAGATGGTGCAGCCCTCCTTGGGAATCACATAGCCAATATTCGGGTCTTCAGACATCACGCGCGCGATGTCGCCACTGAAGCCCTGAACTATCCACGCCTCCCCGTTGAGCAGCAAATCCTCAAACGTATCGCTGTCATAAGCCAATACCAATGACCGTTGTCGCATCAACAACCGAGCCGCTTCCGCTATCTCGTCCGGGTCAGCGCTGTTCAAAGACTTTCCCATCCACTTGAGCGCCGCGCCGAATGTCTCGCGCACGTCGTTCAGCATTGCGATGTGATCTTTGTATCGCGGGTCCCACATCGCAGCCCAGCTATCAATCGGACCGGCAACCTTGTCTTTTCGATATGCGATTCCCGAAGTTCCCCACATATAAGGTATCGAGTATTGATTCTCAGGGTCGTAGGGAAGGCCAACAAACTGCGGATCGAGGTTCTCGAAATTCGGAATGAGATTCAGATTAATCGGTTGAATCAAGCCCTGCTCTCTGAGAATAGTCACAATGGAATTGCTCGGCACGACAATGTCATAACTCGCGCCGCCAGCCTGCAGCTTCGACAGCAACGCCTCGTCCGAATCAAAGAATTCAACGTTGACCTTCGCATCAAAGCGATGCTCGAACTCGGCGATTACTTCTTCGGGCAAATAATCTGACCAGATATATATGTTCAATTGCTTGCGCCCGCTTCCGCCCAATGAGAACCCGACAAGCGCCAGCAGCGCGACCGCGGCAACACCAATCGCGCGGCGCGATAATCGCCCCGCCGTCAGCCGCTCCGATACGAACACAAGCAATATCGTAGTCACCAACAGCACCGATGAGATGGCATTAATCTCCGGCGTCACCCCCGTCTTAATCATCGAATAGATTTTCATCGGCAGCGTTGTCGCTCCCGGTCCCGCCACAAAACTTGTGATGACGTAATCGTCGAGCGACAGCGTGAAGACAAGCAGCGCAGCCGAAATTATTGCAGGCAGTATCAACGGCAGCGTGACATGAACGAAGGTCTGCCAGCGCGTCGCGCCCAAATCCATCGCCGCCTCTTCAAAAGACGAGCTGAGGCTTACGAGTCGCGCTCGCACCAGAAAGACAACGTACGAGATTGAAAATGCGACATGCGCGGCTATGATCGTGGTCAGCCCGAACGCGACACCTGCGAGACCAAACAGAGCGGCAGTCGCAAAACCAATTACAATTTCAGGAATGATGACCGGCAGCATTATAAGCGTTTCCGCAGCCTGCCTGAGCTTGATGCGATACCGAGCCAGCGCGATTGCCGCCGCCGTGCCAATCGCGACAGAAACTATCGTCGTTAGGAAAGCAACCATCAGGCTCATCCTGAGCGAAGAGATCAGCGACACATCTTTCCACGCTTGCGCGTACCATTCCCATGTGAAGCCGCGCCACACCGAAGCGAAACGCGATCTGTTAAATGAAAAGATGATTAATACGACTATCGGCGCGTACAAGAACAGATAGATGAAAGCGGTGAAGGAAGCAAGCGGCGATGGCAGCCACCCTGATTTCTTTTTGCTGGTCACGGCGATTAAATATAAACCACTGATGAGCGCAGATAAACCCCTCACTGACAGATACGAATACGTCTGGCAGCGCGATGATTAAGATTCTCTTTTCATAAGCGAGTCTATTCATCACTCTCATTCTCACAGCCGGCCAAGGTTCGACAATGCCGTTGTTTGACACACATGAAGGCTCGCTTTAGAATTGTTTTGCCCGTGAAGGCAAGGAGAAAATTAATTTACGATGCCTGTTAGCTTGTGGCTCTCTTTTCTACAGCCTGCTCCAAACCACAGTGGGACTCTCGTCGACTTGCTGCTCAGAGCCAGCCCGATTGCGAAGGCCGTGCTCATAATCCTGCTGCTCTTCTCGATCTATTCGTGGGCGATCATCCTGACGAAATGGCTATGGTTCAAGCGCGCCGAAAGCGCGACGGCAAAGTTCCTCAAACGTTTTCATGGCGGCGCGAAGATAACCGAGCTTTATTCAAACATCGAGAGCTTCGAGCAAAGCCCTGCCGCTCGCGTCTTTATTGCAGGCTACGAAGAGATCACGAACCAGATTGACGAGACGGGCGGCCAGATGCGCAGCCTCGACGCGCTCGCGCGCGAGCTTCAATCAGCGACCATAGCCGAAGTCACCAATATGGAGCGCAGCCTGACGTGGCTCGCAACTACCGCTAACGCATCGCCGTTCATCGGATTGTTCGGCACGGTTGTCGGCATCATCATCGCGTTTCAGGGCTTGACGGCGGCGACGGTTTCGTCAATTCAAGCGGTCGCGCCGGGCATTGCGGAAGCGTTGATAGCGACTGCGGCAGGTATCGCTGCGGCAGTGCCTGCAGCGATCTTTTACAACCACTTCCTGAACAGGCTCAAAGCAATGACCTCGACGCTGGACCGTTTTTCGCTTGAGTTGATAAACCTTATCGAAAGGCGCTACATCAAAGCGAAGGTCTAGCAGGTCAAGCATAGTTTCAGGCATGAGATTTCAGATTTCAGGCAGTAGCGGAGCGTAGCACAAAGATGGCTTTCACAAATCAACAGGGGCGCACGCAGACATCACTGTCAGAGATAAATGTCACGCCTATGGTCGACGTGATGCTCGTGCTGCTTGTCATCTTCATGGTGACTGCGCCGATTCTTCAAACGGGCATTGACGTCAACGTACCGAAGACGCGCGAGGCGCGCTCCGAGCCTGTGAAAGCTTCTTCTCTCCTCATCAACATAAGCAAAGAAGGCAATATCAAGATCAAGACTCAGGCTGAAAAAGAGCGCGACGTGAACGTCAACGATCTGGCTGCCGCGCTCGCAGAAAAGCTGGCGCAAACAGGCGAGCGCCGCGTCTATATTCGCGGCGACGAAGAGACTCCGTATCGGATCATTGCCTACGTGCTCGACACGGCGAAACAGGCCGGAGCCGACGTGAGCCTTGTAACCCAACCGATTCAAACGAAGAAATGAAGCGACGAAGCCCGTACAAAGACGACCTTGTATCGAGCGGCAGGCCGCGACTCGGAATCATTTTGTCTCTTGCGCTGCACGCCGCAGTCATCTCGATCTTGCTTGCGGTTCAAATGCTCGACTCAAGCAGCGCGTCAATCGTCGCGGCTCGCGAGGGCGAAGGCGGCGAAGGAAGCGGCGACGCCATTCAGGTCGGTGTAACTGACGCTTCTTCAATTCTCGGGTTCACGCAGCGGCAGACGGTTTCTTATGCGGGCGACTCCGACGATGCCATAAACAATATGCGGCTCGAATCAGTTCCCCGCGAAGACGCTGACGCGGATGCGCTGCTGCCGCCGACTGACAGAGTCACGGACCCGAGCGCATTGAAAACTGATCGGCCCGTTGTGAATCAACAGGAGCGCATCTTCACAGGCAGGGACGAGCGAGGCCGCTCGACAGCCAATACGATTCAGCAAGGCCGTACATTCGGAAGCCCTCAGCCCGCAGCATTCAAAGGCGGTGTCGCTGTCGGAATCGGCTCAGGATTTGGCAGCGGCACAGGATTGCCCGGCGGCTCGGATTACGGCGGCAGACTCCAACAGGCGTTGCGTAATAATTACAACCCGCCTGAAAACCAGTCCGCAGACGTGGTCTATATCTTTGTCGTCGCGGAAATCGGGCGCAACGGGCAGGTGCTCTCTGCAAATTTCAGGCAACGATCAAATATCTTTCTCGTTGACAAGGCCGTCGAGCGCGCGCTCAGGTCGCAGTTGCCTCCCTTCCCGGATAATTTTCTGCCGGGAAGACAATCGGCTACGGCAGAGCTTTGGTTTCGGTATCCGAAATAGGTTTTGGTTGCGATTTTGATTCAATGAGTTTTCACACAAAAGTTCTCAGGTTATGAAGAAAAGAACTAGAACGATTCTGGCTATGTTGTTAGCCGCGCTGTTTGTCGCCTCCCCATCGGCGGCGATGCAACAGGAGCCAGTTCGGCAGGAAGACCTGAAAAACAGGATCGGAACGATAATAATCACGCCCGGCAACGGGCCTAATCTCGCCATCGCGGATTTCGTCTCGCGCTCGCCGGGAGTCGAAGCGGCAACAAAAACCTTTAATGAAACTCTCTGGGCCGACCTCGAATTCGCAGCTATATCGGGACTTGTCGGCAAGAGCCTTTATCCAAAGACGCCGCTACCCGACCCTGCCTCGCTAAAACCAGAAGAGTGGACGGTTGATCCGGTGCGGGCCGATTATGTGACGTTCGGCAATCTTCAAAACAACGGCGGGCTGATTGCAGATACCTATCTTTTCGATGTTAAAACGAAAGAGCAAATAATTGCCTCGCGTCACTCAGGCGATGCGAGGCGCATGGCTCACGAGTTCGCGGATGAAATAGTGAAGCTGCTCACCGGGCGCGACGGCATAGCAACATCAAAGATAGCGTACGTCGCGGGCGATTCGATAAAGGTGATGGATTACGACGGGTTCAACCAGCGCGGGTTTGCGAGCGACGGACCTATCTTGCGCTTTCCGCAGTTCTCGCCCGACGGTCGCTACCTCGCTTATGTGAGCTACAAGACAGGCGTGCCTAACATCGTGGTTCGCTCGGCTGATGGCGCGCTCGTTGGCGGAACGAATTTCAACGCGACTACCTCATCGCCGTCAATTTCACCGAACGGACAGCTCGCTTTCAGCTCTGCTATAGGCGGCGACGGTTCGATGGAGATTTACGTTTCAAACCTCGACGGGTCGAACGCTCGGCGGCTTACGCGAACGAACAAGGCAGTCAACATCTCGCCGCGATGGAACCCGCGAACGGGGCGCGAGATTGCTTTTATATCAAATCGCGGAGGCTCGCCGCAGGTCTATGTGATGGACGCGAGCGGAGCCAACCAGCGGCCATTGATTTCGCGAGGCGGCCATGCCGATTCGCCCGCGTGGTCGCCCGACGGACAATACATCGCATTCACTTATGGCGGCGCGGGGAGCTTTCAGGTATTCGTTGCAGACGTGGCATCGGGTCAGTTGCTTCAGATTACATCGCAGGGTCGAAACGAAAGCCCTACATGGGCGCCCGACAGCCGACACCTTGCGTTCCAATCGAACCGCACGGGGCGATGGGAGATTTGGCAGTGTCACATTGACGGCACAGGCCAGCGCCAGCTCACACGCGGCGGAGGCCGGTTGCCGACTTGGGCGAAATGAAAAAGTTGTCAGTTGTCAGTTGTCGGTCTGGAAAATACCATTGCCTTGAAAATGGCTCTGGGAGCCTGTTTCGAGTCACCCGGCATTCAAGAAGCTTGGGACTGACATCGGGCCACTGACCACAGAATTGAGAAAGGAGCTTTCAGATGGCACTCAGGATTTCTAGACTCGTGGCAGTAATGTTTATCGCGGCGCTTGTGGCGGGCGCGGTTGGGTGCGCCAAGCCGAAGGTGCAATTACAGGTGTCGCGCGACCGCATTCAACAGGGCGAAGACGTGCGCGTTAGCTGGCAGTCGAAAGATGCGAAATCCGTGACGCTCAACGGCGAGCAGGTCGACAAGACCGGCTCGAAAGTCTTTACGCCCGACACAACCACCACGTACACGGCTGTCGCGCGGCGCGGCAAGAAAGAAGCCCGCGACAGCAAAGTCGTCGCCGTAGCTGCTCGCCCGCCGCGCCCAACTATTCGCATATCGGTTGATCAAAGCGCAATCACTCAGGGTCAAAGCACGACCTTAAGATGGAACTCAGCAAATGCTGATACTGTGACCATAAACGATCTCGGCACGGTTCCCACATCAGGCTCGCGCACGGTTAGCCCGTCGCAATCAACTACCTACACGGCAACGGCGACAGGGCCTGGCGGCACGGAATCGGCTTCGACTCGACTGACCGTGACCGAAGAGTCTCAGCCGGTGGAGCCGAGCAGGCCGCGCACAACGACAAATCCGACGATTGCGGCTCTCTTCAGCCAGCGAGTGCAGCCGATTTACTTCGATTACGATCAGGCTGAGCTGAGAACGGAAGCGAAAGAGCAGTTGCGCCGCGCGGCGCAGTGGCTCACGGAAGGACCCAATCGCTCAATCGCGTTTCGCATCGAAGGCAACTGCGACCCGCGAGGAACCGAAGAGTACAACATAGGGCTTGGCGAGCGGCGCGCGCAGGCGGCGAAAGAATTTTTGATCTCGCTTGGAGTTGAAGCGTCGAGAATTGCAACGGTCAGCTACGGCGAAGAGCGCGCGTCGGGAACTTACGAAGGCTCGCCCGGTCAGCCCGGCACGTGGGCGCACGACCGTCGCGATGATTTTGTTTATGTGAGCGGAGGCACGCCGCCGCGCAATCCATAGTTAGCGATGAAATAGGTGTCAGATGTTAGAGGTTCGGTGTCAGTTTTTGGTCGCGTGCTAACATCTGACATCTGACATCTATTTAAGAGGGTTTTCAAGAGGAGAGTTTTATGTCATCAAGATTTATGGTCGGCCTGATTTTCGCGTTGATTCTTTTACCCGGCTTTACAGCACGAAGCTACGGGGACCAAAAAGACCGCGACGCTCAGTTGAAGCTCGCGCTCGATGAATTGAAAAACGAAGTTATCGTGCTAGAGCGGCAGGTCCGCGCGATGCAGGAATCGCTCGACCGCAACAGCGGCCAGATGAACGCTCTCATGAACCAGATCATTGATAACGTCAACGCGATAAGACAGGCTCAGAGCCGCGTGGCCGAAGGCAGCGTCAGCGCGCTCACGGAAGTAGGCGGCATCAGAGAACAGGTCGGGGCGACCAATCAGCGCATTGATCGCTTGTCGGAGCAGGTGGCCGAGTTGAAGAAGTTAGTCGAGAATCTTCCGAAGCTGCCGACCTTTACGCAGATCACGCCCGGCAATCCCGATCAGTTGTTCGCCGCTGCTTATGGCGATTACAGCCGCGGGAATTATGATCTTGCAATCAGCGAGTTCCGTCAGTACGTCGAGACCTATCCGACGAGCGAGATGGCCGACAACGCGCAGTACTGGATAGGCGAAGCGCTATTTGCCAAAAAACAGTTCAACGAAGCGATTGCCGAGTTCGATAAAGTCTCCACGCTCTTTCCGAAAGGCGACAAAGTCCCTGCGGCCCGATTCAAAAAGGGGATGGCGCTCGTAGAGCTTGGACAAACGGATGCAGCGCGGGCCGAGTTTATGGCTTTAATCCGTCTCTTCCCGCGAAGCAACGAAGCTGTTCTCGCGCGCCAGCAGCTTGGCGAGCGGTAATGGGGGTTGCTTAACCTGCGGTTCGCATGGCAGGATAATCCTGCACCTCGGTTTCTCAAATTCAAAAGAACGATCAAGAAGGGTATATGGCAAAAAGTGGACACAAAGGAATCAGTCGAATAGACCAATCTAAGAAAAATACTCACGGCTGGTATGTCAGAGTGAGATTCAACGGCACTCAACGGGTTAAATTCTTCAGCGACAATCAGTACGGCGGAAAAGAAAAGGCTTTAGAGGAAGCTATTCGTTTCCGCAATCGCGCCGAGCAGGAGATGGGCAAGCCGCGCACAGACAGGCTCGTCATTGCAAGCAATCCGCGAAATCGCTCAGGCATTATGGGCATTCGTCGGAAAACGAAAGTCGTCAAGACCGAAAACGGCGAACGCGTCGTAAGCAACGTCTACGAGGTGTCGTGGAACCCTGAGCCGGGTCGTTTGTGCAGAACGTGGGTTTCGATTGACAAGCTCGGCGAGAAAGAGGCGCTGAAAGAAGCCTGCCGCATACGCCGCGAGAAAGAGCGCGAAATGTACGGCAGCGTCGTCCGTGCGAGCTGGGCCGCAAGCCTCAGCAAGCTGCTCGACGCTTAGCCAGAGTGAAAAGGGGAAGAGGCGAAAAGGCAAGAAGATCAATTGCCAAGAAATAGGCTCTTATATCATCTGCTTAAGGACTCTTTTACTTTTTCGCCTTTTTCCATCAGTACTTTTCGCCTTCAAAACCCGGATATTATTATTGACAGTTCCGTCAAAATGACTTAGATTTGCGCAGGCCTGATCCCCCAAAAAACAAGCGGCCCCTAGCCGTATCCTCAGCCCCGAACCAATCGCAGGCGCACCTATGCATAACCCTAATGGGTTGCCCGACCGTATTCTAATACTCGGCGATGAATCCAAATCCGCGCGCGCCATCGAGCGGATGCTCGCAGCCGCAGGCTATGGCGCAGTCGTGCTCGATTCGTTCGAGTTGGCCCGCGAGCACATGCGCATACAGGATGTTTCGTTAATCATAATTGAGCCGTCCTCATCGCGCATCAGCAGTCAGCTCCAGCAGTCGCCCGATGATAATTCAGGCGAGAGCCTCAGAAAACACCAGTGGGCGCAGACCGCGCTTGCTTTCTGCGAAGAAGTCAGACACGACAAAGCAATTGCCGACACACCAATACTTGTAATTTCAAAGAGCCAGCGCCCGCAAGACAAAGTAGCTTGCCTCAATCGCGGCGCGACAGATTACATATCGAAGCCCTTTCAGAGGGCCGAGCTGCTTTCACGCGTGAACGCGCACCTGCGCCTTTCGCGTTACGAGCGTGAGCGCGCCGAAAAATTCGAGCAGTTGAACGTCCTGCACGCAGTCGCTTCAGTGCTTGCAAGCTCGCTCGAGCCTGACGTGATACTTCGCGGCACGCTCTCGGTTCTGCTCAATCACCTGCGCGCCGACGCAGGCGTCGTCTTCCTGCGCGACCCCGATACTCAAGCAATGAGCGTCGTAGCCCTCGAAGGGTTCACGAACCACGATGAGGAGAGAGACCATCTGCTTGATCTCTATGCGCGGACGGCTCCGTTGATGAACGGCAAACCGCTCGTCCTTGAGCCGCTGTCTGAATCTGCTCGCAAAGGGCTGGCAGGTGAAATGTTGGTCGGGGTTCACGGTCTGGTCTGCGCGCCGCTCGGACTCAAGGACCATCGCACGGGCGCAATATGCTTCTTTTTCAATCGCGCGTCAGGCTTTTCAAAACAGGGGGAACTGCTTTCGACCATCTGCAATCAACTGACGGTTGCGCTCGAAAACGCGCGACTCTACGTTGAAGCTAAGAAGAGCGCGGCTCAACTCTCATTCGTCTACAATCTCGGCAATAATCTGATGACCTCGCTCGAAATGGATGAGCTTTTGGGCTACGCCGTATTCACAGTAGGCAAGAGCCTAGAATGCGACACCTGCGCAGTCGTGGTCAAAACATCTAGCGATGCAGCAGGTCTCGCCTCGGCGATTTATTCCCGCACGCAAAGCGAATCGCTTGCGGGAGACGATTGGTTTCACGCGGACCGCGTCGCGCAGTACCTGGATTCGACCGAGAGCGGACTTCAGCCTTCGATTCAGGTTAGGGTGAAGGGGCGATTGCTGCGCGATCCGCTGATTGCGAACGAGACAACCGTCCCTTTGATGTTTGACGACCGCGTACTTGGCGTGTTGATTTGCGGCAACCGCTCGCCAAATCCAATAAGCCTCGACGATCAGAAACTGCTCGGCGCCGTCGCCCAGCAGTTGAGCCTGGCAATTCGCAATACGGAGCTTTACCAGCGCACGAAAGACACTTCGATCAATCTCGCCGTTGAAGTATCGAAGCGAACACGCGAGGCCGAAGAGCAGAAGCGATTCACTGAAAAGATCATTGATTCCCTTCCCGTCTCGCTTTACGTCGTTGACCGCGACATGCGAATCGTCGCTTGGAACCGCAATCGCGAAGTGGGCGGGCGCGGCATCAACCGCGAAGAGGTTCTCGGGCGAAACGTCTTTCAGGTGTTGACGCGCCAGCCGCGCCGCAAGCTCGAAGATGAATTCGTTGATGTATTCCGCACAGGCGAAATGGTGCGAATGGAACAGGAGTCGTGGATTGACGGCCAGCGGAAAATCTGGAAGATAAGCAAAATCCCCATGCGCGTTGACAACGCCGAAGTAACGCACGTCATAACCGTAGGCGAAGACGTGACAGAGCAGAAGAAGATGAACGAAGCAGTTATACACGCCGAGAAGCTCGCTTCGATAGGACGGCTCGCCGCAGGCGTAGTCCATGAAATCAACAACCCTCTCGCGACAATCGCCGCGTGCGCTGAAGCTTTGAACTCACGCGTCGAAGACATCAACGACGCGGAACTGAGCCAGGACTTCGGCGAATACCTCCAGATAATCCGCGACGAAGCCTTCCGCTGTAAAACTATCACAAACAGCTTGCTCGAGTTTTCGCATCAGCGGCAGGCCGAAAAGACCGCCGCCGACATCAATCAGATTATCGAACAGACTTTACAATTGACGCGCCATCATCCGAAGCTCGGAAAGATGCGAATGGTCAAAGAACTTGACGCAGAAGTCGCGCGCGTTTACGTCAATGAAGGACAGATGAAGCAGATATTCATCGCGCTCATCTCAAACGCCTTCGACGCGATGGATGATACGGGCACGCTCTCGATTCGCACTCGGCTTGCCGATTCGGATTTGGGCCGTGTAGTCTCAATAGAATTTCAGGACACGGGGTGCGGCATACCGGCTGAAAATTTGCAAAAGATATTCGACCCTTTCTTTACAACTAAGCCTCTGGGGCGAGGCACAGGTCTTGGGCTTTCTGTCTGTTACGGCATTGTGTCCGAACACGGCGGAAAGATTGAGGTTGATTCGACCGAAGGCGTGGGGACAACCTTCAGAGTGCTCTTGCCCGTTTACCGCGAAGAAGAGAGCGATGAGCGGGAGGAGTCGTTTGAAACGATGCTGGAAATGGAGAGTGTTATATGAGCGCGAATGCAAGCATAAGATTGCTAATCGCAGAAGACGAGCGCAATCTCGGATTGGTTCTTCAGAAGGAGCTTTCACGGCTCGGCCATGAGGTCAGCCTCGTACACGACGCCGAAGCAGCAATCAAGCTGGCGAGCGAGTCCGAGTTCGATGTTGCGCTGCTCGACATAATGATGCCGGGCCGCAGCGGGCTGGAAGTGCTGCGCGAGCTTCGCCAGCAGGAGCAGCCACCTGAGATAATCATGATGACAGGCCACGCAACGGTCGAAACGGCGCTTCAGGCGATGAAGCTCGGCGCGTATGATTATCTGACCAAGCCGTGCCGCATCAGCGAGCTTGAAGCGATTCTGAGCAAAGCCTACGAGAAGCGCCAGCTCAAACGCGAAAACCTTATATTGCAATCGCGACTCACTTACAAAGAGAAAGCGCCCGATATAATAGTTCGCAGCGAGAAGATGCAGGAGATACTGAACCTCGTGCGCAAGGTGGCCGCATCGAACGCCATCGTTCTTGTGACGGGCGAATCGGGCACGGGCAAGGAGCTTGTCGCAAACACTGTCCATCACTTTTCGCAGCGACACGCAGGACCGTTCATTGACATTAGCTGCGCTGCTATTCAGGAGACGCTGCTCGAATCGGAGCTATTCGGTTATGAAGCCGGGGCGTTCACGGGCGCGAAGAAGCGGAAGCTTGGGCTGTTTGAACTAGCGCACGGCGGAACGCTCTTTCTGGATGAGATAGGCGAGATGAGCCTGACGCTGCAAGCGAAGCTGCTGCGCGTGCTTGAGACCCAATCCTTCTATCGCGTCGGCGGAACAAAGAAGGTCGAGGTTGACGTTCGAATCATCGCAGCGACGAACCGCGAGCTTGACCAGTACGTTGCAGAAGGAAAATTCCGCCAGGACCTGCTCTACCGAATCAACAACTTCA
>DATLXU010000004.1:0-12268 GCA_035575515.1 Blastocatellia bacterium
GCGCATCTCTTTCAACTGGGCGATGAGCAATGGAATGTCATCGCCTCGTTCGTTAGTGATGGGTAAATTCTCAGCATTGTTTGACATTGGCTGAGTTTATCCCATTTTGGCAAACTGCGAAAAAAATCAGCGAAACGCAAGAAATTACTTTTGCCTTCTGCCTTTTGCCTTCATTGTCTCTCCTATCCTGCCAAATGCACACGGAAGCTCTCGCCATTTGCCAATCCGAGCACGACGATGTTGCCATTGAAATTGACCATGCAATCCTGCAATAACCTCACCGCGCTGTCTGCGACTACTTTCCAACACTCGATTTGACACTCCCCACCGCTGGCGCAGTCCGGGCCAATATATTGATTGCAGCGTAAACAATGTGAGAATGTAGACTGGATATTATGAAGAAATCGCCGCAATCAAGAAGAATCGTACGCGGCGAAGAGGTCGGATTATCAGCAGCTAGGCTGATTGGAATCTCGGTTGTCGATCATCAGGCGCTTGTGCCGCAACCCCCAGTAGTTGCAGCGTGGTTGCGTGGAGGCGGTGCGCTATTATCTGAGTGATGCGCATAAGCATTTCCCGGTTGAGGTCGCTGTCTTTTTGGCATAGCTCGCGGAGTCGCTCGCCATCAACTGCGATTGCCCGCGTGAGCCCGACTGCGCGCGCATCGAATCGCCAGTTGTACGGCGGAATCAACCAGGACCATCCGAGCGCGTCGCCTGCGCCAATCGTCTCGACCGTGACGACGCCACGCTCCGCCGAGTAAACTTCGAGCGCGACGTGGCCGTGCTGGATCAGGTAGAGCACGTCTGCGGTTTCACCTTCGCGAAACAGGTATTCGCCGTCCTCGAACCGCTCGCTGGCCGCAAGCGAAGCGATTATCTGAATGAATTGTTCATCCAACCCCTCAAAGAATGGATGGGCTGCCAGCACTCTTTTATCAATCTTCATTTCAAACCTCCGATTGGCAGGAGCGAACAGGCATCTTGGATTAATGAAAGCCGTGCCTGGAGGTGAAGAGATTCGCGGCTCGTTCTCCCATCTTGTGACTGATCGAGCGAGGCAGGCTCCATAGAGTATTTGCCATCAATCGCGTCTCGGTCCGATTCCACAATGAATAGAAGATTGCGGCCATATGGACTTCAGTCCGCGACTTTAGAATTTCTTCACCCCACATGCTTGAGTCTCCTAAGCGTCTCACGCGCGACCGCTGCCCTCACCTGTGATCGCGCATTAGAGCTTCGAGTTGACTCGCGCAAGACGCGGTTGCAAGGCAAGCATTAACTGCCCGCCTTCGAATGCACAATAGAGCATTTGTCCGGGCGAATTCCGTGACCGCTGTCACAGTTGCCTGTGACTCCGCTCACGAGATATAACAGATTAAAGGCGATGAATAACATTTTTTCTTTAAGGTCCGATTCTTCTTGCTCGGATTTTCGCTCAAAAAAGAAAAGCCCGCCGATCCGGTCCCGGGAGAATGTAGGTCTGGAGTCGGCGGGTTGGACTATCAATAGCTGCCTGCGGAGAGCTTTGAATCAACCGATAGGCTCGTCGTTCCCTGAAATTCACAAGCCCGCTCTCCGCTAGACAGCGCTCATCTTCCCCGACGCTGCATCAAAGGTGGTCCGGTACTTTGCATCGAGGATCGCTCCGAACCTTCTTGAGAGAGTGGAAGAATGATGAAACAGGTTCGCGAGTTGGCCTCGAACATAAAGCAGTCCGATCTTTATGAAAGAGCCGGGCAGAACAAGGTTGCAATCGTGCTCCTGTCTGCCGATGATAAATTCTAGAATTTCGCCTGTGGCAAAATCTATGACAACCGTCACTGCTCGCCGTGACAGCAATCACACGCGCCCTTTATGCACGGTAAAGGGCACCTCCCATATCGAGGCGGCGCATCAATTACTTCTTCAGATGCTCCGCGAAAAAGTCGAGCGTCCGCCGCCACGCGTCTTTGGCTGCGGCCTCGTCATAAACATCCGGGCGCTGGTCGTTGAAGAATGCGTGGTCGGTGCCGGGATAAATGTGCATCACGGCCTGCTTGCCGTGTTCTTTCAATTTGCTTTCAAGCTCGTGCACAGACGATGGCGGCACGAACTGGTCGCGCTCGGCGTAGATGCCAAGCACTGGAGCCTGCAGGTTGGCGAGGTCAGGCCTAACGTTCGGATGTATGCCGTAGAAGACGACGCACGCGCCGACCTGCGGATTCTTGCTTGCGGCATATAGCGACAGCGCGCCGCCCATGCAGAATCCTATTGTGCCAACCTTGTCGCCCGTCGTCGCTTCATTGTTGAGGAGATATTGAATCGCACCACGCAAATCTTTTTCGGCTTCGTCAATGCGGAGAGCCATCATAAGCTTTCCGGCCTCGTCAGGCGATTTGGTTGTTTCACCATGATAGAGGTCGGGCGCGAGCGCCGTATAACCTTCCGCCGCGAACCTGTCGCACACGTCTTTGATGTGGCCGACAAGTCCCCACCATTCCTGAATGACAATCACGCCCGGTCCTTTTCCCTGAGCCGGAGTTGCAAGATAGCCGCTCGTCGTGCCGCCGTTGCTTGAAAACTCAACCATTTGTCCTGGCATAATACCTCCTTTGAATTTAGTTATGCTTCACACCGGACTCCGCCGAGTTTAGTCCACGCAAATTAGTTTATCAACTTCTCATAAATGTTCAGCTTGCCCTGTATCGCGCCTGCTCCTTTTAGAAATAACTCATATTCAACTGCTGGATAATTAAGCGAGATGTCATGAAACAGGCTCTGGGAGCCTATTTCAAGGAACGCCGCTCAAATTGTTCCCTGCGCCTTTCCTCCCGTGGTCATTGCGCCTTGCCATCGAGCCGCAACATCAATGTGAATGTCGAACTGGTCAAGCGTCCGCATGACTATGTGATTGATGATGTCGTCAATCGTTTGCGGATGATTGTAGAAAGCGGGAACCGGCGGCATAATGACGGCGCCCATGCGCGACAGCTTCAGCATGTTCTCAATGTGAATGTCATTGAGCGGACTTTCGCGGACCAACAGCACGAGCCGACGCCGCTCTTTCAAGACGACATCCGCCGCGCGATGAATGAGATTATCGCCCGCACCGTGTGCGATTGCCCCAAGCGTTCGCATGCTGCACGGGGCAATGACCATGCCTTTGGTGATGAACGAGCCACTTGAGATAGCCGCGCCCTGATCGCCTATCTGATAAAAGCGGGTCGCCATCCGTTGAACTTCTTCCGCAGTGTAGGGCGTTTCGTGAATGAGCGTTCGGCAGGCCCACTTGCTCATTACCAGATGAGTCTCTATGCCTGAGCCTTCGAGCGCCTGCAAAAGTCGCACGCCGAAGATGGTTCCCGTTGCTCCGGTTATACCCACAATCAATTTTTCGTCAGCGTTTCCCATCGCTTGAAATGCTCCGCGTTCTGCCGGTGATTCTACAACGCTGTTGCCCATCTCGTGCAGCAATTCATCGCGTCTATTTTAGTTCGCGGGATGAAATAATATGAAATGAAATCGAGTGAAAGATAAGGAATGGTGCCGAAGGGGGGACTCGAACCCCCACGGGTTGCCCCATACGCCCCTCAAACGTACGTGTCTACCAGTTCCACCACTTCGGCACGTTCGGAAGACTAAATTGACAAACTCAAGCTGCGCGCAACACTAATATCGCGCGGTTAATCAATCAGCTACTTCTTCTCAGGCTCAGCAGGCGGCGGCGTCTGATTTGACGGAGAAGATGGCGTCGCCGTCTCACCCTGCGGCTGTGTCTGCGGCGCGGCTGCTGGCGCACTCTGCTGCGGCTCAGTCGTAGGCGGAATAGCGGGCTGAGCAGGCGCAGGCTGTGTTGTGCCCTGTCCCGGAGTTATCCCTTCGCCCACGGATTTCTCTTCAAACAGACCGGGAATGTTGAACAGGAACGCGATCAGGAAGAAGACTATCGCAGCCGTGATGGTTACCTTCGCCAGAACCGTCTGAGTTCCGCGCGGGCCGAACGCAGCCGAATTGACCCCGCCGCCGAAGACCGCCGCTGCGTCGGATTTGCCCGGCTGCAACAGCACGAACAATATCAACACGAAGCACGCGATGATGTATAGAATCGTTAAAATAGTGCTTATCACTTCTTCGTCCTACCCGTTCTATTTATAATTCACGATCCCCGCAAGCGATTCGGCTTCGAGGCTCGCGCCGCCAACGAGCGCCCCATCAATGTCCACCTGGTTAATCAAAGACGCGATGTTATCAGGCTTCACGCTCCCGCCGTAGAGGATTCTCACCTCATCGGCCACCCTGTCCCCAAACATCTCACGGATGCGGCTTCGGATGAAGGCGTGCATTTGCTGGGCCATCTCTGGCGTCGCTGTGCGACCTGTGCCGATTGCCCATACAGGCTCGTAAGCGATAATGATACGAGACGCTTCCGACACTGTCAAGTTACGCATTCCGCTGCTTAATTGCCCATCCACGACCGATTCAGCGCGGCCTGCATCGCGCTCTTCGAGCCGCTCGCCAACGCAAACTATCGGCGTCAAATCTTCGGCAATCGCGGCGCGAATCTTCTTGTTGACGGACTCGTCCGTTTCGCCGTAATACTGCCGCCGCTCCGAATGCCCTATGATGGCCCATCGCGCGCCCGCGTCTCGAATCATCATCGCAGAGACTTCACCGGTGAATGCGCCCGTCCTCGATTCCGTCGCGACATCCTGCGCGGCGACTCCAATGTTTGAGCCTTCGAGCTTGTCGGCAACAGACTTGATTGCCGTGAAAGGCGGGGCGAGGACTATCTCGCAGTGCGTCGAAGCGATGACCAGCGGCTTGAAAGCCTGAACAAAGTCCAACGCCTCTGCGATGGTTTTAAACATTTTCCAGTTGCCGGCTATGAATGGTTTTCGCATAACGATCTTTCAAGATTGCTGCTCGTTCTATTTTTTTGCTTCAGGTTGTCTTTGTGTGCGAGCGATGACGATGTACCACAGATTCGAGTTGGGGTCTTTCTGAACCATCACTCTTCCGTCGTCATTCTCGCCCTTCTTTATATTCCACTCTGCGTTCAGCGAAGTTTTATTCTGTGTTACGACGGTCCAGCCATTGCTCTTGAGCGCTTTGTCATAAAACTCGATGATCTTTTCGATAGGCGCTGAAGTTCGCAGCGTCAAACCCGCTGTGTCGTAGCCTTGCTGAGGCCCGTACTGCTTGTTCACCTCTCTTGCTTCAGGAAAATTAGGAATGTCTTTGACTCCTCCCGTGACCGAGTCCATAAAAGCAGGCACTCTGAATTGAGGCGGCGCAGACTGCGACGGTTGAGCGTTAGCCGATTGCTGACCGGGTTGCAGTTGACCTTGAGCGGCTTCGCCTGATGCTGGCTGCTCGCCGTCAGCTTGAGGCTGTCTTCGTTCAGGCTGGTTTATGTTGATGTCGCTGTAGGCTGGTTTGCGCCCGCATCCTGTGGCTGTCGCAATCAGTATGACAATCAAGAGTAAGCAAACGAATCTCGCTATTGTCTTCAACCCAAAAACTCCTTGTCGCGATTAACCGGGCGAATCATTTGTCGCTCAACGCGGCTACGCCGGGTAGTCGCTCGCCCGCGAGGAACTCAAGCGATGCGCCGCCGCCCGTAGAAACATGCGTGATGCGATCAGCGACGCCTGCCTCCGCGACGGCAGCCACAGAATCGCCTCCGCCGACAATCGTTGTCGCATCAGCCGACGCGACCGCTTGAGCAGTGGCTCGCGTGCCTTGATCGAATGGCGGATGCTCGAACATCCCCATCGGCCCGTTCCATACAATCGTCTTAGCTTCGGCGATTCGCTCTGAAAATGCCTTGATGGTTTCAGGTCCGATGTCGAGGCCCGCTTCATCGGGCTTGATGTCGTTGACCGAACATTCGCGCGGCTCCGCCGATTCAGGATTGCTGTCCCACTTCCTCTTATCAACGACTATATTGTCTATCGGAAGAATGAAATTTACACCTAGCTCTTTCGCTTTCGCCAGCAATTCGCGCGCGAGATCGAGCTTGTCATCTTCGACAAGCGAGCGGCCAGTTTCAACTCCCTGCGATTTCAAGAATGTGTAGGCCATAGCACCGCCGATCAGAATTGAATTCGCCGTCTTCAAAAGATTTTCGATGACTGCAATCTTGTCCGACACCTTCGCGCCGCCCAGTATCACAACGAACGGGCGCTCAGGATTTTCCAGAGCTTTGCCAAGATAACGCAGCTCTTTTTCCATCAGGAAGCCTGCCGCACACTTCTCAACATAATGAGTTATGCCTTCCGTCGAAGCGTGAGCGCGATGAGCCGCGCCGAACGCATCATTGATATAAACGTCGGCAAGGTCGGCAAGCGCGCGCGCGTATTCAGGGTCATTCTTTTCTTCGCCAGCGTGGAAGCGGACGTTTTCAAGCATAAGCGCCTCGCCCGGCTTGAGCGCGTCAACCATCCTTCGCACTTCATCGCCGACGGAATCTGGCGCGAGCGGAACCGCTTTCCCCAACAACTCCGAGAGCCTTCGCGCGACGGGCGCAAGCGAATACTTCGGATCAGGCTTGCCCTTCGGCCTTCCAAGATGTGACGCAAGCACGAGCCGCGCGCCATTATCAAGCGCATACTTGATGGTCGGCAGCGCGGCGCGAATCCTTGTGTCATCCGTGACGTTGCCGCTTTCATCAATCGGCACGTTGAAATCAACGCGCATAAAGACGCGCTTGCCATCGAGATCGAGATCGGTGATTGATAGCTTTGCCATAACGCAAGTAGGCAGTAAGCAGCAGGCGGTCGACAGAACCATTATAACCTTGAAACCGGCTTAGCCACTTTCAAGACATCACAGTTCCGCCTGCCGCCTACTGATTCACAGTCCTTGCTCCGCGATGTACTTGATGAGGTCAACGACGCGGCAGGAATAACCCCATTCGTTGTCGTACCACGAAAGCAGCTTGACCATATTGCCTTCAAGCACGCTCGTGTACGGCGCATCCAAAATCGAAGAGTGCGAGTTCTTGCGGAAGTCAATTGAAACGAGCGGCTCATCCGAATACTCGAGGATTCCGCGAAGCTGACCTTCTGCGGCTCGCTTCATCACATCGTTCACCTCTTCTTTCGACGTGCCCTTTTCGACTTCGGCGACGAGATCGACTATAGAAACGTTCGGCGTCGGAACCCTCAGCGAGATGCCGTCGAGCTTGCCTTTTAGCTCAGGCAGCACAAGCCCTATGGCTTTCGCCGCGCCCGTCGTCGTCGGAATGATCGAAAGCGCAGCCGCGCGAGCGCGCCGCAAATCCTTGTGCGGCAGATCGAGCAACCGCTGGTCGTTTGTGTAAGAGTGAACCGTCGTCATCAGCCCCTTTTTGATTGTGAAATTCTCGTGTAGCACCTTCGCAATCGGGGCGAGGCAGTTCGTCGTGCACGAAGCGTTCGAGATGACGTGATGCTCTTTCGGATTGTAAGCCTTCTCGTTCACCCCAAGCACGACAGTCACGTCTTCATTCTTGGCCGGAGCCGAAATGATGACTTTTTTGACCGAGCCGTGAAGGTGCTTCGCCGCGTCTTCACGCTTGGTGAAGCGACCCGTTGATTCGACGACGATTTCAGCGCCAACGGACTGCCAGTCTATTTCAGCCGGGTCTCGCTGTGAAAAGACGACGAACTCTTCATCGTCAACCTTGATTGTATTTTCGGTTGCGCTGATACTGGCGTCGAGGTTGCCGAGCACCGAATCGTATTTGAGCAGGTGTGCAAGCGTCTTTGTGTCTGTGATGTCGTTGACTGCGACGAAATCAATATCGCCGTGACCGAGCGCGGCGCGAAATATGTTTCGCCCGATGCGACCGAACCCGTTAATGCCAACTTTGATTGCCATCTTATTCCCTCCAGTTCAAAAGAACCGTTCGAGTTGCATGAATTAAAAATCATCTGTAGAGCAACAGTCGAACTTAACGAACGGCCCTGAGCTTGTCAAGAAACCGCCAACGAATAGGAGCAAATCATCAAATAATTCCTCGCCTTCATTCGCGTTATTCTGAGATTAATGATTTTACCTTCTTCACAATTGCCTTGCGGTCTATGCCGTAAGCCGCGAGCAATTCTTCGGGCTTGCCTGAGCGTGGCACTTCGCGCACGGCGAGCTTGTGAACGCGAATCCCTTCCGGCGCAACAGCAGCAGCAACCGCGTCGCCGATGCCGCCTTCAGCCGAGTGATCTTCGACGGTGATTATCAGATTATTAGTCTCGCGCCCCGAAGCGCGCAAGGTCTCTTCGTCAATCGGCTTCACCGAAAAAATATCAATCACGCGCACCGCAATTCCTTCGGCTTTCAACTCGTCGTAGGCCGCGAGCGCCTCAAATAACGTCACGCCACCAGCGACGATGGTCGCTTTGTCATCTGAGCTTTGACGGATGATTTTGGCGCGGCCAATCTCGAATTTCTCATCGGCGGAATAGATCACCGCAGTCTTCGGACGGCTCGTGCGAATATAGACTATGCCGTGACTGGCAGCGGCGAGGCGGACGGCTTGCTCCGTTGCTACAGCGTCAGAAGGATATATGACGGTCGAGGTTTCTATCGCGCGCATCATCGCGAGGTCTTCCAGCCCCATTTGCGAGGGACCGTCTTCGCCGATTGAAACGCCTGAGTGCGAGCCGCACAGTTTCAAATTAGCTTGCGAGATTGCCGCCATGCGAATCTGGTCGTAAGCGCGCGTAAGAAAGCAGGCAAAAGTTGAAGCGAAGGGTATCTTGCCCATAGCGCCAAGCCCGACCGCCGCGCCGACCATGTTCTGCTCCGCGATGAAGCATTCAAAGAAGCGCCCCTCGTGCGCCTTCATGAATTTTTCGGAGTAGGTCGAGTTCT
Organism: Blastocatellia bacterium; assembly: GCA_035575515.1. Classification (GTDB taxonomy): domain Bacteria; phylum Acidobacteriota; class Blastocatellia; order UBA7656; family UBA7656; genus DATLXU01. The sequence continues at coordinate 8,835 of DATLXU010000004.1, forward strand.
TCGTGTCGCCGTCGAGCGCGACGACAAACGGGTTCGCATCGCCGAGCGCGGCGAGCGCCGCGCCATAAGCCTCGCGCGTTGCGACCTGCTGGCCGAGACTGTAGCTGCCTGTTGAATTGCCCGTTGCTTGCGCGTCGCCTTTTATCACTCTGGACGCGTCGCGGCCCTCGACAGATTTCATCTTCAATCCGTTCGTGTTCGTGCCCTTCGCGTTGATTTCCGCGAGCGCGCGGTCAGTCTCTTCGCCTTTCTTGAGCGGCTTGCCGTGCCATCCGTTTTTGTCTTCGATGAACGAAACGCCTTTGCCTTTCCTGGTAGCCGCGACGATTGCCACAGGCTTATCTTGAACATCGAGGGCTTCGTCGAGCGCGGTGACTATCTCTTCCATGTTGTGTCCGTCAATGGCGAGGGCCTTCCAGCCGAACGCTTCAAAGCGGCGGCGATAGACTTCCGTGTCGTGGCCGTACATCGTGCGCTGGCTCTGGCCTAATCCGTTCACGTCAACGATACCGATAAGGTTGTTCAGCTTGTAATAAGAAGCCAGCTCAGCCGCTTCCCAGATGGCCCCTTCAGCCGCTTCGCCGTCGCCCATCAAAACGAAGATTCGATTATCAACTTTATCGAGATACCGGCTGTTCAACGCCATGCCGACTCCGTACGAAAGCCCCTGCCCGAGCGAGCCTGTCGCCACTTCTATCCATGGAAGTCGCGGCGTCGGGTGGCCGTCGAGGTCGCTTGTGAACTTGCGCAGCGTCTTGAGACTTTCAACGGGAATGGCTCCGGCTTCGGCCCACGCGGCGTAGAGCAGCGGCGCAGCGTGCCCTTTCGATAAAACAAAGCGGTCGTTTGCCGGGTTTTTCGGATTCGCAACGTCGTATCGCATCGCGTGGAAGAAGACGGCTGAGACCAGATCGGCGGCGGACAAACAGGTTGTCGGATGGCCTGAGCCTGCCTCCGATGTTGAAACTATGGAATGAATGCGAAGGCGATTGCCCATCGCCTCAAGGGACTGAATATCAACTCTGGCAGATTGTGTCATGCAGATGGCTCCTCGTATTTGATGAAGTTCTGACAAAGATCAACCTGAAATTTCTAACAGCGCAAACGTGATAGCTGAAAAAAACTTCGCGCAGCCTATTTATTTCATTAGCTGGCTGCTATATCCTCACTATACACAACCGGCAGGCGAGGTTCAACGCGGCGCGATTCCTTAACTTGACACGCTCGATGGCCACGCTTAGGCTCTCAGTGAAATGAGCGAAATCGAAAAAGTGAACCTCGCGGAAAAGCTACAACGCTTTGACGATTATTGGAGTCCGAAGATTGTCGGCGAGATTAATGATTCGCACGTGAAGCTCGCCAAGCTCAAAGGCGAATTCGTCTGGCATCATCACGAGGCAGAAGATGAAATGTTTCTGGTCGTAAAGGGAAGATTGACAATCAAACTGCGCGACCGTGACATTCATCTTGATGAGGGAGAGTTCGTCGTCATCCCGCGCGGCGTCGAGCATCTGCCCGTTGCTGACGAAGAAGCACATGTGTTGCTGCTTGAGCCGAAGACTACGCTTAACACTGGCAATCTTGTTAATGAGAGAACCGTTGCCGAGCTTGAACGAATCTGAATCCTGTGGAGCCTGTTCAGCAATATTCTGATCTCATAGAAACGACCGCGCAGCGAAACGTTCGGCCTTATGCATACACGCCGCGACGCGGCTTGAGCATTCCCGCCATCACTGTTCTTGACAACCAAAGCTGTGTCATCGAAGAAGACCAGCGCAACCTCTTTCGTTATATCGCGCAAGACGGTCTTGGAGCGGATATAATCTTCGGCGTTGGAACTACAGGCGAGTGGAATCGCATCTCGAACGCGGAGCGGCAGCGGTTGATTCATATCGAAACCGACGAGGTCGCGCGCATCAACGATGATTTAGCAAAACGCGAGCGGCGACCCATCGAGGCGTGGGTTGGAGTGACCGCGCCGACTAGAAGCGAGACGCTTGCCAACCTCGAATGCGCGATTGAAGCTCGCGCAGATGCAGCCGTCATCGCTCCGCTTTCGATTCAAGACATCGGCGACATCATCTCTTTTTTTCAACGCGACGTGAGCGACCTGTTCGATCATCGAGGCCGCTGGCTTCCGGTCTTTCTCTACGACAACGCAGATATCGCAGCCGACCCGCGCATCCCTCACATACGCACGCGCGACGTGAAGCGCCTGAGCCGTTTGCCATTCATCTTCGGATTGAAAGTTTCAGCGCCGCGCCGCGTGCTCGGCAACTACACGAAAGGCGCGGGCCACTTCAAGGATAAAGGGGAGTTTGGAATCTACGTCGGCAACGCGATGCTCATGTTTCAGGTTTTCAAAATGGAAGACGGGCTGCTTGGCCGCATGCGCGAATACTGGAATCGCTACCTGCTGCACAACGAGTTGCCGATAGGAGTAGTATCGGGTCCGGCCAACGCTTTGCCGCGAGAGTGGCAGCGCGCGTGGCGGGCCTGTTACGCGGGCGACGAGCGATTGATGCCCGTCTACAAATCCATCTTTGACGACTTCAGTGGCGCGTGCTGTTTTTCGGAAAACGGCAAGACGGTAAAAAGGAGCGTCGCCTGCCTCAAGCGCGCGCTCAAACTCGATGGCGTGATCTCGTCCGATGTTGTTGCCAATGGAACGCGTGCGCTCACCGAAAAAGACCGCCGCCATTTCGACGCGCAGTATCGAATGATTAAAGAGAAGATTGCAGCATTGACCGATTCCGTTTGGATTTCAGAGAAGCCAGGCGAGTGAAGATGATTCCGGGTTTTTAAAGGCTAAATGAGGTGCCCGTTGTCCTTTTGTAGCGTTCGCGCAACGGCTTGCGCCAGATGTGATGCGAGCGCGCGGCCCGCCTCACATTGCGGGCAGCATCGCGCGTTGTCCAAATCAGGGTACTCAATCGGCTCCCTGATTATCCCCGTGCCGCCGCAATCGTGACACAGGGCGGATATATCGCGCCTGCGCGACAACGTTGGTGCGTTATTAATGGACGCGGATTTTTGCATTGACATCGCCAACATAACTTTTGCTTCTATAGAATTTAGATGTTTCCGCTCTTGTTTAAGCGACCGCAACCCTCATGATAATAGAGCAGCGGAAAATCACACCCGATTGTTGGCTCAATTTGCTGCGGGCGATTGATCGAAATATTGAGCAATAAAAATGTAATTGACTGGGGTGCGACTTGTAGTTTTACTCCGCTCACAGCACAAACCGCATCTTATTGTACGGCTAAGTGTCCTGTCAACGTGTATTTTGACTGAGTCATGCCCAGTGAGAAATAGAGCCTCCTTTGTGATAGAAATTCGGTTGACTAAAACCATTTTCCACGAAGGAGGCTCGCTATGCGTATTAAACGCATTGAGAAGTTTACCCGATCTGTGACTAAAGGACTACTTTC
>DATLXU010000005.1:0-5887 GCA_035575515.1 Blastocatellia bacterium
CGTTCAAGCGCGCGCTCGATTCGTTTGGACGGCTTGAGTTTGTACTTATACGCTCGCATTCAGTCCTTTGTGCGTTAAGCAAAGTCAATCATTGTTTTCGCGGGCATCGAGCACGCTCAACAATGCGAAATTCATCCTCACCGCTAAAGCAGGAGGCTTTCCCCGCGCAACTTCGTAAGCGCGCATAGTTCGCATTATCCATTTCCTTTGAGGCCGCTGTTGACAGACCACCTTGTCAAGGCTTTGCGCATTCTACAATTCATAATGTGCAGGCGCAAGCGGATAGCAAGCAATAAAACCTGAGCGTAAGAATGCAGGCTGGAATGAGAGCTATCTGCTGGAGGTTCTATATGCTTAAGATGCGCCCGCCCTACAACTAGAAACGAAGCGAAAATGGATGGCGCGACCGGAGGCCTTCGATCCTTGCCGCTCAAACTCAACTAGGAGCGAACCGCAAAATCTGCTATAAGCATTCCATCCCTGACAGGATTTTTTCAGGCACATTCTTTTAATAATCCCATTAGGAGGCTTGTATGAAAAGACTGACACTCGTTTACCTGCTCATTGCGTCTTTGATGCCGCTCGTTACGCGAACCGCAGCGGCGCAGACCCCTGCTTCATCCTCAACACCACAAAGCGAAGCCACTGCGCTTGCAAATTTGAAGTGGCGCTCAATCGGCCCGGCAAACATGGGCGGGCGCGTCACAGACATCGTAGGCATACCCGGCGACCCGTACACTTTTTATGTTGGCGCAGCCGACGGCGGCATCTTCAAAACAACAAATGGCGGCACTACCTTCAAGCCGCTCTTTCAAGATCAACCCGTCTTATCAATCGGCGCAATCGCTATCGCTCCGTCCGATTCCAACGTCATCTATGTCGGCACGGGCGAAGGCGACCCGCGAAACAGCGCGAGTTTCGGCAACGGAGTATATCGCTCGACCGACGCGGGCGAAACGTGGAAACATCTCGGCCTCGCGGACACAGAGCGCATCAAGCGAATCCGCATTGACCCGCGCGACCCTGATATTGTTTACGTCGCCGCGCTCGGCCACGCGTGGGGACCGAACGAAGAGCGCGGAGTCTTCAAGACGACCGACGGCGGAAAGACGTGGGCTAAAGTTCTCTACATTGATAAAGACACGGGCTGCTCCGATATTGATATTGATCCGCAAAACCCGCGCATACTTTACGCAGGCATGTACACCTTTCGCCGCAAGCCGTGGCGCTTCGACAGCGGAGGCGGGCAGACCGCGCTCTATCAAACTAAAGACGGTGGCGCGACGTGGAAGAAATTAACCAGCGGATTGCCGAAAGGGCCAATGGATAGGATCGGCGTCGCTATCGCTCGAAGCAATCCAATGACCGTTTACATGATCACGGAAACGAAGACCGAAGGCGAGCTGTTTCGCTCAGATGATCGCGGCGAGACGTGGCGCGCGGTCAACAGCGACCCGAACATAAACTTCCGCCCATTTTATTACAGCGACATTCGCGTTGATCCGAACGACCCTGAGCGAGTCTATTCCTTGAGCGGCTCGCTTATGCTGTCGCGCGATGGCGGGCGCACATTCACTCGCATAGCAAACGGCGTTCACGGCGATCATCAGGCGTTGTGGATTGACCCGACGAATTCGAATCGCATACTGAGCGGGAGCGACGGCGGCTTTCAGGTTTCGTATGACAAGGCGCAGACGTTTGAGATAATCAACAACGTCGCCATCAGCCAGTTCTATCACGTCGCTTATGATATGCGTCAGCCGTATCACGTCTATGGAGGCTTGCAGGACAACGGCAACTGGGAAGGGCCGTCGGCTACGCTCTACCGCGAAGGCATACGTAAAGACGATTGGTTTACGGTGAGCGGCGGCGATGGATTTTTTGTCGTTGCGGATTTGAATTCGCCGAACATCGTCTATTCTGATTCGCAGGGCGGCAACATCACCGTGACCGACACCGCAAGCGGCAACACGCGCAGCATTCACCCTTATCCGAAAGAGGTTGGTTCAAGCGGCAACGCGATTGCCGATTATAAATATCGCTTCAACTGGAACGCGCCGATTGCGTTGTCGCCGCACGACCCGAAGACGGTCTACTTCGGCGGCAACGTCTTGTTCAAGACGACCAACTACGGTCAGTCGTGGGAGACGATCAGCCCCGATCTTACAACCAACGACAAGAGCAAGCAGCAATCATCGGGCGGGCCTGTCGTCGTTGATAACACAGCGGCTGAGTTTCATTGCACGATTTTGACGATTGCCGAATCGCCCGTGCAGCGCGGAGTGATATGGGTAGGAACCGACGACGGCAACATTCAAGTCACGCGCGATGGCGGCAAGTCGTGGACGAACGTCGTCGGCAACATCAAAGGCTTGCCCGCTCACTCGTGGGTTCCGGCGATTGACGCATCGCACTTCGATGCGGGCACGGCTTACGTCGCGGTTGATCGCCATCGCGATGATGACTTTGGGCCACACGCATTCAAGACGACAGACTACGGGCAGACGTGGACTGCAATCAAAGGCGATTTGCCATCGAAAGGCTACGTTCACGTCGTGCGCGAAGACCCGAAGGTAAAGAATCTGCTCTATGCCGGAACCGAGCTTGGCGTATTCGCATCGTGGGACGCAGGCGCGCACTGGGTTTCGATTCGCAACAACCTGCCGCCCGTTGCTGTGAATGATTTGACGATTCATCCGCGCGATAACGATTTGATAATCGGCACGCACGGCCGCGGCGTGTGGATACTTGATAGCATCGCGCCGCTTCAACAACTGGCCGAAGCGCGAAACGCAGATGCGTATCTATTCGACATTCGCCCGGCGACTCGCTATCAGATATGGGGCAAGGACGCGAATCTCGGGCAGAAGACCTTCGCGGCGCAGAACCCGCCTTACGGCGCGATGATTGATTATTATCTCAAAGCAGATGCAAGCGGGCCTGTCACAATCACCGTCGCAGACAAAAGCGGCAAAGTGATTCGCACGATTCGCAATGCGCCGAACAAAGCGGGAGTGAATCGCGCCGTGTGGGATTTAAGATACGATGGGCCGACGCTAGCTGATGGGGCAGCTCGATTTGGTGAGGGTGCATCTGGCCGTCGCCCGCCTGCCGGAGCGGGAACTGCAACTCAGGGAGGAGGCGCGGCGGGCAATGCTCCACCGGGCGAAGGCGCAGAAGGCGGAGGCGGGCGATTTGGTCAGGCGCTTGGGCCGTTCGTTGTGCCGGGCGAATACACCGTCACGCTCAGAACGAGCGGCAAGCAACTGACGAAGACCGTGCGCGTAGGGCTTGACCCTCGCGTTCAGATTTCAGATGCGGATTTAGCGGCGCAGCTTGACGCCGCGCTTGCGCTTCGCGCATTGAGTTCAAGGCTCAATGAAACGGTCGCGCGCGTGGATGATTTAACGAAGCAACTGACGACGCTCGCGGAGACGTTCAAGAAAGGTGCGGACGTTGCGGCAACAACTGCGGGCGATGGCGAAGGTGGCGGTGACGGCGCAGGCCGCGCAATGAGCCGCTCGCAGGGCGACGGCGTTCAGGCCGATATTAACGCCGCGCTGGATGAATTAAAGAAGCTGCGTGCGACGCTCGTTCGTGAAGCGCCGTTCACGTATCGCTATCCGCCGCGACTGCGCGAAGAAGTCAACTCGCTGATGAATTCAATCACGGGCGTGATTGCTCCGCCGACCGAGCCGCAGAAATTACGTCTGCGCGAGGTGAATGATGACACGGCTAAGGCTGTGGCAGACCTGAATGCGATCATTAACGGCAGCATCAAGCGCGTGAACGATAAGCTGGCAGGTCAGCCGCACATCGTGGCGGGCGCAACAGTCAAGTAGCTTGCGCGGTGATGTTACTTCAAAGCCGCGAATGCATGTGGGCAGGCTTGTTACCTGCCCGCATGTATTCGGTGAAGATCAAGTTCTTTTAGCTCATCAATCTGATTGCCGCGACGCCGAGCACGCGGCGGAAAGCGCGTTCCTGCACGAAGATGACCGCCTTCATGTTCTCTTGCTTCCATTTTGAATCCAACTCGACTTTATGTGCCGCGCGAAAAGTCTTGCCATCAATCGTGCCGATCTTAAAGAGCCGTCGCGTAACAGCCGAGTGCGCGAGCTTGCGGCCTGAATTTTCGCCTCGCGTCACATCGCTCATCAACCCGCTTTCGGTGACGGCAAGCATCACGTCTGCCACGTCGCCCCTTGAGACATCTGGAATATTTTCAATCTGAACTTCGAGTGTCACCGACTTGGGCGCAGATGATTTGATTGACATGCTCACGTTAGCTTTAGGCAAGCTGGCCGCTTTCGTGATTGCTTCGCGCGCGGCTGCGCTGTTGCTCCCGACGAACTCCGCGCGGCCATCAACTATCATCTGTGGAGTGTAGACATCCTTCACGCTGAGCGCCTGCGCGTAATCAATCTGCCGCCACGTGAATTCAGCCGACGAGAAAGGGTCTTTCCATCCGAGACGGTTCCAGTAATCAACGTGTTCGCTGAGAGCAACGACCTGCACGCCGTTGACCATTTGCGACTGTTCCAGGTCGGCCAGCAATTTGTCGGCAGGCGGGCAGGTCGAACAACCTTCTGAAGTGAACAGCTCGACAAGCACAACAGGAGTGTCCGGCGTTGTGTTTGGTTTTTCATAAAAGGGCGCAGCGGCAACGCTATTCCCACTCCCGCAAACAAAAGCCATCAGCGCCAGAAGCGAAAGCGTTAGTGGCACGGCAGAGAACCGGCGCACGGCGAGCGAGATGGGAAGCCCTACGCAGAGCATGTGTATTATCAAACCAGTAACGACTGCGACAAACGTGTAAGTGATATTCAAAGGATAAGCCAGAGGCAATACAACGAAATACATAAACAGGTAAACAGCGATACCGTAAAGCAAGCCGCTGAGAACTGGCAGCCGCACCATGAGCTTGAGCTTGCGGCTCGCTGCGTAGAAAACGACGGTTGCAGTGAATGCAATCGTGAAGTGCATCACGGCTCCAAGCATAGCCGCCGCAGCGCCGCCTTTGAAAGAGTCCGCGCCGAGCAATCCGGCTGCTACGGATTGCAGCACAAAAACCGGACCCCGCCCGCGAAATGAGCTGTTAATGAACGCAGCCGTTATATCCAGAATCCCGGCTGTCAGACCTCCCCAGAAAATCGCGCGATACGCTTTCGGCTTTTGCATCGAAACCGCTTCGGAAGCTGCGCCCATAAAAGCTCTCCTCTGAAGATGCACCATAGGCTGTCCGGTCTGCGGATGGCCAGGTTATTACTCCACTGATGCTGATTGAGCAATTTGCCATACGAAACAACCGCAGACCGGACAGCCTATGGTGCAGTTCACGTTTCAATTTCATTGGCAGCGGCAATGTCGCAGCGCCAGTCGGATTATAGATTCAGCTTAGATCGAGCGTCGCACAAGTTCGTATGCCAATGAGCAGGTTCGGATGAAAACTCTAGAGAGGATTGCCGATGCGCTTAGAATCGCCGCCGTCGAGCGGCTGCGCTCTAACGAAGTATCTTTCTAACTTGCTTTGGTGAGAGTCCCAGCACGCGGCGCATGTGATATGCGAGGTGACTCTGGTGAGCGAAACCGACTTCAGCGGCAATCTGACTGATTGGCAGATTGCCTTCGCCGAGCAGGCCTTTCGCGCGTTCTACGCGCCGCCGTATCACATACTGATGCGCGGGCATTCCGACAGATTCGCGAAAGACCGTTTTGAAGTGCGAAACGCTCAAGCCGGCAGCGGCAGCGAGATTGGCAAGCGAAACGTCCCTGCTGAGATTGTCTTCGATAAAGGCGAGCACCTCTTTCAGCTTGCGGCCCGACAGACTGGGCTTATGATTTATTGGCTCGACCGACACCGTGCTGTGGCAGGCGACCAGCCGAG
>DATLXU010000006.1:0-50426 GCA_035575515.1 Blastocatellia bacterium
CAGGAAGAAGGAAGGCGCTTGTAGCGCTGCTCGCAGTTCCGCTCTATTACCTGACGGTGCAGTCAGCCTTTCACACAGAATACCGTTACATTCTGGCGATACATTACTTCCTGTTCGTGATGGCTGCGGTGACGCTTTACACCGCAGGAAAATTGATTGGACGCGGCGCGCGGCGGATATTGAAAGCGGAAGGCAAAAATGAGAAATAGCCATTTGTCCCTTGTCCTTTGTTGCTTGTTCTCTTCAACAACAAATGACAATAGACAAATGACAAACCACTTTTTATTTGATCCCAACATCGCTGAGCGCGCGTGTGAGGTCTGACGCGGCGCTTTCAATCAATCGGTCTGCTTCTTCCGCGCTCGTGGCCGATGCTGAAATCAATATCCGAAACTTCACATCAGGCCCGAAATGGCTCGCGCGCGATTTTATGTAAACGTCTGGATGCGCCGACGCCACCTGACGAAGCGCAGGCGCGAGCGCGGATTCATCTCCGCACTCAACGGTCATCTCGCGCTCGCGATAGCTGCCGCGCCCGAAGACTTCAGCGAACAGCGATTGAAGCGGGCCTTCGATTATCGCTTTCAACTCGGCGGGCACGCCGGGAAGGGCTACAATGCGGCTGTCGTTTATTTCAATCAAAGCGGCAGGCGCTGCGCCCACGGGGTTTTCAATCACGCGCGAGCCTTCGGGCAGTCGCGCCATCTTCAATCGCGCTTCGTTCATCTGCGCATCCGCGACGTAGCCCGCCCGCGCAAGCTCTCGGTAACGCCGCTCAACGAACTGGCGCGCCGCAGCGTTAAGCTCAATCGCGCGATCAGTCGCCTCCGCGATTGCCGTCATCGTCAGATCGTCAACCGTCGGGCCAAGCCCCCCGCAGGTAAATATCAAATCGGCGCGGCGGCTGATCCCGGCGCGAATCTCTTCGGCGATAGAGTCAATCTCGTCGCGCACAACGGCGATGTGGCGCACGCGGCCACCCATGCCGCGAACCACGCGGCAGAGATAATTCGAGTTCGTGTCCTGCACTAATCCGAGCAGGATCTCATTGCCGATGACGATTATCTCGACGGTGACCACGAGCCGATTATACTACAGGGGTCGGGTGTCGGGGGTCAGAGGTCGGCGAAAAATCATAGGCTCGTGAAGGATAAGCCGGGAAGGATTTGATTGTAGGGGTTGCGCGACCTCCGGCCCTCAACCCCGACGCCCGACCCCTGATCCCTGTTGGCGGGGCATCTTTTCAGCCGTTTTATGTCTCAAAACAGTGGTAGGGCCGGGCGCTCGGCTGAATCAGGTTCGTGCGGTCGCGTCCATTTTCGCCCTACCAACTCCAATTTCGCACGAGTTCGGAGGACGGAAAATAATGAAGAATAGAGGCATTTTTCTAGGCATCTTCGTCGCCGTTTTAGCATTGGCGCTCACGGGCTGCCCCGAGCGCAAGCGCATCGCCGATATTACAAATGACCCGGCGCGCTATATGGATAAAGAAGTCACCATCGTCGGGCGCGTCGTGCGCTCATACGGCGGAGGCCCATTCGGCATTTATGAGATTGACGATGGCACGGGCCGTATGTGGATAGGCACAGACAAGTACGGCGTGCCGAGCAAGGACACTTATGTCGGCGTGACGGGCCGCATCATTCCCGGATTGACGTGGGGCGGGCGCAACTACGGCACGGGGATGCAGGAGACCAGACGCCGCACGCGCGAATCGCGCTGATGGCTTCCTGATAATTGCTGAATGATAAGTGATGAGCTTTATGCAATTTCAAATTTGAAATTTGCAATTCATCGCTTATCATTCAGCGTCCATCTTCAGCATTCAAGTAGTGACGAGGGCTTCCTGTCCCGTCACTTCTTCAAGCTCTCTCTCTTCGGCTTTCCATTCTTCATTTCGGAAAGCCTTCTCCCATTGCGCTATCACGACGGTCGCGAGACAGTTGCCGATGACGTTGACCGCCGTGCGCGCCATGTCCATCAGCTCGTCAACGCCCAGAATTATTATCACGCCTTCGGCTGGAAGGTTGAACGAGTTGAGCGTGCCGAGCAGTATCACAAGCGACGCGCGCGGCACTCCGGCAACGCCCTTAGATGTGAGCATCAAAGTTAGCAGCATCGTTAGCTGCTGCCAGAAGGTCAGATGAACGCCCGCCGCCTGCGCGACGAAGATTGACGCGAGCGAAAGGTAAAGCGTTGTGCCGTCAAGATTGAAGCTGTAGCCAGTCGGCAGCACGAACCCGACTATGCGGCGCGGCACGCCAAGCCGCTGCATGTTTTCCATCGCGCGTGGCAATGCTGATTCAGATGAAGTAGTGGCGAACGCAATCGTCGCAGGCTCGCGGACCGCGCGGAAGAAGTCCTTCACCGGAACGCGGAACAGGTAAGCGACAGGGCCGAGCACGAATAGCAGGAAGAAAATCAACGAGCCATAGAGCGTGCCGACGAGCATTCCTAAATTCTTCAACACGCCAAGCCCGCTGTGGCCTACGGTATTGGCCATCGCCGCGCCGACTCCGATGGGCGCGAACTTCATGACGAATTCCGTGAAGCGAAACATTATGTCGGCGAGCGACTCGCACCAGCGCACGACCGCATCGGCCTTGCTGCCGATGCTCGTGACGGCGAGCGCAAACAACACGGAGAAGATGACTATTTGAAGCACGTCACCATCAGCCATTGCCTTGATGATTGACGTAGGCGACAGGTGCGCGATGATGTCACCGAAAGTCTGCGGTTTTGCGGGCGGGTCGGGTGCGGTCAATCCTTTTGCGGCTGCCTGCGCCGCGTCGGAAGATTTCTGCGCCGCGTTGACCGCTTCACTCACAGCTTGATTCGCGGCGTTCGGGTTGACACCACTTTGCGCCTGCGCCGCGTACTCCGCGGCTCGCTGCGCAGATTCGTTGGCTTCGGCTGCCGACTTATTTGCGCGGTCGGCGAGCGTGGCTTTGTTATCTTCTTTTTTGGCGACGGCTGATGACATATCAACGCCGACGCCGGGCTTCGTTATGTTGACTGCGGCAAGCCCTATGAAAAGAGCGAAGGTTGTGACTATCTCAAAATAGACGAGCGATTTGAACCCTATGCGCCCGACCTGTTTTATGTCGCCCGTGCCCGCAATGCCAATGACAAGTGTTGAAAATATCAGCGGCGCAATGATTGATTTAATCAGGTTGAGAAACAGAATCGAAAGCGGCCTGACCGATTGTCCCCATTCGGGCTGGAGCGCGCCGAGCGCGATGCCAAGCACAAGGCCAATCATTATTTTCCACGTCAGCGAAATCTTTGGTAAACGCACTTTTATCTGTCCATCCTATCTTTGATAGTAACTGCGCCATTGTGTAACAAATCGCGCAGAGAGACCGAATTAAGGCAGCCTTCTTGTCAAACGATGCAGCTTAAGGCTTATAGCACACGCGATAAACGGCGCGCAATTTGAAGGCGGGAATCGAGGCGGACTTTCATGGCGCGCGGCGATTTGATTCGCAACGATTGTGAATCGCTGTCGGGCGAAAAATCGTTTTGGGGTTTTTCAAGGGGAGGCGGACAGGCCCGCGAGCCTGCCCTTTTGTTTGCGATGATGAGGTGAATGCAGCTTTAAGATTCAGGGCCGACGTTGCCCGCTGTTACGGCGCGGCCCAACTCTTCGTCCTCGCGCCTCGTCTCAGGTGTTTCTGTCGTAGCAGCCTCACCCGTCGCTTGAACTCCTTGCGGCTCGAAAGGCTGCGCGCTCTCGGTTCTTTCGCCTGCCAGTTGCGGCTCAACAGGGCTTGCGGTTGGAGTCTCGGCCTGTCGGGTTGCGCCCTCTATTCCTAAAAACTCGCGCGCGTTTGCCCCCTGCTCGCCTTCGGCCACATTGAGAACTCTTGTCCAATCAACGTGAGCCGTGCGGCGTTTGCCCTTCAAGCGAAAATCAATTCCCTTATCGTCGAACGACACGATGAAGGTATTGCCGTCAATATCAACCTCTCTGTTTATCGGCTTGGTAAATCTCATCAGAACACTCCTAGGTTAGAATACTTGAACACTCGGCGGTCCACACGCGGCGTAGATAAAAATTCTAATTGCCTCAGTTGCGCTTTGTCCACCGTGCGCGGGTCAGGTTTTTGATAGCGCATCCAGCAACGCTTGATGAATCTCGATTAATCGGGCGCGGCGCGCGATTTCGTCAGAAGGAAGCGCGCCGTCTTCTGTAACGACGCCTGCGAAGTATTCAAGCGGCGTCGGCTCGAAGTAGCGGTTGATCACAACTATTCCCTTCGGCGCGCCGGGCCACAACTCGTCGCCGCTTCGTTGCTCGTTCGCTGAGCCAAAATCATGAGCGATGAATTTCGATGTATCGCACAGGCTGTAAACGGGAACGGCGCGCTCGCGCGCCGCAAGCGCGATCATCCGCGTGCCGATTTTATTCACTACGCATTCGGTTGTGACGCGGTCGGCTCCTACAAAAACGAAATCCACCTCGTCCAATACAACAGCCGCCGCCGCGTCGGCTATGACTGTGACGTTTACATTTTCGCGCGCAAGAGTTTCTGCCAGCGCGCGGCCTTCAAGCAGCGGGCGACTTTCGGTTGCGACGACGCTGAACTCTTTGCCCGAGCGGCGAGCTTCAACGAAAGCCGCAAGTGCGGTCGAGCTGCGCGAATGCGTCAACACGCGCGCGCCGTTGGGAATCATCTCGCCTGCAATCGTTACGGTGCGAGCAGCCGCGCGCTTGGCGTTATCAACAAAGCTGCGCGCTGCGACGGCGGCTGAACGAACCACTTCATCTGCGGTTAATGATTCGAAAGAAGCGGCGACGACCGCGCTTGCGAGGCGAGCTAGCGGAGACATCACGGGCTGCGCGCGAACGAGCGCGGCGCAGATTTCAATCACACGCTTTCGCGCTCGCTCGATGTCGGCTTCGCTTTGATTCTCTTCGAGCAGGGAAAAAGCTTCCGCTGCGCGGCAGACTATTTCGGCTGCGCCTGAAGAGTTGTCGGCAGCAATTTCATCTACGAGAGCGCGAACGCGCGATTGAATAGCTTCGTTGTTCACAGTTGTGCCGAATTGTTCAAATCAGGCCGCGATTCGTTGCCTGTTGTTTCTTCATCCTATATAATCGCCAATCAACGAGCAAACAGGCGCGTGATACTCCCTGATATTAAAGTTTGCTCCATTGTGACGACGATGCATACCCGCTCGATTATTAACATCCCGCAACCGGAGGAAGTCAATGCCTAGCGTTTACGTTGACGACGCAAAAGAGATCAAAGAAGAGAATCCATTTGAGTCAATGATGCAGCGATTCGACGAAGCTGCATCGCGGCTCAACCTCGACCCGAACATTTATAAGATACTTCGCTGGCCTAATCGAGAAATCACAATCTACATACCTGTGATGATGGACGATGGGAATTATCAGGTCTTCACGGGCTATCGCGTGCAGCACAACTTCGCGCGCGGCCCGGCCAAAGGCGGCATACGCTACTCGCCCGACGTGACCTTAGACGAAGTGCGCGCGCTTGCGGCGTGGATGACCTGGAAGTGCGCCGTCGTAAACATTCCTTTCGGCGGAGCCAAAGGCGGAATCATCTGCGACCCGCGCGAGATGAGTCCGAGCGAGCTTGAGAGACTCACGCGCCGCTACACGGCGGAGCTTTTAGATTTCATAGGGCCTGAGCGCGACGTGCCCGCCCCCGACATGAACACGAACGAGCAGGTGATGGCGTGGATGATGGACACTTATTCCATGCACGCGCGGCACACCGTGACAGCAGTCGTTACGGGCAAGCCCATCGAGATAGGCGGCTCTCGCGGGCGGCGCGAGGCGACAGGGCGAGGCTTGCTGTTTGTTTGCAATGAGGCTTGCAAGAAGTTCGACCTTAACATCAAAGACACACGCGTAATCATTCAAGGCGCGGGCAACGTCGGCGGCACGGCTGCGCTCTTGATGCACAACGAAGGCTACAAAGTCATCGGCATCGCAGACATCACAGGCTCGCTCTATAACCCTGCTGGCCTGGATATACCTGGCGTGCTCGCCTATCTGAAAGAGAACAAAACGGTCGAAGGTTACTCGGAAGCCGAGCATGTGCCGAATCCTGAGCTTCTCGAGCTTGAATGCGACATACTGATGCCTGCGGCGACTGAAAATCAGATCACGAGCCAGAACGCCGACCGCATCAAGTGCCGCATACTGGCCGAAGGCGCGAACGGCCCGACCACAGCGGACGCTGATGAAATAATCGCGCATAAGAATATCTTCGTCATCCCTGACATACTGGCAAACGCGGGCGGCGTAACCGTCTCCTACTTCGAATGGGTGCAGGATCGAATGGGATTCTTCTGGAACGAGAACACGGTCAACGAAAGATTGCTCGAGATAATGGTTTCGAGCTTCCATGACGTCGTGGGCTTTGCGGAAAAATTCCACGTCAACACGCGGCTTGCGGCCTACATGCTCGCGATAGACCGCGTAGCGTATGACACGAGGTTGCGCGGAATCTATGCTTGAAAGCGGTTTCTAGTCTCTGGTTTCTTGTTTCTAGTTATTCGTTCAAAGGTAACGCGCGAACCGAAAACCAGTAACTAGAAATCAGAGAGCGGCGAAGCCGTAAATCACGAGAGGCGTTGGAAAAAATCATTTTTTATGTTGACCCGAAGCCTGTTTGCGAGTATAGATATATCTGTAATACAGCAGTAAATCGAGCCTAAGCGGTAATGGCTTGAGCGCTTGCACTGAAACTGGGCTGGCAGGAAGCCCCGATTTGGACGCTCACATAATCTTCATCCCAGTCCCCCGTGCTTCTTTGGGGGAGGCGACAAAAACACCTCTTGCGTTTTGGAGGCGAATCCGGTTACCGAACTGCATTCCGTGGATGAATACTTCAGGAGGCAAAATAATGAAAGCGGCTAGAAAGATAAGCACGCTAGTCCTGGTGCTTCTCGCCCTGGCGGGAATAGTTCTTGCGCAGGAGCGTCACAACGGCAACCTTGCCGAGCGACAGAAAGCGCCGACTGTGCTTGGCGGCACGGGGTTGTTCAACACCTTTTCGACGCGAACTCTGTGCAGAGGCGAGTTCAACTTCGCGCTATTCTGGAATAACTTTGATCGTGACCCGGGCGACCTGGACATAAATCAAGTCCCATTCAATTTCACCATTGGTCTGACAAACAGATGGGAGTTGTGGGTCGACTGGATCACCTGGCAGAATACAACATCTCGTCAGCCGTTCCTTTTGAGCGGTTATCAATACAACACGATTCGCGCGCTTGGCCTCGACCCATTCACGGCGCTTGGCCCGGCTGTCGGCGGCAAGGATCAGGCTGCGGCTTATTTCCCGCGCACTGGGCCGAACGGCGGCGCGATATTCGGCGGCATCCTTCCCGTAGTCGGAGCTTTCGGCACGCCCGTAGGCTTTGACTTCAGCTTCGTCACGCCGACTTTTCCGGGCGCGCCACTGGTACGCGGCGTCGGTCCTCTGTTTGCCACGAACCTGCCAAGCTACTACGAAGAATTGCCGTTCTTCGGCGAAGTCGACTTCGTAGGCTTCGACAGATTCGGGCGGCCCATCTTCGGCGCGCGTGAATCCTCGAACGGCTCAGGCGACGTTTACGTCGGCACGAAGATCAACCTGATTGATCCTAACAAGAGCTGGTTCAGCATGGCGCTGGGCGGCTACTTGAAGATTCCCATCTCGCGCAGCGACGACGCGCGCGCGCGCGGGCGCACAAGCGGCGAGCTTGAATACGGCCCGATTCTGATGTTCGGTCAGGAGAGTCCGGGCAAAGTCTTCCGCCTCTATGAGAACATCGGCTACATCCATACAGGCGACATCGAGAAGGGCGACATCAAAGTGCTCGACCTCCGTGACAAGCTGCTGCTGAACTTCGGCATGGGCATAGCTTTGGGTTCGCACGCAGAGTTCGTGACAGAACTGCTGCACACGGACTTCATCGGCGGCGGCACACCCAGCCTGATTCGCAACGATCCGTGGGATTTGAACATCGGACTCAGATTCTTCTTCAAGAACGGAGCAATATCGTTCGGCGGCGCTTACCGCAGGTTCCTGAACAACGAAGACGACATAACGCTTCCTGTCTTCAGGTCCAACATCCAATTCGTGCCGCCATTCTTCATTCAGAACCCGTTGTTCGATACGGTCAATCAGACGTTCGAATCTGAAGGCCAGAGCGGATTCGTCGCTTACTTCGCAATTGGCCATCGCAAATCTTGCCCGCCGCCGCCCGCTCCAACCTGCACGCTCGCAACGAGCGCGGCGACAGTCAATCGCGGCGAGCGGTTGACCGCAACGGTCACGCCGACAACTCCGGGCTACGAGCCGTCGAAGGTGACTTACGACTATCGCTGGGAAGTCAAAGACGCTTCGGGCCGACCCGTTACTGTGAGCGGTACCGGCGCGACGGTTGACATCCCGACTACTGGAATTCCCTGCGGTCGCTACACGGTGACGACGACCGTGACGGCGACCGTTCCGGCTGTTGATTGCCCGAGCGATTGCGTGACGACTGGGCAGACGACCTGCACGGCAAGCTACGAAGTTACAGAGCCGCCGTGCCCGACGGTCAATTGCGAAATCACCGCTTCGCCTTCGTCAGCCAACGAGGGCGATCGCATAACGCTGCGCGTAAGCTCAACCGGCGCCGACAGCCCGAGCTATAGCTGGTCAGTCTCCGGCGGCGGCACGCTTTCGTCAACGAGCGGCAGCGAGGTCACGCTTGATACTACGGGCTTGAATCTCGGCCCGAACGAGACTCGAACGATCACCGTTTCGGTCAACGTCGGCACGTCGCGCACGCGCTGCGACCAGCCGTGTCCGGGCGGTAGCTGTACGACTACTGTGACCGTAACCGGGTTGAAACCGGCGTGCGTTGACATCATCACGCCGTGCGGTCCGATCTTCTTCCCGTTCAACTCGGCGCGCATCAACAACGAGCACAAGGCGTGTCTCGATCAGATCGCGTTGCAGTTGCAGCAAGACCCGCGCGCTTCGGTCGTCATTGACGGCCACCGCGATTCGTCAGAGCGCGTCGGCATATCGCTCACGCGGGCCAACAACGCGCGCGATTACCTCACGACTGAAAAGGGCATTGACTCGTCACGCATAACGGTGCGCAATTTCGGCGACACCTGCCCGCACGAGTCAGGCGATCCGAACCTCAACCGCAGAGTCGAGTTCTGGGTCGTGCCCGGCAACTACAACTCGTCAGCGCCGTGTCTGTCGGTCGACGAGTGGCTGCGCCAGCACAAACGTTGCGGCGCGGGCGCCAATCCTCAGATCATCACAACTGAGGAGCCAGCGCCTTCGGTCGAGCCGCGTCGCCGCCGCGCGCCGCGTCGCGGTCGTCGCAGACCCGAACCGGTTGAAATGATTCAGCCGGAGATTAACCAGTAACCCTGAGCCTCAAGTTCAGGCCAATGGAAGCGGGGCGATCCTCAGGTCGCCCCGCTTCTTTTACCTGATGGCGAATAATCTCTTGCGCTCGAACAAATCAGCCGGAAGTTGTGGCTTGACTTGGCAATGGCAGGATAATTAAGATTGCCTACGCCTCAAACAAAGCAGTACTGAAAAAAAAGGGAAAGGGATTTTAGAATGAAGAAGACCGGATACTACCTGAGAGCTTTGTTTGTTGTACTCCTCGCCTCACTCGCTTTCGGTTGCGTTTGCCTCAAAGATATCAGCAATGGTAATCAGATCAGTGTTGATACAACGACCGGAACGTATACATTTACATCCTGCACCACAGGATTCACTCTTACGGGACAGGGCGCTGTGACCACAAAAGGCTCAGTCACCTGGAAGATTCCGAATCTGATCGCAGAGTCATAGTCATCTATGACAAAGCGACGAATCGCGGCAAAGCGAGCGTCCAATATTTCCCTTCACATAAGACCTACACTATTTCGGCGAGAAGCATAAACATGGGAAGCTGCCCTGTGTGTTAAGGGACTAATTGATCGAATGCTCGGCTACGACCTTTGCTTAAGGCTAAGACGCCTCAACTCAATTCTGTTTCGGTGAAGTCGGCGGCGTTTGCGCGCTGCCACGAACTACGCCTGCAAAAGCCGCCGACGATTTGAAATACGCGGACGCGACGCGCTTGATATCTTCAGTTGTCACTTTCGACAATCGCTCGTCGAGCGCGTCAACATCTGCCGCCTGTCGCTGATAGACGATCGCCTGTGCGTACTTGAGCGCGCGGGCCGTTTGCGATTGCAGGCGCGCAACGTTTGATGTTGATGCTACGGCTCGCGCGCTTGCCAGTTCTTCTGCGCCGGGCGCAGAAGCCGCGAGCCGCTCCATCTCTGCGAGCAATGCTGCGCGAGCGCGCTGCTCATTCTGCGGAGTCGTCGCAATCTGAGCGTAAATCGCTCCCGCAGTGAACAACGCTTCGTTCGTGAGCGCAACGTCGAGCGCAACGGCCTGCTTTTCTCTCAACTCCGCAAGCAAGCGCCCGCCGCGATCATTCATCAATGCCTCGATCAATTCAATGGCGGGCAAATCGTTGCTGTCAGATTTCGGCCCGGCAAATCCTATCGTAGCGACCGTCAATTCGCGGCGTCGCTGTTCGCCCTTTTCTGCGGGCGCGGCCTTCGGCGGCACTTTGACCTGAAGCGAGCGGTCAAGCTCGCGGCGGCGAAATCCTTCGGCCAACTGGCTCGACACAAGAGCCGAGCCGTTCGTGTCGCCCACGATGATTGCGAGCGGCAGTTGCCGCTTAATGGCTCGCTCGTGCAAATCGTGTAGCTGCTGGCTCGTCGCTTTCATCACAGCTTCTTCGCGACCATGCGGCGGAAGCGAATAAGCGAAGCCTGCGAACATCGCTTGAAACAATAACTCATGCGAGCGGGCAGTCATTGAATCTCGCGCATCGCGTATCGCCGCCGCCTGCGCAATGCGCGCCCGCGCAATGTCATCATCTCTGAACGCAGGCTCTTCGATTGCGTCGCGCAAAAGCTTCAGCGCGCGGTCGGCGTTGCGCGAAAGCACGCTCAATGCGAATCCGAAAAAGTCTGGCTCTGTTACTATCTCGACTTCAGCGCCAAGCTGATCCAGCTCGTGAGCCATCTGCGCGCCTGTCCGCCGCGGCGTGCCATAAAGAACGGAGCGCAGCATTAACTCTGTTACACCGCTCGTCGCTTCATCCTCGATGACGCGCCCGCCTTGAAACAGAAGCGCGACGGTGATCTTAGGCTGCGAGTGGTCTTCGCGCACAAATGCTCGCGGGCCATTGAGCGTTGAGAAATCCTTCACGGGAAGCGGCTGAACAGATTCGATGATGGCGCGCTGTTCGGGCGAAACGTCCGTGCCTTGCGCGGCAAGCGCAATTGACGGATCGGCTTCAGCCGCGCGCGGCTTACCGCTGAAGGCGGCGGCGAATCCGCCCGCCCACGCTTGAACCGTTGCGGCGTAGCTTTCAGCGTTGAATGTGCGCGGCTCGCCCGATGCAGGAAGGTATTCGTGAACAATAGTATTGGCGAGCGTAAAGTATTTTGCCGCCGCGCGCTGAACGTCTTCGGCGGTGATGGCGCGAATCTGATTTCGATAATCGAGCCACGCGCGATAGCTTCCCGCTGAGGCTTCGGCGCGGGCAAGCCCGAAAGCGCGACTGAGGTACTCACCGTTTAGATCAACAAATCGTTTTTCGAGAAGCGATTTCGCTCGCGCCATCTCGGCTTCGTTCGGCAACTCGCTGCGGATGTTGTCCAATTCTTTGAAGAGCCAGGACTCGGCTTTGTCAATTGAGCCTGACGCAATCCACATTTGAATGGCGAGCAATCCTTTCTCGCCTGCCGCGACATAGCTTGATTGAATGCGGCCCGCAGCCATCTGCGCATCAATGATCGAGCGATTCAAACGCGAAGCGCGTCCTTCGCCTAGCATCGCCGCGAGCACCTCGATTGCAGCGCGCTCTTTCGCCTGCGCGCCCGCAGTTTGAAAGCCTACGGTTACAATTGATTGATTGATGTCGCCGCGCTCGGCGATGTAACGCAGTCGCGGCTGCCCGCTCTCTTGCTTGTCTGCCGGTGATTTTTCTGCGATGGTAGCTTCGGGCTTCGCGCTCTGTTGCGCGCTCGTTTGAGTCGGCGCAGTTGGCTTTGCTGGTTGAGCCTGCGCTTTATCCGGCTGATGAGTCGCAGTCGGTTTTGTTGATTGAACAACGTGCGATGATGCTGAAGTTGGTTTAGACGCAGCGCTATTAGCTGCCGGATGCTCTGTTCCTTCAGCCCCGAACTTTCCATAAAGCTGCTGAATCTGAACCAGCGCGTTGAAAGTCGAGACAGCGCCCGCGACTGCAATGATTAAATTCTCAGGCCGGTAATGCGCTCGATAATAAGCGATAATCTGCTCGCGCGTGATCGGGCGCATCGAGTCCGCATTGCGCTCGCCTGCAAACGCAACATCGAGCAATCGCGCCATCGAGTAATCAGCCGGATTATCAATCGCCTTTTCTTCTTCGAGGAGCAGCGACGACTCGCGGCGCATCGCCTCATCGTCAAGCTGCGGATTCTGTAACATATCAGCCTGAACGGCGAGCGCATCTTTCATCTTCTCAGGCCCGACAATAATCCAGTAAGCAGCGCCTTCAGGAGTTGTATCCGAGCCAATCAACGCGCCTATCGCGCGAGCGTCAACCACTGTGCGATCTGCGGAACGATTTGCCGCCTTGCGCACAATCATGCGCTCAAGCAATCGCGCGATGCCGTCTAAAGGTGGCGACTCATTTGTCAGGTCTGCCTTGAAATAGGCTACAGAAGCCGCTATCGGGGCGGCGTACTGTTCGCTGATAATGACTGTGATTCCATTTTTAAGAACGAAGCGCGATGTTGTGCCAGCTTGTTCCTGTTTGATTACGGTTGTCGCGGCAGGCACGGTCACGGGCTGCGGCGGAATGGTCGGAGCAGTTGGCGGTTGGACTCTTGGCCGCCCGCGCCCGCTCTGAGCAATTGCAGCAATAGGCGAAATCGTCGTGATGGCGAGGATTATTAAGACGAAAAATGAAAGCTTGGACCTCTGCACTGACTGCCCCTCTTTGGCTACTTCAAATCATAGAGGTCGGTTTGACGCAGAGTCAACAAGGAAGGGCGAAAGGCAAAATAAGAAGGTGATTGCATGAACAACTCGGCATCTATTGTCGGTCGTCACTTTTGCCTCTTACTTTTGCCCTCTCACAGTTCTTTGCCTGTTGCGGTGTACTCAACTTTCCAATCGTAGCTTGTGACCAGGAAATCAATGACTCTCGTGTAGCCGAGGGTGACTTTCACGGGCTTGTTTTGCGAGACGACCTTGATGCTGTCTTCCGGCAAGCTGTATTCGTCGCGAATCTTTTTTATCTCGTTATTCAATTGGTCTTCTTTCCAGCTTCGGACAGCAGCCAGCCGCGCGAGTTCGTCAACCTTGTAAACTATCTCGCGCTGCTCGACATAAACCGGCGCTATCTTTACCACTGCGAATATGATAAGCGCGACTACAGACAGCATCAGCAGCACTTTGATCTTTATCGCTCCGCGCTCACCCGCGCGATCATTCATTTCAACTGCTTGCCTCATGGTATTTCTCCTGATTCACCAAAGACCGACCGCGCGAGTCCGGCAGTGTGAGGGGGTGAGCGTGGAGGAAATATTTCATGCCGCGGGCGCGACGGCTCGCTGATCCTTCACCCTGCGCCGGATGGCTTCGGCTCTGTATGTTTAATCTAAACGCGACGCACCTCAATCGCGTCTTTGAGGGCTGATTTAACTATCTGCGGGGGCACGTCCTGTCGGATGACAACTCGACCAATTTCTACCGGCAGCACGAAAGCGATGCGCCCGGCTTCGGCCTTCTTGTCATGTTCCATTGCTGAAATTATATCACCCAGCGCAAGAGTATTCGCTCGCGGCAAGCGCCCTACGGCAGCAATCGCTTCGTCAATCGCCTCGCGCTCATTGGTCGCTAACAATTTCATGCGCTCTGCTATGCGAGAGGCCGCGCGCATACCATAAGCGACGGCTTCGCCGTGAAGGAAGCGGCGATAGCGCGTTACGGCTTCAATCGCGTGGCCTGCCGTGTGGCCGAAGTTGAGTATTCGCCGCAGTCCGCCTTCGCGCTCGTCGCGCGCAACGACATCAGCTTTTATAGCGCACGAGCGCGCAACGAGGCGGGTTATCTCATCCGAGTCAAAATTCTTCAATCGCTCCATTCTACTCGCGATTCTGCTGAACAATCGGCGGTCGCGTATCACGCCATATTTGATGGCTTCGTAGAGACCGGATTCAAACTCGCGCGGCGGCAAACTGTGAAGCGTTTCCGTGTCAATTATGACGAGCGAAGGCTGGTGAAAAACTCCTATGAGATTTTTACCGAGCGGGTGATTGACTCCTGTCTTTCCGCCGATGGAACTATCTATTTGAGCAAGCAAGGTTGTCGGCGCTTGAATGAACCTGATGCCGCGAAGATAAGTTCCTGCGACAAAACCCGCGAGGTCGCCCACGACTCCGCCGCCAAGCGCGATGATTAAATCGGTCCGCTCGATGCGATTTTCAATCAGAAACGTGTAGAGCAACTGCGCCATGCGGAGGCTCTTGAACCGCTCGCCGTCGCCAATTAAGAATCGGTACGTCTTGAACCCTGCGCGGCTGAGTGAGCGCGCAACGCGGCGACCATAGAGCGCATCAACCGTCGGGTTGCTGATGATGACAGCATTGCGCGCGCGCTCACCAACAGCCTCGCGCGCAAGCCGACCTGTTTCGGCCAATAAGCCCGCTGCGATTTGAATCCGGTAGCTGCGCTCTTTGAGTTTTACGGTGATGGTTCGCATAGGTGTCAGGGGTCGAGGTCTGGGACGAAGTTATAATAGGCATTGTCTCCAAATCGGCTCCTGGAGCCAGATTCAAGCCAACACCTATTCTGTCACTGCCCGCTGACTCTCAACGCCTAACCTTTCAAGGCTTCGTTGAATTCATCAATGAGCGGGTCGAATCCAATTGGACCGATGCCGATTTGCGCAGCCATCTCATCGGCGGTGTAGCGGTCGCCCGTCTCCCAAATCTCTTTCAAGAAATTACCCGCGCGGCGCGAAGCCCACCATCGCTGCCCGAATCGCGTCTTCAAATACTCGCGCAGCATCACCTCGAATGCCCACGCGCGCACGTAGCTCGCCGAATAGAATCCGTCGTCCAGATCGTAGAGAAATTCGCCCGGAGGCGTTTTGAATTTCGTCGCGTCGCTTTGAAGCGCGGCGTACAGCTCGGATGATTCGGAAAAGTTTTTGCCCGTGTGAAGCTCGCATTCATACAACAGCTTTGCGACGTAGCGGCGAATGGTTACAAGCCGCGCCAGCATCACCGAGCGAATGAATTCGCCATTTTCGCGAAAGCCCAAAACTGCGTCGAGCCATGCGCTGTCGGAAATCAGATGATTGAACAGGAAGGCATAGGTTTCCGTCAGCGCGTAATCGCCCGTGTATTTGAACTCTGGCTTCAGGCTTTCAGAGGCCCAGCCGTAATGCTGCGCGTGGCCGCCTTCGTGCAGAAGCGATTGATAATCCGACTGGCCGCCCGATGGACGAATCACGAGACGAATATCATCGGGGATAGACACGGCAACGCAGAAGGCGCGAAAAGATTTGTGCGGGCGCGGCTCGTCGTCTATCAAAATATTCTTTTGGGCTTCAGCGCGAATGCCCAGCCCGGCCATTGTATCGGCGTAAACTTGCAGAAGGCGAGCAGCCGGAAATCGCTCGTCGTAGCGTGTCAGATGAAGAAAGTACATGGCGTCGGGCCGCTCGGCCTCTTCTATGCGCACGTTGAGATCGCGCTTCAAAGCCTCATCGAGCCGCGCGATGTAAACCGGCTCGGTGCGCGCGAGCACCGCTTCGGCTTCGCGCGCAATGGCATCGTAATCGAGCTGGCGCAAGTGCTCATACAAGCCGCGATAGCTTCCGTAGCCGAGCGCGCGCGCCGTCTCGTGCAATCGAGTGAGCCGCTCGGCTCTCAAATCGTTTGATGATTCGATTACGGCGATTCGCTTTTCGTAAATCGCGCGGCGCGCGAGGCGGTCGCGCTCGGTTGCGATTGCTACGGCTGAATCCTGAAAGGTCATCTCGCGGCCCGAAGACTCGATCTTAGCCGCAGCTTCGTATTCGCTTATCTGCTCGGTCAATTCTTTTATAGAGTTTCCCAGGAATTGCTCTACCGAGAAATTCAACAAGCGGCGCACGCTCATGCGCTCGGTTTCGAAGTGCGCGGGCGTTTCTTCGAGCGTTTGATTCAGCTTTGCTATTGCATCGCGTGTAAACAGGTCGCTGTAGCGTTCGTAAATCGGCGCAAGCTCAAGCGAGGTCTTCTGGCCCGAAAGGAAGAGGTAATACTCGCGCATCGCGGCGGCATGAAACTCGGCGTACTCTCGACGGTATTCGTTTAGCATCGAAACCTCTGATCGAAGAAAGATTGAAAATATCGGCGCGGCACGCGAGTGTCAAGAAGCATTCAGCGGTCAGCTTTCAGCTTAAAATCTAGGGTCATTCAGCTTTCAACCAGTTTTCCTGAAAACTGAATGGCCCTGCCATAAACGGCTCACTCGTTCTATTCTGCTTGGTTTCAGGATTGCTTATTCTTTCTCTGGAGCGGCTATTCTTAGCGTGTCAATAACAATCTGGTTCGCCATTCTGTCGCGGATTGCTTTGTCTTGGTTGGAGCCCGGCCATCGCTTGATAATAACACCTGCTTGGTCTAACAACAGATGGTAAGGGACAACTTCCGGTATAGATTCCGGCTCTCCATTCCACAAGAAAGCTGGTACGTCAATACCAAGCGAATCAATATACTCGAATCCCGATGAGGAAGAAGCAGGATTTAGAACTGCAATATAATACCGAATTCCTGCCTGTCCAACTTCTTCACGGATGTAGCGCATTGCATCTGTTGCTATTCTGCACATGCCGCATTCTGATTTAACCGCAGCGAGTAACATAGGTTTTGAATCAACCATATCCGCAAGCGTTTTGCCATCTCGACCTATAACTTGCTTCAGGTTGATTCTATCGCCTTCCTTAATCCCAGTTCCCTTTTCTAAAGCCAAGACCTGTTCAAAATCGAAAACCTCTGTGATATGAGGGTGAGGCTTTTGAGACAGAAGTAGGCTCGTTATTAGCATTCCAAAAATAATTTTGGAAGCGATGACGAGTGCAAATCGCGAAAGGCTGATAGCTGAAAACTGAACGCTTGCAAAAAAAGAGGCGACGCAGCGTGGGAAGACTGCGTCGCCTTGTTTCCGGTTACCGTCCTCACCCCGGTAACCAAGAATCGAGAACAGGAAGTGATGTTGTCATCACCCGTATCTCTTGCCCCACCGGAGCACGAGCAATCGAGGTGCCACTCTCAGCCTCTTACTCGTTCCGGTGATGATGTACAACATTTCATTGGACTTTTGCACTTCCTGACAGCTTTCTCACAACGAACAGAGAAAGTTCTTGTGTAAAAAATACATAAGTTAGTGGAAAGATTTACTTGAGCTTGAGCCAGCAAACCCTCACTTCGCGCGCAAAAAAGCCGCAGAATACTGTTCTCTCAACAGAGCGGCGCGGCCCGCTCCTCGCGTGCTATACTTTCAGCAATGCGGATACTCGTAGCGACCACAAACGCGGGAAAGATTCTTGAACTGGAGCAAATACTCGGCGCTGAAGGGATTGAAATAATCGGGCTTGGAAACCTCACTGCGCCCGAAGACATCGAGACAGGCTCGACCTTTGCTGAGAATGCGTTGCTCAAAGCGCGGTACTTTCACACTCGTTCGGGTCTTATGACCATCGCTGATGATTCGGGTCTCGAAGTCGCCGCGCTCGCGGGCGCGCCCGGCGTTTATTCAGCGCGATACGCCGGGCCGGATGCTTCGGACCGCGAGCGCACGATGAAGCTGCTTGAAGAATTGAAAGACGTTCCCGCCGAGCGTCGGGCTGCTCGGTTCGTCTGCGCGGCTGCGATTGTGTGGGACGGCGGCGAGCGGGTCTTTGAAGACGAAGCGCGCGGCGTAATTTTATCTGAGCCGCGAGGCCGAAACGGGTTCGGCTATGACCCTGTGTTTTACTACCCGCCGCTTGGCAGGACTTTCGCCGAGCTGAGGGCGGAAGAAAAATCCCAAGTGAGCCATCGGGGCCGCGCTTTGCGCAGTCTCGTCGGCTGGTTAAAGGCTTCCGGCTTGCTTGACACTGCGGAGTCGGATGATAGAATTAACTTTCCCACTGGAAAGTCCTCTGCTTCCTCTGAATGAGGTGACTTATGAAACAAGCGTTTAGGTCGTGGGCGCTGATAGCAGTTGCGGCGCTCGCTTATGCAAGCGCACCGGCTGAGGCAGCGACGCCGCGAGGCTCTATTCGAGGCATCATAATGGACGCAAGCGGCAACCCGCTTGCGGGCGCAGCCGTTTTGGTGCTGGCCGAAACCGAAGATGCGAAGGCTAAGGTCGTCAAGCGCGCAAACACAGACAACGATGGCAAATTCGTCGCTCACGATATAACGCCGGGCCGCTATCGCCTCAAAGCCGTAGCCGACGGGTTCAAACCAGTCGAGATTCCGACCGACGTGCGCCCGAACAAAGTCACCGTATTCGATTCGATTCAATTGCGTCGCATCACGGCACTGGCTGAGGAGACAAGCCTCAACACCGATTCAAAGTGGGCCGCGCGCCGCGCGCGTGGAACTATCTTTCATTACGACGACGCAAAGCCCGCAGAGGCGAAAGCAGGAGAGACAGTCGCGCTCACCTCTCGAACGCCTGAGATTCACGGAGTCGTTCAATCATTCGCTCAAACCACACTGAGCAATTCGCCGCAGCCGGGTTCATTCTTCGGCGCAAACTTCGCTGTCTCTGAGCAGATTGCCAAAGACGCGAACGTCGTCATCAGCGGGCAGGTCGGCGCTGGCAACGGAGCGCCGCAGCGACTCGAAGCATTGACGACGGCTCATGCGGGCGACCATCATCGTTTTGCCGTCGCGCTCGGATACGGAAGATTCACCTTCTCGCGCCGCGCTGCAACGCCCAAGCTCGGACAGTTCTCTGTGTCGGCGACAGACACGTGGCAAGTGTCTGGACCAGTGCTTGTAGTTTATGGACTTGAGTTCGCGCGCTTTGCAGAAGGCGCGTCGGGCACGAGCCTTCTGCCTAGATTTGGAATCGCGGTCGACGCAGGCCCGCGCACTCGAATCTTTGCCGGAATGGTTCCCGGCTCGTCAGACGACATTCAATCCAAAGTAAATCTCGAATCGGGCGAGATTGAATTCACCGAGCCGAAACCTGTTGTCGTGGCAAACGATGCAAACGGAAGCGGCGAGCCTGTCATGGAGCGCAGCTATCGCCTTGAGTTCGGCGGCGAGCAGATTCTTTCCGACAAGTCATCTGTCGAGATGATGGCTTTCTTCGACACTGTAACGGGTCATGGCGTCGGATTGCTCGCGATTCCAAGCGACAGCACGCAGCCTGAATTTCGCACAGCAGCGTTGAAGGGCCGGTCGCGCGGCCTGCGCGTCATCTATCACCATCGCCTGAACAGCGTGATTGAAGGCTCAGTCGGTTATGCCTTCGGCGAAGGGCAGCGGCTCGACGCGCGAGGCATCGCAGAGCCTGCCACCATGTTCACGAACGATCACTATCACGTCTTTTCAGCGAAGGTGGATGCGAACTTCGTGCAGACGGGCACGCGCATTTCTACAGTGCTCCGCCTTGCGCCAAGCCAAGCTGTCTTTGCGATTGACCCTTTCCGGGGACAGATTGCGACCTACGACCCGAACGTTAGCGTGTCGCTCGCGCAGGAGTTGCCGAGTCTGAGCTTCGTGCCGGGACAGTGGACGGCCATTGTTGATCTGCGCAACCTGCTCGACCAGCAAGGCTCTGTTGCCGATGAGCGACAGGAGTTGGTTGCGAGCCGCTATCACCGCCTTGTTCGAGTCGGCGTGTCGGTTAGGTTTTAATCGAAGCAATAAAGAACGGTAGAGCTAGCTGAGGACAACAACGCGCTCAGACAGTATAGAGCGCGCAAGGTGATATTAGCCAGATCAAAGTTTTACTTGCGAGCCTTTGTCTTCGAAGCTCGCGAGCTTGCGTTCAGTCCTGTGCCCCTGCGGTTCAACGCAGCAGTATCCGAAAAATTGGAGGCTGTTCCGAAAATCTGGAAGGCGACTACAAGCAAGGGGTATTGATTGGGAGGTAAGCCTCTTATTTCCAAGCGATTCTGCTTGACTGAGCGTCGGAATAGCAGTTGCAAAAATTCTGTTCGGATACTTATGCCCTCCTGTTGGCGCGCGTGAGAGGCCGAAGCGATGAAAGACCTGATGAGCAAGACAAAGCTGATCGCGGTTCTGGCGATAACCGCCTTGCTTGTCGTCTTAGGCATCCTCAACCTGCGCGACCGGCTCAGCGTGCGGCCAGTTCCTTCGGACGGCGTCGAATGGGTTGATACCGAGAACGGGGTACAAGCAAAGTCCGTTGATCCGAATTCACCGCTCGCCTTCTTCGTGAAAAAAGGCGACTACCTGCGGGCCGTCTATTTTGTCGGCAAATCGGAAAAGATTGACGGAACGAAGGCGCTCGATTACGCGACAATCGAGCACGCCGAGATGGTTGACCATTATCTCGACCGACAGGGCGTGGGCAATGACGCGCGCTACGCAATTGAGCATCCCGATCCTATTCTTCAAAGCATTCATGGCATACCGCGGGAGCTTTACGACGTTGATTTCAAAATCGCCGCGCGTCCGCAGAATCTGGAACGCGGACTTTATCTCGCATTCATCGGCTTCGTTTATCTCGCCATCGGGTTGTTCGTTCTGTTCAAGCAGCGGCGGGCCGCGCTCACGTATCACTTCTACGCCTGGTCGCTGCTTTCGTTCATAGTCTATTTCTACAGCTCTACGCTTGAATTCACGCCGCACGACCGATTAGTAAGCCTGTTAGACAATGCGGCGTGGGCGCTGCTGGCTCCCGTCTTTTTGCACTTCTGCATTAACTTCCCGTCTGGGCGGGGGCTAACGGTGAGAAAGCGCCCGCTTGCGGCTGCGATTTATTTGCCCGCCGTCGCTCTCGTCGCATTCGAAATCATCTGGCATTACAAGCCCGACCTTACACTGTTCGGCTCGCCTGTTTTCAGCAGCAACACGCTCGTCCACTGGCGGGAGGCGCTCGACAAAATCGGGCTTGCGCAATATGGAATATTCTTCCTGCTTGGCAGCGGCATTTTGCTGCTAACGTTCGTTCGCTCTCGTAAGCCGTTGCTCCGCCAGCAGCTCAAATGGATTATCTGGGGACTTGGGCTATCGGGCCTGCCGTTTGCCGCGCTCTATCTGGTTCCGTACATCTCGAACGTCGAGATAACACCGCTGATGGAGGCCCTCGCCTACGGGCCGCTGATTCTGATTCCGCTTTCATTCGGCTACTCGATAGTTCGCTACCGGCTGATGGACGTTGACGTGATAATGCGCCGCAGCTTCGTTCACGTCATGGCGACGGTTGCGGTTGGCGCGATGTACATGGTTGTGCTGTTAGGCGTGGGTGACCTCGTTAAGTTCGTCTGGGCGACTGCCGATTTGAATTCGTGGAAAACGCGCGCAGTGGTTGTCGTCGGGATGTTGATTGTGACGATGCTGTTCGCGCCGATTAAAAATAAATTGCAGGTGTGGGCAGATCGCTGGTTCTACGGCGAAAGATACACGCTGAGGACGGGACTTCAGGACTTCGGACGGACGCTCGCGCAGACAACGGCGCTCCCGCAATTGCTCGATTCCTTGGTGCGGCGATTGTCTGACATGCTCTCGGTTCGCAAGATCGCTATCTTCATCGAAGACCCGCTTGAGCCGTCGGGCTTTCGGCTCGCGCATTCGTCAGATATTGATCACGATCTCAGCTTGCCTGAAGAGATCAAGAAGACGATTCGCGTGCGCTCAATCGGGCGCGGTTTCATAACCGCAGACGACCTCAATGAAGGCAATAAGCAAAATGCAAAAGCCAAAGGTGAAGAAATAAGTCGTCACTATTTCGATATGCTGCCCGCTGTCGCGGATGAGCCAGTCGCGCAGGATGATCTCTATTATTACGTGCCGTGCGTTGTGCGCGACCGCATGGTTGCAATCATTGGTGTCGGACGCACGTCATCAGGAGCACTGCTGACGAGCGAAGATACGGATTTGCTGCGAGCGCTTTCTGGCTATGTCGCAGTGGCGATTGATAACAGCCTGCTCTATCGCTCCGAGATGGAAAAAGCCGAAGAGCTTGCGCGGCTCAAAGAGTTTTCTGAAAACATAATCGAGAGCGTCAACGTCGGCATCCTTGCAGTTGATTTCGATGGCCGCATCACGACGTGGAACTCTGCGCTTGAAGAGATATTCGGCATCACGCGTGAACGCGCGCTTCGCCGCAGCATCTTTGAGGTGCTCGACATTGATTTAATCGAAACGATTCAAAGCGTCATCGGCGAAGAAGGCTGGGCGCTCAACGACGCGCGCCATATCTACAAATACAACGCCGCGACAGAAGATGGGCGGCCACTGACTTTGAACATATCGCTCGCGCCGTTCGAGGCCGCGCGCGGCGTGGTCACGGGCACGCTCGTCGTGATCGAAAACGTGACCGAGCGCGCACAGCTTGAGCAGCAACTCCTTGAGCGTGAGAAGCTCTCTTCGATAGGACTTCTTGCTGCAGGAGTTGCGCACGAAGTCAACACGCCGCTTGCAGGCATCTCATCTTACACGCAGATGCTGATGCAGCAGGTTGCAGAGAGCGACCCGAAGCGGCGGTTGCTTGAAAAGATTCATTCGCAGACTGTCCGCGCGTCGGGCATAGTCAATAACCTTTTGAACTTCTCTCGCACGGGCGACACGGAGTTCCGCGAAGTTGACATCAACCGCGTGCTTGAAGACACAATTCAGTTGCTTGAGCCGCAGTTGCGCAACGCGCGGTTCGACATAGTGCGCCACTACGGGCAGGAGCTGCCGGCAGCTTACGGTAATGCGTCAAAGCTACAGCAGGTTTTCATGAATCTGATATTGAACGCGCGCGACGCGATGCCAGCGGGCGGGCGACTGACGATTGGGACGCGGTTGGTTGACACTTCGGTTGTTGTGGACTTCCGCGATACGGGCGTAGGCATTGCGCCTGAAAACATTGCGCGCATTTACGATCCATTCTTCACGACGAAAGAGATCGGGCAGGGCACCGGGCTTGGCCTCGCGCTCTCTTACGGAATCATTCAGGAACACGGCGGGCGCATATTCGTTGAGAGCCGACAGGGCGAGGGCACGCACTTTACCATCAAACTACCCACCGCGTTCGCACGCCAGATGCAAGCCGCAAGCGACTAATCCATGTGCATTCTTTAGTTATTAAGCTGGCAGTTAATGGCTGCCGCTTGGTAACATTTTATCTTATGGCAAAAAAAGGGAGCATTCTTGTTGTGGACGACGAGGAGGTAATGCGCGACGTGCTCGACAGCCTCCTCACAGCCGAAGGCTATCAGGTCGAGACGGCAAAGACCGGTGAAGAAGGTTTAGACAAATTCCAGCAGCGCGCCTTTGACCTCGTACTGCTCGATGTTTCGATGCCGGGCATGGGCGGGCTTCGCGCGCTTGAAGAGATTCTGAAACTCGACGCGGAGGCCGTAGTAATAATGATCACGGCTTATGCTACTTTCGACACGGCTATATCAGCGATGCAGCGCGGCGCGTTCACCTGCATCAGCAAACCATTCGACAATAAAGAAATCCTCAAATTAGTTGCTTCCGGAATCCGCCGCCGACGCAAAGACGAAGAGCGGCGTACGCTCCGACAGACGCTCAAGCGTAGTACGGAGCAGCGCGAAATTGTCGCTCGCAGCGAGAAGATGCTCGAAATCCTTGCTTTTGTCGAACAGGTCGCGCCCGCGCGCACAACAGTTCTAGTCACAGGCGAATCGGGTACGGGTAAAGAACTCATCGCCCGCGCGATTCATAATCAAAGCCCGCGCGCCGATAAGCCTTTCGTCACGGTCAACTCTGCGAATCTTCCGACAGAGCTTCTCGAAGCAGAACTCTTCGGCCACACGCGCGGCGCGTTTACAGGTGCGGTCGCAGCAAAGAAGGGTTATTTTGAAGTTGCTGATGGCGGCTCGATCTTCTTAGATGAGATCGGAACAATCTCGATGGAGACGCAGGCGAAGCTGCTGCGCGTGATTCAGGAGCGTGACTTCACGCCGCTCGGAGACACGACGCGCCGACAGGTTGACGTGCGAATCATCGCTGCTACAAACGTCGACTTACGACAGGCGGTTGACGAAGGTTCTTTCCGCGAAGACCTCTATTATCGTCTCAACGTCATAGCGATCAATTTGCCACCGCTCAGGGATCGCCGCGAAGACATTCTGCCGCTTGCACAGCATTTCATTCGCAAGTACGCAGCGGAAAACAACCGTCAGATTTCCGATCACATCAGTCCCGAAGTGCTGTCACTGCTCGAAGCCTATAACTGGCCGGGTAATGTGCGTGAGCTTGAAAACGTTCTGGAGCGCGCCGTCATAATTGCGCGCGGCGACGAAATTCAGGTCCGCGACCTGCGCGAAGAAGTTCGCAACCCTCAGCGCGTAGCATCGCAGGTCGGCGGGCAGAAGATAGCAACGCAGATTGATCTGTCGCGCGGGATATCTTTTTATGATGAAGTGAACCGCTTTCAGATCGAATTGATTCGCCGTGCGCTTGAGATGACGGGCGGCCATCAATCGCGCGCCGCGAAGCTACTTGGTATGAATACGACTACGCTCAATTCGAAGATCAGGTACTACAATATAAAAGTGTGAATAGAAATCTAGCTTTTCCCCTATGTACATGACAAAAGTTGAGTAACTTGTCGGAATGCAATCTGTTGCAGACGATGAGCAACTGTCAATAGGTGTGTAAAAGCGATCAGGCGGCGGCCTCCTTCTCGTCATCTTTCACTATGATTCCGCCAGCGTAGATCGCTCCTTCATACACCTCTTTCATCATCTCCGGCTTGTTCAGCTTCCGGAAATTCTTCTCTCCTATCATCAGCGTCTTCCAGATCAACACTGTCGCGCTGTCCTCTTTCTTGTACCTGCGGCTTGCGTCTGTGCGCAATCTCCCCTTGAAAATGGTGACTCTATCGCATTGCTCGTTCGCAGGTGAATCCAGTGCTCCTTAGGATAGCGGTAAAATGTCACCATCCGCTCCCAATCTTCATCAATCAACCGTGCCGCCTCTTGGCATCTTCCTGACGGCGCTCGGATTTGTCACGACCGAGAAGTTCGGTCACTTCCTGCTCCAGAATGTCCTGAATGAAGATTTGGACCTGGGAGCGAACCCAGGATTCAAGTTCAGGAAAAATGATTGCGTGTGCTTTTGAGTTTTGGCTATCCTGTTTAACAATCACGGTGGTGTCATCCTTTCATTAAGCCCAAAGGGCTTGGTTTTGTTTGAATTTGAAAGGTTACACCACCCAATCTGTTTTTACACACCTTTTGATTCTATCTCGTTAAACAAGATGAGGAGTTGGGAATGCCAGACAGTTAAACTCATTACTGCCAGTGACCGAGCCGCTGCCGGATTGCTACAAGGGCGGCGGGGCCACCGTAGAAGACCAAACAACTGTCCCCGTAACCACGCTGGACAAACACTGCGAACGGAATAACGTAGAACGCATTGACCTGCTGAAAACCGACACGCAAGGCTATGATCTCAACATGTTGCGCGGAGCGGACCGGCTGTTATCACAGCAAAGAATCAAATTGATTTATAGCGAGGTGGTCTTCACTACACTCTACCAAAATCAGCCGCTCTTTTACGATGTGGCGCTGTTCCTTCAAGGGCATGGCTATCGCTTCGTTGATTTCTACGGGAAGCGGCGCGACGAGCATAATAACCTGATGGAGTGCGATGCGCTGTTCGCCGCCATCGGTGGATAAAACTTCATTCCCACCTGATGGGGTAAGCTGTTTGCGAAGCAATCCGCTATGACTATGGCGGTTGATCTCACACAAAACTTTGACGTCGGTGCGAGCATCGAGAGCGCGGTCGTCGCTCTTCTGAGAACTACTGACCGCATGACGAATCTAATCATTGCCTGAATCAAAAAATGCGCGGCAGAGCGGCTCGGCTGCCAGAACCTGCGACAAGCCGGACGCTCCGCCGCGCCAAATCGCTAAACGAATTAGTTAACACCGCATAGCGACCACGCAGTAGCGACAGCGTTATAGTTCACGCTGCCGGTTCCGTAGAGCGCCGCCGCCGCGTTCAACGTAGCAGTGCGCGCGCCCTTGAAGTTCGTGCTGGAAGTCATGTAGGTCGTGATTGCTTTGTACCAAATCTTCGCCGCAGCGTCCGCGCCTATGCCTGTCATCGAGCCGCCAAGATGATGCGTCCCGCCTTTCGACAACAGGTAAAAGACGAAGTTCGAGATGCCTGAGTTCGTATGCACGCCGCCGTTGTCAGCCGTGCCCGTGTAGCGTTCGCTATAATGGTCAGGGTCGCCGCCCCTGTGCGTGTCGTTCATGTAGCGCAGCGCATCGCCCGCAGTGCCGGGCGTGTAAGCCTGCTCGCCTATCAGCCACGTGTTGGCGCTTTCGCCTTTCGCGAATCGCTCGACCATCGCGCCGAACACATCGGACCATGATTCGTTGAGCGCGCCGGATTCGCCTGAATAGACAAGCCCTGCCGTGCGCTCGGTTATGCCGTGCTGCATCTCGTGACCGCATATATCGAGCGTGACGAGCGGTGAAAAGGTCACGCCGTCGCCGTCGCCATAAGTCATGTAGTTGCCGTTCCAGAAGGCATTGTTGTAGCCTGAGCTGTAGTGAACCTTCGAGCTTATGAGTCCCGTCACGCCGTCAATTGATGTGTACCAGGCGGGACCGCCGTTGCCGTCAAGCCCGCGCCGCCCGTGCACGTTGAGAAAATAGTCATAGACTTTCTCAGCGCCAAAATGCGCGTCCGCGCCCGCGCGCTGCGTGGAGCTATCCCAGATGTTATTCCCATCCGTGAACCGCCATGTTGAACCTGTAGTGTTGCGGTTATCGAAGGTGCCGACCTTGCGCGTCGTGTCTTCAAGGTAGTAGGTCGCGTTGCTTGAGCGGAAGAAAGTTGTAATCGAAACGCTGCCGCTGTAGAGCGTCGCGCCCGTGCCTGTCGCGGTTTGAAGATTATCGTAATTCATCAGCACATCGCCAGTGTGCGCGTCAATGAAGTAAACAGGCATCGCGGTTTCAGGCGAATTGTCTTCGCGGCGCAACTGCACGCGATAGGCGAGGTGGTCGCCATCCTCCTGCCTCAGTATCCACAAATCGGCTGCG
Source organism: Blastocatellia bacterium (assembly GCA_035575515.1). GTDB lineage: Bacteria > Acidobacteriota > Blastocatellia > UBA7656 > UBA7656 > DATLXU01. Next base: position 27,304 of record DATLXU010000006.1, read on the forward strand.
GGCGGCGCGGTCAGGCAGTCGCAACCGTATGTTGCGATTGCAATCCTTACGGCCTTCTTCTTTTTGATTGAAGGATTAGTGTCAACGCTCACGTCGCTGACGAGGTCGTTCGTCATGGCAAACAGCCCGCCCGTTGAATCGAGATGCACGATGGCTTCGCCTCCGAAGACGGGCACGCCGTTGTAGGTCTGCTGGACGTGCGTGTGCGCCATGTCCTGTTCGTCGACGAACGTGCGCATCTCCTTCAAATCATCAACGCTGCTGATGCCATAATCGGCGGCTACAGTTTCAAGTATCTTGAAACTGAGCTCGCGCGCGAGCGGAATGTCTTCGTTAATGCCTTTTTGAAACAGCTTTGCCTGCGCAGCGGTCTTACCCTGCATCAGCGCAGAGGCAAACAAAACGAGCGGAACAATCAACATTAGACACGCGATTCTTTTCATTCGTCTCTCCTCTTTATTCAAGTTTGGTTTGCAAGCGACTTTGAGTTAAGGCCCATTGCGGACCCACTTCTGAGTTCAGGGAGTTTGTCGAATGGAAAAAGACACAGTCTTTTCCCAAAAGGCTGATTGGCCGAACGTCCACAAAGCCATCAGCATACTGTCATATTCTGTTCGTTGATTTGCTGATTAAGAACGTAGCGGAAAACCTCATCCCGCAGCGCGCAATTTAAACGCTCAAGACGTAGCGTTTATAACATGGCTGCTCTGTTCCGCTCAAGCATTTTTTTTATCGGCATTATTTTGGACGGATTTCAAATGATCGCAAAGACATGGAAAAACAATTCGCCGCAGAAACCCGGACGACGCAGACTCTTCGCAGACCGCATCTAAGGACTGCTCTGCGCTTTTGCTGCGTCCCTGCGGCGAGCGGCCTTGCAACCTTGTGCGTGCAGTCGCGGGCCGATTAGCCGGGCGAGCCTGTCGCTTCAGGGTTTCATCTCTATCACGCCGATCTTTTCAAGCAATTGCAAGTAATCGCTCACATCTTCAACCGGAATCAGCCCATACGCGGCTGCAAGGTAATCGCGAATCGCCTGGACGCTGCGCTTGCCGTCAACCAGATTCAGTATCTCGTAAAGAATTATCTCGCCGCCCGATCTCTCGCTGATTCGCTCGACAACTTTCAGGTCGTCAGATGATGCGCGCTCCGCCACGTAGTCGTAATAGTAAACGTTCATCGGCCCCGTGACTTTTCGCGCGGGCACCCGGCTGTAATCCGTTGCAACCGAGCGCGGGCGCGACGCGTCTTTCGGGAATTTAGGTTTCGATTGCTCCTTCGGCAGCTCCTTCGCTTCAACCGTGAACGAAATCTTATTGCCTTTGCGCTGCTCAGTGAGCTTGCCTGTGAGCATCAGCCACGCGCCGCTCAGTTGATCCACCAGCCCTTCGACTTTCGATTCGAGCGCCTTGTCATCTGGCGCGAGCATCATCACTGAAGCAATCGCATCGGCGTCGTGTTCGAGCGAACGCACAATGTGATTGCGCGCATCGGCGGCGTTTGTCCCCTCCATACGGGCGGCTCGCTCTTTCTCTTTCGGGACGCGGGCGAGCGCGCGAGCGAATACTTCATCGGCCAATCGCGCCGCTTCCGCCGCACCGGCCCGCGCAAGGAAGTAGCCCGACGCTGCGGCGATGAAAGTTGACCGCTTCATCTTCGTCGGGTCAATGTTGGCGGGCGTGTCGTTGTTCGTGTGAATGAAAACGTCGGGCCAGTCGCGCAGGTAAATCGTCGGAATGCGAAACGAGCCTTCCTGGTAAACGTCGTGATCCGATCCCATCTCGTAAGGCGTTATGTCAGCAACGAAGCTGTCTTTGCTGCCTTCGGGCGAAATGAGCGCATCCTCGAAACCGGCTCCAGAAGCCGCTTTCAAGGCGCCAGCGATTGCGTAATCGGCGAACACGTCGCCGACGGCGTTCGTGCAGCTCGGCAGCGATGCGGGCGTGTGTGTGACGTGCAGGACAGATTTCGTGATTGAATAATTGCCGCCGACCATGTCGCAATGCACTGCGGCTTTCATGCGGCGAACGATTTCCGGGTGCTCCGCAAAATAGGCGACCGTGCCGTTGATCTCAGGTGGCCAGATGAATCGAATGGTGCGGCGCGGGCGCTCAATCTCGCCGCGACGGATCAAAGCCATAAGCGCCCGCGCAGTCTCAAGTATGGCAGCCGCGCCCGATGCGTTGTCGTTCGCGCCCGGCTTTTGATGGCACAGGTGACACGAATAAACAATCTCTTCATCCGAAAGGTCCGAGCCGGGGATGACGGCGCTCACGACTTCGTAGCTGCTCGGCTTGATCTCTGCTTTCACAACGGCGTGGAGTGTTATCTGCTCGCCTGCGCTCAAGCGCGATTGAAACTCGCGCGCGCGGCGGAGCGAGATCATAAACGCGAATCTGTTGTTCGCGTTGTATGGCGACAGATGCCCCCAACGAACATTATCAACGTAATCGCCCGACCATCCGGTCACTTGATTCTGTTGATAGCTCAGTATTCCAACCGCGCCGCGCTCGTCGCAGGCCAGCTTGTGAACGGTCGCGACGTTTCCGCCTGCAAGCACTATGCGGCCTTTGACTTCTTTGCCTTCATAATCTTTCGCCGATGTGCCCGCGCCTACATCCACGAGCTGCGCGGTCACGTCTGCCGTTTGCGAATAATCCGCGAGCGCGACGCGCATCTCGTTGTAGTCGGCGATTTTCGTTTTGCGCGGCTCTGTTTCCCAAAGCTCGCCGATTGCGGCTTCCCAACCCGGAGTTGATTTCAGAGTGTAATAAGTCTTCTCGCCGTCGGCGGGAAATCTTTCAATCTGTACCTGCTCAAGCCCGTACTCTTTGGCCCTCGCCGCGATGTATTCGGCTGCGCGCGAAAATCCCGATGACGCCTGCACGCGATGGTAGCGCGAAAGCTCGATGACCGTGTCTTTGGCTATCAAGCCATTGATTTCAGCGGCAAGCGCGCGGACTTCTTTATCGGAAAGCAGCGAAGTCTTCGTATATTGCGCGCCGCCCGATTGGCGCGCAGTCGCAATTAGAATGAAGTCCGTTTGACCGAGAAGAATTAAGAGAGCAAATAGTGAAAAAATCTCTTTCATTATCTAGCCTTCGGCCTTCAGCCTTCAGCGGCCAGCTATCAGTCCTCGCAGTGAATCTCGCCTCACTGAACTTCAGCGCCTGCTGAAAGCTGATTGCTGAAGGCTGATTGCTTGAATTATTTTCGCTTCCCGCCTGCGCGGCGCAGCTTTGTTCGCCCCTGCAAGATTGACATCGCCGCCGCGTAAGCGTAACCGCACAGGTATATCATCAAAAATGGCAGCGTGCCCGTGATGCCATTCTTGAGCGCGTACCAGATAGTGAATGCGAAATAGAGCGCGAATGCTATCTCAAGCCATGGCAGAGCCAGCTGTCGCGGCGCGTAGCTCTTTTTCACCCACGTCGTATCGCTCTTTTCTTCTATCCGATACTTGGGCGTGCGAACGAACGGCGACTTGATTCCGAAAACCGCTTCGAGCGCCGCTCGCGCGTTTGAGAAAGTCAGCGCGATTCCCATGCTCAGCACGAACGGCATCTGCTTGAGCGATTTCCACCACGATTTGGGATAGAGGTGCCACTGAGCAACCATGTAGAATGCGAGCACCGATACGGTTGAGAATGTAAGTATCGGAACGTCGAGCACGAACAATCGGAGCATCTCCTGGTTGTAGCGAATGATGAGCACAGGAAGATTTATCATCGCGAGCACGACCACGAGCGGCGCGGCAAGATTTCCCGTCAGCCTGAAAAACTGTTCGAGCTTCACCCTTAGCGGCAATCGCGGGTCGCGCCAGATTCTTCCCATTAACTTCATTCCAACCTGCACAAGTCCCTTCGCCCATCTCCGTTGTTGGGACTTGAATGCGTTCATCTCGACGGGCAATTCTGCGGGCACATCCTCGTCCATCAGATAGACGAATCGCCAGCCCATCAGTTGCGCGCGGTATGAAAGGTCTGTGTCTTCGGCCAGCGTGTCGTGCTGCCAGCCGCCGGACCACTCGATTGCCTCGCGCCGCCACATTCCGGCAGTGCCATTGAAGTTGAAGAATCCGCCGCAGCGATTGCGCGCCGTCTGCTCAACTACGAAATGGCCGTCGAGCATGATGGCCTGCACTCGCGTCAGCAGCGAATAGTCGCGGTTGATGTGCCCCCATCGCATCTGCACCATGCCGACGCGCTTGTCCGTGAAGTAATCAATCATCCGGCGAATGCAGTCGGGGTGCGGCACGAAGTCCGCGTCGAATATCAAGATCAACTCGCCCGAAGATTTCTTCAGGCCAGCTTCAAGCGCGCCCGCTTTGAAGCCTGTGCGGTCCGCGCGGTGGTGATAAGTTATATCGAAGCCTTCATCGAAGTATTTCTCTACCGCGCGCGAAGCAATCTTCACTGTATCGTCCGTCGAATCGTCGAGCACCTGAATTTCGAGAAGCTCGCGCGGGTAGTCTAACTTCACAACCGTGTCAATCAATCTCTCGGCCACGTACATCTCATTGAACAACGGCAACTGGATTGTGACGCGCGGCAACCGCGCGGCGTCAAATCTCGCTTTCGGCTGCGGGCGATGATTGCGGTAGCGCAAAAAGAGATAGATCAAACGGTAGCGATAGATGCCATACACGGAAAGCAGCGCGAGTATGCCGAAATAAGAATAGAGGAAATAGCGATCAACTTCGTCGTTGACATTCAAGTGGCTGATGTTTCCCGCAGGATAATCTCCGCCTTCGGCTTTCGAAGACGCGACGAATGCATCAATGCTCGCATTGCCAATCGCAGGCATAGGCCATCTCGTAAAGCGAACGCGAACGGTCTTGCCTTCAGCGATCTGCGCCTGGCCAAGCACTGCGTCATGCCCTGCAGGACGTGTTGAAATCTCGTAGCGGCCCGGCTCAAGGCGCGCGAAGGCAAATTCGCCTTTGTCGTCAATCGTAGTCTCATGCGCCTGACCCGTTCGCATGTCGCGCGCAACAACGGTCAGTTGCGGCAAAGCATCGCCGTGTGCGTCAACGATTTTGCCTTCTAGCGAAGCGGGAGCTTCGGCCTGAGACGAAGCGGCTAAGAATATAACCAACAAAGCGAGCAGCGCGGGACTAATTGCGTTCTTCATAATTCTTTTTACTTGTGCCATGCGCTGAGAGGCAATCTCATTTGTCATTGGTCTATTTGTCCTTTGCCGGATGTACAGCGATCTTAACAAGTGACAAAGGACCAATGACCGGTGACAAACGACAAATGACTAAAAACGAACAACCGTGTCTGGACCGCCTTCGACGTGAACCGTATCAATGAAGCGAACACGCTTCGTGCGCTCGGTCGCCATGATGATCGAAGACGTGCGAACGCCTGTGCCGAAAAATCTTACGCCGCGAAGTATTGTTCCGTCGGTCACGCCCGTCGCCGCAAAGATTATGTGCTTGCCCGGCGCGAGGTCGTCCGTGTCGTAGATGCGCGTCGGGTCTTTGATTCCCATCTCCTGCATCCGTTCGATCACGCCTTCGGGGATGCGGCTGCGGTCTTCGAGGTCTTCGAGCTGCTCCTTGAGCACAAAGCGCGCGAGTATCTGTCCGTTCAAACATTTCATCGCCGCAGCCGTGAGCACGCCTTCGGGCGCTCCGCCCGTTCCCATCACAGCGTGAACGCCTGAGCCTGCGACGGCTGCCGATATGCCCGCCGAAAGATCGCCGTCTGAAATTAATCTTATGCGAGCGCCAGCTTCGCGTATCTCTGAGATCAATTTTTTATGGCGCGGTCGGTCTAATACTATGACGACCAGGTCTTCAACGTCGCGGCTCAAGCGGCGCGCGATGGCGCGGAGGTTGTCCTTAACGGGAGCGTCGAGATCAACCGCGCCTTTCGATGAGGGACCGACGATGAGCTTCTGCATGTAAATATCGGGCGCGCGAAGCAGGCCGCCTTTTTCAGAACAGGCCATAACCGAAATGGCGTTGGCCGATCCCATTGCGCAGAGATTCGTCCCTTCGAGCGGGTCAACGGCGATGTCGACTTCCGGGTAGCGTTCGCCGTCCTGATCCTTGTAGCCGCGCCCGACTTTCTCGCCGATATAGAGCATGGGCGCTTCGTCGCGCTCGCCTTCGCCGATGACAATCTCGCCGCGCATCGGGACCGAATCCATTATCTCGCGCATGGCTTCGACCGCCACGTGGTCAGAGTATTTGCGGTCGCCCTGCCCCATAGTCTGCGCTGATGCGACGGCGGCGGCTTCGACTACGCGCAAGAAATCAAGACCCAGTTCGTGTTCCATTCTGCGTTCTTTCATAAGTCCTCCGTTTTATCAGTGCGAATGGATGCTGCTTCGATTAACAAAGGCCAACTGCCAGAAGGAAATTGATAATGATTGATTCAGACCGTTTTTTCAAGTGGGGAGATTGTCGAAGCTGCGCGCATAGATTGAACTCCTGCGCCGAACACTTCTGCCGAGCCAGGCGGGTTCAGCCGCAACAGCATCTACTTGAGCAGTTGGCCTGCAATGACGAGTTTTTGAATTTCGGATGTGCCTTCGTAAATTCTGAGCGCGCGGACTTCGCGATAAAGGCGTTCGACTGAGGAGCCGCGCACGAGACCCGCGCCGCCATGAATTTGAACCGCCGCGTCAATAATTTTCTGCGCCGCTTCCGTAGCGAATAACTTCGCCATGGCTGCTTCGGTCGTTATGCGCTCTGCGCCCGCGTCTTTCTTCCACGCCGCGCGATAAACGAGCAGCCGCGCTGCATCGAGATATGTGGCCATCTCGGCAATCTTCATCTGCGTAGCTTGAAACTCTGCGATTGGCCGCCCGAATTGCACGCGCCGTTTAGCATAAGCGATTGCTTCGTCTATCGCGCGCCACGCAAGTCCGCAGGCCGCAGCCCCGACCGTCGGACGAAACGTATCGAGAGTCGTCATCGCAATCTTGAACCCATCGCCTTCATTGGCGAGCAGGTTCGCGGCAGGAATTCGACAATCATCGAAGCGGATGCGGCCAATCGGGTGCGAGGCGACAAGCTCGATTTTTTCTTCGAAAGAAAAACCTGCTGCGTCGCCCTCCACGACGAACGCCGAGATGCCTTTATTGCCGCGCTCCGTGTCGGTCTTCGCAAAAACCGTGTAGAAGTCTGCGAGGCCAGCGTTTGAGATGAAAGTCTTCACGCCGTTAATCACATAATCGCCGCCCGTGCGCCGCGCGGTTGTTTGAATGGCCGAAACATCTGAACCGGCGTCAGGCTCTGTGATTGCAAACGCCGCGATTGCTTGGCCCGCGCGCACCATCGGCAAAAATCTCTGCTTCAACTCTTTTGAACCGGCAAGCGCAATGGGAAAGCTGCCAAGCCCCTGCATTGCAAACATCAAATCGGCAAGCGACGAACTGTAAGAGAGATGTTCGCGCGCCACGCACAAGGCTCGAATGTCGAGCGCGCTTGTGTTATCAAATTGGGCAGGCACGGTGTAATCGAGCAGCCTCTCGCTGGCGAGCGCGTGGACGAGCCTTCGCGCCTGCTCGTCTTCGGATTCAACGGGCGCGGCTTCGCGAGCTTGCTTGCGATTGAAGCTGTCAACATGCTCGGCCAGCTTCGCGTGACGGTCTTCGAGAAATGGTATGTTGAGCATCTTGTTTCTTTCACCTGCAAAGTGATTCTCAGATTATGCATGGTTTTCGATTCGAGTTGAAGGCGGCCCGGCGCGGTTGAATTAAGTCACGGCAAAAGGTAGGATGCTGCGCGGCAAGCATCCTTTCAGAACCTTCTCAGAGGTGACGCATGGAAAAGACAGGTGTGCTGGTCGTCGGCAGCGGCTTTATGGGCGCGGGCATCGCACAGGTAGCGGCGCAGGCCGGATTCACCGTTACGCTAATGGATGAAGATTCTCAGGCGCTCGCTCGCGGCGTTGATAGAATCAAAAGCTCGATTGAAAAACTCGCGCGCAAAGGAAAACTAAACGATGCGCCATCAAGTGTGATTGCGCGAATCAATGCGACAAGCGAGCTTCGCACCGACGAAAACATCCGTTGGGTGATCGAAGCAGTCTTTGAAGACGCTCGCGTGAAAGAGCCTCTCTTTCGCGCGCTCGATGAGATGTTCGCCGCCGATGTTGTGCTCGCGAGCAACACGTCCGGCATCCCGATAACGCAGATTGCTTCGTGGACTGCGCGTGCGGAGCGCGTCATCGGGCTTCACTTCTTCGGTCCCGTCCCGCTGATGGCTTTAGTCGAAGTCATCGGCGGCGAGCGCACATCTCAAGAAGTTGTTAATGCTTCGCTTGAATTTGTTCGCGCGCTTGGCAAAACCCCGCTCGTCGTTCGCGCAGACATTCCCGGTTTCGTCGTGAATAGAATACTTGGCGCGGCGCTTGACGAAGCTATACGACTGGTCGAGTGGGGAATCGCTTCGCCCGAAGAGGTTGACAACGGTATGAAGCTCGGATTGAACTGGGGCGCTGGACCGCTTGAGATAGCCGATAACGCCGGGCTTGATACGGTGCTGCGGGCTACCGTCGCTCAATTTCGCTTGAACCCGACGCCGCAGCGCGCGCCTTCGGAGTTGCTTCGGCGATTGGTTGAAACGGGCAGGCTCGGTCGCAAAACGGGCGAGGGCTTTTATCGCTATGACGAATGGGGCCGCCGCGCAGGATTTTCTGATCCGGTGAATGAATGCCTCAAACGGAAACCATTTGCTGATTTTCGATTTTAGATTTTGGATTGGAGCGTTTGCAGAGGCTGTGACAGCTAGAATCTTCTGCTAATCCAAAATCGAAAATCGAAAATCCAAAATTCCTAATTATGCCGGGACCGCTCGAAGGAATTCGCGTGATTGATTTCGGTCGCTTCATCGCCGGGCCTTACTGCGCGATGATGCTGGCAGATTTTGGCGCTGACGTGATTCGCGTCGAGCGGCGCGCGGGCGGCGAGGACCGCTGGCTCGGTCCCGTCACCGAAAGCGGCGAAGGCGGTCTCTTCTTAAACGTCAATCGCAACAAGCGCGGCATCACGCTCGACCTCGCGCACAGGCGCGCGCCAGAAATAATCTCACGATTAGTCGAGAGCGCGGACATCGTAATCGTCAACCTGCCGCTCGACGTGATGAAATCGCTCAAGCTCGATTATGAGTCGCTTTGCGCTGTCAGGGAAAACATCATTCTCGTGATGGCATCGGCGTTCGGTCCCGATGGCCCGTATCAAAATCGCGTCGGATTCGATGGCGTGGCGCAGGCGATGAGCGGCTCGATGAGCCTCACCGGATTTGAAGGCCCACCGGTTCGCTCAATCGTTTCATGGGTTGATTACGGCACGGCGCTGCACGCCTCGTTTGCCGCGATGGCCGCGCTCTATCACAGAGAAAAAACTGGACGCGGGCAGTTGGTTGACGTGTCGCTACTTGCAACCGGAGTGACATTCATGCAGCCGCTTCTATCAGAAGCTGCCGCGACAGGGATACAGCGCAAGCAGCAGGGCAACACGGGATATTATGCCGCGCCGAGCGATGTCTACCCGACGCGCGACGGCTGGATAATCGTTCCTACAATCGGCAATCAGATGTTTCGGCGCTGGGCGCGAGCCGTTGGCCGCGAAGATTTGCTTGACGACCCGCGCTGCAAAGACGACATCACCCGCGCGAACAACGCGGAGCTGATTAATCAAGTGATGCGCGAGTGGTGCGCCGCTCGCACGCGCGATGAAGCAATCCGAGAGCTTGAACGAGCGCGCGTGCCGTGCGGACCCGTTTATAACCTCGATGAAGTGTTAAACGATGAGCAGGTGCGCGAGCGAAGACTTCTCGAAGAAATCGAATATCCCGGTGCGACCAAACCCGTCTTGATTGCAAGCCCGCCCGCGCGAATGGGCGAGACTGCCGCCGAAGTGCGCCGCCGCGCGCCAACGCTCGGCGAACATACAGAAGAGGTTTTGATCGAGCTAGGATTTACTGCTATTGAGATCGCTGCGCTTCGCAGCGAAGGCGTGATCTAAGCCTTCCCGGTTAATCCCTACTAACGTTGTTTCCTTCGCCGCTTCAGGGCAATATTGACAATCTGCCGGGAGCGGCAGAGGATGCAGATCCCTCCATGGTCATAGCGGGCGGCAACATAGTCATCCACCGTGATTAGTCGCGGTTGCGCTTTGTTCATATCGGGCGTAGGAGTTTATAACGAAGAGGGGATAGAACTGATATTTCTATCCCTTCTTCGTGTATTTGTTTAGATGCGTCACTCACTACAGGCCATCTGCCGTTGTTATCTGCTACTCTTAGGATGCTGCATTGACGAAGCTGTCCTGCTGTTGTTTAATTATCGCGCCTTCACACGTCGCAATCATAATTTCTCGGAGGAAGCAATGACCGCACAGAATGTGACAGCGCAATCCTCAACCGACGATCTTGTGTCGAAGCAGAAAGAGTACATCTGGCCGTGCGCCGCAACTTATTACGAACACCCGATGGTGCTTGAGCGCGGCGAAGGGATGCACGTCTGGGATGCGGATGGCACACGTTACCTGGACTGCTTCGGCGGCGTGCTCACAACTTCAGTAGGTCACGCGCGAGCGGAAGTTGTCGAAGCCGTGAGCCACCAGGTCGCGCGCATCGCTCACACCTCGACGCTTTACATCAATCGCCCGCAGGCAGAATTGGCAGAGAAAGTCGCTCAGATAACGCCGGGCGATTTGAAGAAGAGTTACTTCACAAACAGCGGCACGGAAGCCGACGAAACTGCGATGGTGCTCGCGCGCATCTACACTGGCCGAACGGAGATCATCGCGCTTCGCCACGCGTATCACGGACGCTCTGTGATGAATATGACGGCGACGGGCCACGCTCCATGGAAGCACGGGCCTTCGCTCGTTGCAGGCATCGTACACGCGCACGCGCCGTATTGCTATCGCTGTCCGTTTAATCTGAAGCCTGAATCGTGCGCTCTGGAATGCGCACGCGATGTTGAAGAGTTGATTCAGACTTCGACGACGGGACAGATTGCTGCGTTCATCGCTGAGCCGATTATGGGAGTCGGCGGGTTCATCACGCCTCCGAAAGATTATTTCAAAGTCGTAACCGAAATCATCCGTCGCTACGGCGGTATTTTTATTTGCGATGAGGTGCAGACGGGCTGGGGCCGCACAGGCGACCGTTGGTGCGGCATAGAGCACTGGGAGGTCGAGCCTGAAGTGATGACATTCGCGAAGGGCATGGCCAACGGCGCGCCTATTGGCTGCACGACCGCCACGCCTGAGATTGCAGACAAGTATCCGTCGCTGACTTTTTCGACCTTCGGCGGAAACCCTGTGACGTGCGCTGCCGCGCTTGCGACCATCCGCGTGATAGAAGAAAACGACCTGCCGCATAACGCTCGCGTCGTTGGTGATTATTTGAGGAGCAAGCTCGAAGAGTTGAAGGATAAATATCAGGTAATTGGGGACGTGCGCGGCATGGGATTGATGCAGGCGATTGAATGCGTGAAGGACCGCAATACGAAAGAGCCGGACCCGCAATCGGTCGTGCGCGTCTTTGAAGAGACTCGGCGGCGAGGCGTTTTGATCGGCAAAGGCGGACTCTATGGCAACGTGATTCGCATAGGCCCGCCGCTCATCGCCACGAAGTCGGACATTGATGAGCTGGTTGCGGCGCTCGACGGCGCGTTCGCCGCCCTGTGAGATGGCGGCTCGATGTTCAGCTTTTCAATTGTAGTACCGCGCTGGTTGCTGACCATAAAGCGATCTTGATTCTTTGCGCGCGGCGAGACGTTTTCGACCAATTACATCTCTGAAAATCGCCGCCTTCATAAATGCCAATTCAGGCAGGGGATCGGCGCAGCCACGTTACGATGCCGCGCAACACGACCACCTGCCCGATTAGTCTAGCTGACGACTCTGCGTTGACGCTTTTGCATGCGCAATTAATCAAGAGTCTGGCCGCGTTATTTTTTCTTCGCTCCCCACTTGCCAGTTACCTGGCCCGCAAAGTCGAATTCGCCGTCAATCTTGCCGTCCTTAACCATGCCTGTCATCGTGATCGAGCCGTTAGGCGTGTCGAGGCTGAAGCTGAGCTTGTTATCTTTGAACGTTCCTTTGCTGATAGCAGCAGTCCCTTGGGCCGATTCCGAAGAGCCTGTGACCTTGTCGCCTTCGAGCTTCAACTTGAGTGTGAATGGAATCGTCATGCCCTGCGCGTCGGCGGATGCATCCCACTCGCCAGAAATCGGGTCAGCAGCCGCGGGCTTCATATCTTCATGCTTTTCAGCAGCATGGCCAGCGCCGCCGACTTTCTTCATCTCGAACGCGCCGCCCTGACCGCCAAGCTCCCATTTGCCTACTATCTTATCGCCTTGAACGGTTGCGGTGATGGTGCCTTCGTTGCCGCCTGCATCGAATTTCATCGTGATCTTTCCGTCTGTATAGGTTCCGCCCGTGATCGTCGCGGGACCTTGCGGCGTGTCAATCTTGCCGGAGAGCTTGCCGTTGTCGTTCTTAAGCTCGACCGTGAGCGGGATGTCGCCCATCGCTTCGCTCTTGGCTACACCCTCATACTTGCCTGAAAGCGTGTCCTCGTTAGCCGGATTGTTAAACGATGCCGCCCGCGCGACCGACGAGGCGATCACAAACAGGGCGATTAACAGGGAGGTCATAATCTTTCTCGACTGCATATCTCTAGTCTCCTGATGTCGGATTTTAGTTTAGGAACTCAAGCCAATCTACGCTGTGAGAGTGACGAAAGTTCGAGGTCGAATATTTATACAGCAAAACGACTCGCTTGCGCCACAAGGATGTGAAATAATTCAGGCCCGCCCGGCAGCCGTTGCAGCGCCGGGCAATTCTTGAAAACAGGCTCGCAGAGTTTTCGCGCTGCGCGCCTCGAAGTCGTTTACGAATTCGCTTTCGCCGAGTGACCACAGAAGGAGTAGTATTAGCGGCATCTCAGCAGGTGTGAACGGCCCTTATCCCACAACTGTCAAAAGGAGAAATCAGATTATGAGTCAAAGAATAAAAACCGACCCCGAAGGCGCAAGCCATCAGGACAAGCTCGATCAACTTTGCATAAACACGATTCGGACTCTGGCGATGGACGGGGTGCAGCAAGCGAACTCTGGCCATCCCGGAACTCCAATGGCGCTGGCTCCCGTCACGTATGTTTTATGGCATCGTCACCTGCGACACAATCCGCGCAATCCGCAATGGCCCAATCGCGACCGGTTTGTTTTGTCCGCAGGCCATGCCTCGATGCTGCTGTACGCGATGCTGCATCTGACGGGATACGACCTGCCGCTCGACGAGCTGAAACGGTTTCGCCAGTGGAACTCGAAGACGCCGGGCCATCCTGAATACGGGCTGACGCCGGGCGTTGAGACGACTACAGGGCCGCTCGGTCAGGGAGTGGCAAACTCTGTTGGGATGGCAATCGCCGAAGCGTGGCTTGCGGCTCACTTCAATCGTCCCGGCCACGAGATCGTTGACTATCGCGTCTATGCCATCTGCGGCGACGGCGATATGATGGAAGGCATCTCGCACGAAGCCGCTTCGCTCGCAGGGCATCTCCAACTCGGCAACCTCACCTGGATATACGACAACAATCACATAACCATCGAAGGCAACACATCGCTTGCTTACAGCGACGACGTGGCCGCGCGCTTCATGGCTTACGGCTGGAGCGTTCAGCGCGTCGGCGATGCAAACGATCTGAATCTTTTAGACCGCGCCATACGCACCGCGCAGCAGGAGACCTCGCGACCTTCGCTTATAATCGTCGACAGTCACATCGCGTGGGGCGCGCCAAACAAGCAGGACACTTCGGCGGCGCACGGCGAGCCTCTCGGCGAAGAGGAGATAAGGCTTACAAAGCAACGCTACGGCTGGCCGCCCGACGCGAAGTTCCTTGTGCCCGAAGAGGCGGCGCAAAACATGACGAGCGCAATCGAGCGCGGGCAGCAGGCCGAGCGGGATTGGGCTGAGCGCTTCGCGGCTTACAAGGCAGCGCACCCTGATTTAGCCGACCAGTGGGAGCGCATTCATCGCGGCGAGCTGCCCGAGGATTGGGACAAGAACATTCCGACCTTCGCGCCCGACGAGAAAGGCGTTGCTGGCCGCGACGCGAATGCAAAGGTGCTGGCCGCAGTGGCTTCGCGCGTGCCGTGGTTCATCGGCGGCTCAGCCGACCTCGCGCCCTCGACAAAGACGCGCATTGCAGACGGAGGCGATTTCGAAGCAGGCTCATACGAAGGGCGCAATTTCCATTTCGGCATACGCGAGCATGCTATGGGCGCGATACTCAACGGCATGGCGCTCTCGAAATTGCGCGCATACGGATCGGGCTTTCTGATCTTTTCCGATTACATGAGAGCCTCGATTCGGTTGTCGGCGCTGATGGACCTGCCGGTCATCTACATCTTCACGCACGATTCAATCGGCGTGGGCGAAGACGGCCCGACGCATCAGCCGATTGAGCACCTGATGAGCTTGCGCGCCATCCCGCAGTTGCTTGTGATTCGCCCTGCTGATGCCAACGAAGTTACCGAAAGCTGGCGCTTCATCATGCGCTGCGAGGATCATCCTGTGGCGCTGATTCTCAGTCGCCAGCCGCTGCCGACCTTCGACCGCGCGAAGTACGCTTCGGCGGAAGGCGTGCAGCGCGGAGCCTACATCCTTGCTGATTCTGATGGACAGCCTGACGTTATCTTGATGGGCACAGGGTCAGAGGTTCAATTGTGCGTGGGGGCGTATGAGCAATTGAAATCCGAAGGCGTCAAAGCGCGCGTGGTCAGCATGCCTTGCTGGGAGCTGTTTGAGCGGCAGCCGAAAGGGTACCGCGAGAGCGTTCTGCCGCCAGCAGTGCGAGCGCGCGTAGCTGTCGAAGCGGGCACAAGTCTTGGCTGGCACGAATACGTGGGACTGGACGGGCGCATCGTCGCGAGGCGCGAGTTCGGAGCATCAGCGCCGCTCAAAGAGTTGCTCAAGCAGTTCGGCTTCACCGTCGAGCGGGTCGTCGCCGAAGCGCGCGCCGTTTTAGGACAGAGGTAATTGGCCTGCAATGTCGGATGTAGCTGCCCGACTATACGCTTGTCATTTCAGCAGGCGCTTAGTCGGGCAGCAACGTGGCCATTCATCACAGATTCGCCAGAATGAAATCGGTCATCATCGAGCGCATGTGCTTAACGAGCAACGGGTCAACCACTCCGTGACGGGATTTCGGATAGAGCATCAACTGGAAAGGCTTGCCAGCTCTTTGAAGCTCGTATGCGAATTGAATCGTGTTCTGCATGTGAACGTTGTCGTCGATCATGCCGTGAATCAAAAGCAGCTTGCCGCTTAAATCTTTCGCCGCGGCCTGCGGCGCGGTTTTCTTATAACCTTCCGCGTTGTTTTGCGGAGTCTTCATGTAGCGTTCGGTGTAGATTGTGTCGTACAAGCGCCAGTCGGTGACGCTGCCTCCTGCGATCCCTAGCTTAAAGCTCTTGCTGTGCGTGAGCGCATACGAAGTCATAAACCCGCCGAAGCTCCAACCCCATAAGCCAATCCGCGAGCCGTCAACGTAGGGCTGGCTCTTTAGCCATTCGATGCCGTCTTCCAAATCTCTCAACTCAAGCGGGCCGAAGTTGCCGTAAATTTGCCACGTCGGCTCGATGCCTTTGCCGCTCGCAGAGCGATTGTCGCACACCCAGATGATGTAGCCCTTCTCGGCCAGCATCTGGTGCCACAGAAACGTCGCTCCGCCCCAGGCGTTACGAACCTGCGGAGCGTGCGGGCCGCTGTATGTGTATTCCATCACTGGGTACTTCTTCGACGGGTCGAAGTCGGGCGGCTTAATCATCATCGCTTCCATCACAAAGCCGTCGCGCGTCTTGACCTGAAGGAATTCGACTTTGCCGAGCTTGTATTGCTTCAAGGCTTCAACTTTGTTCTCATCAATCACGCGTGCGAGCTTGCCGCTGGCATCATAGAGCCGCACTTGCGTCGGCGTGTTCACGTCGCTCCAGTTGTCAATGAACTGTGTGAAGGTAGGGTTGAAATTCGCCGTGTGCCACCCGGCTGTTTCGGTCAATCGAGTCAGCCCCGTGCCGTCGAGCTTGATGCGATAGATGTGCGACTCGATGGCGCTGCGCTCCGTGCTGCTGCTGAAATAAATATAGCCGCTCGCTTCATCAACTCCGTAGAGTGTGCCTATCTCCCATTTGCCGTCAGTCACTTGGCGAATCAAACGGCCTTCAGGCGAATAATGATAGAGATGCTGGAAGCCCGTGCGCTCGCTCGAAATCAGAAACGAGCCGTCTTTCAGATAAATGGGAAACTCAACACCTCCGACATCCACCCACGCCTTGGTCTTTTCTCGAAAGAGCGTTTCGGACTTGCCGCTCGCCGGATCGGCGTAGTTCAAATCTAACCACGTCTGCTCGCGGTCTTGAATCTCGTAAACGACCTTCTTGCCGTCGGGAGTCCAGCCCACGCGAACGAGCAACGGGTCGACGCCTTCGTAATTGAAAATGTCGACCCAGCGGGTCGGGCCGCCAGCGGCTGCGACTACGCCGAGCCGCACAATCGGGTTCGGGTCGCCCGCTTTCGGGTAAAACTCCTGCTCGACATCTTGAAAGTGAGGAATGTGATCAACGATGGTGAATTGATGAACGGGCGATTCGTCGAATCTCAGATAAGCGAGTCGCGTCGAATCGGGACTCCACCAGTAGGCTTTGAAATTGCCGCGCCCGTAGAGTTCTTCCTGATAGACCCAGTCGAGCTGGCCGTTGATCGTCTTCGGCCCACCATCGTTTGTGAGCGCGCGCTCGCGCTGCGTCGCCACGTCGACGACATAGAGGTTGTTCCCGCGAACGAATGCAACCATGCGGGAGTCGGGGCTGAACTCTTCTCCTTCTTCCGGCTCGGTGCTGTTCGTGAGTCGCACTGCGCGGTCGCTTCCGAACTCGTAATAGAAAAGGTCATTCGCCGTGTTGATGAGCGCGGCGGTTTCGGCTTCGTTCATCCGATACGAAGCGCGATGGGCTATACGCTTGGCGTCATCGCGGCTGAGTCCGGGAATTGCAGCGAATGCTGCTTCCATCTTCGCGGTGTCGAAGAAAGGGACTGCCTCGCCCGTCGCCGCGTTGACTTTCATAATTGTGAATGAAGGCGGGCGCGGGTCGGGCTTGCTCTGAAGGTAATGCGTGCCGTCTTTGAGCCAGCGCAGGTTCGTCGGAGGCGAGCCGCTGAAGTCGACCCGCTTCACGGGATCGAATATGTCGTCAATCGTTAGCTGCTTGTTCTGCGCCTCAGCGACGGAGCCAAGCGAGATTAAAGCCAGAAGGGCGGCAATGATGATAGAGCGTCGTCGCACTTTTTGTACTCCTTTGGTAGATGAAGATTTCGGGGTGAATGCAAAGTATAGTTATACAGAAAAATCGTCACGCGTGAAAGCCGCATTTGCGCGCAGCGATTCCGGTAGTGACCCTGTGATATTTGAGATTCGATTTTGGTACAACGCCTGGTAGCAAGGCAGGCCACCGTACACCAAATCCTGAGCCATTTTTGAACCCCAAATGTAAAGGGGCGACTACCGCTTATCGCTTCTTCATAACAATGTTGACGGACGTGGTTTTGTTCTGCTCAACGGTGATCTTCTTTGCGGGCGCTGCGTAGCCCCGCAGCTCAAGAGTGAGATTGTACTCTCCTGCGGGAACTTCTATGGTCGCGGGCGTCTCGCCATACCCCTGCGGCTTTGCGCCTTCGGCTTCAGGAATCAGCACGATGGTCGCCCCAGCGGGTTTGGATTTGACCTCGATTTTGCCCATGCCTTTTTGCTCCGCTTGCTCAGGCTGAGCATTCGTTGTTGATTGCGAAGCGCTTCGTTTGCTCTGCGTCCGATTGCTGTCAGCGGGCGGCGCAGGCTTGCAGGCTGCCAGCATTATGACGCACATTGCGATGATTAAAATGCGGAGCGCCATCTTTATCTCTCCCTCGAAACTTTCGTTCGACCTTCGCGGGCTTACGATATAGCACAAACGACTGCGCACACAAGGTCGGCTGCGCTTCATTAGCTAAAAAAGAATCGGCGCGAGCGCACACAATCGTATGCTCGCGCCGATTAAAACGCTGCGCTGTTTGATGCTTACTTCTTCCTGTATTTCTCGAACCAGCCGCGCAGGTAAAGAATCTGATTCAACCTGTTCGACGGATGGCGCGGGACGGCGTTGAAGCCATGATACTCGTCCTGTATGCGCACCATCATCGTGTCGACCTTGCGCAGCTTCAGCGCGCGGTAATACTGCTCGGTCTGCTCCATCGGCGTGCGCAAATCCAGATCGCCCGTCATCAGCATAGTCGGCGTTTTTACGTTCCCAACGTAAGTGATTGACGAACGGCGCAGGTGCTCGGACGGGTCTTCCCACGGCAGCTTCTTGAAGTTGTAATACCAGCCAGACCCATCGGTAGTGCCGACGAAGCTGTACCAGTTCGTCACAGGCTTCATCACAACAGCAGCAGCAAAACGATTCGTGTGGCCTACTATCCACGAACTCAGAACGCCTCCGCCTGAGCCGCCTGTGACAAACAGATTGCGCTCGTCAACGTAGCCTTTCTTTATCACGGCATCAACGCCGTTCATCAGGTCGTCGTAATCCTCGCCGGGATAGTTGAACTTGATTGCGTTGCCGAACTCCTGACCGTAGCCTGTCGAGCCTCGCGGGTTCGTGTAGAGTACGAGGTAGCCTTCGGCTGCGTGATTCTGGAACTCGAAGTTGAAACCCACGCCGTACATCGAATGCGGCCCGCCGTGAATGTAGAGGATCAGCGGGTACTTCTTCGACGGGTCGAAATCGGGCGGCTTGACGATCCAGCCTTGAATCTTCTTGCCGCCGACGGAGTCGTACCATATCTCTTCAACCTGTCCAAGCTGTCGGCCTTCGAGCAAATCGCCGTTGACGTCTGTGAGCTTTTTAATCACGGGCTTCTTGACGTTGAAGACGACAACGTCGCCCGGCTCGGTCGGGCTTGTGAGCACGCCCGCTGCCATCCCGTTGCTGGCAATCGAAGAGACTTGAAGCTGGTGATTGCCGTCGGTCACTTTCTGCGGCGCGCCGCCCTTTAGCGATGCGAAGTAGAGATTATCCGTGCCGCGATCTTCGCTGACGAAATAAATTCCGCTTCCGTCGCTCGCCCAGTTCAGCCCGCGCGGGTCACGATCAAACCCTTCAGTCAATGGCCGCTTGTTTGTGCCGTCAATGTTCATCACATAGAGCTTCGATACGATGTATGTGTCATCGGTGTTATCGAAGCCCGTGTAGGCGATCATTCGGCCATCGGGTGAAACTGTGGGATTGGTGTCCGGCCCGCGCCGGTCCGTCAATGCTTTGATCTCGCCGCTGCTCAAATTGAGCGCGTAGATTTCCGATTCTCTCCATTCATACTGCGCGTCGGGCTTGCGCAAGCCGCTGAAGATTATCGTCTGAGAATCGGGAGTCCATTCGGGCGAGCCGTGATTGTAGTCGCCATCGGTCAGTTGTCGCGGGGTGCCGCCCGTGTCCGGTATCACGAAGATGTGCATGAAGCCTTCGGGGCGATAGCCTTGCCCGTCCGCGCGATAATCGAGGCGATCAATCACGCGCGGCGGGTCAATCCACTTCGCGCCCGCCGGGCGGGGAGGCAGCTTCACGGTAAAGCTGTTTTTTGATGGGACGATCATGTTGAAAGCTATTCGCTTGCCGTCGGGCGACCACGCGAGGTTGGTTGCGCCGCGTTCGAGGTGAGTCAGCTGTGTTTCTTCGCCCGTGTCCATCCACTTGACCCAGATTTGCGCGCCTGCGGGCTGGCCCGGCGCGATGTAGGCTATTCGCTTTCCGTCGGGCGACCATTGCGGCGATGCGCCTTTCACAAGAAAGCGATTGCGGCTGCCGTCCGCGTTCATAATCCAGATGTCGCTTTCAAACTTGTCGTTGACCTTGTCGGTCCAGCGGCGCGTGTAGATTATCTGCGAGCCGTCGGGCGAGATTTGAGGCGCGGCGACGTACTCCCAATCCATCAGCAGGTCAATCGTCAGCCGCTCGCGTCCATTCGCTAATGCGCTTGCGGCCATCGCCACGATGAGCGCAACTGTTACGAGAACATTTCTTCTTCGCATAGAGACACTCCTGATAAAAAAATCTCCACTGGTTAGCTGAGCATATGAATTTGCAATTGAAGAAATCTGCTTGCGGAACGAAGATTCTAAGGTTTCGGGCAAGTCCGGGTCAAGCGCAGATGGCTGAACAGCAGCGCATAAATTGCGGGCGCGGCTGCTCGCGCGTATCATGCAGGCGAATAACAAATCTAACAGGAGATCGTCATGAAACACTCGGAAGGATTCTTAAAGATTGTCAACGATGCCAAAAGCCGTGTGCGTGAGACAACGCCTGAAGAGGTGCGAAGAAGACAAGAAGCGGGCGAGCAGTTTCACTTCGTCGACGTGCGTGAAGACAACGAATGGCAAAAGGGGCACGCTGCGGGCGCGATTCATCTCGGCAAAGGCATAATCGAGCGCGACATCGAAACGACCATCCCTGATAAAGACGCAGAAATCATTCTCTACTGCGGCGGAGGTTACCGCTCTGCGCTCGCGGCTGACGCGCTCCAGCAGATGGGTTATAAGAATGTCATCTCGATGGATGGCGGGTGGAAACGCTGGCGCGAGCTGGGCTATCCAATCGAAGGCGAATGATGCGCGGCGCAGATTATTTCAATCACTTTGCTTTCGCTTCGGCTGCGCGGTTCTTTTTCAGGTAGGCATTCAATCCGCCGAACAGCGAAGCGGCGATGCGGTCGCGGAAGGCTGCGGTTTGCAGCAACGCCTCGTCGCGCTCGTTCGATAAGAAAGAAACTTCCGCAAGCACGCTCGGCATCGCCGCGCCCACGAGCACAACGAACGGCGCGTGCTTAACTCCACGATTCACGGCAGTGCGCGGCGACTGCGCGCCTATGCCTCGCACCATTCCCGCCTGAATGTATCGAGCAAGCTCGCGCGACTGGGCCACGCGATTGCCCGCCGTGATGCTTGCGACGACCGTCTGCGCGCCGTCGGATTTCTTCTCGCTCGCCATGCGGGCGTTCTCGCGCGCCGCCGCCTGCAAGTCTTCAGATGCTGCGCGGTCAGGACTTAAGAAGAAAGTCTCTACGCCTGAGGCAGCGCGCGATGGGCTTGCGTTCGCATGAATAGAGATAAACAGATCGGCGGCGCGCGCGTTGGCAATCGCGGTTCGCTCTTCGAGCGCAACGAAGCGATCCGAATCGCGCGTCATTATCACTTCAACGTCAGGATAGTTGTGCTTGATATAGGCCCTGAGCCTTCGCGCAACGTCGAGCACGAGGTCTTTCTCGCGCATGCCGTTCGGGCTGATGGTTCCCGTGTCGTGGCCGCCGTGACCGGGATCTATCACGATTCGCTTGATGGGCGCTTCGGCGGCTTTCGCGTCAACTTTCGCGGCCAGCGCGTCGGCGGCCTTTTGCGCATCCTGAGGATTCATCGGCACAATCGGGTCGGGAATGTCCGGCAGCGCCAGCAAGGGGCTTTGACTGGCTGCGACACTCGGTTTTGATGCGACACCATCCGCGCGCGGCGCTCGCTCAATCGAATCTTCTTTCGTCGCAGTCCGCGCGATTGAATCGTTCGCGCGCAATTTAGCAGCCGCGCCCTTGGCGTGAAGGTCAATCACGATGCGCGCAGGCTCGCTCAATCGAAACATCGAATAATCCGCGAGCGCCCCAACTTCGATCTCAACCTGCACGCCCGATGCTTCGCCTTCCTTCACAAGGATTCGTTTGAGCAAGCTCGACTGATCAACGATAAAGCGGCGGCCATAAAGCGATGACGAAACGGACACGTCGTTCAATTGGATGCTCACTCGATTGTCTGCGCGCCGCTCCGAGTAAGCAGCTTCGTCCGAGAGATCAATCACGACGCGAGCATAATCCGGCCCGCTGAAGTTGCGCACGTTCGTCAATCGCGGCAGCCCCATCGCGCCATCGCCTTTACGGACGCGATCAGCGGAAATCATCACGTCAACAGGGCGATTCCCAAGCTGAGAATCGAAGCGGGCGAGCACTGCTTCGGCTTCGCGCGCAAGCGCCGATTTTGGAAAGTGTGCAATCAATTCGCGGTACGCCGCAGCCGCGCCGTCAAGGTCCTGCAGGTTCTCTTCGTAAATTTGCGCGATGCTGATTAGCGCTTCGCCGACGAATGAGCTGTGCGGCTGTTCGATAACTACCCGCCGATAAGTTTCAATCGCGTCCTGATAAAGCGCCGCATCGCCTGTAACGTCAGCCATCTCGCGCAATAGTTCCGCGCGGCGGATGAATGATTCGGCTGAAAAATAATTGTCCGTATTGAGCCGTATGACCTGACTGAAGGCGTCGAGCGCGCGGCGATAATCCGAGAGGGTTCGCTCTTCGGGCGGGCACTGGTGCAGCGAGCGCACAAGATCGCTTGCGTGCAAAAAGAGATTCTCAGCCGCCGTCCGCACGCCGGACGATGCGGATGCGGGATCGGCGGCATTGAGTATTGGGCGCGCCGTCAGGCAGAAGACGACCGCGAAGACAAACATTCTCACAACCAGTTTGTATCGCTCCGGCTTGCGCATAATAACCGAGTGCTGATGGGGACTTTTTAGTAGGGAGCCAGCTTGAAGTCAAGCGGAATCTGTTTTGCCTGCTCAGCGAGTCCGAAGTCAAGAAATGAATCTTTCGACCACGGACTTTGGACCATCAGTAATTGTTCGACAATCGGCTGCTCGCCCCGCCTGAAAAAGTCGCGGGCGCCGGAGCCGTTGGGGCGACGGCGGCAATAGTCTTGGCCGCGCGCCCGCCTCGCTTTCTATCGTAGCGCGCAGAGATTGCGTGGACGTAATTCTTCGTCTCTCGATAAGGTGGAACCGTGAAGCCGTAATTGACCACAGCGTTTTCGCCCGCGTTGTAACCGGCGAGCGCAAGCCTCACATCGCCATTGAATGTATCGAGCAGAAAGCGAAGGTATCGCGCGCCGCCTTCGATGTTTTGCGCCGGATCGTAAACATTCGTCACGCCGAACCGCCGCGCCGTCGCGGGCATAAGTTGCATCAACCCCATCGCTCCTTTGTATGAACGCGCTCGCAGGTTGAATCCTGATTCATGATGCA
>DATLXU010000007.1:0-4473 GCA_035575515.1 Blastocatellia bacterium
CGATTCTCTTGCTGCGCGATAAGAATCAACCGTCATTGAATCAACCGAGCGCAGGTCGAAATTGCGAGCCGTCAAACTATGATGGCCTTCAAGCGATTTTTTAGTCGGGATGGCTCGCACTGTTGGGCTAAGGTCGGGATACGGGCGCTGGCGATTTATGTTGATTGCTTCGACGTTGGCTTCCGAGAACGTCCCGATGAACTCGCCATAGACGCGATATGACAATCCGGCTCGCGCCGCCGCATCCCACAGATAAAGCGTTTCCGGCTCGGCTATGTCGCGAGCGCCGTTTAAGTAAGGTATGTAACGGCGAAGAAAGTTTGCCAGATCGTCTGCGGTGATGGGAGTATGAAACATCGGCGGCAAATTTCTTTCGGGCCTGTACTCAGGCAAACGGTTAAAGCCTTCATAATCGTAAAGCCGCCCGCGACCTCCATAGTTCCACCGATAACCCTTATCAACGAAGTCGCTTGAAAAGGCCGCCGTCGACCAGTTGTGCCCGTCTGGGCTTGCTTCGGCGTTGACGAAGAAGCGATCAAACAGTCCGAATCGCAGCGCGAGCGCGCGATGGTTCGGCGTGATGTTTTGCGGCGGCCCGTTTGGAAGTTGAGCCGCGTCGCCCGCGCCGAATATCGCAAGCGACGGATCGCCGTCGGCTTTATGCCCGTCGCCCGATACGGCCACGTCGCCGAAGACCTGATCGTAAGAGCGATTCTCTTTGATGACGTAGATGATGTGCTTGATCGGCGACGGCCCTTTGAATAATCGCGTTCGCGTTGCGCCAATTAATCCATTGTTGCGCATCACCTGCTGAGTGTATGCGGCAAGCTGTCGCTCGGCGGGTTCGGCGACATAGCTTATGTTGCCTGCGACAAGCGTGACGCTGTACTCGCCGCCGCGATCACCGCGGCCTGTGCCAACGGGAAATCTATCGTTAGGCATATTCGGCGCGCGGCCTGAGTTGTTGACCACAAGCGATGAGCTTTCAAAGCCAGTGCCTTTGCCGTTGCCGATGAAGAGGGTCCCGCGCGCTACCGCTATGGCCGAAGGGTACTGCCCCGTCGGGATGAATCCGCGAACGCGGCTGCGGTCATCGCCCCACTCGTCGCGCGATTTCTCTTTTTCATCGCGCGCATCATTTGCGCCGCGAGTTTTTGCCGAAAGCGCGACGACGGCGACAGAGTTGCTGTGCGCGTTTGCGACGTAGAGCGTCTGCCCGTCCGCGCTCAAGGCCAGGCTTTCAGGGCTGCTGCCGACGAGCGAATTTTCAGAGAGCCGCACGTTGATGCGCTCGATCTCTTTATCGCTTGCGGTATCAATCACCGAAACCGTATCGGCGTTTGAATTGACGACGTAGAGCCGTGTGCCCGCCGAATTCAAAATCATCGAGGTCGGATGGCGATCAACCTGAATGAATCGCGCGCCGCGTTCGGGCCTTTGAGCGTCAACCACTGCAACCGACGCATCGCCCCAGCATGAGACATAAACCTTCGCCGCTTCACTGGAGCCGCGCGCCGGGACCGTCGCGACTCCGTAAGGGTACATGAATTGATTCGAGCCTGCGCGCCGCAGGTCAATGCGCGTGAGCGAACGCGAGCCGCGCAGGTCGCTGATGATGCCTAGAGAATCGCCCATGTTGTTTGCGACATAAAGCGTCTCTCCTTCGCGGCTGATCGCAAGGCCCGCAGGATAAACGGGCGCGTAGCCGCCGTTGACGCGAGGCGTTGCCGCAGCCGTCGCAAACGCTGTAACGTCAATGAACGGCGCGGTAACTTTAGTGTCGGGACCGGGCGAGGCGGGCACGATAGGATTTCGGTCACCCGCGCGAAAGCGAAACATCCAGATTTTATTTTCGACTCCGCCCGATGCGTAAAGCGTGTAGGAGCCGTCCGCTTCCGGTTGCGGCGCGAACGCAAGCCCTACGTTGACGCTCTGCGGCGCGGGGAAATAGACGTTTTGAATGACGGCGGGCGCGGGCTGCGCGTTGAGGTCAATGACGGCGAGCGACTGCTGCGCGCGATTGGTCGCGGCGTTGAATTGAATGCCGAAGCCGCTGTTGACGGCGATGAGGTAGCGCCCTTTTCCGTCTGCTCCATTGCTGTCGGGGCTGCGCACGAAATCAACCGGCAGCGAGCCTACGGCGGGTTGGCGCGTCGTCATATCAAAAACGAGCGCACCCGCAGGAGTGATTGGCCTGCCTTCGGACGCGGGCTGATTCGCAACCGTTATGTCTGCTTCTGTTGGCGAGAGCTTCAGGCTTGCGAGCGCAAAGATGATTGCAAGCGCGAGCGAAATAATGAAAGGCGAACGGCGCAAACGCGAGCGATTCATGTGAGCCTCCAAAATCTGAATTGATGTGAAATCGAAACGGCTGAAGCGAGCAAGCCAAAAGTGCAGACTGCGCGCGGAGAGCTATCATAATCCTTCGCGCGCTTTATCGAAAGCCCGCTGAGACACTTCTTCGTCGCGAACTGATTGATTAATGTTCCTCCTGCGCTCGTTATGCATCGTTGTCACGCCGAAATCAAAACTGACCCAACCGTTGGCTAGAAAATCCCATGCGAATGCTACGTGATTTTCGGGCTGTTTGAATTGACGGTAGGTTAGCCATCGCGCTGCGGGGCACGGGTGTTGCTCTTACATTTTCTGGCAAACTCATCTTTCAAAGAGCAGGCCCTTCGCTCGGCTTGCAGTCACAGCTCGACGCGAAAAGCAAGGCGCTTGTGCGTTCGTGATAATCGAGAGCAAGCCGGGGCGGATGATTGAAAAAGGTGAGCCGTATGAATGTGACTCAGCCCAAAGGTTGGCTCGTGATAATTGGCGGGGCGGAGGATAAACAAGCAGAGTGCGTAATTCTAAGTGAGTTCGTGCGGCTTGCCGGAGGAAAGAATGCGCGCATTGTCGTGATGACCGTAGCGACGGCTTTGTTTGAAGAGCGCGGGCGCGACCGTTGGAATGACGACGACCGACGGCATCTATATTGGCGGCGAGCTTGTAGAGCGAGGCGACATGACGGGCCCGCGCTCTGCGCGAACCGTTTTGTCTGACCCTGCGGTTGAAGTCGCAGTGCTTGAGACTGCGCGCGGCGGAATTGCGCGGCGCGGGCTTGGCTACGACTGGTCGGACATCGCAGTGCTTACGAACATCAGAGCGGACCACATAGGTCAGGACGGAATCCGAAGCCTCAAAGACATTCTTCACATCAAGTCGCTCGTGGCCGAGCGAGTGCGCGAAGGCGGCACATTGATTCTGAATGCCGATGACGAGCAACTGGCCCGATTGATGGAAAACCCTCGCGTGAATTGTGTGAAGAAGCGCGTGGTCTATTTCTCTCTTTCGGAGCATCACCTCTTGATCAATCGCCATGTTGCAGCGGGCGGCACGGCTTACTTTTTAAAAGACGGCTGGATTGTCGAAGCCGCCGGGCGAAGCCAGTACCGAATTGCGCAGGCGCACACGCTGCCCGTGACGATGAAGGGGACGGCGCGATTTCAGATTGCAAACGCGATGGCGGCAATCGCAGCCGCGCGAGCCTACGGCATATCGCGCGAGCAGACGGCCATATTAATCGCGAGCTTCCGAAGCGAGCTTCACAACACGGGCCGCGCTAATCTTTACGAAGCTGGCGGCGGCTACGTGATGATTGATTACGGCCACAACCCCGATGCGTTCGACGCGGTTGCGCGGATGGCCGCCTCGTGGACTGGCCGAAAGGTGAGCGCGATAATCGGCGTGCCGGGCGATAGGGGCGATAGCCTCATCGCGCAAGCGGGGCGCGCGGCCGCTCGCGGGTTCGAGCGCATCATTATTAAAGAGGATAAAGACCTGCGTGGTCGCAAGCCGGGCGAAGTCGCAAGCCTGCTTCGACAGGCGATCAAAGATGAAGCGCCTGAGCGCGAATGCCTTGTGATAACAGATGAGCGCGAGGCGTTACGAAGAGAGCTTGAAGGGATCGCCTACGGCGACATCGTCGTGATGTTCTACGAAAAGCTTGAGCCGGTGCTTGAAACGCTCGAACAGTTCGGAGCAGTTCCGGTTTCAGAGATTGAAGGGCTGATGCCGCAGTTGAGCTTCGTGCAGGTTTGATTGCTCGAGGGGGTTCTAGCCGCAAAGGGTCGCCAAAGGACGTGCAGAAGATTGCGCGGAAAATGAAGTTCTGCGCATTGAAATCGGGCAGCGGCGGTAGTATTATTGGGCTGACGCACAATCCACCCTAGTGGTACATATACCATCCCGCCCGGGATGGTTTAAGGCTCGAACGGCAGGGACACCGTTCGAGCCTATAGCTTCTATGGCCAACAAAAGTGCAGCGCATCAACATTCGTGCTAGAATAACGTGAGTTCGACGTAAGAGAATAGGAACTCCAATGAGAATTGATCGTCAATTGCTTTGCCAAAACTATCAACCCAAAGGAGTTCCTATGAACAGTGACATTGTAACCCTTTTTTGTGAGATTGACGATTTGCGGCCAG
>DATLXU010000008.1:0-57812 GCA_035575515.1 Blastocatellia bacterium
GAGCCGCCGCGACCGCCGCGACGCTCAGCGTGATGTGGCTTTGCGCGTTCAAGCAGGCGGGCAATTACATACTGCCTTATTCTTACTCAGCCCTTCACGGCTGCGCATTGGGATTGGCCGCGCTCGCCCTCGCAGTAAAAGCAGTGGGCAGCAGGCAGAAAGCAGCAGGCAGTAGCGAGAAGGCGGAAGATAAAGATTTAATTTCTGATGAATCAGATTCATCTCATCAAGCCCAATGCAAGCAACTGTCTGCTGCCTACTGGCTCGCGGCGGCGGGGGCGCTTGCGGGGCTTGCGACGCTTGCGAAGACTGAGATGGGATTGGCAGCTTTGACTGCGGGCGTGATGGCGGCGGCGCTCGCAGGCTATCCGAACAAGCGGCGCGCCGCCGCGCTCACGCTCGCATTCGCGATGCCTGCAATGCTAGTTGTGGTTGCGGCGTATGGGATAATTGTCGCGCGCGTTGGCTGGCAGACACTCTCACAGGACAGCTTTCTATTTCTTCGCAACCTGTCGCCTGAACTCATCTATTTCAACAAGCGCGTGTCGGGCTTCGATCAGCCGTTGCAATCCTTCATTCAGATGATCGCCGCAACCGCGAGGCTCGCCGCAATTGCGATAATCATCGCAACCCTTAGCCTCATAATCACGCGCAACGGAAAGGACCGTGCGAGCGGGAAAATCGCTCTGGCCGAAGCGGGCATAACGGACGCGGGCCGCATAACCTACTTGCAGCTATGGGCGCTGTTCGCGCTATCGCTCATCGTCTTTTTCTTGATTCCGCTCGCCGATGGGATGAGTTGGGACAAAGGGCCATACCTTGCAATGCCGCTGCTGCTTGCGGCACTGCTCATCGGCGCGCTGGTCGTTTATCAAAAGCAGGTTTCAAAGCGCGGCGAAGCGAATGAAAAAATCATCACGTTGATAGTCGTGGGCGCGTACGCGCTTGCGAGCCTCGCGCGAGTCATCCTGCGCGTGCGAAGCGGCGGGGCTTACAGCTCATATCTGCTACCCGCGTCAGTGATATTATTCACTTACGGATGGGCGCGACTGTTCGCCGGACTGTTCCGCGATGGGCGCACGCGTAGAGTTGCTCGCAACATTGCAATCGGATTAATACTTGCCGATGTCGTAGCAACTGCGGGGCTTCTAGCCTATCGCTATCGCGCGAAGAATACTTATCCGATAGTAACCGAGCGCGGCACGATCATCGCTGTTCCTGATCTCGGTCAGGCGGTTGAAGAGGCGATGGACTTTATAAAAAAAGAGACCGCGCCGGGCGAAGCCGTCGCAGTGATGCCCGAAGGAACGTCGCTGAACTTTTTCACGGAGAGGCCAAATCCGATTCGTGAAGAGATAACAACGCCGGGCTACCTGGACGCGGCGGGAGAAGAGCGCGCGATTCGTCAGCTTGAGCAGTCCAACACAAGGTTGATACTGGTGACGAACCGCGCGACCCCTGAGTTTGGCCCTGCTGTCTTCGGGCGCGATTACTGCGAGCGATTGATGGCGTGGATAGACGCGAACTTCGAGCCGGTTGCTATATTCGGCCCGGACAAAAGCGACGACCTGCAGATCGGCGACAAAACTTTCTTCATCCGCGCATACAGGAAAAAGCAAAAGGTGCTCACTCTTTTGAGGCCGGAATTTTAATCCCCTTCTCTTCTGCCGTTCGCTTCGCCTCTTCGTATCCGGCGTCAACGTGGCGGGCCACGCCGATGCCCGGATCATTCGTCAGCACGCGATTGAGTCTTCGCGCGCCGTCTTCGGTTCCGTCCGCGACAGTCACCTGGCCCGCGTGAAGCGAGTAGCCGATGCCTACGCCGCCGCCGTTGTGAATCGAAACCCACGATGCACCCGACGCCGTATTGAGCAGCGCGTTCAACAAAGGCCAATCGGCTATCGCGTCCGACCCATCGAGCATGCCTTCAGTCTCTCGATAAGGCGACGCGACGGAACCTGTATCGAGATGATCGCGCCCGATGACTATCGGAGCCTCAAGTCTTCTCGTGCGAACTAAATCATTCATCGCTTCGCCGAACTCAGCGCGCTCGCCGTAGCCGAGCCAGCATATCCGCGCAGGCAAGCCTTGAAACTTCACGCGCTCGCTCGCAAGCCTCAACCATCGCAAAAGCACTTGATCGTCCGGGAACAACTCAAGCGCGAGCGCGTCTGTCCGACGAATGTCTTCGGGGTTTCCCGATAGCGCGACCCAGCGGAAAGGCCCGCGCCCCTGACAAAACAGCGGGCGAATATATTCAGGCACAAAGCCCGGTATCTCGAATGCGTCTTCGACTCCTGCCTGCTTGGCCTGAGCGCGAATGTTGTTGCCGTAATCGAAAGTCACCGCGCCCATTCGTTTGAGAGCAAGCATCGCGCTGACGTGCGCGGCCATCGCCTGCATTGATCGCGCGATGTATTCATCAGGGTTTGTGCGGCGCAACTCGTTAGCTTCATCCAGAGTCATGCCATTAGGCACGTAGCCGTTCAGCGCATCGTGCGCGCTCGTCTGATCTGTTAAAACGTCGGGCACTATGCCGCGCCGCGCAAGCTCAGGCAGAACGTCGGCGCAGTTGCCTACGAGTCCGACTGAGATGGCTTCGCCGCGCGCGCGAGCTTCTTCGATAATTCGCAGCGCGTCATCGAGATTGTCTGTCATCTGATCGCAGTAGCCCGTGCGGATTCGCTTCTCGATTCTTTTGGGATCAACCTCTACGCCTAAAAAGCATGCGCCGTTCATCGTCGCCGCGAGCGGCTGCGCTCCGCCCATTCCGCCCATCCCGCCCGATACGACCAGCTTTCCTTCGAGCGACCCGTTGAAGTGCTTGTTGGCCGCAGCCGCAAAAGTTTCAAACGTGCCCTGCACGATTCCCTGACTGCCGATATAAATCCACGAGCCTGCCGTCATCTGTCCGTACATCGTAAGTCCCATTCGTTCGAGCCTGTGAAACTCCGACCAGTTCGACCAGTGACCGACGAGGTTCGCGTTCGCTATCAGAACGCGCGGCGCGTATTCGTGCGTGCGAAATATGCCGACAGGCTTGCCCGATTGAACAAGCAATGTCTCGTCGTTTTCAAGTTCCTGAAGCGAGCGCACAATGGCATCGAAGGCGGCCCAGTTGCGCGCGGCTTTGCCCGTTCCGCCATAGACGATCAACTCATCAGGTTTCTCGGCGACTTCCGCGTCGAGGTTGTTCATAAGCATTCTTAGAGCGGCCTCCTGATGCCAGCCCTTGCAACTGATCTCGCGCCCGCGAGGCGCTTTCACTCTTCTTGGTTCACTCATAGCGCCGCGATTTTAACACACGCGCTGCGGGCCATCGAATACGACACGACGAGAAGATTGATTCTCCTGTCTGAATCTTCGCCAGAATGTACGCCTTTGATCATTTAATAAAAGTGAACCGGCGAGGCGCAATAATGGTCGCAATGCCCCGCGCGGGGAATTGATTTATGAAATGCTTGATAGTATCTTTGGCGGCGAAGCAGTCTTGGATGTGTGGCACTGTCGTTGCGAGATTGAAAGTCGAGCGTGAGATTTTTGGGAGCCCCATTCCCATCTCGCGCGTTTAAGGCTTTGGAGAGTTTGAGCAGAAGAGGTAAATATGGATAGAGTTCGCGCATCTCTACATGACCCCAAAATGTTCCTGTACGTGATTTTTACAATCCTCATGTGCGCTTACGATGCGGTCGCAACGATGGAGCACATAGGTCGCGGCGTTGCTCTCGAAGGAAATCCGCTGATGGAATCGCTAATAAGAAGACACGCCCTGTTATTCTTCTTCGTCAAGGTTGGTATCACGGCTACTTGCCTGATGCTGTGTTACATCTACTCGCACCTCAGAGCCGCTCGGCTCGGAATAAAGCTGGCCATCGCCGTCTATTCAGTCGTTTCGCTCTATCACGTCTTGATCGTTTTCTTCGCATAGCTACTGAAGATCGCGCACGAGCGCGACGAGCGATTCGATGTATTTCGAAAGCGGCGCGTCGCGCTCAAGCGCGGGTACGCGTTCACGCACTCGGCGATAAACTTCCTGCAGTCGCGGACTGGGCTTGAGAGGTTTTAGAAATTCAAGCCCCTGCGCCGCGCACATTAACTCAATCGCAAGAATCATCTCGACGTTCTTCACAACATGCTGAAACTTCAAGGCCGAAGTCATACCCATTGAAACGTGGTCTTCTTTGTTGGCTGAAGTCGGCAGGTTCGTCACCGACGCGGGATGAGCCAGCACGTTGTTTTCTGCAATCAACGAGACGGCTGCGACCTGCGCTATCATCAAACCGGAATTCGTTCCCGGCTCAGGCGTGAGAAACGCAGGCAGCCCCGACAGATCGGGATTAACCAATCGCTCGACCCTTCTTTCAGAGATCGTTCCCAGATCGGCGACGGCAATCGCGGCGTAATCGAGCGCCAGCGCTATCGGCTCGCCGTGAAAGTTGCCGCCCGAAATCACCTCGTTCGATTCTGGAAATATCAGCGGATTGTCGGTCGCGCTGTTGATCTCGATTTCAAGAATCCTTCGCGCATGCGCGAGCGCGTCGCGCACCGCCCCGTGAACCTGCGGCATGCAGCGAAGCGCGTAAGCGTCCTGCACGCGCGGGTCTATGTGATGATCTCGGTGAGATTCACGTATCTCGCTTCCTTCGATTAATTCTCGGAGCCGCCGCGCGCTCTTCGTCTGGCCGGGATGAGGCCGCACCGCTTGAATGCGATAATCGAAAGCCGCAGGCGTCCCCTTCAACGCTTCGAGCGACATCGCGCCCGCAACGTCAGCCGCGTCTGTTAAGCGTTCAGCCGCAAGCAGCGCAAGCCCGCCGACTGCCGTCATCGCCTGCGTGCCGTTCAACAGCCCTATTCCTTCTTTCGCCTCAAGCTGAAGCGGCTCAATGCCTGCGCGCTTCATCGCTTCGTCGCCAGATATTCTTTCGCCCTTATAAAAAGCCTCGCCCTCGCCGATGACCGTGAGCGCCAGATGAGCGAGTGGCGCAAGGTCTCCCGACGCGCCGACAGACCCGCGCGATGGAATCACAGGATGAACTTTCGCGTTGAGCATCTTTATCAGAGTATCAATTACAACCGTTCGGCAGCCCGAATAACCCTTAGCAAGGACGTTAGCGCGCAGCAGCATCATCGCGCGCGTCGCTCGTTCACTGAGAGGTTCGCCCACGCCGCACGAGTGCGAGCGCACGAGGTTCACCTGAAGCTCGCGCAATTTATCGCGCGGGATGATTACATCCGAAAGCTTGCCGAAGCCTGTGTTGATGCCGTAAACAGTTTCGCCGCGCTCGACGATTGATTCGACAAAGCTGCGCGCGCGCTCGACCCGCTCGCGCGCTGATGCGGCAAGCGAAACCAGCGCGCCGTCGGCAACCGCTGCGGTCTGTTCCAGCGTGAGTGATGAGCCGTCTAGTTCAATCATAAATATCACTGTGTACTGGTTAAACAGCACTTAGCATCTGGTCAGCTTGAAATTGGCGTTCGGGGTAGAGGCTTTAGTCTGCTTGCTTTTCAATGCCAGAGCAGCTTGAAAGCTCGGCTCTGCCCCTCCATCTTTCATCCTGACCGGTCACTTAGGATAGTGAGTATATCGAAAAACCCTCTCAACGTCAGGCGCTCTATTATATTGATCGGGCGCCTTCTTGTAGGACAAACGCCTACAAAAAAATAGACAAACACCGATACGAAATATAGCGTTTGCCTGATACCTTTAGCTCGCAGCAAGGTCTATCATATGCCTCTGTATGTAGGTGTGGAATCGAACAACGGTGAAGCAGCAATGAAGATTCTCATTATTGATGATTGCGCGATTCTGCGTGAGAGGCTGACAGCTATGCTGTCTCAGATTGATGATATAGAAGCCGCAGGCGAAGCGACGGACGCGCTCGCGGCTATAGAGATGGAGAAAAGTTATTATGTTTACGAACAGACCCCTACGACCAGTACCGAAAAAAGTGCCTGGAAGCCGGAGCCGATTTTTTCCTCGACAAGACGAATGATATCGAAATGCTCATCAGGATGCTGAAACGAGTAGCGCAGAACTGCGCGACAGATGGCCTCAGACCTGTATAAAGATGGCAAACAGCGGTATAGACATCGCTCTCAAACCGGAAGCGGTTAGTGGTGCTATAGAGTGTGCAGCGAGTGGTGGGGGATCGCCCGCTCACATCAGGCCAGGAAAAGGAGTGGCGGAAGTGGCGGCGTCCCCTTCCGCCTGCCCGATAATTACGGCTGTCGAGCGAGAAACAAGAATTAAGAATAAAAGCCAGGAAGATTCTTCTGGCTGAAGACAATTTGAATGATCTTGGGCCGACGCTCGCGGCGCTGACCGAGCAGTGTTTTACGTAGTGACATTCAATTCTTACATAATAGTGATGCACAGAACGCGAATGACACGCGCGACCCACTATGTGGATGTCCCTGTTTGCTGATAATCGCTTGTCTGATTCACATTCATCCGCCTCATCCGCACCATCTGCATTCTACCTACGCCTCTTAGGCGAAAACTAAATTGCTCTGGCCTTACGAACGAAGCTGCGATGGCGCGAGACGGTGTTGTGGCGCTCCATTATATTTACCCGAACGCAGTTTGCCAACCAGACAGGCAACAACTCTGATGCTGACTAAGGGCTTGAAATCTGTGAGATTTGATTTACAATAACGTTGCGCTTTTCCCGTAATTAATATAAACATGGCTTAAAATGTTACAAACTCAGAACAGCGGGACAGGGTTGCATCCAGGCATATCAGGTTGGGTCTTCATATCTTTAGGTAAGCGCTGAGTAGTTTTGGGCGGGTTTTCAGGTTGGCCTCTTTGAGTGCGCCGACATGTCAGCGCTTTGGCGATGAGTGAGAAGCGGTGACAGGTCGCCGCATTCAAAATTCTCTGGCGCGGCCGGGCTATAGGGTAATGCAATTGGGAACCGCCATGACTTTCGGATGATTGGCGGCAGAATGATTATGGTT
This sequence comes from Blastocatellia bacterium, assembly GCA_035575515.1. Lineage (GTDB taxonomy): Bacteria > Acidobacteriota > Blastocatellia > UBA7656 > UBA7656 > DATLXU01. Next base: position 6,964 of record DATLXU010000008.1, read on the forward strand.
AAAACTGGCAACTGGGTTTAAGGGCGCTGCGAAGTTTCCGAAAGGCCCTTCTTAGTGTTTGGCGGGCACAAGCGCGAGCTACAGACTATGAACGCTCAAGACACCTCTAATATCACTCGCTCGCTCAAGTTCTGCGCCAGGGCTGGGAGCGTTCTGCTCATCTTCATGGGATTCGCCGTCCTTGTTGGCTGGGCGCTCGACATCGAAGTTCTAAAGCGCATCTCTCCGGGCCTCGTCTCAATGAAAGCCAACACAGCGCTTTGCTTCTCGCTGACTGGCGTCTCGCTGTGGCTTCTCGAAAAAGAACGATCAGGCAAGCGGGCGCGTCGCATTGCCGCGGCTTGCGCTCTTATAGCTATGATGGTCGGTCTGCTCACGCTATCGGAATATCTCTTCGGCTGGGACTTCCAGATTGATCAGTTGCTATTTCAGGATAGATTGCCAGATGCCGTAGCTTTCCATCCGGGCCGAATGTCACATGCAACGGCGGTGAACTTTATTTTGACTGGAATGGCTTTGCTGCTTCTCGGTCTCCGGGCGTTCAGGTCTGCTCAGTTACTTGCGCTCGCAACGGCTCTGGTTTCATTGCTGGCTTTCATCGGCTACCTCTACAGCGCCGAATCGCTCTACGCCATAACGGCTTATTCCTCAATCGCATTGCATACAGTGGTGGGCCTCATCACGCTCTCCGTCAGCATCCTCTTCGCGCAAGCTGACCGGGGAATGATGTCAATGATTACAAGCAACACGGCAGGCGGCATCCTCGCCCGCCGCCTCCTGCCTGCTGCCATTGTAGTTCCACTCACTTTGGGTTGGGTAAGGTTGGAAGGTCAGAGAGCAGGCCTCTTTGGGCTTGAATTTGGGGTGGCGCTTTTTGTGCTGGCAAGCGCGGTCATATTCACAGCCCTCATCTTGTGGAACGCAATCGCCCTCAATCGAGTTGATGTGAAGCGCAGGCAGGCAGAGCTTGAGACGATTGAAGGTCGGAAGCGGCTGGCGAGCATAATTAATTCGGCGATGGACGGCGTCATCACCGTTGATGAGAACCAGCGCATTCTGCTCTTCAACGAAGCGGCTGAAAAAATGTTCGGCTGCCCAGCCTCTGAAGCTGTCGGGCAATCAATCGAGCGATTTATCCCTGAACGGTTCCGCGATACACACCGCGAACACATCCACGCTTTCGGGGAAACGAATAGCGATACGCGAGTGATGGGCGGGCCGCGCGCGATTCGCGGATTGCGAGCCAATGGCGAAGAGTTTCCAGTCGAAGCCTCGATCTCGAAGGTAGAAGCAGGCGGGCAGAAACTCTTGACAGTCATCCTCCGCGACATCACCGAGAGAAAAAGGGATGAAGAGGCTGTGCGCGCTTTAGAAGAGCGTTTCTCAAAGGCTTTCAACGCAAGCCCGATTCCGATGAGCATCGTCACGCACAAAGAAGGGCGGTACATTGACGTAAACGAGAGTTTCTTGAGCAACAGCGGCTATTCGCGAGAAGAGATAATAGGCCGCACGACGATAGATATTAACCTTTATGCCGATCCAGAAGAGCGCGACCGCCTCAGGCAAATACTTAATGAGCAGGGGAGAATTCGCAACGCGGAAGTCCATCGCCGCATAAAGAGCGGCGAAGTGCGCGTGGCCATTGCATCGTCAGAGATAATCACCCTCAATGGCGAGATGTGCATACTCACGACGACCGAAGACATCACCGAGCGCAAGCGAGCCGAAGAGGCGCTGCGGGAGAGCGAGAGCCGCAAAGAAGCCATTCTGAAATCAGCCCTGGACTCTATCATCACCATAGACGGCGAAGGGAAAATCATCGAGTTCAATCCGGCGGCTGAGAAGATGTTCGGCTACGCGCAGCAGGAGGTCATAGGCAAGCTGATGGCCGACCTGATGATTCCGCCCTCGCTGCGCGATGCGCATAACTCCGGTCTGGCTCGCTACCTCGCTACAGGCGAAGTCCATATTCTCAACAAGCTAACCGAATTAAGGGCGATGCGCTCCGATGGCACAGAATTCCCCATTGAACTGACTATAACTGCAATTGGTTCGCAGGCAGCGCCGCTGTTTACAGGCTTCATTCGCGACATCACGGGGCGCAAGCAAGCGGAGCAAACGTTGAGGGAAAGCGAGCAGCGATTCCGCGCCACCTTCGAGCAGGCCGCCGTCGGAATTGCGCACGTGAGTTTAGACGGCAAGTGGCTGCGGGTCAATCAGAAGCTCTGCGACATAGTCGGCTACACGCGCGAAGAGTTGCTTGAGCGGTCTTTTCGGGACATCACTCACCCAGATGATTTAGACGCCGATCTCGATTACATCAGCCAGATGCTTTCTGGAAAGATTCAGACTTACTCAATCGAGAAGCGATACATTCGCAAGGACGGCTCTGAGGTCTGGATTAACCTGACCGTTTCGCTCGCGCGCGGGTCGTCGGGCGAGCCAGAGTATTTCATCTCGGTCCTCGAAGACATAACCGAGCGCAAGCAGATCGAGCAGCTCGTGCGCGACCTCCATGGGTCGCTCGAACGCCGCGTAGCTCAGCGAACCGCGCAGCTTGAAGCGGCAAACAAAGAACTCGAAGCATTCTCTTATTCTGTTTCGCACGACCTGCGCGCGCCACTGCGCCACATAGACGGTTTCACGAAGCTGCTCGTCAAGCGTGAAAGCGAGCGACTGGATTCAACCTCGTCACGCTACCTGCGGATCATCTCAGAATCGGTCGCCAAGATGGGGCTACTGATTGACGAGTTGCTTGCCCTCTCTCGCACCAGCCGACAAGAGATGCGAACCAGCCGCGTCGAATTAAACAATCTGATAAAAGAGGCGCAGAGCGAATTGGCGCCAGCAATAGAAGGGCGCTCGATTCAGTGGCAGATTGGTCAGCTTCCCGCGGTCGAAGGCGATGCAATGCTGCTGCGCGCCGTTGTAGTCAATCTTTTGTCGAACGCAATTAAATACACGAGGCCGCGCCCGCAAGCTCGCATCGAAATCGGCGCGAGCAGCAGCGGCGACAGAGTCGTTGTATTCGTCAGCGACAACGGCGTAGGCTTCGATATGCAATATGCGGACAAGCTGTTCGGCGTGTTTCAGCGTCTGCATAGAGAGGATGAATTTGAAGGCACGGGCATAGGGCTTGCAACCGTGCGTCGAATCATCAATCGTCATGGCGGAGCTGTTTGGGCCGAAGGCGAAAAGGATCGCGGCGCGACCTTTTATTTCACGTTGAAAAAAACAAGGGAGTGAACAGATGAAAACCAAAAAGATTCTATTGGCCGAAGACAATCCGAACGACGTTGAGTTGACCCTTGCCGCTCTCGCGGAGCAAAACCTTGCCAACGAAGTCGTAGTAGTAAGAGACGGCGTCGAGGCGCTCGATTACCTGCGCCGTCGAGGTCGGTTCGCCGACCGTTCAGGCGGCGATCCGGTCGTTGTCCTCCTGGATTTGAAGATGCCCAGAGTAGACGGCCTTGAGGTGCTGCGGGAAGTTAAGAGCGACCCCGAGTTGAAGCGAATCCCCGTCGTCGTGCTCACCTCCTCGCGCGAAGAGCAAGACCTTGTCAGCAGCTACAGCCTCGGCGTGAACGGGTACGTGGTCAAGCCCGTCGCTTTTGAAAAATTCCTGGAGGTCATTAAGAAAGTGGGGTTGTACTGGGTGCTGACGAACGAGCCTCCGCCGGGAGCTGTAAAAGAACTTTATGAGCAATGAACCATATGAACCATTGAGGATCATATGCCAGAAACACTGCGAATCCTTTTTCTCGAAGACAGCCCCAACGATGCAGAGCTTGCAGTAGCAACGCTTGAGGAATCAGGCTACCCATGCGAGTGGGAGCGCGTTGAGACTCGTGAAGATTTCCTCAACCGGCTCGACGCGCCAGATTATGATTTGATACTGGCAGACTACAGCCTGCCTTCGTTCGATGGAGTGACCGCTTTGAACTTATTTCTCGAACGCGGCTTTGACATTCCATTCATATTGATCTCAGGCACGCTGGGGGAAGAAAGAGCCGTAGAGAGCATGAAGGCTGGCGCGACCGATTATGTTTTGAAGCAGCACATCTCTCGGCTTGGCTCTGTCGTCAGGCGCGCGCTCAGCGAGAAAGCGGAGCAGCGACAGCGCAAGCAAGCAGAAGAAGCTCTGCTTGCAGCCGAAGCACGCTACCGCGATCTGTTCGAGAATGCCAACGATATTATCTACATCTGCGATCTGGAAGGTCGCTTCATCTCCATCAACAAGAAGGCGGAAAAACTCACCGGCTACACGCGCGAGGAGGCCATTGCGATGAATTTCTCTGAAATTGTCGCCCCAGAACATCATGACGCGGTGCGAGAAAGCCTCAGCGAAAAGATTGAGGGTTCGTCGGATTCAGCGATTTACGAGATTGAAATTATTTGCAAGGATGGGGAGAGGCTGCCGGTCGAAGTGAGCACTCGTTTGATTCGCGAAGAAGGGCGGCCCGTCGCAGTGCAAGGCATCGCTCGCGACCTCAGCGAGCGCAAGAGCCTCGAAGAACAGCTTCGACAGTCGCAAAAGATGGAAGCAATCGGTCGTCTTGCGGGCGGAATTGCCCACGACTTCAACAACCTGCTGACGGCCATAATTGGCTACAGCCAGATTTCGATTGCGCAACTGGACAAGCTCAATTTGCCGGGCATAGAAGATACGATTCATCCGCTGCGCGAAAACATCGGAGAGGTCGAAAAAGCAGCCAGGCGCGCCGCTGCGCTGACAAAGCAACTCCTGGCTTTCAGCCGCAAGCAATTGCTCCAGCCGAAAGTGATGGACCTCAATGCGCTCGTGATGGATATTGAAATAATGCTGCGACGTTTGATTGGCGAAGATATAGAGATGGTCACGCACCTCGATGCAAGGCTCGGCTATGTGAAAGCCGACCCCGGACAAATAGAACAGATAATCATGAACCTCGTGGTGAACGCGCGTGATGCGATGCCCGAGGGTGGAAGGCTCACGATTGAAACAGCAAACGTGGAGTTAGACGAAGATTATGCGGGCCATCACCTCGAAACAAAGCCCGGATCATACGTGATGCTGGCCGTAAGCGACACAGGCACGGGCATGGATAAGGAGACTGCGTCACGAATCTTCGAGCCTTTCTTCACCACGAAAACGGCGGGAAAAGGAACGGGACTGGGGCTTTCGACCGTTTACGGAATAGTCAGGCAAAGCGGGGGCAGCATCTATGTTTATAGCGAGCAGGGCCTCGGCACAACCTTCAAGATTTACCTGCCCAGAATAGAGGGAACGAGCCAGAGTGTAGTAACGCGCGTGCCAGTTGCGCAGGCGGTTCAGGGTTCGGAGACGATCTTATTAGTGGAAGACGAGGAGGCCGTCAGAAGACTATCGCGAGTGATTCTTCAGATGAACGGCTACACGGTGCTGGAAGCGGCCAACGCCAACGAGGCCATCAGCATCTGCGATCAACACGGGGGCCGAATTCATTTAATTATAACCGATGTGATAATGCCGTTGATGAGCGGTCGTCAATTGACTGAGCATCTGGCTGATTCGTGGCCAGAGATGAAAGTGCTATACATATCGGGCTACACAGACAACGCAATTGTTCATCATGGCGTGCTGGGATCGGGCATGGCGTTTCTTCAAAAACCTTTTGCGCCAGACGTATTACTGCGCAAGGTGCGTGAGGTGCTGGACGAGCCCCGGTCAAAATAGTTTCGGCGCAACTTTACGCCAACAACGGGGAGATGTCGGTTGTCGCGGGATGCACTCTTTCGCTCAAAGCGACTTGCTTTGAAATACCTGCTGCCAGTTGAGCGTGCGGCGAAGGACTGCGATTTCAGGGCGAGCGCTTTCGCCAAAAAGGTTCTCAAGCTGGTCGAGCACGACGAGCAAAAGCTGCGGCGCAAACTGTCGCGCGTGCGTCACGACGTGCGCGTAGTAGCGCAGCGCGAGACGGTCTTTCGCGCCCGTGTGAAACGCGCGCACTTCGTCATCAGTCATCGTGACGACTTCGGCATTCACAGGGATGACCGTGCGCGGCACGCCCTGATGATTGCCTTCATCGTCAATCCAGCCGATCAGCAACAGCCCTATTAGAATTCCCTGCTCGTTGATGAGGTCAGGGCTGAAGACCGCGTTCATCTCCGCAGAGCTTGAAAGTCGCGGTCCCAACTGGCCGTAGTCGGGATTCATCAGTTGTGAGTTGTAGATGAGTCCGACCATTCGCGCCGTATCCGAAATGATGGCTACGAACTGGCCGAACTGATAATCGGCAGGCGCAGGCGGCTCAGTTGTATCCAAACGATCAAGCACCCGGCCAACATAATCAACGTGCGAATTAGATTTTATGATCTTAGCTATTTTCAATGACGCAGATTCCTCCTCGCGGCTCAACCGATAAAACCGCCTTCAACAAGGGCCGCCTGCAACGGCTCGAATTGGTTCGCGACAAATTCATGCTGTTCGTATGCCCCGTTAAAGACGAGCCTCCCGGTCTTAAGATCGCCGCGCGAACAGGAGAGATTCTTCATCTCGCTCAGATGAAAACGCATAGGGAGCGGCAGCGATGACGAGAAACGCCCGCCCCTTCGCAGCGATTTCAACTGCTCGATGTAAGAGTCAAGCTTCTCCTGAACTTCAGCACACGAGCCTGTTATGTCTGGCTCTTTCGGCTCGCTCTCTGCTTCCGATCGCTCGCGATAGGTTAAAGGGACTGTTCCTGAAGCAAGCCCCAGCGTGCCGCCAACAACTCCTCCCCACAGGCCCGCTTCCCGGATTATCTTGTCATCAACCATATCCTTGCGCGGCAAGAAATAGATGACCTGCTCGGTGATGATTAAGTCGCCGGAGTAACCACCGCTCCCTCCGCCTATCAGGTACACGGCCTTCAAAGAAGCGGGCAACTGTACCGGCTCTTCCTGCTTGCGATTCTTGAACCTGTCGAAAAGACCCATTGATGATACTCCTTTCGGGCGAGGATATTCACCTTCGGCGTGCTTTGCTTATCATTTTGCGAGCCATTCTCAAATCGAGATGCTCGCGTTCGGCGAACTCTTGAAACAGCGCGTAAAACATCTCGCGGTCGCGCGTCGTGAGCACCGCAGTCGCGTCGGCGGTTTCAATCACGTAAGGATAGCCGTTACCGACGACAACTTCGCCGCGCACGGTGTCGATAACATAATCGAGCAGGCCGCGCTCGTAAACCCACAGCGGCAGGTCAATGCGCGACGGCGGCGCGTCGCTCACAGTCTTCAAATAGACGAAGCCTACACGGTCGCGCCAATCCGCGCCGTAATCATCGAGTATGCCGCGACGCGCGCAGCGAAAGACGGGCGTTCTGTCGCCCCACTTCATCTGCGACGCGATGAGCATAGCATCGTAGTTTCTTTCAGACGCCGCGAGATCGAACGTGACTTCAAGCATTCTCACGAGGTCGCGCGCGAAGCTCGTGTCAATGTAGCCGATGAGCGGGATGTTTGTTTGCCGCGACGTTTCAAGCAGCGCGAGAATCTCTGAAACGTAGAACCTGCGCTGATCGTCGGGCAGAAGCTCTGCGAATGAGATTACAAGCAGGCTGTCGAAGAAGACCACAGGCGGGCGTGCAGGGTCGAAACCGCGCGCTGCGGTCGTGTTCATGTAGTTTCGGATAGCGGCTGCCTCGAGCGCGTAGCGGCGACGATGGACGGCTTGTTCGGACGGCTCGCCCGCGCCGCGCACGAGAATCTCAGCGGGCGTAAGCAATTCAAACGCCGCATCTTTGACATATCTGCCGCCGGGCGCATGCGAGTTTTCAAACCAGCCAACCTGCACGGCTGCAACCGGCACGGAGAAATCTTTCGTCGGCAGAATCTGGCTGCCGTCTGCGGCAAAAGTCGTGCGGCCAAGCAGAGTTTCATAAGCCCACGCCCGCGCCTCTTCGTGACTCGTCCAACTGCAATCGAAAGGGATGACGAGCGAGCGAGCGGCGAAGAACTCTTCCGTTGGAACGGCTCCGGGAGATTCAACCGCGGCGAGCCGCGCGATCAATTCATCGCGGCTGATTGATGCTATGCGTTGAGCGGCGCTGTGATGATCCGAAAGCTGAGCGCGCAGTTCGTCTCTGAAAAATGCAAAGTCTGTGCGGCGGCTCTCAAGCGCAGCCTGTATCTTCTCGCGATAGATCATAGGCGGGGAAAGCCTATGTGAGCAGAGCCGAGATGTCAAACGAGTCGCAAGATGAAGCCATTGAAGATTCGCGCTTGAGGAAAATCAGGAAGCAGAGTTAACTGATGGCTGCGCTCTCTGCGCCGGGTTGGGCGCTGAAGAGGATTTCACCTGAGATAAATCGCAGGCACAATCGCTCGAATCCGTCTCTGCCTCGAAACTGGTTGCAAACGATGGCGAAAGATTCAGTGCCCGCGCTTGTGTCAGTCACTTTAACAATCTCGAAATCGGGCGGCGTTTGAGCAATGCGCAGCCGCATGCCGCCGCGACTGCGGTCTTCCATCATCGCTAAATCCTGCCTGATCGGTTGAAGCGATTCGTTGAGGTATTCAATCGTCACGCGGTCAAACTGTTTCTCTCGCGGCTCGCGCCGTCGCTCGCTGCCCGACCACTTCTTCGGCTGGAACCTCGCCCAGGGCTTATCGAGATAACCCGGCGGCGGATTTCGCCCTATGAATTCTAGGGCAACTATTCTGCGGCCATTCTTCGGCGGCTCGACCCTGCGCACAAGCCCGTAAACCTTATAGCTCGGATCGGAATAGGCATAACTTCTGAGCTTCGACGGTAGCGGCAGCATGATTTGCAGCACCGCTCCATGCCGCACGCGCTTCTTCAGAGTGAGCGTGACGCCCGTTCGGCTCACGTCCAGTGTTTCGGTCATCTCTTCCCACTTCGCGCGGTTGCGGTCGTAGCCGGTCACACGCGTCGGAATCATAAGATTGAATCGCGCGCAGCGACGGCGATTATCGCCGCTCACTTCTCGAATATTCTCCGAGTATATCTTTTCCTGAGCCTGAGATGAACTTATGCTCAACGACGGCTCGTCTTCTTTCACGCTCTGCTGGCGAGTGCCCGATGATGCAATTGCTGTGATGTCGAGCGCAGCCGTCACTGGTCGAAGCCTGCGCGTCTCATAGCCCGATGTCGCATCTAAATCCGCTATCGGAGCGGGCGCGCCCTGACTGAGTCCTCTGTGGTAAGTCTCCTGAATCAAGGCTCGCATCGTTTCGCCATCAACGGGCTTTGACAGCAGGTAGCCCTGCACGTATTCGCAATTGAGTCCGGTCAGTTGAATCACCTGCTCGCGCGTCTCGACGCCTTCTGCTATCACATCCATTCCTAAATTCACGGCGAGCGAGATTATCGTGCGAATGATTTCGGAATTCTTCGGCATGCTCATTCGCGTCACGAATGAGCGGTCAATCTTCAAAGTGTCAATGGGGAAGCGGTGCAGGTAGCTGAGCGATGAATAGCCCGTGCCGAAATCGTCTAGCGACAGCTTGATTCCCAGCGCCTTCAGCTCTTTCAGAATCATCGCAGATGTTTCGATGTTTTCAATGATGGCGCTTTCGGTTATTTCAATCTTGAGGCTGTGCGCTTCAACGCCCGTCTCTTCGAGCGTCTTGCTGATGCGCTCAATGAGGTCAGACTGTGACAGTTGCCTCGCCGAAAGATTGACGCTCATCGTGAGCGGAGGTTCTGAGGGAAACATCTGCTGCCACACGCGCAACTGACGCAACGATTCTGTTAGAACCCACTGGCCGATGGGAATTATCAATCCGGTCTCTTCCGCGAGCGGAATGAATTGTGTGGGCGAAACAGGGCCGTGCTGCGGATGCTGCCATCTGACCAGCGCTTCAAATCCGGCAATGCGCCAATCCTCAAGCGATACGATTGGCTGGTAATAAATGCGCAACTCGTTTCGATTGATTGCGCGCCGCAGGTCTGTCTCAAGTTGCAGCCGAGCGACCGCGTTTTCATGCATGCCTTTGTCAAATAATTCAAAGCGGCCTCGCCCGCCATCTTTCGCGCGATACATCGCCGTGTCTGCGTTCCGAAGCACGTCGTCAGGCTCTTCGCAGGAGGTGAGGTTGAGCGCAATGCCTATGCTGGCAGAGATAAATACTTCGTGTCCGCTTAAGTTGAACGGCGCAGCCAGGTCTCTTTGAATCCGCTCGGCTGCATGCGTCGCATCTGTGACGTGCGAAAGGTGATCGAGCACGATGGCAAACTCGTCGCCGCCCAATCGCGCGACCATATCGCCGGGTCGAAGCGACGTGTGGAGCCGTCGCGCAACGCCCATAAGCAATTGATCTCCAATTTGATGACCAAGACTGTCGTTGACGACTTTGAAGCGGTCGAGATCGAGGAACAGGACTGCGAATAAATAATTGTCGCTGTGACGAGCGCGAGCGAGCGACCGCTTGAGCCTGTCCATAAACAGCGCACGGTTCGGCAGTCCTGTGAGCACATCGTGATTTGCGTTATGAAGAAGCTGCTGCTCGGACTGCTTCTGCTCTGTGATGTCGGTCATCGAACCTGCCATTCGATAGATATGCTTATCTGCATCCCACACGGCCAATCCTCGGCTGAGCATCCAGCTATAGCTTCCATCTCTGCGGCGAATGCGATGCTCGCTGAAGAATTGAGGCGACGAGCCTAGCAGGTGCGATGTTATCGTCTCGTGGACCTGCTCGATGTCTTCAGGGTGAATGCGGCTGAACCATTCATCGGGCCGCGCGCCGATTTCGCTTTCCTCGTATCCGAGCATCGCTTTCCATCGCGGGCAGAAATGCATCTCGTTGGTTTCGAGGTTCCAGTCCCACAGGCCGTCGCTGCCGCTCTTTGCGACGAGCGCGTAACGCTGCTCGCTTGCGGCAAGCGATTTGATTGCTTCTTGCCGTTCGGCAACGGCACGCTCAAGCTCAAGACTTTTGCGATGAAGCTCAAGCTGAGAGACAAGCCCGCTTGCAAGCGTGCGCAGGGCCTTCTTTTGCGCGGCGGTAAGATGTCGCGGCCTTCGATCAATGACGGCAAGCGCGCCGAGCGCGAAACCGTCTGATGTGATGAGCGGCGCGGCGGCGTAAAAGCGAACTCCGGGGCGAGCCGTGACGAGCGGATTATCTTTGAAGCGCGCGTCTTTTGAAGCGTCAGGGACGATGAACATCTCCGATCCGAGAATCGCCCACGAGCAGAAAGCATTCTTGCGCGAGGTCTGAATCGAGCGGATGCCGACTCTTGATTTATAGCTGACGCGATTTGCTTCGACGATGCTTAGGAAGGCAACGGGCGTTGAGCAGATTTCTGCCGCAAGGTGGGTGAATTCATCGAATAATTGTTCGGGGGCAGAATCAATCAGATGATAGCGATTGAGCGTTTCTAGTCTTGCTTTTTCGTTTTCCGGCAGCGGCGCGCTCATGATCAGTTCGTCTGGGTATTTTGAATTCTGATTAGTCGCCATCAAGCAAGCACTCTTGTCAACTTACAGCGATGCGCGGCAGGGACTGTTCCTGCGGCCATATCGTAAACGAGCATCGCTTTGCCGGGGGTGGCGGCGCATTGAATCAGTGCAAGGCCGGTGCCAGTATGTAAGGGATACTGATTAAAGAAAAACGAAGGATGATCCTACCTGCATCGGGCACGTGCGCCATCCGGCCATTATCTAAATGACCGAAGGCGCTGACGGCGAAGGTCATTTTAATTCGCAATCGGGTTTGTCGTTGCGATGGGAATAAGAACTGCGACCGGGTTAGGAAAATGATGAATGGGCAAGCAAGTATTAGTTTCTTGCTTGCCCATAGCCCTTTACAGGAATGACTGAGCGCAAAGCTTCAGATTGTGCTAACGCAATCTTCTATCTTCTTCCGCCGCGAGCGGGGCGACGGTCGCGCGGGCCTCGGTGCTGGCCTCGCTGGCCGCGCTCTTCACGATAGCCGCGCTCTTCGCGGTTGCCGCGATCATCCCGATCAAAATCGGGCTGACGGTCTTCTTCCTCTTCGCCTGTCTCACCGCGCTCGTCCCTAAGCACCGCTTTGCGCGAAAGGCGGATCTTGCCCGACGTGTCAATGTTAATCACTTTCACAAGCAATTGCTGACCTTCGTGCAATTCGTCGCGCACGTCGCGCACTCGATAATCGGCAATTTCCGAAACGTGTAAGAGTCCGTCCGTGCCCGGCAGTATCTCGACGAACGCTCCGAAGTCCGCGATGCGCTGCACCGTGCCCAGATAGGTCTTTCCGACTTCCGGCACAGCCGCTATCTCTTCAATCAGCCGCTTCGCCTCTTCGGCTGCCGCGAGGTTAGCCGAAGCGATGTTAATGCGGCCCGTGTCTTCGACATCAATCTTCGCGCCGGTCTTTTCGACAAGCCCACGAATCACCTTGCCGCCCGGCCCGATGACATCGCGTATCTTGTCGACGGGTATCTGAATCGTGAGAATGCGCGGCGCATACGGGCTTATCTCCGGGCGCGGAGCGGCGATTGCCTGCTCCATCTTATCGAGGATGAACAAGCGCCCGTCGCGCGCCTGCTGCAACGCGTCGGCAAGTATGCGCGCGTTGATGCCTGTGACTTTGATGTCCATCTGAAGCGCTGTGATTCCGTTGCGCGTGCCAGCGACCTTGAAATCCATGTCTCCATAATGGTCTTCGGCTCCGGCGATGTCCGTCAGTATCGCGTACTTGTTGCCTTCCATCACAAGCCCCATCGCAACGCCCGCGACAGGAGCCTTCAGGGGCACGCCCGCATCCATCAGCGCGAGCGTTCCGCCGCAGACCGACGCCATCGAGCTTGAGCCGTTCGATTCCGTTATGTCTGAAACCACGCGCAGAGTGTATGGGAATTCCGTCTCGGAAGGAAGCATCGGCTCAAGCGCGCGGCGGGCCAAAGCGCCGTGCCCGATTTCGCGCCGGCCCGGCGAGCCTATGCGGCCAGTCTCGCCGACAGAAAACGGCGGGAAGTTGTAAGCCAACATGAAGCGCCGCTTCACTTCGCCTTTTTCCAAGTCATCTATGAATTGAATGTCTTCGCTCGTGCCGAGCGTCGCGGTCACTATCGCCTGAGTTTCGCCGCGCGTGAATAATGCTGATCCGTGAGTGCGCGGCAGCCATCCGACTTCGATTGAGATTGGTCGAATCTCGCTGAAGCGGCGGCCATCGGGCCGGTGACGACGATTGAGAATGTCTTCGCGAAAGATTTTCTCTTTCAGGTGATCGAAGATCGCTCCGGCCATCTTGCGTTTTTCGGCATCTTCTTCGGGATACGCGGAAACGGTCTGCTCTTTCAGTTGGTCAACCTTCGCATAGCTTTCGAGCTTGCCGTGCTTGCCCGTGTCGAGCGCGTCTCGCAAATCATCCGTGATGCGCGATTCGATTTCCGTGAGCATCTCCTGATCAAGCTGAGGCTTTACGACTTCGCGCTTGGTGATGCCGAGCTTCTGGTACATCTCTTTTTGAAGCCGGCATAGTTTCTTGATTTCGTTGTGGCCAAACATCAACGCCTCGACCATCACCTCTTCTGAAACTTCCTGCGCGCCCGCTTCGACCATAACGATTGCTTCTTCAGAACCCGCGACGACGAGGTTCATCTTCGACGCCCGCGTTTGATCGTAAGTCGGGTTGACGATGAAGCGGTCTTCGATGAGTCCCACGCGAACGCCTGCGATTGGCGTTTCGAATGGAATGTCTGAGAGGTACAAAGCGGCCGACGCGCCTGTTATCGAAAGCACGTCGGAATCATAATTTTCATCTGCTGAAAGAACCAACGCGATGACTTGCGTATCGCTGTTATAGCCTTCCGTAAACATCGGGCGAATTGGGCGGTCAATCAATCTCGACGTGAGCGTCTCTTTCTCCGAGGGACGACCTTCGCGGCGAAAGTAATTGCCCGGTATTCGCCCTGCTGCGTAACCGTATTCACGGTATTCGACCGTGAGCGGGAAAAAATCTATTCCTTCGCGCGGCTCCGAGCCTACAGCCGCAACCAGAACCATCGTGTCTCCGTAGCGCACTATCACTGCGCCGTCTGCCTGCTTGGCGACGCGGCCCGTCTCTATCGAAAACTCTACGCCGCCTAATTGAACTGAATCCTTCAACTCCATAAATATCTCCTTCTTTCCGCTGCGCGCTTCGTGTGCTCATCGAGAGCAAGCAATTTACAGATGCGCGCCAATTAGTGATTAACTTCCTTCTGCCTCAAATGAGTGCTATGGCTCGTGGGATAAAAAAGCAAAGCCACGATTGAGCGGCTCGCGGCGGCGCGCTCTCGTGGCCACAGTCTAGTCTTAGATTAACTGTAAGGTGGCGCGCCGAGCCAGAAGCAATCGCGACTGGGCGGCGATGTCTGCTGGCTAGGTGCTTACGAAATGCGGACTGGCCGCGCGCCAGATACCCGACAACTGGCCGGGCCGCTCGCTGCGGCATAAGGTAGAACCGGCCTGGTGCTGACACAATCTCTATTTTCTTATTCCCAAACGGTTGATGAGTTCTCGGTAGCGGTTCGCGTCTTTGCGCCTCAAATAATCGAGCAAGCGACGGCGCTGGCTGACAAGTCTCAACAGCCCTCGCCGCGAGTGATTATCTTTGACGTGCGTCTTGAAGTGCTCTGTTAGATCGTTGATGCGCTGCGTGAGCAATGCAACCTGAACTTCAGGCGACCCGGTGTCGGTCTCGTGCGTCTTGTGCGTACCGATTATCTCGGCCTTTGCTTCCTTAGCCAAAGCCACTGCGTCTGTTCTCCTCTACACAAATATGAATCTTCGTTCCTATTGAACCCAAAAAACTTACCACACGCGCAGTCGGACTGTAAAGGCCGATAGACAGTGGTCAGTGGCCGATAGCTGCTCAAATGAATCCGTTTCAAACAAAGCGTACGCATTAACGATAACCAGCCGCCGACCACAGACCGCTGGCAACTGCTATCGCTGACTGCTGATGCTGATGCCCGCCTGCGAATAGAACTGGCGAATCTCTTCTTCGGACCTCAGCACGCGATTCGAGCCTGCGGTGATGATTATGTTGGAAAGCGGGCGCTGCGATTTCAGGCGGCGCTCGCGATCCAATGCAACGTTGTGCGCGCCCGGTCGCGTTCCCTGCCCCAGATAATCAAGCTCAAGATCGAGCTTCGCGTGCGCTTCCGCAAGCTCATGAAAAGTTATGTTGCCGACCGGCACTAAAGCGTGCTCGCGCAGGTTGAACCATTGCGCGATAGGATTAATCGCAACCATCGCATCGAACCCGGCTGGCGGGCGCTCGATGTCCAGCTTCTTGTTGAAGCGACGATAAGGATTAATGCGGCTGTCGTAATTATTATCGAGATTCATGCTTCCATTAACTTCGACTGCACGGCCAAGCGTCGGGGCTTGCCGTCCGATGTGCAGGCAATAGCGGTGCACGCCCTGAGTCAGTTGCACAAGCAGCAGCAGCCCTTCGTTTGAATAGATATAGTTTATTACCATCAGCGGGGCTTCGGGCGAGCCAGTTTCGCTAACGCCCGCGAGTCTGGCCAGCGATTGCCTGTCCAACAGCACTCGTCCTTTTGCATCAACGCTGAGTAGCGACGCACCCTCTTGCCCAAGAATCCACCGCAGCCGCGCCATCGCTTCCGCCACATCGCCCGATAGCCATAACCCCCCCGCCTGCCTGCGCGATGATTGATCGGTTCGCGTCTCGCCGACGATGAGTCTGAAAGCGAGTTGAACCGGGTCTGGGCGCGGAATCAACGTCGCATCGAGCGGCGGCAGAAGGTTGAGCGTCATCTTTTTCGCTTCGGGCAAAAGCCGCACATCTGTCGAGATGAATCCATTCATCATAAGATCACATTTGAGCGGCGCGCTCCTCGCACTCCGACCAGGAACAAGAGGGTGTCTTAGTGACTGAGAACTCGACGGAGCGATTGGAGCATCTTTTCGCTCAAACGTAGTGCGACCTGCAATGCTTAATAAAGTAGATGAAATGATAGGGCGGGTGCTGTAACGCATCGCTCGCTGTTTGTTGCCGTCAATTACTCTCGGTCGGCTGAGCGATTGCGTCTCGCGCGAAGTTCTGACGAGAAACTCGCTGATGATGCCGCGCTTCACAAGTCTCTCGCCGTAGCGACGAGCCGACTCCGCGCTTTGAAACGAGCCGATGAAGACGCGAGTCCAATTGCCGCGTCCGGGCAATTCGATTGTGCCCCAGATTGGGTTCTCTCCGTCGCACTTCAATTTTGTGATGAATCCTTCGGCAGAAGCTGAGTCGGGGAATGACGCTACCTGCAAAGTGAAGCTCGCGCCCGCCTCGTCTGATTGAGGCACTGCCTGTGAAACCAGTGACAGGATTAAGAGTGCGGAAATTGAAACCAGCTTTGAGTGCATTGCCTCCTCGCTTTCGAGTGGTGGCAAGCGTCCATTTCAAGGTGGTGGCAGTAATTGCACACGAAACAGAAGCAATCTGAGTTCCAGCGTCCGAAGGGGGGAATTGGAGAGGGTCAAACTGTGAGGACAGCTAAAAAAAGCTGACGACCGCCATCAGCCGCCGGGGCTTTGCGGTCGCACTGACAGTTTTATGTTAAGCCACTCGCCCGAGAGTGTCAATAATTAAAGCTCCGGACGGAGCAGATTCTCTCTCGCATCAGTATTGAGACAGTGCAGGCTGCGTCTCGTTTGCAGTCAACTTGAGATAAGACATTTCACAAGGAAGCATCGAGCCGCTTCCGTAGAGCGCGAAGCGATTGAGCGCACAGATTTTGTTGTAATGAAAAAGATGTTGAGTTAGACTGAGTTTTGAATGACCCCTGTTTTGCGCGCCTTTATGACGCAATGCAGGGGTTTCTCATTTAAGCAAGGTCGAAGCGATGCTGCGGTTTGAATTCGGCTCCCACACGCTTTTTTGCGGCGACGTGACACGCTTGACCGATAGCTACTCAGCCGAGTCTCACTGAATCGCAGCGCCTGAAAGCTCCCGTATAGCATTTGCGCTGCAAGCGAGCAGGACTTGGGGTCGGTTCGAGCCAGAGGGTTTTTATGAGTGTGAAGTACTCCGAGAAGGAGCCTCAAAAGGCTCGCTTCGACCAGAAAGCGAAAGTCTCAATCGAAATCACCGAGCGCGACGGAAATCAATTTATAGTTGTGAAAGAACACACGGAAGCAGAAACCGCTTCGACCGCAGAACAGGCTATAGAGATACCCGCTGCGCTGTTGCCTGAGCTAAAGCGCGTTGTGGCTGCTATCGAAGATAGCGATGAAGCTGACGCCGAGCCGTCTGCTGGTCAGGCCGTCAACTTCGCTCATAAGTCGGAAGAAGAGTTTGCGCGCATACTCGACTTCTATCACATAGCGTGGCAGTATGAGCCGCGGGCCTTCGAGATCGAATGGGATGAGGAAGGCAACCCGACAAGCAGCTTCACGCCCGACTTCTACTTGCCTGAGCACGACCAGTACATAGAGATCACGACGCTCAAACAATCGCTCGTGACGAAGAAAAATCGCAAGGTGCGCCGCCTGCGCGAGCTTTACCCGGAAGTGAATATCAAAGTGCTCTACGCTTCGGATTTTCGGAAGCTCATCGAGAAGTTTGCCGCGAGCGGAAGCTGGCAGGAACAGGAAAACGAGCGCGAGGACGAAGAATGAGCCTGTGAGGAAATTGAAATCAGATCACGGAATTATTGCAAGATGGAGAAAGGCGCGAGAAAAAGTTTTGCGCAAAAAGTATCGGTCCCGAGTGATCCTAATCTCCATCTTCAAGCCCTCAGAGTCAATGTTGAGAATTCTTGCGAACCCTCACCGCCGAAGTCCGTGAGAACCTCGGCGTTTGGAACTCTTGCGAGCCCCAGCCACCACACTGAAGTTTCATACTTCCGTCAACACCCCTTGCGAAGCGCCGACTTCTATATGAACCTGAAGATTTCAACTAAAACCTCTCGGGACCGGACCCGGTTGTTGCCAACCGAGCGGGCAGCATATTAACACAGAAAAAATTCTTGTCAACTAAAAAATGCATTCATGAGAGAAAAATTTTTCCGAGTCTATTCGGGTCGGCATTGCGCTTGTTCATGTCGCTATTTAACCACCGTAATTTCATACAATCTCGCTCCGTAAGCATCAGTGCTCGCTCGTCGCTAATCTGCCTGTAAAGAGAATGGCCATCTGCGGCATAACCCGTAACGCTATCCTTGCTCTGAGTATTTTTGAATCAAAAGATCGAGAGCCTCTTGCACGAGTGCCGACTTATCGGGACGCCGCCCAGTGCGCCGCCGCTGCTCTAGCTGTATTTCTTCAATGGCGACGACCTGATCTGGCCTGACGTACAGAGTCACCTTAGCTGTTTCGGCGTTCATAAAGCGGTTCACTTTCTTTCCATTATCAGAAAAACTGCCGACACTTGATTGAGCTTCGGTAGTTCTTGTGCCTCTCTGCCTTGTCATAAGGATTCTCCCTTTCTCCCTTTGTTCGCTGCTCCAAAGAGTTTTCTGAGCTTACGCAATTTCAAACCGTGGCGGTTGACTATAACTTGACAGAACCTTGAACAGGACTCGCACAGAGCAAAATCATCTCGATGGTAATACGAATAAGCGCGCTCTGCCTGTCCTGCACCGACATAGCGCAATAATGCTCTTAATGAAATAAGATACGTTGCCTGAGAAGCCGCGCCTATGCGGGCCTGAGCGAAGGCTGCCTTCGCTGTCGGCGAGGGTGAGGACGGTAATGATTCTGTTCCCGAGTTGCCGCTAAACCGAAAGCAGACGGTCAAAGAATGAGCGATAACGCCGCAGCGCTATGCGGAGGTCTTCGGTTGAGACGTTATCCCCTTTAGCCCACTCCTGTTCCAGACCGGCCCGCTCTTTGGCGAAAATATCGGCCAGCCGCTTTATCACCGTTGCGACAAGCTCGTCTGCCTGCTCGACGGCGCTATGAGGCTCGTCTACGAAACCGGCCTGAATCCTCTCCCACCGAGAGCGGAACTCCTGCGATTCGCCTTCATCAAAGAGCGGCTCGTTGGTCTCTTCTGCCGAGCGCGCCGTAACAGCTTGAGCCGCAGACGGACGGCCTTGTGCCGCAGTATTCATTTCCGATGTCCTACTTGCAGGCTCTGTTGCGGCGGCAAGCTCTGCCGTCGTGAGCCTCTCTCCTGTATCCTGATCTCTGTTAACGCCCTGCGTGTTGCGATCTTCAAAATCTCTTTCGTTCATCTTCGCACCTCCTGTGGTTCAGCAATGTAATAGTGTTCGAGCAACTCTTCAAATAGCATGCGGTAATGAAGCATCGCTTTTCTGAGGTCCTCCGTGTTTGCCTCGCCGCGCATGTCCCTGAGCGCGATTGCGTGAGCGATTCGATAGTGCTCGACTACTGCGGGGTAATTCACAGAAATATCCTCGGCGCGCTGCTCGAAATCGCCCATCGGATAGCCGCGAACTTTCATCACTTCCGTGACGAGGCGGTCGGCGTTTGCCACTGCCTCTTGCGGATGATCAACAAACAACGCCTGCTCTTGAAGCCAGGCCTGAGCATACTGCTCACGTTCCTCGGCTGTTAACGGCCTGATATTCAGCCGCTCAATTCGCTTCTCGCGCTGCTCCAGTATTGCTTCAGCGCGACGGCGGTCGTTTTCCTGCTCGACGAGCCTGTCGTATTCAGGCCCGAACCGCGAACGCAATGCTTCTGAGCGCCGCTTTCGTAGATAGATCCACGCCGCAGCAGCTATGGCCAGTGCTACAATCACGGCGATAACAATGATGACTACTGTTGTGTCCATCCCGTACTTCCTCCATAACTCGATTCGCAGTCCACGAGCATTGCAATGCAACGGCCACGCCAGCCTTAACTCTGCAGATGGGAGCTTGCCGCCGCCGCGCTCTGAGATTAACCCGACTGCAAACGTCTGTGGCTACAGGCATAACAGAAGAGAAAGCATCACGCACCGGCAACAGTTTTTCGTTTCGTTCATGTACGAGCCGGATTCAGCCTGTATTGAATTTATGCTGTATATACAGCAACACATTCATAAGCAGCGCACATCGAACATTGCTCACGTTTGGGATGACAACCTCTTTAGCTTACTACTGGCCAGGCCACATCAAGCAATCAACCGATTCGCCTCATGATTGATAAACCTCTGCGATATCTTCGAGCTGGTATATTGAAAATGGGACGCGGGCAAAGTATGCTCTGATGTCCGCTGAGAGCGCGCTCATAAGGGGTTCTCATGAAAGATTCTATTACCGCTGAAAACGAGATTTCAAAAGTGCTGATACCTCAGAATCGGCTCCAGGAGCGGGTTTCAGAGCTTGGCCGCGAAATTTCCGAGGCGTATGCAGATAAAGACCTCGCTATTATCGCTATGCTTCGCGGCTCATTCATCTTCGCCGCAGACCTGCTCCGAGCCATCAAGATTCCCGCCTCGATAGACTTCATGGCAATCTCGACTTACGCCGGCCAGACCGGCTCAGGCGTCGTGCGGATAACGAAAGACCTTGACGACTCCGTAACAGGCCGCAACGTGCTTCTAGTCGAGGACATCATTGACACGGGACTGACGGCAAGCTATCTGCTGCGCGCGCTACGCCAGCGCAGTCCAGCCAGCGTCGAGATATGCGCGCTCTTAGATAAATCCGCGCGGCGAATAATTGATCTGCCGATTGCCTATCGCGGCTTCGATATACCGGACGTCTTCGTCGTCGGCTATGGAATGGATTACCAGCAGCGATATCGCAACCTCCCCTACATCGCGACACTTCGTTCAAGTCCGTAGTCCGATGTCCGTAGTCAATTGTTCATTCAGCGCAAGACACAAAGGCAGCGGACCACGGACTTCAAATTATTCATCAAGCAGGTAGCACGAATGCGTCTTGAAGGCGAGCCACACCTGCTTGCCTGCCGCAAGTTGTAATTCTTCGACTGCCTGTCGCGTAAGGCTCGCGCTCCACATCACGCCGCTTTCGACTCTGACGAGCGTGCGATTGCTTTTGTCTTCGATGGACGAGATGCGCCCGCGCAGAATATTTCGCGCGGAAGTCGCGCGCGGCTCCCCGCTCGCAATCAGTATGTCGCCCGAAGGCACAGCTACTTTGACGCGCTCGCCTGCGGCCTTCAACCCATAAGGAACCTCAACGCGACACGAGCCGCGCGCGTCTGTTATCTCAACGGTCATCGTGCCGCCTGTTTCGCTTTTGGCGATGACGCGGCCATCGAAAATGTTCTCGACTCCGGTGAGCCGGGCGATGCTCGCGGTGACGGGCGCGCCGAAAACTTCGAGCGGCTCGCCGCGAGCCACTATGCGGCCACGCTCATAAACGATGATCCGCTCGCCGAGTGTGACGGCTTCTTCGCGGCTGTGCGTGACGTAGATGATAGGCAATTGCAGCTGGCGGTTGATAGCTTTAAGGTCGGAGATGATGCCGAGCTTCGTGGCTTCGTCAATTGCCGAAAGCGGCTCGTCGAGCAAAAGTATTCGAGGGTTGCTTGCAAGCGCGCGGGCGAGCGCGACGCGCTGGGCCTCGCCGCCGGAAATGTCGCGCGGCTTGCGCTCCGCCGTGTGACGGATGTGAAGAGCTTCCATCATCGTCGCAGCGCGCTTGCGCTTTTCGTTGCGGCTCGTGTTAGGCATGGCGAATTCGATGTTTTCGCGCGCCGTGAGATGCGGGAACAGCGCGAGGGTTTGAAAGACGTAACCGACCCTGCGCTTTCTGATTGGGAGGTCAATCGCCCGTTCGGAATCAAAAAGCGGCTCGTCGTCAACGCTGATCCTGCCGAAGTCGGGTCGAACTATTCCGGCGATTGATTTTAGAGTCGTCGTCTTTCCTGAGCCAGAAGCGCCAAAGAGAATCGTCACGCCCGGCGGCGCGTCGAACTCAACGTCGAGCGTGAAAGCATCAGCCGCAACGCTGCGTTCAATGTTTGATTGCAAGCCGCCCATCTTCTTTCTTATTTTCACCGAAAGCGTCATTGAGAATAGAAGGTAGCGGCTAACGCTTAAAAAGGCGAGTGAGAAATGAATGATAACAAAGTGGAATGGACAAGCGCCGAGAATCAATCGGGTTCATGAACACGCCTTGCGTTGAACTAACACGCGGAAGTTGTCGCTCGCCCCGCCGGGCGCAAACAGGTTCTTGACCGCGAGCCGCTCCTTCAAGTCATCAACTGTATCGCTCGCCGCGTGCATCCTTGCTATGCGCTCAATCAATCCGTTGCGAATCAAAAAAGCAGTCTGCCGCTCGTAGCTTACTGTCTCAAGTCCAAAGTCGCGGCCATACTCCATTAATGCTGTGAAGTTGACGCTCGCCGTGATGTCCTGCTCGCCCACTCGCTCAAGCAATGAGCCAATCAATCGGTGACGATGAAACGATCTGAGCGTCCCCTGCACCCGATCAGGCCCGTAGAGGTGCGCTGCCGCGTCACCATAATCAATCGTCACGAGAAAGCCGCTCTTGATTGCGCGGCTCATTCGCGCAAGCCACTCGATTGCGTCAAGGTTGATCTCAATAATCTGACCTTCGACCAGATTCACATTCATTCGCTCGACGTATTCAATCAGCATTGGCGACGAAGGCTTGCCCCAGACGAGTGCGAGATGTTTTCCCTCGCTCGTTTCGCTTCCCGGCTCTGCCTTTATGAATTGTTCTTCGATCTGGCCGCGCGCGAAACGAACTCGATGCACAGGCATTGCATCAACAAGCTCGTTCGAGAAAGCTATGGCCTGGATCGGCTCGCGCCCAAGCTCGGAAAGCTCGCGCCACTCGACGCGCTCGCTGAAAGCCGCGAGTTTCTCACGCTGCTGCGCGCGCATCGCCGGGCTTGCTTCGATGATGATGTATCTCAACTTTTCAAAAGCTGTCGGATGCTCGTCACGCATTGAAGTTAAAACATCTGACGCAAGCTGCCCCGTGCCCGCGCCGACTTCGATTATCGCGAACACCTCGCGCAATGATTCATCAAGCATCTCTTGCCGTAACTGAACGAAGACTTTTGCCAGCACCGCGCCGAACGCCGGATGAACGTTGCTCGAAGTGTAGTAATCGCCCGCCGGGCCGATCTTCAACCGCTCGGTGTTATAGTAGCCGAGCCGCTCGTCATAAAGCGCCGACTGCATGAAGTCACGAAACGTTATCGGCCCTTCGCGCTCGATTCGCGCGATAAGTTTTCGCTCAAGCTCGGTGGTGATTGACTGCATTGATCTGCCAAAACAAAAGGCGCAGGGAAAACTCCGCTGCGCCTCTCGGTGCTGCATTGATAATCAAGCTACGCAGTGACGGCTTCAACCTCTTCCCGGCTGACGCTGCCGCGCCCGAAAAGAAATCGAGTCGGATGCTCTTGCATTATCTTGTCCTGAAGCCGCATCAATCCATAGAGCAATGCTTCGGGGCGCGGAGGGCAGCCCGGAATGTAAACGTCAACAGGCACGATTCGATCCACGCCTTGCAGCGTCGAGTAGGTCGGGAAGGGGCCGCCCGTCGAGGCGCACGCGCCCATCGCTATGCACCACTTCGGCTCAGGCATCTGATCCCACACGCGCTTGATGACCGGAGCCATCTTCAAAGTCGGCGTGCCCGCCACTATCATCAAATCCGACTGGCGAGGGCTTGGGCGAAACACCCCTGCGCCGAAGCGGTCCATGTCGAAGCGCGACGCGCCCGTAGCCATCATCTCTATCGCGCAGCAGGCAAGCCCGAACGTCATGGGCCACAGTGCTGACTTTCGCGCCCAGTTGAAAACGAAATCAACCGTCGTGGTTATGACCCCGCTTGAAGATTCGACCGTCTCTTGTCTCTCTTTTGCCATAGAATCTCCGAAATTGCTATGTCCATTCCAGCGCGCCCTTGCGCCAGGCGTAGTAATAACCGACTACGAGTATGCCGATGAAGATAATCATCTCGACAAGCCCGAACAGCGCGAGTTTGTCGTAGATTATCGCCCATGGGAAAAGAAATATCGTCTCAACGTCGAAGATTAGAAACAGCATCGCCACGATGTAGAAGCGCACCGAGAATCTCTCGCGCGCATCGCCAATCGGGTCAACGCCGCATTCGTAAGGGAGCAGCTTATTGCGCTCGAAGACCCTGCGCTGAAGCAGGCGCGACACGCCCAGCAGTGCGACCGGCACGAGCACAGCTATCAGAAAAAATATGATGATTGGAATGTAGCCGTAAACGGGCGCTGTCGAAGTCTGAGGAGCGCTGCTTTGAGTCTGAAGCAAGATTGCCAGTCCACTTATCATCGCCTCACCTGCACGTTTGGGATTTAACTTCCGGCCAGCAACCTCATCTTAGTTTTTGGCCATGCGCGTTGTCAAGCTAGGCAGCTGATTGAGTTGCAAACAACCTTGATTTTCCATTATGTTACTTGTCTCGACAGCGCACGCGAATCAAAATAGATAGTTGCGCTTGAAGACAACGCGAAAGTGGCGGAACTGGCAGACGCGCCAGACTTAGGATCTGGTACCGAAAGGTGTGGGGGTTCGAGTCCCCCCTTTCGCATCAACTCAGTTGTCAGTGGTCGGTTGTCGGTGGATGATAGAACAATTTCCGGCAACCGACTACTAATTTCCGGCGACTGACAGCAATGATACCGATTAGCGTATGAACATAACCGTCACAGACCAACCGCAATGCAAAAAGCGAATCAGAATCGAGATACCCGGCGACAAAGTCCGCGAAGAGACCGACAAGATAGCGACCAATCTAGCACGTCAGATCAGCGTGCCCGGCTTTCGTCGCGGCCACGTTCCGAAGTCTGTCGTAAAGACGCGCTTTCGCAAAGAGCTGCGCGACGAAGTGCTGTCGCATCTTTTGCCTCACTCGCTCAGCGACGCAATCGAGGAGAAGAATCTTAAAGTCATAGGTGAGCCTTCGATTGACAACCTCCAATTCGGCGAAGACGAATCAATTGACGTGACGTTTTCGCTCGATGTCGCGCCTGAGTTCGAGCTTGCGAATTACAAGGGTCTTCCGATAACAAAGCGCGTCTATAAAGTCACGGACGAAGACGTTGACAAGGTCATCAACAGATTGCGCGAAAGCCGGGCCGAGCTTGTGCCCGTCGAAGATCGCGGCGCGCAAGCGGGCGACATCGTTACGGCAAATCTCACAGGCAAGTTCGAGCCGAAAGCCAAAGCCGATGAGTCAACTGAGCAAGCAGCCGAAGCCGAAGCCGCGCAGAGTAGCGACGCCGAACAGTCTGAACAAGTCGAAGAGGCAAAATCAGAAGAAGCGCCTCAGCCCGAAGAGATCAATCAGCAGGACGTTGAGATTCAGTTGGGCGCTGCGGGCATGCTCAAAGAGTTCACTGAGGCGCTCACGGGCGCACGAGTCGGCGACTCGCGCGAGTTCGCCGTCAGGTACGCCGACGATTACAAGCCGGAGCGGTTCGCGGGCCGAACGGTTCACTACACCGCTGAAGTTACCGCCATTCGCGTGAAAGAATTGCCGGAACCCGATGACGAATTCGCTCAGGGCCTCGAAGAAGAGACCAAAACGATGGACGAGCTTCGCGCGCGCGTTCGCTCTAACCTCGAGCACGAAGCCGAGCACCGGACCGAAAACGAATTGCGCAGCGCCGTAATCGAGCAACTCGTCGAACGTAATCGCTTCGAGCTTCCCGAATCCATAGTCGAAAAGCAGATGGATTCTCGCTTCAACACGTTTGTTCGGGGCCTGTTCAATCAGGGCATTGACCCGCGCCAGTTGAAGCTTGATTGGGAGGGCTTGCGCGAGTCGCAGCGCGAGCGGGCCGAGCGCGACGTGCGCGCTTCGTTCATCACTGAGCGCATTGCCGAAGTCGAAAACATCGAGGTCACCGAAGAGGATGTAAACAAAGAGCTTGAGCACTTCGCCGAACACAGCGGCGAGGATGTTGCTGCACTGAGGGCGCGCTTGACAAAGGAGGGGGGCCTCGATAGTATCAAAGAGCAGATCAAACACCGCAAAACTATTGATCTTGTAATAGCTTCCGCCGATATTAAAATTGAAGAAGTGCAGGGTCTGGGTGACGAAAATGACGAAGAAGATAGCGGCGAAGATGAACAGGTCGTAGAATGACGCGAGATGCAAGGCTCGCTCAACCGTTCGCCGCTCACAGTTGCGAGGCGCGATTGTCTGGTTTCGGTTTTGAAGTAAGGCTCCCTAATTGCCACAATAAAAAAGTAACTTCCCGCAATGGGGAGAACGCCGTATAATATTTTCGTAACGAGTCGAGATTCATAAGGAGTTAAGCAGGCATGGCACTTGTTCCAATGGTCGTTGAGCAAACCGCGCGAGGCGAGCGCGCCTTTGATATCTATTCGCGGCTGCTCAAAGACAATATCATCTTCATAGGCACTCCCATTGACGACACGATTGCAAACCTAGTCGTCGCGCAGTTGCTTTTCCTCGAAGCCGAAGACCCTGATCGCGACATATCGCTTTACATCAACAGCCCTGGCGGTTCGATCACCGCAGGCATGGCGATATACGACACGATGCAGTTCATTCGGCCCGACGTGACGACCATCTGCGTCGGGCAGTGCGCTTCGATGGGGGCGTTGCTGTTGACGGCCGGAGCGCCGGGCAAGCGATTCGCTCTGCCGAACTCACGAATACTGATTCATCAACCTTCGATTGGCGGAATATCCGGACAGGCAACTGATATAAGAATACACGCGGAAGAGATAATGAGGATGCGCCAGTTGACCAGTCAGATATTAGCCAAGCACAGCGGACAGCCCATAGAAGTAATCGAGCGAGACGTTGAGCGCGACCGCATTATGAGCGCGCAGCAGGCTAAAGAGTACGGACTCATTGATCAGGTGATAACTCACCGCGAATAAGTCCGAAGTCCGTAGTCCGGTGTCCGTAGTCAAAGTGCAAGGCTTCGGACTCCGGACTCTAGACTTCGGATTCATAAGTGCCTCCAGAGTAGATTTTAGATTTTTTGGACGATTGGAGACTGAATGAGACGAGGCGACGACACACTGCGCTGCTCGTTTTGCGGCAAGTCACAAAACGAGGTTAAGAAGCTCATTGCCGGCCCGACGGTTTATATCTGCAACGAATGCATTGATATATGCAATGAAATAATCACGGACGATCAGCAACAGGAGACTGCCGCCCGTCGCCCGCCCCTGCCCAAGCCCATGGAGATCAAAGAATTCCTCGACGATTACGTCATCGGGCAGGACGACACCAAAAAGAAATTAGCGGTTGCGGTCTATCAGCACTACAAGCGCGTCGACATGATCAAGCGGCGCGCGTCCGACGTTGAAATTCAAAAATCGAATATACTTCTCATCGGCCCGACAGGCACGGGCAAGACCCTGCTCGCGCAGACGCTCGCGCGCATGCTCAACGTGCCGTTCACCATCGTTGACGCGACGACGCTCACCGAAGCTGGCTATGTCGGCGAAGACGTCGAGAATATAATATTGAAGCTGCTCCAGGCCGCAAACGGTGATATCGAGCGGGCGCAGACCGGAATCATTTATATAGACGAGATTGATAAGATTTGCCGCAAGGACGAGAACCCTTCAATCACAAGAGACGTTTCGGGCGAAGGCGTTCAGCAGGCGCTCTTGAAAATCCTCGAAGGCACAGTCGCAAATGTTCCGCCGCAGGGCGGGCGCAAGCACCCGCATCAGGAATTCTTCCCCGTCGACACGACGAACATTCTGTTCATCTGCGGCGGCGCATTCGTCGGCCTTGAGAAGGTCATCGAGAAGCGCATAGGGAAGAAAGCGCTCGGCTTCAACGCCAACGTCAAGAGCGCGCGCAAGCAGCGATTGAGCGAAACGCTCGCGCAGGTCGAGCCTGAAGATTTAATCAAGTACGGTCTCATACCTGAATTTGTCGGTCGCCTTCCCGTTGTCGGAACTCTTCACGAATTAGACGAAGCCGCGATGGTGCAGATACTGACGGAGCCAAAGAATTCGCTCGTCAAGCAGTATCAGAAACTGTTCGAGTACGAGGGCGTGAAGCTGAGATTTACGGATGACGCGCTTGCGGCGGTCGCTCACATGGCGTGCGAGCGCAAAGTCGGAGCGCGCGGCCTGCGGATGATACTCGAAGAGCTTATGCTCGACGTGATGTACATGCTGCCTTCGTACAAGAAGGTCAAAGAGTTTGTTTTAACGCGCGAGATGGTCGAGAACCGCCGCGCTACGTTCCCTGTCCTTGAGAAAGCAGGTTAAGAGTCTAAAGTCCGAAGCCCGATGTCCAAAGTCGAATTCAGGGACATCGGACTTCGGACATCAAACTTCGGACTACCCCATGAACGAATTCAGCGATAGCACACCAAGCGACGTAGTGAGATGCCCGATGGTCCCCATAAGGGACGTGGTCGTCTTTCCATATACAATGGTTGCCTTTGTCATAGGCAGGCCCGCCTCAGTTCGCGCGCTCGAAGAGGCGCTTCGCGGCGACAAGACTATTTTCCTGGCCACGCAACACGACGCAACAATTGATGAGCCGAAGGTTGAAGAGGTCTATTCAATCGGCACAATCGCGCGCATAACGCACAACCTGCGCCTGCCCGATGGCAATATCAAAGTCATGGTCGAGGGCATCTACCGCGCTCGCACTGTCAGAGTCGAAGACACGGGTGATTACTGGCTTGCGACTCTGCGCAAGGCGCAAGAGATTTCGGAGCCGCGCTCTCGATTGAATTCGCTCATCGGGCGCATCGGCTCGCTCGTCGACCAGTACGTGCGCCAGTCTACGGAACTCTCAAATCCTGAAACGCTCACGGCTGCGCTGCGCATTGATGACCCGGCGAGGCTGTGCGATACGATTGCGTCGAACCTGAAAATTTCAGTCGAAGACAAACAGGGGCTGCTCGAAATCTTCTCGCTTCAGGAGCGGCTCAATCGTCTTGTCGAAGTGCTTGAGATTGAACTTGAAAAGATTCAGGTTGATCGCGCGATTCACGGGCGCGTCAAGCGGCAGATGGAGCGCGCGCAAAAAGAGTATTACCTCAATGAGAAGATCAAGGCGATTCACAAAGAGCTTGGCCGCAAAGACGAAAAAGCCGAGCTTGAAGAGTTGAAGCAGAAGATCGAAGCCGCTGGCATGTCGAAAGACGCCTACGAGAAAGCGATGACGGAGCTAAAGCGGCTCGAACAGATGCCGCCGATGTCTGCTGAAAGCACGGTATCGCGCAATTATCTCGACTGGCTGCTTGCCGTTCCCTGGAAAGAAAAATCGGAAGAGGTGCGCGACATTCGCGCCGCGCAGGAAGTGCTCGACGCGGACCACTACGGGCTTGAGCGCGTCAAGGAGCGAATACTTGAATACCTGGCCGTTCGCCAACTCGTAGAAAAACCGAAAGGTTCAATACTTTGCTTCGTTGGCCCGCCCGGCGTCGGAAAGACTAGTCTCGGTCGCTCGATTGCAAAAGCTACGGGACGCAAGTTCGTGCGCCTCTCACTTGGTGGCGTGCGCGACGAAGCTGAGATTCGCGGCCATCGTCGCACGTACATCGGCGCGCTGCCGGGCCAGATAATTCAGATGATGAAGAAAGCGGGGACCGTCAACCCGCTCATCATGCTCGATGAAGTCGACAAGCTCGGAATGGATTTTCGCGGCGACCCGTCAGCTGCGCTGCTTGAAGTGCTTGACCCTGAGCAGAACTTCGCGTTCCACGATCATTATCTCGACGTTGAATATGATCTATCGAACGTGATGTTCATAGCGACGGCGAACGTTTTGCACACGATACCGCCCGCGCTCCAGGACCGTTTGGAGATCATCCGGCTCGCAGGCTACACCGAGCGCGAGAAGCTGGAAATCGCCAAGCGTCACCTGCTGCCGAAACAGCTCGAAGCGAATGGCGTGAAAGCTGAGCAGGTTGATTTCACAGACGACGGTTTCAGAACGATCATCCAGTACTACACGCGCGAAGCAGGCGTCAGAAATCTCGAACGAGAGATTGCATCCGTCCTTCGCAAACTCGCGCGGCGGATGCTGACAAGCAACAACCCCGAAGGCTATCACGAAGTAGTCACCGAAGAGCTTGTGAAAGAGTTGCTCGGCCCGACGCGCTTCCGCCCGCAGTCTGCCGTCGAGCAGAACGAAGTGGGGCTTGCCACCGGTCTTGCGTGGACTGAGGTCGGAGGCGAAGTCCTGCACATAGAAGCGACGTTGATGCAGGGACGCGGCAACATCACGCTGACGGGCAAGCTGGGCGAGGTGATGCAGGAATCGGCCCGCGCCGCGCTCTCGTGCGTGCGCTCTCGCTCGAAGCGGCTAGGCATCGCGCTCGATTTTTATAAGAAGTACGACCTGCACCTGCACGTGCCCGAAGGGGCGATACCGAAAGACGGCCCGTCGGCAGGTATCGCGATTTCAACCGCGCTCGTTTCTGTATTGACGAACGTTGCTGTGCGGCGAGACGTTGCGATGACGGGCGAAATAACACTTCGCGGCAAGGTGCTGCCCATAGGCGGCGTAAAAGAGAAATTGCTCGCCGCGCATCGCGCAGGCATAACGACGGTCGTGCTGCCGAAAGAGAACCAGAAAGATTTAGTCGAACTGCCCGAAGACGTTCGCTCGGCGCTGACCGTGCAGTTGGTTGATAACGTTGACGAGGTGTGGCAGGTCGCGCTCGAAGAGCACTTGCCGAAGCCGGAAGTCCCGACCGAAGGCGTTCCCATCTGGAGCCAGCCTCCGGCTGCCGACGCGCCGACCTCGAATCAAGCGATTGAATAGCAGGGATCGGGGGGTCAGGAGCCAGTAAGGGAACCAAATACTGAGGTTTCTTCCCTGACCCCTGATTCCCGACCCCTATGAAAGTAAAGAGTGCACGCTTCGTAAAGAGCGCGACCAGTCCAGAGCATTACCCGCGCGACGCGAGACCGGAAATTGCTTTCATGGGAAGGTCAAACGTCGGCAAGTCATCTTTGATAAATAGTCTGCTTGGCGTGAAGGGACTTGCGCGCACAAGCTCGACGCCGGGACGCACACAGCTTATCAATTTCTTTTTGATAAACGATGCGTTCTACTTCGTGGACCTGCCCGGCTACGGCTACGCGCGCGTGCCCACGGATGTGAAGCGCGAGTGGGGGCCGATGATAGAGAAATACCTTGCAACTCGGCCTAACCTTGTGTTATCTATTCTCATCACTGATTCGCGGCACGAGCCTACCAAGTTAGACCTGCTGATGAAAGAATGGTTAAGCGGGAGGGGAAGGCCATTCATCATCGTTGCAACGAAGGCCGACAAGCTCAGCAGTAATCAGTTGAGGGCGAACCTGAGCCGCGCGTCAGCGGTGTTGGAAACCAGAGAGATTATCGCGTATTCGGCGGTCACGCGACTTGGCGCAGACCGCATCTGGAAAGAAATCCACAGCCGGATTGCGGAGTTCTGATTGCGGATTGCGGATTGAAGCAAGCAAGTTCTACACAGTTTTTCAATCCTGAAATCGCAAGTATGAAATCCACAATCTCCACTCCACAATCCGCAACCTGAATTCCGCTATTGGCAAAATCCCCAAGGAAAAAAAACAATTCGCTGAACGCGCAAGAACATTGCTTGCGCGCGGCGCTAACCTAATGAGGACGACAGAATAATCATGGCAGAAGAAGTAAATGAATTAATGGACATCAGTGAGCTTAAAGATATGTCCATCTCTAAGCTCACGCACATAGCGAAGGACCTCGATATAGCGGGCGCTACCGGCATGCGCAAGCAGGAGTTGATCTTCAAAATCCTGCAGGCGCAGACCGAAAAGAGCGGCCTGATATTTTCCGAAGGCGTGCTCGAAACACTCCCTGACGGGTTTGGCTTCCTTCGCGCGCCGGACTACAACTACCTCCCTGGCCCTGACGACATATACGTCAGCCCGTCGCAGATTCGCAAATTCGATCTGCGCACGGGCGACACCATCTCAGGGCAGATTCGCCCGCCGAAAGAAGGCGAGCGGTACTTCGCGCTCATCAAGGTCGAAGCCATCAACTTCGAGCCGCCTGAGATGGCGCGCGACCGCGTCTTTTTCGACAACCTTACGCCGCTCTACCCGGAAGAAAAGCTGCGCATGGAGACCGATCCCGAACACCTTTCGGGCCGCGTGCTCGATCTGATGACGCCCATCGGTAAAGGCCAGCGCGCATTGATCGTAGCCCCGCCGCGCACCGGAAAGACCATGCTGCTTCAGTCAATCGCAAACTCGATCACGCGCAACCACCCCGAGGTGACGCTGATCGTTCTGCTGATTGACGAGCGACCCGAAGAGGTCACCGATATGCAGCGCAGTGTTCACGGCGAAGTCATCAGCTCGACGTTCGACGAGCCGCCGACGCGCCACGTCCAGGTCGCTGACATGGTGATTGAGAAAGCAAAGCGCCTTGTAGAGTACAAGCGCGACGTTGTGATTCTGCTCGATTCAATCACGCGACTCGCGCGGGCGCACAATGCGGTCGTTCCGCCGTCGGGCAAGATTCTTTCGGGCGGTATTGACTCGAACGCGCTTCAAAAGCCTAAAAGATTTTTCGGCTCGGCGCGCAATATCGAGGAAGGCGGGTCACTTACAATCATCGCAACGGCGTTGATTGATACCGGCTCGCGAATGGATGATGTAATCTTTGAAGAGTTCAAAGGCACGGGCAACCTCGAAATCAACCTTGATCGCAAGCTCACCGAAAAGCGCATCTTCCCGTCAATTGACATCAACAAGTCGGGCACGCGCAAGGAAGAACTTCTGCTTGCGCCTGCGGACTTCAACCGCATCATCGTGCTTCGTCGGGTGCTTTCGCAGCTATCGCCAACGGAAGCGATGGAATTGCTGCTGGAAAAACTGAGCAAGACGAAGTCGAATGCGGACTTCCTCGACTCGATGCAATCGTCATAATCGGTTCCAGTATGAAAACGGAGATCGGCTCGCGCTGTTTGTCGAGGCGGCGCGAGCCGGGCTTTCATGCTATTATCTGTGCCGGACGAGCCAGCGGCAATCCCTCTTCAAGGTTCCGGTTGTGTTTCAAGCAATCAGCCTTTTAATCCTTCTCGCGCTCGCGCAGTCGGGTCCTGCTCTCTCTTCTCAATCCAGTCAATCGCCCGCAGACGAGCAAACGCTCAAGCTGCGCACGGACCTCGTGGTCGTTGACGTTTTGCCCGTGCAGAAGAAGACCGCGCGCGTTGTTGGTGGACTCAGCAAGGACGATTTCACCGTTTACGAAGACGGCGTGAAGCAGCAGATCGCGCACTTCAGCCGCGACAAGCTGCCCGTGTCTGTCATACTGCTCGTTGACCGCGCAGGCTGCGTCAATCCGTTCAACGAAGAGATTCGCGCGGCAACCATCGCGGCTATCAACAAGCTCAAGCCTGAAGATGAAGTGGCGATAATGACTTTTTCGAACAAGGTCGCGCTGTTTCAACCATTCACGCGCGACAGAAGATTGATCGCCGATAAGATCATGGCCGTCGAGCGGCAGCATCAGAGCGAGCAGCATTATTTCAACGCGGCGATCTATGAAGCGTCGGAGTATATGAAGCGCGCGGCAAACCCGGCGGGCCGCCGCGCAATCATCGCGCTCACGAGCCTCGAAGCGTCAATTGATTTTTCAAAGGTGTCAGAAAAAGAAGCTCTCAATGCGGTGCTGGAATCGGGCGCTGTTGTTTCGGGCCTTCTCGTCAAGACGCTTGGCGGGCGCATAGAGCAGGCGGTTCGCGGAAAGCCTACGAGTTTGCTCCGTCATTTGGGATTGCGCGCAGGCAGCTTGAAGATGTTCGTTGAAGAGACGGGCGGCGAAATTATCGGCGCATCACCGGACGAGATTCAACCGGCGCTCACCCGTCTTGTTGATAATATCTCGGCGAGTTATACGATTGCCTATTTGCCTACGAACACCGCGCGCGACGGCAAACGCCGCCGCATTCGATTGGAACTTTCGCCGGAAGTCGAAAAGCGTGAAGGTAAGGTCGCGCTGCTTGCTCGCCGCAGCTACGTGATGGCGAAAGAAACGGAAGCGAAGCGGCAGCCGAGCAAATAGTTTTCGGGATGCAATCCAATGCAATGTTGGATTAAGGCTCCGGTTCGTTGAGCCGCTCCCACTTCTCTTTCAGGTCGGCGATTATCGCCTTGAAGCGGGCGTCCTCGCGCAGCGCGTCCCAGTTCGGGCTTCCCGCGATCCACGGATAATTCTCGTTGCCCATCGCAATTGAACGTTCAAGCCATTCGATAGCTTCGTCCGCACGGTTGTCGAGCGCATAGACTGTGGCCAAACGATAAGCAACATCCTGATCAACGCCCGCGATCTCTTTCACGCGATCATTTATGAGTTCAAATGCGCGCTCGCGCTCGCCGCGTGCGAGATAACAGTAGGCCAAAAATATCTTCAGCGAATGAAGGTCTGGATTCTTCGACAGGATGTCTTCAAAGACAATCTTCGCTTTTTCTACCTCGCCGAGATAATAATCTATCACGGCGTTATACTCGCGCAGCATCGGGTGGTTTGGCTCGAACGCCAGCCCTTTGGCAATCTCAGCCCGTGCTTTGTCGTAATCGTGTTGATAAATGAAGATGCGCGCGCGGTTGTAGCTGGCAAAGACAACATCGGTTGGGCTTATCTTCAACAGGCTGTCCCATTCGGCGAGCGCCTTATCGTATTGTCCGCTCAAGCGATAAACGTAAGCAGCAGTCGAATGAACCGACGGCTCATTGGGCGCGCGGCGCAGCAGCCGCCGGACCCGCTGCCGCGCATCGTCCGTGCGCCCTTCGATCAAATCAATATAGACCATCCTCACGCGCGGCTCTACAAGCTTCGGATCAATTTCAAGCGCGCGCTCAAACGACTCTTTCGCGTGCGCGTAATAATCCGCGCCGCCCATGCCCTTTAGCACGAAGTTCAAATAGCACACGCCAAGCCCGCTGTGCGCCAGCGCGAAATCCTCGTCAAGCTCGACGGCTTGTTGGAACAACTCAACCGCCGCCTGAATGTCTGCGATGTCGAGGGTCTGCGTGATGAACTTATAGAGCAGCGTGCGGCCTTTCAGATAAGACTCGTAAGCTTCGGCGTTATCGGTCGGAGTTTTGACCAGTCGCTCCTGCTCGGTCGTGCTCGTGCGAACGCGCAAGCCCTCGACTATCTGGCGCGAGATTGTGTCTTGGACCGTGATTATGTCTTTCGATTCAACGTCAATCTTTTCGCTCCAGACAATCTCGCCCGTGTTCGTGTCAACTAGCTGCGGCGTGAGCCGAAAGCGATCTCCCGCTTTGAGGTAGCCGCCGATGAGCACTGCATCAACTGCGAGCTGCTGCCCGACTGCGCGAGGGTCAACGTCTTTATTCTGATACTGAGCGACGTAAGACGAGGGGCGAACTATCAGGTGTTGAAGCTGCGCAAGCTCGGTGATGACGCTGTCGGCGAGGCTGAATCCGTAGAAATCGTTTTCCGCGCTGCCCGACAAATTCTTGAATGGCAATATCGCAATGGCTTTCTTATCGCGCGACTGCCACATCGAAGGCGTAACGTCGGGAGTCGCAGACGCGCTGCCGCTCGATTCTTCTTTCGGAGGCGGCACGCCTGTGAACGTGCGCTGCATCCACTGGGCGACGCGGCCAAACAGGCCGCCCTGTTTCGGCGCCTGCTTCGATGCGCGAAGCGACGCGGTCTTGGCGGTCGGGATGATTCCCTGCTCCGCGTAATGCTCGCGCACGCACACGCGCAGGTCTTCGAGCAATCGCTCGGCTGATTGATAACGGTCTGCCGGGTTTTTAGCCAGCGATTTGAATATAATCTGCTGAATCCGTTGCGGGACCGCATCGCCCATCGGCGGCGGGTCGTCGTGAATGACCGAGTGCATCACGTCGACTGAAGTCTTGCCTTTGAATGGCAATCTTCCGGTGAACATCTCGTACATCACGACGCCGAGCGAAAAAATATCCGAGCGCGTGTCGGCGCGCTCGCCGCGCGCCTGTTCGGGCGACATATAACTCGCCGTGCCGAAAGGCGTGCCCATCTGCGTGAGTTCAACTGAGCCTAAGATAGCGTCAGACTCTTCGCGCTTGATGACCTTCGCCAGTCCAAAGTCCAGAATCTTCACCTGATTCCGCTCGTTGAGCATGATGTTTGAAGATTTGATGTCGCGGTGTATGACGTTGCGGCGATGGGCTTCGGCGAGCGCGTCGGCAAGCTCAAGCGAGAACTCAAGCGCCTGATCCAAAGGCAGCGGGCGCCCGCTGACGATCTTTTTCAAAGTCTTTCCGTCAACGAACTGCATCACGAAAAACAGAACGCCGTCTGCTTCGTTGACTTCATAGACGGTGCAGATGTTCGGATGGTCAATGGCCGAAGCCGCGCGGGCTTCGCGCATAAATCGGGTGCGGGCCTTGTCGTCTCCGATTAGGTCTGCGTTGAGAGCTTTGATGGCGACCGTGCGGTGCAGCTTCGTATCTTCGGCCTTATAGACGACACCCATCCCGCCTTTGCCTATTTCTTTCAGGATGCGATAGTGCAGTATGGTTTTACCGACCATTAGTTGAACCTGAAGCTCACTCGCCTGATTTGATTATACACTCGCGCACGCTACGGGCAACAGAGCAAGCCTGATTGCAAAAAGGCTCTTTTTAACTCAGACGCGCGTCGGTTGACAAGCAGCGTTCAGCCATTTAAGGTACAGCGTTCATGTACAAAGGCCACCGCATCACAGTCGTCGTGCCAGCGCACAACGAGGCTCGACACATAGGCGATGTGATACGCACCATGCCCGGCTTCGTTGATCACATCGTCGTCGTTGATGATTGCAGCAGTGATGAAACTTTTGAAATCGCTTCCGCCTCGACAGACCACAGAGTGATTGCGCTCAGGACCGAAGAGAACAGCGGCGTTGGCGGAGCTACCATTATGGGATACCGCAGAGGCTTGGAAATAGGCAGCGACATACTCGTCAAGATGGACGGCGACGGGCAGATGGACCCTGCCTACCTGTCGGCGCTGCTCGACCCGCTGGTCGAAGAGGGCTACGACTACACGAAAGGCAATCGTTTTCTTTCGGGCGAATCGCTCGCCGCAATGCCGAAGCACAGGCTTTTCGGCAACATCGTGCTGACGTTTATGACGAAGCTGGCATCGGGCTACTGGCAAATCTTCGACCCCCAGAACGGCTACACGGCAATCAAAGCTGCGCCATTAAAATCA
This sequence comes from Blastocatellia bacterium, assembly GCA_035575515.1. GTDB lineage: Bacteria > Acidobacteriota > Blastocatellia > UBA7656 > UBA7656 > DATLXU01. The sequence continues at coordinate 43,994 of DATLXU010000008.1, forward strand.
ATCAACCTCAACCGCGTGCATAATAGATTCTTTTTCGAGAACGACATCTTGATTCAGTTGAACTTCCACAGGTTTCGGGTGAAAGACGTTGCAATACCGGCACGCTACGGCGAAGAAGTCTCAGACATAAACATAGTAAAAATAGGCTTCACGTTCCCGCTTCTGCTGCTCAAGCGATTCTTTCATCGCGTGATTCAGAAATACGTCCTGAGAGATTTTTCCCCCATCGCACTATTTCTGTTCTCAGGACTGATACTTTTCGGATGGGGCTTTTTCTTCGGCATCTACCTGTTCTTCCATACGCTCCACGCTGCCGTCCCAACGCCGACCGGCACAATAATGCTCTCGCTTCTGCCATTGATACTTGGCTTTCAACTGATACTGCAAGCAATCGTGCTCGACATTCAGGAGACGCCGAAATAAATATTTATCGAACAGGAGAACGAACGATGCGGGAAGGTACAGGGACCGCGCGATTCATTAATTCAATTCAGGCAGTGGCCGCGCGAGGCTACTTCCCGGCAATGGTTTTCGCCGCGCTCACACTTGCGGCTGTCATCGCAATAACGCCGTTTTTTTTCCGCTACCGGACGAGCGAGCCGGGTTTCGACAACCGGACAGGGATGATTGTGTCGCACGATATGGCGAGACACTTCGCTCAGGCCGAGCTTTTTCACAAGACGCTTAAATCGGGCGTCGCCTATCCGCGATGGTTCGGCGAAGCGAACTACGGCTACGGCATCCCGTTCACAAATTTCTATCCGCCGGGATTCTACTTCCTGCTGTCAGCCTTTTATGAATTCATAGGCGATTGGGCGAACGCGATGATGGCGGTATCGTTTCTGCTCTTCATCGCATCGGGCATCGCGTTTTACGCGCTTGCGCGGCTTTTCACAGGCAGACTCGCAAGCGCGGCGGCTTCCCTGCTCTACTTGCTGTTTCCGTACCACATGCTCAACCTCTACTGGCGCGGCGCTATGGGCGAGCTTATGGCGTTTGTCTTCATCCCGCTCACCATCTATTTCGCCTACAAGATAGTGACCGAGTCGCGCGCGCGCCACTACGCAGGACTCGGCCTGTGCTATGGGCTGTACATGATATCGCACATACCGACGTCTTATCTCTACAGCTATGCGCTGGTTTTCTACGCGGTCGCGTGGGCGATAATGAGTCGCGATATAAGAATCGCAATTCGCATAGGGATGGGTATGGCGCTGGGGCTGATGGTGAGCGCAATCTACTGGCTGCCCGCCGTGCTCGAATCGAAGTATGCGCAGGAGGTTGTATCTTCAATCGCGCCTTACAGAACGAGCTATCTTACGCTGATTGAATCGAGCGACCAGTTCGATAGAACGATCAACGCGCTATTTGTTCTGCTTGCGCTGACGCTAATTCTGGTCATTGTCTTTTTGAATAAAGTCAGTCGGCAGACAAACACAAACGGCGAGGGCGCGGAATCAAACGAGCGGCGCGCGAAAGGCTCGCTTGCGACTCAGATGAAGCTGTGGATGATGATCGGCGCGGGCGCGGCTTTTATGAGCACGTCGTTTTCGACGCCAATCTCGAATTTGATTCCGAGAATAGAAATAGCGACGCCCGCGTGGAGATGGCTGACTGTGTCTTCGCCATTCACGAGCCTGCTGGTCGGTCTCGCGCTTGAGCGAATGACCGAGCAACTAAGGATGACTCAAAGAAAATTGTGGTCGTGGCGCGCGACGATTATAGCTCTGACGGTCGGCAATATCTTATTCACGGCGGGAGCGGTCATCGTGCAGACGTTCGATCACGGTCCCCAATGGGTCGAGAAGGACTTTACAAGCCTCAGCTTGAATCCGAAGGACGCGACCCCGCTGGCCGAAATGCCCGACACGCCGCGCGTCGTGATAGAGCCGAAAGGGGAGGTCTTGCAGATAGAAAAATGGGACCCGCAGTACCGAAGAATTCGCCTCGTGCTCGATCAGCCCGGAGCGGTGCGGCTCAGGACTTATTATTTCCCCGGCTGGCGCGCTCGCATTGATGGGCGAGACGCGCAGATGTCTAAGGACAAAGACGGCGCGATTCAAATAGCTCTGCCTGCGGGCCTGCACACGCTCGAAGCATATTTCGGCACGACCCCGCCCCGCACTTTTGGGACGATATTCACCGCAATCGGGTTCTTCATGGTTTTAGGGCTGGCGGGCGCGGATTATTTAACCGACTGGAGAAAGAAGAAAGCGATCACAGCAATCGGAAAGAAGAGCGAGCTGGCAGAAGCCGCGACGGGCGAACTTGTCCTGCTCGATGAAAGCGACCATCCTCAACAAGGGGATGTTGAAGCGCAATCGCGAGGCGTGACCAATTTTCTAACCGAGCACTGGAGAAAAATCGCAGTTGTGGCAGTCGTCGCAGTTATAGCCATCATGGTTATCAAGCTCCTGAGCGGCCCACCAGCTTCTGAAAAACAATCCGGCGGCGCAACCGGCGCTGTTGCCGGAGGCGCAGACTCAAGATTATTCATCAGAGGCCGCGATACAGTCCCGGCAGCAGTTGATGAAAAAGCATTTGAAGAATTGATAAACGCGCTCTCGTCGCGCAATGATGCAAACGTTCAGGCGTTGATGGCGTCCGGCAAAGCGATAATGGTCCCAAACAATACTAGAGTCAGAAAAGTGCAAAGCGCCTCTACACTGGTTCAGGTGAGAATCCTTGAAGGCGAGTACGAGGGCCGAACTGTCTGGGTGCTCGCTCAGTTGGTCACGGGACAGTGAACAGTTGCCAGCCGCCAGTTGTCAGAACGATAATAGCCTTGAAACTGGCTCCAGAAGCCTTTTTCAAGAGATATGACTTTTCTTTCAACTGAAAACTGGCAACTGGAAACTACGATAGAGCGCGGACGATTCGCTCGGCTGCCGATTGGAGCATATCGTCTTCGCGCGCGAAGCACAGCCGCATATAAACGTCGCGCTCAGGCTCGTCCATGAACGCGCTGCCGGGCACGCCCGCAACTCCGGCTTCTCGAATCAAAAACTCGTTTAGCTCAGCCGCGTCCTCGAATCTCTCAGGTATGCGCGCCCACGTGTAAAACGAAGAGCGCGATGGATAGACCTCAAAGCCTGTCGTTTCGAGCGCATCGTTGAGTATCTTACGCTTGCGGGCAAAGTCCACGCGCAGACGGTCGTAATAACCCGTATCGGCCAGCAGCACGCGAGCAAGGGCGTGCTGAAGCGGCGTAGGCGTGCAGACATAATAAATATTTCCGAGCGTCGCGAGCTTCCCGGCTATCTCGCCCGGCCCATACAGATAGCCAAGCCGCCAGCCCGAAACGGCCCACGATTTTGAGAACGAGCTTACCGTAATGGTTCGCTCCATCGCGCCGTCGAGCGTTGACATTGGGACGTGGTCTGCGGCCTCGATTGTGAAATGCTCATAGACTTCATCCGACACAATCATCAAGTCGAACTCATCGGCCACGTCGAGAATTGATTGAAGCTCCTCGCGCGTAAAGACTCGGCCCGTCGGATTTGCAGGCGAGCAGACGATTATTGCTTTGAGCGGATAAGAGGCGCGCGTTGTGCCTTCGCGGCAGACTTTGCGCAATTCATCAAGGTCGAGTTCGAGATTCGGGCCGCGCAGCTTCACCACGTCAACGCGCCCGTCGGCGGTCTCAATTGTTTTCTTGTGATAGGGGTAGTAAGGCTCGAAGACGACAGCCGCAGACTGGCGCAGGTATGTATGAGCGAAGGTTATAAGCCCGCCCGTCGCGCCCGGCGTGACGATTAATTCGAGCGGTCTGCGCTCCGGGTCTATTGTGATGCCGTGATGCAGTTTCAGCTTTTCGGCGACCGCGCGCCGGAATTCGTCAACCCCTTCAAAGAAGCTGTAATGATTAAGCCCCGCTGCGATTGTCTCGCTCGCAGCCCTCACAAGCTCAGGATGAAGCCTCACTTCATTCTGACCCTGCACGAGGTTGCCGCTTGGGGGGATTAGCCGCGCTATTGCGCGAATGTCAGGCTGAGGGCGCTTCACTATAGTTTGCAAATTAGTCCTCCGTGATTCAGTATTACAAGGCGCGCTTTTGCGCTCGCAAATTAACTCAAGATGGTAAAGGCCGCGCGACGGCATGTCAAGCAAGCGCAACTGCAAACATCTAGCATTTGTGTTGCAATTGTCTTTGCGCGCTTGCCTGCCTGACAAGATGCGGAGTAACCTTATTGATGAACCCACAAAATCGGCTGGTGCCCTGAGAGGTAGAGCAACTCTATCTTTCGTTCAGCGCAATGTGGGCTGCACCCTTTCAAATTCGCGACAACGGTAGAGATTTTATGGAGAATAAAAAGAGCAATCTCATAACCAGACGACAGGCTATAGCATCGCTTGGAGCAATCGCCGCGGCAAGCATCGTCAAGCCACGCTTCGCTTTCGCCTCCGAAGTTGCGTCGAGCAAGACGCGATTCGCAATCGTAGGCGACTGGGGCACGGGCGACCACGACGAGTTCGGACTTGCCGCCCAGATGATTGAAAACCACCGCCGCGCGCCGCTGGATTTCGTCATCGCAGCAGGCGACAACATCTACCCGAACGGAGCGGGCCGATATTTCACGAAGCACTTCGAGGAGCCATTCGCAGGTCTAATCAAAGACCGCATCAACTTCTACGCGGTGCTCGGAAATCACGACATTGACGAAGGCCGCCAGGACCAGTGCCAGTACCCGCTGTTCAACATGGGCGGGGCGAGTTATTACACGATTCGCAAAGGCAACGGGTTGGTTGATTTCTTCATGCTCGACTCGAACGATTTCGACGCCACGCAGACGACGTGGTTAGAAAACGCGCTGCGCACATCGAACGCGCTTTGGAAGATCGCCGTCTTTCATCATCCGATTTACTCGTCGGGCAAGAAGCACGGGTCGAACACGAAGCTGCGCAAACAGCTCGAGCCGCTCTTTACACGGTACAAAGTGCAGGCGGCTTTTTCGGGCCACGATCATTTCTACGAGCGCACTAAGCCGCAGCAGGGCGTTCAGTATTTCGTCACGGGCGCGGGCGGCAAGACTCGCCGCGGCGGGGTTGATATGAGCAGCCCGTTCCGCGAAGTCAGCTACGACGAGGACAATCACTTCATGCTGATCGAGGTTGACGAAAAAGAGATCGCGTTCAAAGCAATCAGCGAAAAAGGCGACACGGTCGACAGCGGCGTAATACGTCAGGTTTGATCTGTTCAATAACAGCAGAGCAAGCAGGCCGCTTGCTCTGCTAATTCACCACAACAGAATCAACGAACGGTGGCGCTTGAGTGCTCGTCGCTGCTGAGTATCTCGCCGCTTGTGATGAGATGCGCGCCGTTTCGCTTCATTTCTTCGAGCGCCTTTTGATCGTCGCCCGGCTCGACGTTTACCGCGCGCATTGCGTCGGTGATTGCGTAAGTGTCGTAGCCCAATTTGAGCGCGTCGAGCACGGTCGCCTTCACGCAGTAATCTGTTGCGAGTCCTGCGACAAAAACTTTTTTCACCTTGTGGCTCTTTAGAACTTCGTCGAGCGTGCGGCCCTGATCGTCTCGGCCTTCAAATTCGGAATAAGCGTCGCGGTCGGGCGTGTAGGCTTTGCGGAAATAATAGGCGATTGGACTTTGGTCGAGCGCGGGATGTAGCTCCGCGCCGCGCGTGCCCTGAACGCAGTGCGGTGGCCATGGTCCGCCGCGCTCCTTGAACGAAATGTGATTGGCGGGGTGCCAGTCCTGAGTCGAGATGACGAGCGGAAATTCTGGCATAAGGCTGTTGACTACATCAACAATCTGATCGCCCTCATTCACGGCCAGCGCGCCGCCGGGACAGAAATCGTTTTGAATATCAACGAGCACAAACGCCGCGTCTTTGAGCTGTTCTTTCATAGCCTCGCCCCCTGATTAATTTTAGCCATAAATCAGCATTGGGTTAAGCGATCAAAAACGGCCACGACATAAGCGCGACTCACTCTGCTTCACTTGTCGTTTTTCTGATTTTCTTCTTTAAGCCCTGCGAGGAAATCGTTTATCCAGTGATACTGGCTGACGTATTTGGATGTTTCGCTCTTAAAGATGGGCACGGTGTAACTCTTCAGGATGTATCTGGTCTGTGTGCGCCCGCGCCGCGTCCTTACCTTCACGCGAACCTTCTGGCTGACTGTCTTCGTTGGCCGGTCCGACATATCAGGAGCTTCCATCCAATCGGTCTCATCATCTGCGAGTATCGAAAGCACGCGCCCCACGCCGCCGTTGTAAGCTGCGGCCAGGTACGGCCCGATGCGGTCCGCAGGAATATCGGCGCGCGTCTTGATAGTCTGCCAGTCGGAATCGCACAACAGCACCTGCGCCATCACTGCGTTCACAGGGTCGCTCATCCCCGCAACAAAGCTCGGATTCAACCCGGCGGCAGGGTAGCGACCAAGCAACAGCGAATAGGTCGAGGGTATCATCTGCACAAGCCCGCGAGCGCCCGCCCTGCTTATTGAATAGACGTAAGCCTTCTCTTTGTTCGTCGCAATGATGGTCAGGACTTTTTCGACGAGCGGGCGGGTCAAGCCTTCGGTCTTGAACTCGCCAGGATCAATGTGCTCATTCATCAGCAACACTCGCAGGACTTCTCGCGGGATCGCCTCAACGACCATCTTGCCGGGAAAAGCGCGCGAAAAAACCCGCTTCTCCCTGAGCCGCGCGTAAGCCTTTTCGATGATCTCTTCCTGAATCTCAAGCCCGCGCTTGATTACCACATCAGTCTTTATTTCAGCGGAGTAAGGCGTATAGACTGCTTCTATCACGTCGCCTACATTGCCGAAGCGGTTCCCTTCATTTGAAACGGGATACTTGATTGCGAGCACCTTCCCGCCGGCAGGCGTGATGCAAGCGAAATCCGAGTTGATGCCGTTCTCCTTACGCATCGAGATGACGTAGCCCGGCGTAAGAACCTCAAGGCCGGAATCGCGCTTGATGGCGCGCACGGTGTTGATCGCGCCTTCGCCGTCCATAACGGCCAGAGCTATCTCGCGCCCTGTTATGCCCGTGACGGGAACTTCTTTGAATTTCTTTCGGCCAACTTTCACTCTTCGCGTCCCGATGACACCTTCGATCAGCCGGACAGATTCTTTTCCTAACAACTCTCGCGCAGATTCTATCTTCGCAAGCAGCGTGTCAGGTTCGGCGCTTTGTTGAAACTGTATGTGGGCAGGCTTGAAGCTTGTCGTCGCGAGAACGATCAAAAGACAAAGTACTACTCTATGCACTGTAATCCCCCGCTTGTTTAGTCCTATTGTTTTGATACTATCAGCAGCAAGATAGCGCCTCAAGCCTTTTGTTTTTTCGCAACAGATTCGTAATAGATTGAGAGTTAGCGCGCGAGAGCATCACGCCCTATTGCGGGCTTGCCTGCGCTTTGACCACTTTCGGAAAGCTGATGAGATTGGCAAACAGGCGATAAGCTCCCGCGTTCAGTTCGAGCAACTGCCGACGCAGCGAAAGAGTTGTCAGGATGAATGAGCCTTCGCCGTAGCGCGCCAGAAGCAATGTGCCGCGCGTTGGTTCTTCGCCCGCATCGTTTGTTTCAAGCAGTGCGGTGTAGTCGCTCGCCCACTCGCGCGGCACGTTGAATGCCCGCTCTGTCGCCCACGACTCAAAATCTTTCGCCGTCACACGGTTGGGCTTTGACATCAACAGATGATTCTCGTCCAGGATTTTGACCTGCGCAGCTTCCTGAGTTATCCGATCTTTCGACAGCTTCACAGCGTAAGGCGCAAGCGGCGCGCGCGACGTAATCAGATTCAAATCGTCCGGCTCCTGAGAAAGCACAACGAGATTGCCGCCCTGCTGAATGTATTTCAACAAACAACTGTTTGCTGCAATTAATTCTGAATGAAAAAAGTAAGCGCGCTCGTCAACGATTACGGTATCGAATCGCGCAAGGTCGAGGCAGTCGCGAGCTGACGGCTCGACGGCATTGCCGTGCTCGATTCGTTTTATCTCATCAGCCTTTATCTCTGCGCTCTTGACCCCAAGCTCGTTGAGCGCAAACCGCAGCCACGAATCAATCCCCTCGATGTAGCCGACGCGCAAGCCTTCGGCCACTTCAAACTCAGCATTCTTTACAGCGATTCGCGCCGAGCCTAACGGGTCGGGCGGCGCGGGACGCTCTCGCCGGAACTCAATCAGAATGTCCGTAGCGAGCGGCGGCCTGAGCAGCGGCAATCGCAGCTTCATTCGTATCGTTATCTCTTCGTCTTCGCGCGCGAAGCTCAAATGCGCAGGCTCATATTTGTCATCTGAGAGCGCGAGCGGCACAACCCACAGCGCGCCCGCAAGCGCGCCCGGCGTGCGGTTACGAACGCGCACCGCAAATTCAAAATCGCGTTGCGCCGACCAGTCCTTGACGAGCGCGAACGGGATGGTCGAAATTTCAACCGGCGGCGCAACATCGAACCTCACCTGTGCGGCAACCGGAATGCTCACCTGCCCAAGCCCCGCTTCCGCGATTACGAGCAGGCTATTGCCGAACGACTCGTCGCCAACGGCAGCAGGCAGAGATGAGCCGATAGGATAATACTGCTCGTCGTACAGATGCGCGTCGCGCGGCAAAGTCGAGGGCGCATCCTTAGGCGCTTCGTACTCGAACTCTTTCGATAAGGAGCCGCGGGGCGCGAGCGGCAGCGCGTCTGTCATCTTCAGTCCCGATTGCTTGCTTCCGATTGATAGACTTTCAGGCGCGTGAAAAACAACGGGCAGCATTTGATCGCTCCCATTGCGAATCGTGGCCTTTAGAACAACCTTCTGGCCTGGAATGATGGTTTTATCCGACAGCGTGATTTGAAGCTCAAGGCCAAGCGCAAGCGCAAGCGACCGCTCAAGCGATTCGGTGAATCGGATGACGCGCAAAAACTGCGCGCCGTATCTCTCGTGCAAATCCTGAGGCGTCCCTTCGACTCGCTTCTCTTCGAGCTTTTCGCGCAACGCTGCAATCAAGCTGTCGCGTTTGGCGATTGCTTCAGTCACAGTCAAATCGCCCACGAACGGTGGCCTTATCGAGCGCGCGAGGTTTTCCGGCAGCGCGATATTATCGAGCAGCGACGCGCCCGGCTCGATCTTTTCGCCCGTCGCGGACATCACAAGTTTGTAGTAAATCTTCTCGCCATCTGTCGTCGCGCGCACAGTTGCCGCGCCGTAAGACGCGAGCTTGAGTCGAGCCGCGCGCCCAATCTCAGCGTAAGTGCGCCCGCGAACCTGATCGTATTCGCTCAGGTTCACAATCACATCGGCGTTCGTTTCATCGGTCAGCCGAAACAAGCGGTGGGTCTGCCAAGCCACAGAACCGGCCCCTCGACCCGATTGCGGGTTCCCCGATTTCGCGTCAGCAGCCGCGTCGAATGCTTCGAGCGTCAATCGAGCAAGCGCCTGATGCTGCCCGTCTCCCGTTTTTGAATCGTGGCTGGTGATGATAACGTCGGGGCGAAGCAGTCGAATCGCAGTTATCAATCTCTTGAGAGCTTCGTCGTGGCCCCAGACCGAAAGGGCTTCCTCAGCAGATTTTGAATAACCGAAATCGCGAAGGTTGAGAAAGTAAAGATCAGCGCCCGTCACGCGCGCGGCTTCAATCGCCTCGCGCGTTCGCACAAGCCCAAGCTCGCGGTCTATCTCCGCGCGCGTCGGGCTGTCAGTTCCCTCGCCCCTTGTCGCCAGCACGACGACGGCCCGCGCGCCGAGCCTCTTGCGATAATACGTGAGCGTCGCGTAATCAACATCGTCCGGGTGAGCGGCCACGCTCATAATCGTGAATGGATTCGTCAGCTCGCGCAGCGACTGATCGAGCGCAACCATCCCGCGTTCTTCATCCCGATGCGCCTCAAGCGCGTCGAGCGTCGCGATGCGAGATTTGCCAATGCAGGGGCCAGTCCCGATCAACGCGAGCGCGAGAAGGATCAACAGCGCAATGTGACGTCTGATTATGAGCATCATACTTTGAGTAAACGCGGGCGAGCCACGCAAGATTATTTTATCACTGTGGTCGCGTCACGCGCCTATTGCGGCGGTTTTTCAGTCGGGCTGTGAACGAGGACTTTGACATCTTCATTTGCAAACACGGGGTGAGGATTGAACCACTGCCGGTTTATCTCGTCTATCTCAGGCGTCGCGTGCCAGACGACGAGCACATCAATCTGGCTCTGGCTCTCTTCCATCAGCGATTCCCAGTCGTCGAGCGCATAGTCGACGGTTTCCGGGTTGAGGAAATCATAAAACTGAAGGTTGTTGCCTATCTCTTCGGCAAGACGGCTATCCTCTTCGCGCAGAAAGCGAATTGGAAAAAAGTAGATGGCCGGGCCGTAGTTGTTCCAGACAAGGTTCGATGTGCGCACGCCGAGCATGTTTGAAATATGCGGCATGGGACTCGCCCTGAATCTTCCGCCGGGATTGACCATAAGCGCGGCGACTCGTTTGCCTGTGCCGACATAAGGCTTTACTTCCATGAATGCGCTCACGCAGCGGTTTGAAGTCAGCGCGTAGTCCCACATCAATCCCATCTGCAAGGCGAGCGCGATGATGATGCCGGCCATTCCTATCCAGGTGAGGATTCGTTTTGGTTTGACTCTCATGATCGCCGCAAGAGTCGCAAAGCCGACGAACAGCAGTCGCTCGCGCAGGAATCCGCCGTGACCTTCGCCGAACGCGGACGGCCCGAAGAATCCGCCTCCAATAAGCGCGCACACAAGTATTATCCACCCGCGATGCGTCTTGATGAATGAGCGGTCGCGCGGGCCTCGAAAAGAGAGCGGCGCAATGAGAAGCGCGAGCAAACCTATTCCCGCCCAGATTGAAGGCTCAGGCGCGTTGAACAGGAACTCTCTGATCCCCCCTTCCGGTATGGGCATTCCGGGATATTGCAACAACAGAAAATCTGCCAGCCTGAAATACCACAGCCACGATTTCACCGAGAGCGGGTCCGTCAACCCGCCCCACGCGGTTTGCACTTCGCCCGCCGACTGCATCAGCGAGCGGTACATCAACATGAGCGGAACTAGCGGCAGTATGCTCAATGCAGTCCAGAAAACGCGGCGAAACCAGCCCGCGCCGGGCGTCATGACGGCCAGCACGCCGAGACCTATCACGGTGATTCCCACGCTCACGAGATGGCAGAAGTAGCCCGCAATCAAAAGCAGGGACAAAAGCAGCGAGCGCTTCAGGCCTAATTGATCTCTGTTCTTCCACCATACGCCGAGCGTGATTAGGTAAAGGCAGGCTCCAAGCAGAAAGCTGTAGAGGCCAAACAGCCAGTGCATGTTCATCGAGAGCAGCACAGCAATCGGCGCGACAACCGCCATGCCCTGCCATCCGACAACACGCCAGCGCAGCCATGCGAGTGCCGCGACAAAACCTACAGAGCAGAGCGTGATTAGAATCTGATCGGCCAGTCGCTCAGGCAGCACGGGCAGCAATCCCATCAACAAAGCGTATGCGCCCCAGTAAGGCAGCGGGTACCATCGCAAAGCATAGAATTGATGAAAGATGGAATTCGATCTAAGCGATTCGACCAGAATGTGCGCGTTGTAGATGTAGAGCGGCCCGTCCTGAATCACGAACCACGACAATCCCCAGACGGCGGCCAGTATCGGAAGCGAAAGGACGGTCATGACGAGCAGACCCCAGAAGCGAGGGCTTGCGGATTTGAGTTTTCGAACGAGAGAGGTTAAACCGGATCCAGCCATGCTTTTTATGTTTGCACTCTGCCGAACAGGTGAAACACGATGAAGGAAAAACCCGGCGAAGTCAAGACGATGTTTCTATGGGAAGATATGTTATTAGTGCCGCGCTAAATTAAACCTGATAATTCATCGTTTTTGCTTGACAGCCACATATATGTGTTTGAGAATGCGTCCATCCAAGTTAGCAGTACCGGCTCCTAAGGAGGTTGTATGGCGCGCAATTCGATTGATGTTGCTGCGTTGGAAGAACTCAGAGAATCGGGCGACTATGACAAGATAGCCGCAGCGTTAGCGTCAAACTGTGAGTCAGCCCCCGAATTCAGCGAGGATGCAATTCGCATGCGATTGCTTGCGGCGGAGGTCGCGGGCCGCAAGGGCTGTCTTGCGGACATGGAGACGGCGCTCGCGCCTTACATCGAAGATGTTGGCCGCGTTCCTTTTGCAATGTCGTCTCGCGTGTTATTGATGCTCGCGCTCTATTACTATCGCCGCAACGAACCGAGCGAGGCGCTGAAGCTCTCGCTTCAATCGAAGGCGCTCGCCGAAGTGCGCGAAGACGAATTCACCTACGCCGAAGCGATTCAGCTCGAAGGACAGGCGCTGTGGTCGCTCGAACGATGGAGCGAGGCGGCGGAGGCTTTCGAGCAGGCGATAGACATTTACGCAAGCCAGTCGCGCTCCTATCGTCTCGGTCTCGCTTATCTCTGTCTCGGCGCAGTCAACAACCGCATGGGACGAGTTGAAGATGCACGCACGAAACTCGAACGCGCGATAAAAATTCTGCTCAAGAGCCACGATGAATATAACCTCGCTGTCGCGAGAGTCAATATCGCGCTCGCACTCAACGCCATGGGCGAGCATGAGATTGCGCTGAAGTACCTGACGTTCGCCTTCGACACTTTCGAGCGCATGGGCCACACGCAATACGCTTACCTCACGCTCAACAACGTCGCCTCGACGCTCGTCTGGCTCAGGGAATACGACAAAGCGGACGAACAGGCAAACCGCGCGCTCGAAATGGGCGTGAAGGCGCGCAGCACTCATATAGCATCAACATACGAGATAAAAGCGAGAATTCACATAGCGAAGCGCGAATGGGGCAAGGCCGAGCGCGCCATGAAGACCGCGCTCGAAATTGCCGAGCAGGCCAACAGCCAATCTCAGAAAGCTGAAATTCGCCGCACGATGAGCAAGCTCTATCTGGCGCAGGAGCGCGAAGAAGAGGCCGCGACTGAGTTGTGGCGCGCGCTCAGCCTCGCGCAAGACCTGCGCGCCTCCCTGCTTGAGCTTGAAATCAAGTCGCTGCTTGCGCAGGCCATCTGCTCGACCGATCCGGTCGAGGCCTGCAAGCTCATAAGCGACGTTGAGGCGGCGCTAGGCAATCGCCCGCTGCCTGAGCTTAGAAAAGAGGCGGCGGCGGCGCGACGCCGCATAAACTCGCTCGACCAGGAACATTACTTCATACTGTCGGACGCCAGCATTCCGCTCCTGGCCGAAGCGAAGATTTCGCTGCTGAAATGGCTCTGGGCCCGCGCGCTGCACAAGGCCAGAGGCAACGCCCGCGAAGCAGCTTCGATACTCGGCGTGACCCCGACATACATTCGCAAGCTGACGAAGGTCATCCCGCGCGATCTGTTGAAGCCGGGAAAGAAGCGAGGCAAGTCCACCAAAACATAAGAGAAGCAATACTTGCCGCAAGGTTGACTGCAATCAGCAGCGAGCGCGTCAGGCTAACTGGCTTTTCTTCGTTCATCTGAACTCTGCCTTATATTGTTGAACGTCCTCGCCATGCTTGCCGCGCATAGATGTCGCTCACGTACCAGTTCGATATTTTCCTGCCCGAACGCGCTTCCACATCGCGGACCGGGATGCCTCTCTGCTCTATCACACGCTTGACGTAATGACCGAGCCTTTCTCTCACAATCCTGCGCAAAGGTTTTTCCTTTCGAAAGGGGCTTGATATTTCTAAACGCGCTCAAAATACCTGAGTCATGCCCAGCGGAAATAAAAGCCTGTAGCAGTACCATCGAACAGCAGGTTCAGATATTTGGCTGATTCCCTCAGTAAATTCAATGCCACTTGCACCCACGACAGTACCCTCTGCTTCTTTTTTCGTGCGCAAAAT
>DATLXU010000009.1:0-35141 GCA_035575515.1 Blastocatellia bacterium
GTTGCAGACGCATCGGCCAGCAATAGGTTAAGTTTTCTACTCGGGACCAAAAGTCCTATTTTCTGGAAATTCCAAGTTAGCGATGAGGTGGTTGTGTTCTGCCCCAAAACCGTCTGAGGATTCATGCTCAATGCGCTTGATCGGTTCGAATTGATGAAGATTAAACCTGCCAAGACAACAATTCCTATCAGAACGAATGCCGCCCCGTTCTTAATAATTGAGCGAGTCATCGAGCACCTCCTTAAGTTAAATGTAGCAGGAACACTCTTGGAAAAGGCTAAAGCCACTGCTTGTCTCACAATAAGTTGAATTGCAGTCGCAGTATGCTGGCGATCCATCATCGCAATAAAACTGCGAGTAGCTGACCACGCAGTTGCCAATGGTCCCGCCGCTGGAATACTGTTCGGTACAAAAGGCGCGAAACTGGCTGAGCGTGTCCGATCCCATCATCAACATTAGCGATAACAGGAGGATCATACTACGTATTGTGAGCAACATCCTGTCCATGGCGAGGTGCTATGCTATCAAAAAAAAAAACGTGTCAATACGTTTGTTTACTCACATTAGCACTTTGTCCGGTGCGTATATTTCGGCTTTTTCCGGCAAAGCTTTTATCCAATCTACGTCTCATAAAAATATACATTTTTTCACTAGCGCGCCCTGCTTAACACATGATTTTTTCCACCTCGCTGTGTAGAATCTTATGTTCACACTGACTCGTTAAGGATAATAGTGATGCGCTCGAATGGTCAGCGGGCGCGCGGGAGGAATGATGGATTTTGAGTTGAACGAAGAACAGCAACAGATCAAGCGGTCAATACGCGAGTTTGCCGAAGCCGAGCTTGCGCCGCACGTTTCAGAGTGGGACGAGGCGCAGCACTTCCCCGTTGAGTTGAGACCGAAGCTCGCCGAGCTTGGCGTGATGGGCGTGATCTTCCCCGAACAGTACGGCGGCGCAGGTATGAGCTATATCGAATACGCGATCATTATCGAAGAACTCGCGCGCATTGACCCATCAATCGCGCTGGCAATAGCCGCGCACAACTCGTTAGGGTCAGGCCACATCTTCATCGCAGGCAGTCAAGAGCAGAAGGAGAAATACCTCACGCCGCTCGCGCGTGGCGAGCACTTCGCCGCGTGGGGGCTGACCGAGCCAAGCTCAGGCTCTGACGCAAGCTCGATGCGCACAACAGCAGTGCGCCGCGACGGAGGATGGGTGCTCAACGGCTCAAAGAATTTCATCACCAACGCGACATTTGCCGAAACGACCGTCGCGCTTGCAATCACTGATCGCGCGCACGGCTCGCACGGAATCTCGGCTTTCATAATCGAAAAAGGCACGAAGGGATTTCACGTCGCAAAGAAAGAGAACAAGCTCGGCATGAGAGCAAGCGATACCGCCGCGCTCGTCTTTGAAGATTGCTTCGTGCCCGATTCAAACCTGATAGGCGAAGCAGGGCAAGGGTTTGTTCAGGCGATGAAAGTTTTAGATGGCGGCAGAATCTCAATCGCCGCGCTCGCCGTCGGAATCGCGCAGGGCGCATTTGAAGCGGCGCTCCGCTATGCGAAAGAGCGCCATCAATTTGGCCGCCCCATCGCAGAGTTCCAGGCCATTCAATTCAAGCTCGCAGACATGGCAACGCAGATCGAAGCAGCGAGGTTGCTGACTCTTCAAGCGGCGGCGTTGAAAAACCGTGGCCGCTCGACTACGAAGGAGTCTTCGATGGCAAAGCTCTACGCGAGCGAAGTCGCCGTCCGCGTCGCCGAAGAGTGCGTGCAGATACACGGCGGCTACGGCTACATCAAAGACTACCCGGCTGAAAAATACTGGCGCGACTCGAAGCTCTGCACAATCGGCGAAGGCACGAGCGAAATCCAGCGCGTTGTGATAGCGCGGCAGATACTGAGGAGTTAGGGGTCAGGGTCTGAACAGTCGCTGCCTTGAAATAGGCTCCAGCAGCCTGTTTCAAGGCAACGGCCACTTTCACCTGACACCAGACACCCGGCACCTGACACCCAAGCGAAGCGCATGGCACTCACTGAAAAAATTCTGAGCGGCGATAAGCGTTCTATTGCGCGGGCTATAAGCTCGATTGAAGACGGGCGCGACGGCTCGACCGAGTTGCTCAAAGAAATCTTTCCGCACACGGGCAAAGCGTTAATCATCGGCATCACGGGAGCGCCGGGCGCGGGCAAGAGCACGATGGTTGATCGGCTCGCGGCTCATTATCGCGCGCGCGGCGACCGCGTCGGCATCATCGCTGTTGATCCGTCAAGTCCATTCACGGGCGGGGCAATCCTCGGCGACCGGATACGAATGCAGGCGATGGCAACAGACCCCGGCATATTCATTCGCAGCATGGCATCGCGCGGGCACATGGGCGGCCTTGCTCGCGCTACGGTTGACGCGGCGGCTATACTCGACGCGGCAGGCTATGATAAGGTCATCATCGAAACGGTCGGCGTCGGCCAGGATGAGATTGATATAGTCAAGACTGCTGATGTGACTGTTGTCGTGTTAGTTCCGGGAATGGGCGACGACATTCAAGCGATCAAAGCGGGCCTGATGGAAATCGGAGATGTCTTTGCCATCAACAAAGCAGACCGCGACGGCGTGTTGAGAACCGAGCGCGAGCTTGAGATGATGCTTTCGATCTCGGAGCGGCCCGACGGGTGGAAGCCGCCGATAGTTAAAACAGTAGCGACTGAAGACGCGGGGATCGACGCGCTTGCCGGCGCGATTCAAAGCTACGCAGATTTTCTCTCTGCGCATCGCACAAGCTCGGATGGCCGCCGCGCAAGCATCGCCGAGCATCGCATAATCGAGATGCTGCGCGATAGGTTATTGAAGCTGGCATTGACGAAAGGCGTACGCCCCGAAGAGTTGCGCGCGATGGCCGAATCCGTTGCAGACCGGCGGCGCGACCCATACTCGGTTGTCGAGGAGATAATCGCGCGATTGAAAATCGGTGTCATTGGTCATTAGTCCTTTGTCATCTGTTAGTCGGCCCTTATTAACAAATGACCAATGACAAATGACGAAGGACAAATATGAAGATAGATCATCTTGGAATTGCGGTTCGCTCGATAGCGGATTCGCTATCGTTTTATCGTGACGCGCTCGGACTTGAGCTTAAAGGGACTGAAACGGTTGAAGATCAGGACGTGAGAGTCGCGCTGCTTCCTGTGGGCGAGTCACGAATCGAGCTTCTGGAGCCTGTTTCAGGGGATTCGCCTGTTGGTCGCTTCATTGCCAAGCGCGGCGAAGGGCTGCATCACATCTGTTACGAAGTTGAAGACCTTGCGGCAAAACTTGATGAGATGCGAGCGCGCGGGGTGCGCGTGCTTGAAGGCTATCCGCGTCGCGGAGCAGAAGGAAAGCTCGTGGCTTTCCTGCACCCGGCGAGCGCAAACGGCGCGCTGGTCGAGCTTGTTCAAAAAGAAAGAGCGGAGGAGGACGCATGAAAATACCTGCGAAAGTTGTCGTGGCAATTCTCGTGGTTGTTGTGCTGGCGGGCGCGGGGCTGTGGGCGCAGCGAGCATCTACGACCATTAAGCCAATCAAGCTCAGCGGGCATGACGTGGAGTTGCTCGTCACCGAAGTATTGCCGCCTGAAGCGAGGGAGCAAATCCTTTCCGGACCAGATGCCAATAAGACGATTGTGACTGAATTAAAGAGTTTTTTCGCGGTGGCGCAGCAGGCCGAGCTTGAGGGCTACGCGGAAAAACTGAAATCGGAGATTTCGCTCGACGAGGATGCCGTGCTGAGCGCCGCCTACAAGCAGAAACATCCTGAAGTGAAGGTGACCGATGAAGACGTAAGGGCTTATTTTCAATCAAACCCCACCGCTCTCGATGATTTTCTGAAAGCCAACCCGCAGCTACAGGAGAACGCACGCAAAATGTCGCCCGAACAGATGCGAGATATGCGAAGGAATTACGGCGAGTTCAAAATACTGGCCGAGCGCGCACGCAATGAAAAACTTGATCAGGATGAAGTCGTGAGACTGCGCATGTTGTTCAGGCGCAGCCAGACACTCTATGGCGCTTATGCGCAGGACCTCGAAAAAAGGATTGATGCGCAGATTAAGCCAGAAGATGTAGAGCAGTATTATCGAATGCACCAGGATGAGTTAAGCAAGCAGGGGTTAACATTAGACGATCCCAGAGTGCGACAGGGGATCATGAATCGAGTGAAGTCTGAAAAAATCCAGGAGCGCATCAACCAGATCGCAGCGTCGAACCGCGTTGAGATTGCAGAGAATTTCACGCTGCCTCAGAAGCAGGCGGCTCCTCAAGAAGAATCTGGATCAGAACAACAGTCTGACAAGGAAGACAAAGAACAGTGATGAGAGTGAGTGTCATTCAAAGCGACTCTTGCATGAACAATATTGACGTATTGTTCATGCAAGAACGCGGCGCGCGGAGGGTGTCGGTTCCTAATCGTTAGATTTGGCCTACCACGTCTCGCCAATCAATGAGAAAATTTAAGAGACTAAACCAGAAGTAAAGGAAGGTACATGCTTACTCCAAATACGCTTTTACAGAATCGTTATCGTATCGCGCAACTGCTGGGGCAGGAAGGCGCGGCGACCCTTTACCTTGCTGAAGATCAGCAAACAGGCAGCACAATCGCCGTGCGGGAATTCATCTTTGATGATAGCAATAATCGCGAAGCCGTAGAGCATCGCGCACGTCAGCTTTCTAGCCTGAGCCATCCGGCATTGCCCGAAGTGTTGGAATACTTCGCTGAAGGCGGCGCTCAGTATCTTGTGACGGAGCGCATCGAAGGTGAAACCCTCGCTGAAAAAATTGAAGAGCGTGGCGCGCCGTTTTCGCCAGAAGAGGTTATTCGATGGGGCGATGCGTTGCTTGACGCGCTGGAATACCTGCACGTTGACGAGCGGCCAATCATTCACGGCAATATCAATCCTCAAAATTTGAAGCTGAAATCTGACGGTCAAATTGTGGTGGCAAGTTTTGCTGTATCGAACGAACCGCCGGAAACCGCATCGCAGGGTGATGTGTCCGCGTTTGTCGCGCCTGAACGCGGCAAGGACGCGCGCAGCGACCTCTATTCGCTCGGCGCGACGCTCTATTATTTAATGACCGGCGCGACTCCGCCGACCGCAGAAGAGCGCATCGAAGCGGTCGCGAGCGGAGGGACTGACCCGTTGCGCCGCCTGGACGAATTGAACTCGCAGGTTGACGCTGCGGTTGCCGACGCGCTGAGCCGGGCGATGCAGCCGAACCGCGACGAGCGATTCGCGTCCGCCGCTGAGATGCGCAATGCTCTGCGCGTTGCTTCGCCGTCGCTGGCGGACAATGTTGCTACTGTCCGCATGGATGGCCCGGCATCTTATGAAACCGCGCCGCTCGCGCAACCAAAGTCAGGTGCGCGCGTATGGCTGATTGGAGCCGTAGCCATTGTGTTGATTGCTGCGATGGCGATCACTTTGATTGTGATGAAGCGCGGCTCAAGCGCATCAGGCTCAGCTTATGAATCAGCGGACAGCTCGCCCGCGATTAAGACGCTCAAGCTCTCGGCGCACGACATGGAGATATTCTTTCAGGAATTCCTGCCGCCGCAGGCGCAACAGCAAATCGCCAGCGACCCTGAGCGAAAAAAAGAGCTTATAAAAGAAGTGAAGCAGTTCTTTGCCGTAGCTGAGAAGGCCGAAGCTGATGGTTACGCCGAGCGACCCGAAGTCCGGTCGCAGATTTCGCTCCACACCGAAAACGTCCTCTACGCGTCATACAAAGAGAAACACGCCGATATGAAGGTGAGCGACGAGGAGATCAACGCTTATCACAAAGACCACCCTACGGCTTTCGATGATTTCCTGAAAGCGAATCCGATGTTCGAGGCACAAATGCAGGGACCGCAGGGCGAGCAGACCAGAGAACAATTCAAGAAAGATTTTGCCACGCTCAAGCTCGTAGCAGACCGCGCGCGCAACGAGAAGCTGCAGCAGGATGACGTCACGAGGATGCGGCTGTTGTTTGAGCGCGGCAAAGTGCTCAGAGAAGCGTACTTGAAGGACCTCGAAAAGAGTCTCGACGATCAATTGAAGCAGGAGAATTTGGACCAGTATTACGAAGCGCACAAGAGCGACTTTGAAGAAGTGCGCGCGCGCCATATTCTCATTCGATTGCAGCCGGGCGACAACGAAGATGAAAAGCGCAAGAAGGCCGAAAGCACGCTCGCGCGCATACGCAAGGGCGAGGACTTTGCTAAAGTCGCCAAAGAGGTCTCGGAAGACCCCGGCTCAAATGATAAAGGCGGCGACCTCGATTATGTCATGAAGGGCACGCTGGTTCCTGAGTTTGAACAGGCGATGCTTGCGCTCAAACCGGGCGAAGTGAGCGACGTGGTCAAGACGCAGTTCGGCTTCCACATCATCAAAGTTGAAGACAGGCGAATCAAACCGGCTCCTTCTACGGATGAGAATTCGCGGCAACAGGTTATCGAGGCAATCAAGGAAGAGCGATTTCAGAAGCGCGTCGAAGAGATTGCCGCCGCGAGCAACATCGAAATCGCTGAAGACTTCAACACCACGCCGAAGCCGTTCGGTCATCCGGCGATGATTCCGCCCGCCGGAGAACCTGAGACTGAAGCGAAGTAGATACAATGAAGCTAGGTTCGTTTGAAATTGACGTGGTATCTGACGGCACGTTTGCGCTCGATGGCGGGGCGATGTTCGGCGTCGTCCCGCGCGTGCTGTGGGAGCGGCACTTTTCGCCCGATGATAAGAACCGCGTCCGATTGGGTCTGAATTGTCTGCTTGTTCGCACAGGCCGCGAGAACGTCTTAATTGACACGGGCATTGGGCAGAAATGGGACGCGCGCTCGCGCAACCGCTACGACATTGCGCACGAGACAGACCTATTGAGCGAGCTTCGCGCGCGCGATGTTGCGCCCGAACAGGTTGATTTCGTAATCAATACGCACCTGCACTTCGATCACGCGGGCACAAACACACGGGAGCGCGACGGGCGCGTTGTTCCTACGTTTCCGCGCGCACGTTACGTCGTGCAACGCGGCGAGTTCGAGCACGCCTGCTCGCCGCACGAGCGTGACCGCGCAAGCTATAGCGCGGCGGACTTTGAGCCTGTCGCCGAAGCGGGTCAGTTCGATCTCATTGACGGCGACGCTGAGATTGTTCCCGGAATTCAAGTGATAAAAGTCGCGGGGCACAACCGCGACCTTCAATGCGTGCGAGTTAATTCCGACGGCGAAACTCTTTTCGTCTTCGCCGATCTGATACCGACGACCGCGCACCTTCCGCCCGCGTGGGTGATGGGATTCGATCTTTATCCGGTTGAATCTGTCGAGCAGAAGAAGCGAATCATTCCTCAGGCAGTCAAAGAGAATTGGCTCTGTGCGTTTTATCATGACCCTCGAACGGCGCTTGCCCGACTCAGCGAACGCGATGGTAAGATAGCCGTCTCAGATGTCAAATGATGGATGGTATAGGTTAGAAAAGGTGAAACCGATTTCTTTCCTAATATCTGTCATCTGACATCCTCAGACAAAGGAGGCAAAGAGTGTCACAGGCGAAGATTGGAGTAATCGGCGGGAGCGGGCTTTATCAGATGTCTGCGCTCACTGATATTGAGGAAGTGAATGTTACGACGCCGTTCGGCGATCCGTCAGATGCGTTCATCATCGGGACTCTGAACGGAGTGCGTGTGGCTTTTCTGCCGCGTCACGGGCGCGGCCATCGTTTGCTGCCGACAGAGATTCCGTTTCGCGCGAACATATACGCGATGAAGCTGTTGGGAGTCGAGCGAATCATATCAGCGAGCGCGGTCGGAAGCCTGCGCGAGGAACTTAAGCCGATGGACATTGTCATCCCCGATCAGTTCTTTGATCGCACGCGCCAGCGCATTTCGACGTTCTTTGGCGGCGGCATCGCGGCCCATATCACGTTCGCCGATCCCGTCTGCCGCGATTTGTGCGACGCCTTAGAACAGGCTGCCAGAGCCAATCTCAAGGGAATTGACATTCATCGCGGCGGCACTTACATCTGCATGGAAGGGCCTGCGTTTTCAACGAAAGCCGAATCCGAAGTTTACCGCTCGTGGGGAATGAGCGTCATCGGAATGACGAACCTGCAAGAGGCGAAGCTGGCGCGCGAGGCCGAGATTTGTTACGCGACGATGGCGCTCGTTACGGATTACGATTGCTGGCATCCTGAGCATGATTCCGTCACGGTCGAGATGGTGATTGACTATTTGAATCGCAACTCGACGAACGCGCAGACGCTGATTGCCGCTGCGGTTGAAAAGCTGGCGGGTATTGAGCGCGCATGCAAATGCGGCCACTCGCTTCGGCATGCTATCATTACATCGCCCGACCGCATCACGACGGAAGCGAAAGAGCGGTTGAAGGCGATCATCGGCAAGTACATCAGTTGATGTGTGAGGTAAAAGAAGATGCACGGCATGAAGTTTATTGCCAGAACGTTAATCGTCGCGTTCGCCCTGTCGGGCGCGGCTTTCGCTCAGGGACCTGCGCGCGGGCGAATCGAGCCTGTGCGCGATGAAGTGATGGAAGCGCAGGCCAAACACAACCTCGATGTTGCGCGATATTATCTGACCAAGCGCAAAGCGTATGAGGGCGCGCGCGACCGCTTGCAGGAGATAATGGAGACTTACCCTGACTTCTCGCGCATGGATGAAGTGCTTTATTTGCTCGGTGAGGCAAATTTGAAGCTCGGTAAGAAAGAGCAGGCCGTTGAGTTTTACAACAAGCTGCTGAAGGTTTATCCCGCGAGCGAACTTGTCAAGAAAGCCCGCGCGCGGTTGGAAGAACTTAAAGGGGAAGAGGTGAAATAATAGATGTCAATTCTCGTGGTGGGATCGGTGGCGTTCGATTCTGTCAAAACGCCTTTTGGGGAGCGCAATCATATTCTCGGCGGGTCGGCGACGTACTTCAGCGTCGCCGCTTCTTTTTTCACCGATGTGCGAGTTGTCGCGGTCGTCGGCGATGACTTCGGAGAAGAAGAAGAAGAAATTTTCCGCGAGCGAGAGATAGATATTTCAGACCTTGAGCGTGTCAATGGTCGGCGCAGTTTTCACTGGAAGGGCGAATATGGCTATGACCTCAATGTCGCCCACACGCTCGACACGCAGTTGAACGTCTTTGCTGATTTCAAACCGAAGCTGTCGGCTGAAGCGCGCAAGATGCCGTATCTTTTTCTGGGCAACATTCAGCCCTCGCTTCAATCGGAAGTTCGCGAGCAGGTCGAGGCCAAAGTGGTCGCTGCCGACACGATGAATTACTGGATCAACAACACGCCCGCCGAGCTGCTTGAGATGCTCAAGCGCATAGACATTCTGATCATCAACGACGCGGAAGCGCGCGAGCTTGCCGAAGAAGCGAATCTCGTTCGCGCGGCGCGGCGCATTCTCTCGATGGGACCGAAGCGGCTGATAGTTAAGCGCGGCGAGTACGGCGCGGCGATGTTTACAGACAATTCATACTTCGCCACGCCAGCCTACCCGCTCGAAGAGGTCTTCGACCCGACCGGAGCGGGCGATAGTTTCGCAGGCGGCCTGATGGGTTATATGGCGGCGACTAATTCTGACGACGAAGCAACGTTCCGGCGCGCGATCATTTATGGCTCGGTGATGGCTTCGTTCAACGTAGAAGAGTTTGGCTGCGAGCGGATGCGACGATTGACCCACGACGAGATAAGCGCGCGATTCCGCGAACTGCGCTCCTACTCGCACACGGAAGAGGGCGAGATGCCGCGCCGCCTGTTGAAGTGAATGTGGATCGCGGATTTAGTTTCACTTTATCTGCAATCCACAATTGGCGCTCACTGCGGCAGGCAGATGCTACAATGTTTAAGGCCGCGCCTGAGCGCCACCTCTTCGTTGAGCGCGATGCGCTCGCACCCTTGCGGCAGATGAGTCGCGGCGTGGTAGTACTCGTTGTCTCCGGCGCACACATAAACGAGCCGGACGGTTGCAGGTTGTTGTTTGATTTCCAGCGCACCCGCTTCGCTTAAATGCACGGTTGCGGCCTTTGCCGGTGAAGCTGTATCGGCTTGATTGCTAAAGCGCGCGATAATTTCAATCTTCAGATAGGACAGGGCTACCCATCCGACGCACAGCAGAAGCAAAAAAGCCGCGAAAGAGATAAGTTTATTGAATGACAGCGGGTGGGCACTGCGTAAAGGGCTACGAGCTTGAAGGCTTGCCACTATTTACGCTCCTTTCGAATGCAGCTATGAAACTCGCTGGGAAGCGTGGAAAGTACCACATGCAGCGAGTCGAGTCAAGCGAATCTGTCCTTTGTCATTAGTCATCTGCGGACAGATAATAAATGACAAAGGGTCAAGGACAAATGACAAACATCGAATTCACAAAGCTCGAAGGGCTGGGGAACGATTTCCTGATCACTTACGTTGACAATACTAATCTGCTCCACAACGCGCGGGAGATGGCGCAGCAGATGTGCCATCGCAATTTCGGCGCGGGCGCTGATGGACTCATCTTTGTCGCTCGCGCGCGGCAGGACGATGCGGATTTCGCTTCGCGCACGTTCAACTCTGACGGGAGCGAAGCCGGTGTTTCAGGCAATGGGACCCGCTGCACGGCTGCTTATCTCTATTACGCAGGGCTTTGGGATAAGCCCCAAATCCGCATAGCGACGGCGGCGGGCGTGAAGCGCGGGCGATTGGTCGCGCGCGAAGGCGTCCACTTTGAATTTGAATTCGATATGGGCGAGCCGCGCTTTGCGAGCGCGGATGTGCCGATGTCGCTAGAGCGCGAGCTATCGCGCGTCGTGCGATACCCGCTGCACATCGGCGGCGATATGTTTGAAGTGACTTGCCTTTCGATGGGAAACCCGCAATGCATAATCTTTGTGGCTGACCTCAGCGTCGTGAATCTTTCCGAGATAGGCCCGCTCATTGAGCATCATCCGGTCTTCCCTGATCGCGCGAATGTAGAGTTTGCGCGCGTCGTCTCGCGCGGCGAGATTGAGATTCTGATCTGGGAGCGAGGCGCGGGACACACTCTCTCATCAGGCACAGGCTCGTGCGCGTCCGCCCTAGCTGCTGCGTTGAATGGATTGACCGACCGCAACGTGATTGTACGAACCGAAGGCGGGCGATTGCGCGTCGACTGGCGCGAGGATAATCGTGTGATGCTCACAGGCCCGGCTGAAGTCATCTATGAAGGCCGATGGTTGAAGCAATAAAATTACGAAGGCTGAACGCTGAATGAGGAACGATGAGCGATAGAAACTCTTAATTCATCGCTCATCATTCACCATTCAATGTTGTTTTTTTTGAGCTATTTGATTTTCGACAATCAGATCGGTCTGACCTTCAACAATTCTGCCGCCGTCTTTGAAGTCCACACGATAATGAACAGCGTAATTGCCGGGCGGAAGATTATTTTCAATCAGGATTGGCCGCGACAATTCAACGCCGCCAAGCACGGGTAAGGATTCGCACTCAGGGTACTCGGCCACGATTGCGCCTTTGCTGTCAATCACCTTTATCGAATGCACGGGGCGGATGTGGCTGTTGCCGCCGTTCTTTATCGTTGGAGTGATGATGAGACCGTGTTCATCGGCTTTCGCCTTGAGGTCTTGAAGCGAGCCTTCGCGCGTCAGTTGCGGAACCATTATGTAAAACAGAGCCGCGAGTCGGAATCGCAGCACTACCTGCCGCTGTTGCTGATCGAGCTTGATGTTGTCGGGGCGCGATTCAACGAACAAGGCTGCAAGATGATCGCCCGGCTTTGCATCCTTTGGTACAGAGATGGTCACGCGCACCGGATGCACTTTGCCGGGAACGGCTGTGACTTCGCTCGGACTGTGAATCATCCACGGAGCGGCTGAATCAGCGCGCGCGCCCGCCCTCTGATAATCCATCTCGCCATTAGCAAGAATCGTCCAGTCTCCAAGCGTGGCGACGAGCCGGACGGGTTTGGCGTCGGTCGTTCCGGCGTTGTAGATGATATTGACGATGACCGTCTTTTCGGTGCCGGGCAGCATTAGCAGCTCGAACCGCGCGGGCGCGAGTCCTATGCCGTTCTCTTTCAGATTATCCTGCCGCGGGGCGGCGGGCTGGGCTTGCGTCTGACCGAGGGCAATCACAGGAACCGCTATCGCTGCGAGGGCCGCAAAGAGCAGATGTTTGATTCGATTCATTCGTGAAAACCTCTCCCTGAAATTAATTGCACGGAAAATTCGGTCCCGTTGATATGTTGAAGGTGAGCGTGACGCTGAAGGGGCCTGGCTCGAAAAATTGCGGTTTAATCGCAAAGACCGCGTCGAAGACCCGGCCATTGTCAATATCTCTTTTCCACTCGCCGATGTTTCTGAACACCGAAAGCACAGGGCCGTTGATGAGAAGCGCAGAAGCGCCTATGGTCGCAAGCGTCGAGGGATACTGTGCCCGACCCGTTGCAGGGTTTATGGTTACTGATGAAGCAGGGTCATTATTAAAAACCGGATTGATTATCGAATTGGCGCTGCAAGCGGTTGCTCTTGCGCCAAGCGACCGAAAGTTTTGAATGCCGAAGCCTATGTCTGACGCCTTGATTGAATTTGGCGAGGCTCCGAATGAGGCTGCAGCCGAAACCGTCACCTGATACTGTTCGGTGCTGCGAATCGCTATCGGCACAACGACTTTTACTATCGAGTTGGGATTAATAGGCGTCACTTCGCCAAAGTTTACGGTGACGACAAGATCATTGAGTACGTTCGGGCTTCCGAAGACAGAGCCGCCGAGGCTGCCGCTTATGGTCGGCTGCCCTCCGCTGCCAATGTCGTGTTTTCTCGGATCGGCATGCGAGCGACCGCTTGACGCAAAGACAAGCGCGCCGATCAAAGCGGTGATGACGATTATGCGTGACGTTTTCATGCTACTGCGCCTGGAAGCAATCCGGGCTTGCGGCTCTCAACAATCATCGGCAAGCGCCCTCGCCTTCGAGCAGACTGCGGCGCTTGCCTTCTGAGTTTGTTTGGGCATCCTGCTTGTTGCGAAACCTAGTGACGTTATGGATTAGAAATAGTGAAAGTCACTGAGGTCGAGAAGCTGCCGGGCGTAAAGAACTGAGGCTTGACCGCAAACATCGTGTTCACGACCAGACCGTTCGTGTTGCCCGTAGGAACCGATGCGTTCATGATGCGCGGCCCGCTCAGGATCGTCGTCGCCGTCGTGTAGTCGTTCAACGACGCGCCCGCAACATATTCATACCTGCCGCTCGTTCCGTTGACAGAGCCACGTGAGCCGCCTGTAGGGTTGCCGCTCGCCGCCGCAGCTACAGTATCCGTTCCCGTAGCAACGCCGCCGCCGCTGTCGCGCGTGGCCGAAGTAACGCCGAAACCTATGTCGGCCAGCGTGACCGATTGAGCGTCAGGAGTTCCGCTGCCATAAGTCATCGCGCCCGCGCTCATCTTCAGCGTGTACGAGACGTTGCTTCTGAGACGAAGCGGAACCACAGCAGAGACGAAGTTGTTTGTGTTGGTAGGACCGACTTCGCCGAAGTCAACTGTGAGTACCGTCGGGTTGTCGAGCCTGTCGCCCTTGACCTTGTTGTTCGATATGCCGCCGCCGCTATTGCCCGATATCGAAGCGGCTCCGCCCGCTCGGACTTCGACGTAACCCGATACGCTTCCCTGAAGGGTTATTGAACCTGAGTCGGTCGTCTGCGCTCCTGCTACCGTTGCGCACATAGCAGCGACAACTGCGAGGAAAGCCATTTTGGCCAGTTGTTTCGCTATCCTTTTCATGCTGAGTTATCTCCTTGATTTAAAGCCGGGGGCGCTCTTTGGCCGCAGCCAGATATTTATCCGCTAACGGGTTAAAACTTGATACGAATGATAGGAGCACACACTGGGGCGAATAATTCAACTACAATTATTTCTAAATATGCAGGCCCGTCAATACTTTTTTCCGCCAAAGCCTCAGTTTTATTGATACTTCTGACGATAAGGAATTGATGTGTTATGAAACCGCATTCATGAGGCTTTACGTAATTAACCGCGTCGGTTATAAATTCCTTTAGCGTGTTGGCCTTAAGCGGCCCTGGCGAGTTTGAACAAAGTGCATCAGAAAAAGATTTTACTCATAGCGATCCTCTTAGCCACATTAATAGGCGTCGGTATAATCACCTTCATCAACGGCAGAGGCAACTCATCGGCAGCTTCAGGCGAAGTGGCCGCAACGCAATCGGCCATTGAATCGCTTGATGAAACAAGCGCCGAAGTTCGCGTGACCCTGCCCTTCTTTCATCGCCTGAACGCGACCCTGATGCGCGGAGGCGAGCCGCTGCGCGGCAGCATCGAGGTGTTAAAGCGGCTGGGCGTAAGATCAATCGTTGACCTCAGGTCAATCTACGACCACACGAACGAGATTGGCGAAGCAGTCGCGAGCGCGGGCCTTCAGTACCACTGGCTCCCGATGAGCGTCTGGAATCCGCCGACAGATGATGAAGCTAATAAGTTCATCTCGCTTGTGATGGACGAATCGCAAGGCCCCTTCTACGTCTTTTGCGCTGACGGCGCGAACCGCACGGGCGAAATGGCGGCAATCTATCGTATAGCTCACGATGGCTGGACGGTCGAGCGGGCATTAAAAGAGATGGACGAGTTTGGCTTCAATCCTTACTACTACACGCTGCGCAATTACGTCTGGACTTATGCGCGGAAGTTCCGCCCGCTGTCGGTGCCGCGCGAGGGCCGCCGCCTCAGCAGCTTCGAGCAGTAAGCGCGTTGGCGCGCAGGGCCGCGAGTGGTATCATAGCTCACCCGTTGTAGCCATATCCTTCAGGAGAAGACGGATGAGTCAGGATTACATTCTCGCGCTCGATCAGGGAACGACAAGCTCGCGCGCGATTCTTTTCAACCGCGAAGGCCAGCCTGTCCGAACGGCGCAGCAGGAATTCGAACAGCTTTATCCTCAACCCGGATGGGTTGAGCATAGCCCGGAAGATATCTGGCGGTCGCAACTCAATGCCGCACGCCGCGTGCTTTATGAATCACGCATAAAGGCTGACCAGATTGCAGCCATCGGCATCACCAATCAGAGAGAGACAACAATCATCTGGGATCGCGAGACGGGCGAGCCTATCCACAACGCGATTGTGTGGCAATGCCGTCGAACGGCGGAGATGTGCGACCAGTTACGCCGCGAAGGGCTGGCTTCCATTTTTCAGGGGCGCACGGGGCTTGTGCTCGACGCTTATTTTTCTGGAACGAAAGCGCGCTGGTTGCTCGACTCCGTCGAAGGAGCGCGAGAGCGCGCTCAGGCGGGTGCGCTCGCTTTCGGCACGGTTGATTCGTGGCTGATATGGAAGCTCACGGGCGGGCACGTTCATGCAACCGACCCATCGAACGCGAGCCGCACTTTGATGTATAACATC
Source organism: Blastocatellia bacterium (assembly GCA_035575515.1). Classification (GTDB taxonomy): domain Bacteria; phylum Acidobacteriota; class Blastocatellia; order UBA7656; family UBA7656; genus DATLXU01. The sequence continues at coordinate 15,394 of DATLXU010000009.1, forward strand.
GAAAGCGGCAACTGGGACGATGAGCTCCTGGCTGCGCTCACCGTTCCACGCGCGATGTTGCCGCACGTCGCGCCGTCGAGCGCCGTCATCGGCGAAACCGATCCTGAGATTTTTGGTCGCGCGATTCCTATTGCTGGCAACGCAGGCGACCAACAAGCCGCGCTGTTCGGACAGGTCTGTACGCGGCCCGGCATGTCAAAAAACACTTACGGCACGGGCTGCTTCATGCTGTTGAACACGGGGCGCGAGCTTGTTCAATCGAAAAACAATCTGCTCACGACCGTTGCGTGGCAGATTGATGATGAGCCGATTGAATACGCGCTCGAAGGCAGCGTCTTCATCGCAGGCGCAGCGATTCAATGGCTGCGCGACGGGTTGAAGATAATCAATGCGGCTTCTGAAACAGATGCTTTAGCCAGAAGCGTTGCAGACAACGGCGGAGTCTATTTCGTTCCAGCGTTTGTGGGACTGGGCGCGCCGCATTGGGACCAGTACGCGCGCGGTACAATCGTGGGGCTGACGCGAGGCTCATCGCGCGAACACATCGTGAGGGCCGCGCTCGAAGCCATCGCTTATCAAACACGCGACGTACTGGTAGGAATGCATGACGATTCAGGAATCGAGTTGAAAGAGCTTCGCGTTGACGGCGGCGCGTCCATTTGCGATTTTCTGATGCAGTTTCAAGCCGATATTTTAGGCATCCCCGTTGTGCGGCCTGTCAACACCGAGACGACAGCGGCGGGCGCAGCGTTTCTTGCGGGACTCGCGGTTCATTTCTGGAACAGCGTGGATGAGTTGAGCGAGATGTGGCAGCGCGAGCGAACCTTTGAACCGCAGATGAACGAATCGGAGCGCGAGCGATTGCTTGAAGGCTGGACTCGCGCAGTTGAGCGCGCCAGCCAATGGGTTCAGAGCAAATGAAGAGCCATTTGCGTTCGTAAGTCCAGTTTAAGTCGGAGGGTCTCGTTGGTATAATTAGACCAAGTATGGATGAATCATCGCTGCTGACGGTTCTGCTAAAGCTGGCGATAGTATTCCTGCTTGTGCTCGCGAACGGATACTTTGTCGCCGCCGAATTTGCGATGGTCAGCGTCCGCCGCTCGCGCATCGCGTCGCTGGTCGCAGAAGGCAACAAGCGCGCCCGCGTTGTGATGCAACTGCTTGAAGACGTCACAGCTTTTATCTCTTCCGTTCAGGTCGGCGTAACGGTCGCAAGCCTGGTGCTCGGCGCTCTGGGCGAAAACACAATCGCGGGACTTCTCGAACCGGCGTTTGAGCGACTGCCCGCGCCGATTGCCACAATTGCCACGCATGGTGTCGCTTCGACGCTTGCGATTGTCATCGTCACATACCTGCACTTGGTGCTGGGCGAGTTTGTTCCGAAGGCGATAGCTTTAGACAGAGCCGAGCGCGTGGCGCTTGCGGTCGCTCGCCCGATGGAGTTGTTCTACAAGGTTTTTAAGGCCCCCATATGGCTTGTCAATCAATCGGGCAAGCTTGTGCTCCGTCTTCTGGGTGTTCATGCCAGAGACGAGCATGCGCATGCGTACAGTGAAGATGAGTTGCGCCACCTGATTGCAATCAGCCAGAAGAGCGGGCACGTGCTCGAAGACGAGCGGCAATTGATATACAACATATTCGATTTCACGGAAACGACAGTCGAATACGTTATGGTCCCGCGCACCGAGATCGAAGCGCTCGACGCCGACCTTTCGCCTGAAGAGATGCTCGATCAATTTGAGAAGATCGGCTACTCGCGCCTGCCCGTTTATCGCGACTCGCTCGATAATGTTATCGGGATTCTGCTGCACAAAGACCTGAGTCGCATGCTCAGGCATGGCGGCGCGGCGACAATTGATGAGATCATCCGGCCCCCTGTTTTTCTGCCGACGACTATGAGACTAAACGAGGCGCTTCGCAGTCTCCGCCGCACTAGCACGCACATGGCTATGGTCGTCGACGAGCACGGCGGCGTTGAAGGCATGGTGACGCTTGAAGACATTCTCGAAGAGATAGTCGGCGACATACGCGATGAGCACGACGAAGTCGGAGCGCGCCAGGTCATCAAGCACGCCGACGGCACGATGACCGTAAGCGGCAAGCTCTCAATTAGAGACGCGAATCGTGAGCTTGATCTCGCGCTGCCTGAGTCGGACAGCTATCACACCATCGCGGGATTTATGATGGCGCGAGCGGGCCGTTTGCTCAAGCAGGGCGACAGCGTCGCTTATAACGGATTGAAATTCACAGTGCAGTCCGTCAGTCGCAATCGCATTCTCGAAGCCAGCATCGAGCGTCTCGAAGAAGAAAGCGCCCCCGCTCCTTAGGGCGCGAGATAGAAGCTGCGCGCTGCTATTGAACCAAACTCTATTCATAATCAATCCAGTATCGGCTCGCGGAACTACACTGCGAACGTGGGCCGCTGCCCGTCGGCAGTTAATCGAGCTTGGCTTTGAATTCACCGAACACACAACGAGCCGTGCGGGCGAGGCCGTTGAAATCGCGCGCGACGCAATCAGCTCAGGCGCAGGTTCTGTTGTTGCCGTCGGCGGGGACGGAACTTTGAACGAAGTTGTGAACGGTTACTTTGATGAGAGCGGTCGCGCCGTAAATCCTTCGGCTGCAATAGGACTTCTTCCGAGCGGAACAGGCTCGGACTTTCGCCGCTCAATCGAAATAAATGACTGGCGGGAAGCGGTTCGCGCTCTTGTTGAATCAAAGACGAGATTGATTGATGCCGCTCGTATAACATTCACTGATGCGAATGGCAAGATAGCAGTTCGCTCATTCATCAACATGGCATCGTTCGGGCTTGGCGGCGACGTGTCGGCGCTGGTGAACCTATGGCGCTATTCCCTTCCCCGATGGATAGGCGGGCAAGCTCGATTCGCCGCCGCAGCGATCAGCGCGCTCAAGCGATTCAAAAACAAATCGGTCACAGTTGAGATGGATGGCAAACGCACAGTTGAGATCATCAGCAACCTGATTGTCGTTGCGAATGGCCGCTTTGCAGGCGGCGGAATGATGCTCGCTCCGAACGCCAAGCTCGATGATGGCTTGCTCGATGTGATACTGACTGACCGCGCAACTCGATTGGATGTGCTTAAAGAATTGCCGCGCATCTCTCGCGGCGGCTATTTGAAGAACCCGAAGGTGATGGAGCTTCGCGCCCGTGAAGTTTCGATCCGTAGCGACGAGCCGATGGCGATAGACATTGACGGCGAAATGATCGGCCACACGCCAGCGCGGTTGACTGTGCTGCCAGCAGCGGTGCGGTTTGTGATGAATGAGGAGTTAGAAGCCGGAGCTGGAATAAACGTGGCTTGAAATCGGCTCCTGGAGCCACTTATACGGCATAACCATTATGGCCGCCGACTTATTCGGGCTTCGCCATCGCGTCGGTGACTGTGATTTCGTGATTGATTATCTTATTCTTTGCCTCTTCTACCTCTTTAAGCACTTCGGGCTTAATCAGGCTGCGGTTATAATCGTCGAGCGCGTAGCCCACGCCGTTATTCTCAAGCCCGAAAAGATGCAGCCCGCCCGTGAAGCGATTGTTCACCAGGTCCTCGATCATAGTAAACACGGCATTATCAACCCGTTTCATCATGCTCGTGAGGATGAATCCGGGCTTGACCCAGTTCTGATTCGAGTCAACGCCGATGGCCAGCACCTTATTCTCCGCCGCTGCATCAAACACGCCGAGACCGGAATTGCCCGCCGCTTGAAATATCACATCAGCGCCGCTTTCAATCTGCGCCCTCGCAAGCTCTTTGCCTTTGCCGGGATTATTCCACGCGCCATCGGTGATGCCGATATAAGCGTGATACACTTGCGCTTTGGGATTGGCGTACCGCACGCCTTCTTCGTAGCCCGTCTGAAAACGATGAATCAAAGGAATGTCCATTCCGCCGACGAAACCGACTTTATTGGTCTTCGTCGTCAGTCCTGCAATCATCCCGACAAGAAAAGAGCCTTCGTGTTCTTTGAACAAAAGCGACGCGACGTTGGGCGAATCAACCAGACCGTCAACGATGGCGAATTTGATGTTCGGATAATCGCGCGCGACGTTTGCCATAATCGGAGCCTGAGCGAATCCCACGCCGATTATCAAATCATACCCGCGCTCCGCGAGTATTCGCATCGAAGGCTCGATTGAGCTAGGTTCGCCCGGCTCAACGTCGCGAACGTGAATGGCGAATCGCTGCGCGGCCATCTTCACGCCTTCCCACGCGGCAGAGTTGAACGACTTGTCATCCTTGCCGCCGATGTCGAAGACTATGCCTACGCGAGGCTGCCCGTGCGCGTCGTCAATCCTATCGAACACGCGGCTGCATCCGGCGAGGATAAGCGCCACGCTTAACAGTAAACCCAAAACAACCTTCTTCATTTCTACCTGCTCTCAACCTGATGGAAAGCCACCGCAAACACGAATGATAAATGGTGAACAGTTGATAGCCTTCATTCTTCATCATTCATCATCTCTCAATCAGCCTGTTATATTTTCTCATCACCTGCTTCAACCGGTCATGCGGAATCGCCGTGACCTTGTGATTGTTAACGCCAGTCATCGTCTCCGCCGCAACCAGCGCGTTGATAACAGCTTCTTCCGTCGCCTGTACGGTCGCTTCAAACAATGCATTCATCTGCTCGTTCGGAAGCATCGCAAGCTGCGCGACCCCCGCTGATTTCTGCGCGCCCGCGTTCGCCGTCGAGAAGGCAATAAAAATATCGCCTGAGCCATTTCCCGCGACGCTGCCGGTTCGCGCAAGCCCCAGAGCCGCGCGCCGCGCAATACGCTTCAACTGATGAGGCAATAGCGGCGCATCGGTCGCAACGACAATAATGATTGAACCCGCCTCTGCCGTCGGCGAAGCGAAATTCTGACCGAGCGTATTATCGGTTATCTCAAGGCCGACGGGCACGCCAGCGATTTTGAGTTGCGGCCTGCGCCCGAAATTCGATTGCACGAGGACGCCTACGGTGTAGCCGCCTTGATTTGCGCCGAGCTTTCTCGAAGCGGTTCCGATTCCGCCTTTGAACTCAAAGCAGACCATGCCCGTCCCGCCGCCGACGTTGCCTTCAGCGACCGGACCCGCTGAAGCATGGTCGAGCGCATCGAACACGTGTTCTGCTTTGACGTGAAAGCCGTTGATGTCGTTGAGATAGCCGTCATAGGTTTCAGCGACAACTGGCAGGCTCCACGATTGAACCATCTTTTCAAAATGCTTCAACTGCCACGCAATCACCGCGTCGCGCACGACGCCGACGCTGTGCGTGTTCGTAATCATTATCGGCCCTTCGAGGAAGCCTGATTCTTCAACCCACATCGTGCCTGTCATCTCGCCGTTGCCGTTGAGCGAAAACCACGCGGCAAAGACCGAATCCGACGAAGCCTTGCCGCGAGGTAAGATCGCAGTGACACCGGTTCTGACAGGGCCGCTGCCAACTTTCAGCTCGCCGCTGCCAGAGATCAAAGTTGTGTGGCCGACTTCCACGCCGCGAACATCGGTGATTGCGTTGAGCGCGCCGGGCGTTCCTTCAAACGGGATGCCAAGATCGCGCGCTCGCGGCTTAGTTTGCGCCATAACGCCCTCAACAAAGATCAACAAACCTACTGCGCAGCCAATGGCAGCGAAGCGATGTTTAATCATCGGAGCCTCTCTACTTTTTATCGGGCGACTCGTACAGGTACGCGAGGTCATGCAGCTTGTTCTCGCGCCCGTCGTGAACCGCATACTGGCCTCGCCGCCGCTCGCCGCGCGTGTTAGTCGAATACCCCCACAGCGTCGCTCCTCCGTACTCGCCGTTTTTGTTCAGCGCGTAGAAGTTGATGCTGACCTTGCGCAGCTTGTCTAGGTTGTTGTTGTAATTGTTCGCAACGCGCTTGACCGCCTCCATGCAGGCGTCGGTTGGAGACATCCCTCTGCGCATCATCTCGACAACGGTGTGCGCGCCGTTTATCTTGATGCACTCTTCGCCGCGGCCAGTCGAGCCAGCCGCGCCGACTTCGTTGTCGACAAACAGACCGCAGCCGATCAACGGCGAATCGCCAACGCGACCCGGAATCTTGAACGAAAGGCCGCTCGTCGTCGTCGTTCCTGAAATATCTCCTCGCTCGTTGACGGCGATGCAGTTGATAGTGCCGGTAATGGGATGAGCGATTATCTCATCTGCGAGCGCAAGCAATTCGCGCGGGTCCATATCGCCTTTATAATCAAGGATGCTCTGCGAGGGCGTATCGGGCGAAGCGAGCCCCGGTCCCCACGCGTCCCGGTCGCTCATCGTCTCTTTCCATCTCAGCCATATCGCACGCGATTCAGGCGTGAGCAGTTCCTGCTTTTCAAACCCGTGCGCCAGCGCAAACCTCAACGCGCCTTCGCCGACAAGCAACAGGTGATCGGTTCGCTCCATCACGAGCTTTGCAACTTTAGACGGGTTCTTGATGTAGCGAATAGAGGCTACCGCGCCCGCGCGCTTCGTCGGCCCATGCATCACGCTTGCGTCAAGCTCGACTACGCCTTCTTCATTAGGCAAGCCTCCATAGCCTACGCTCATATCCTTCGGGTCGTCTTCGACAATGTTCACGCCTGCGATGACGGCGTCGAGCGTGTCCTTGCCCGCGCGAATCATCTCCATAGCTTTTTCAGTAGCGCGCAATCCGTTTGCGCTTGAGACGACCAGGGGGCGCGACGGCTTCGATTGAGCAAAGGTCAAACGCGAATCGGTAATCAATCCGGCTGCGATGCCCGCAGTCGTAGTTGTACGAACAAAATCTCTTCGAGTCAGTTTGGATTTCATGGTGATCTCCCCTTGAATTTGACAAGTTTCCAGGTTGAGCGGATGAACCAGGGCTGGCCGTTCCACTCCGGCCCGACTAATTTTTCATGATTGCGGCGCTCGATTCTATCGAGCCAAGTTTTATTTGTAAACCAATCGGGCCTGTTCGCACAAACCGCTGGATGGTGGAAAAGGTTTTCAGCGCAGAACAGTTTTAATCAACGCTGGCGGTTTAATCCTCTCGTCGCCTATCGTGTAAGCGCGAGTGATAATCTCAGCGGCTTCATCCGCGCGAGATTCATCATTGAAATGAATCGTGGCGAGCGCTCTCGTCACATCAACCTCATCGCCTATCTTCGCTTCGATGATTAAACCGACGCCCAGATCAATCGGCGTATCGAGCCGCGCGCGGCCCGCGCCCAAAAGCATCGAAGCGTGGCCGATGGCTTCCGCGTCAATCGTCTGCACAAAGCCTGAGCGCGAAGCCAGCAGCTTTCGTTGATGCCGCGCGTGTGGAAGCAGACCGTAATCATCAATCACGCGAGCATCGCCGCCTTGCGCTTCGATTATCTCGCGCATCTTTTCGAGCGCCGCGCCAGACGCAATCAGCTCATCGTATTGCTTGCGCGCGGCTTCGATGTCAGAAGCCGCGCGCCCAAGCACGAGCATTTCAGCCGAAAGCTCGCGGCAAAGCGAGGTGAAATCATCCGGCCCGCGCCCGCGAAGCGTGTCGAGCGATTCAGACATCTCAAGCGAATTTCCCACAGCGCGGCCAAGCGGCTGGTTCATGTCAGTGATAAGCGCAACGCATTCTTTATCGAGTCCGCGAGCGATTTCAATCATTGTCTCGGCGAGCGCGCGGGCTTCGTCTTCAGTCTTCAGGAAAGCGCCGCTGCCGGTCTTCACGTCAAGCACGAGGCCCGTGATGCCTTCGGCCATCTTCTTGCTCATTATCGAAGCGGCCATCAGCGGGCGGCACGCGACCGTTGCGGTCACGTCTCTGAGCGCGTAGAGCTTCTTGTCTGCGGGCGCAATCTCCGCAGTCTGGCCAATGAGCGCCGCGCCTACTCGTTCGAGCGTCGCGCGAAACTCTGTGAGCGAAAGGTCGGTGCGAAAGCCCGGTATTGATTCGAGCTTGTCGAGCGTGCCGCCCGAATGAGCGAGCGCGCGGCCCGAAATCATAGGCACGAGCACGCCCGCTGCGGCGACTACGGGCGCTATGACGAGCGAAGTCTTATCGCCGACGCCTCCGGTCGAGTGTTTATCAACTCGCGGGCGGTTGAGATTGGAAAGATCAATCACTTCGCCCGAATGAAGCATCGCGTCGGTGAGTGCGAGAGTTTCATCGTTCGACATGCCGCGCAGGTAGATTGCCATCAAAAGCGCAGCCATCTGGTAGTTCGGCACATCGCCCGCGGTGTAGGCTCGCACCATAAAGCCTATCTCTTCGCGCGTGAGTTCTTGCCCGTCGCGTTTTTTTGAAATTATGTCAACCGCTCGCATCCGTAGGTTCACTTCTTTCTAATCAACTATCTGTTCACCGCAGAGACGCAGAGGACACAGAGGCGGCGCAGAGATTTAGTCTTCAAATCCAATCACCTTTCTGCGAATGCCCTGCTTCAAAACCGGGACATTGAAGTTAATCAATAATCCAACTTTCCATCCGCCAAGGCGCAGGTAAGTCAAGAGTTGAGCTTCATCAATTGACGTGAGAGCTTCCGCTGCCTTTACTTCTACAACAACGGAATCTGCCACTAAGAAGTCTAACCGATAAGCCTGTTCAAGTTGCGCTCTCATCTCTGCGCCCCTCTGTGTTCTCTGCGGTGAATGAGCGCTGCCGCCTGCGCAGCCATCGCTTCGCCGCGTCCGACTGATTCAAGCCCTTCATTTGTTTTCGCTTTCACGCTCACACAATCAATGTCAACGTTCAAGACGGCAGCCAATCGCTCGCGCATCGCTTCAATGTATGGTCTGAGCTTTGGCTGCTCAGCCATCACTATCGCGTCAACATTCGCCACGACGTAACCTCGCTCTGCTATCAACTCGACGACGCGCGCGAGCAAATCCAAGCTCGACGCGCCAACCCATCGCGCGTCCGTGTCTGGAAAGTGAGTGCCTATATCGCCGAGCGCAGCCGCGCCTAACAGCGCATCGCACACGGCGTGCGTCAAAACATCGGAGTCCGAATGGCCGAGCAAGCCTTTCTCGAAAGGAATCTCCACGCCTCCGAGCAAAAGGTTGCGGCCTTCCACCAGTCGGTGAATATCGTAGCCTATGCCTATGCGAATGGATTCGTTCATTGACTGAAGAATTCTGAGTGTATCACCTCAGCCAGCTTCAAATCGAACGGGCGCGTGATCTTGATATTAATCGGCGAGCCTTCAACAACAGAGACTCGATGGCCAAGGCGCTCGACAAGCTGCGAATCGTCCGTAGCCATAAAGCCATCGGTGTATGCGCGCTCGTAAGCCTCGCGAATGATCTCGTAGCGGAAAGCCTGCGGGGTCTGAGCGTAATAGATTTTGCGGCGGTCAAGCGTGCGCTGCACGCGGCCCGATTTCACCTGTTTGATGGTGTCTGTCGCGGCCAGCGCCATCAATGCCGCGCCCGTCGTTCGAGCGCGTTCGATGACGGCGCGAATCTCTTCGGGCCGGACGAAAGGGCGAACGGCGTCGTGAACGGCTATGATGCCTGCATCTTCGGGTTTGATTACGAGCAGGCCGCGATAGACGGAATCCTGACGTTCGGCCCCGCCCGCAACCACACGCGCGACTTTCGTAAGGTTATATCGCGAGATCAGCGCGAGAACTTCTGAGGTGAGGTTCGGTTGCAAGACGAGGATAACCTGATCCACAGCATCGCACTGCTGAAACCGGCGCAGCGTGTGAACGAGCAGCGGCGCGCCGCCAAGCTCTATCATCTGCTTGGCGCGATTCGTCTGCATGCGCGCGCCAATGCCTGCGGCTGGGATTATGGCTGTGTTGAGCTTGCGCCCTGTCACTGCGGAGCCGAAGTGTGTCGCGGATTTGAAGTCGTCGCGCGCCCGTCTTCGTTGTAGCGGCCAAAGATCATCTTGCCCGCCGTCGTCTGCAAGACGCTCGTCACCGACACATCAACATTTTTCCCGATCATGCGGCGCGCGTTGTCGACGACGACCATCGTGCCGTCATCGAGATAAGCCACGCCCTGATTGTACTCCTTGCCTTCCTTCAGAACGAAGACGCGCATGGTTTCGCCCGGCAGCACTACGGGCTTGAGCGCGTTAGCAAGCTCGTTGATGTTGAGGACCGAGACGCCCCTGAGCTGCGCGACCTTGTTCAGATTGAAGTCGTTCGTGACGATCTTGCCATCAATCTGCTTGGCAAGCTCGATGAGCTTGTGGTCAACTTCGCGCACGTCCGGGAAGTCGGCTTCGCTGATGATCACTTCGTAGCTGCCCTTTTTCTTTTGAATGCGCTGGAGGATGTCCAGCCCGCGCCGCCCGCGATTTCTTTTTATAGAGTCGGCGCTGTCGGCAATCTGTTGAAGCTCGCGCAGCACGAATTGAGGGATGACGAGCGTGCCCGCCAGAAATCCCGTCTCAGCAATATCGGCAACGCGGCCATCAATGATGACCGATGTATCGAGTATTAGCGAGTGTGCTTTGCTTGCTCCCTTTTCTACGAAAATCCCTCCGAGAGCGGAAAGGTCGAGGTAATCTCCTTTGACTGCTCCGACCATCAATCCGACGTATCCCATGAATAACGTGAGCGTGAGTGTAAGGAACGATTTGAACTCCGGCTTTATCACGTCAGCGCTTTGAGCAGATATGATCCAACTGATTAAAGTCGCGCTTGCGATGCCGAGTATTGACCCAACTGCGCCTCCGATTAGGGTCTTTAATGTCGCCTTCCGAATCCTGGTTTCGAAGAAGATGATTAAAAGCGCGAGGGTGCCGCCTATGACGGCAGAGATAAGGGGCTTGCCCTCGGCAGGATTCGGGAATGGCTTCAGGAAATAACTTGCACTCACGAGCGCCGCTACAAAGACGATACGAATTAAAGTAATGTCGAGTCGCATATGACCTCCGTACGTCTTATCTATCGCTCGAGCCGTTCCTGCATTTACGACATTGCGAATAGTTAAGGTGAGTTGTAAAAGATCAACGGGCGTATGCGCCGCTGGTGACGACTGGCCGAGATCGGAAGAATTGACGGGATTGTATTAAAACTGAAACGATCCCGCTCTCCACTGTTTAGCTTTGGCCCGAATGCAGATTAACAGAAAAGCCGTGTTCGGGCGCTGCGAGCGCAGCCCTCAGGCGATATGAAAGAATATGGCCTCGCGGCTACGCTTGCCGACCGCCAGCCGGGCGAAGGACCGACCCTCACCGGCAATCATTATAGCTGAACTTTGCGGATTTGCTATCAAAATCAGTGGTCACGGGGCAGGGTCAAAAACTAGGCTGAAAAGCGGCAGGATGGCTTGCTTCCCTCGCGAGTGGTAAGCCGATATAATCAATCGGAACAAGTAACTATCCTGAAGGATTCAACGCGCAAGAAATGAGCACGGCCACCAAGAGCAAAACAACGGCGCTGCGGCAAGCCATCAACGGCGCTCACATCGCGACAGAGTCATGGACTGTTGAGCGCGCATATAGGTTCTGCGAGCAACTCGCTCGCTCGCACTACGAAAACTTCCCCGTAGGCTCATTGCTCGTGCCGCGACCCTTGAGAAAACATTTTTATGCTATCTATGCCTTTGCCCGAACGGCAGACGACTTCGCTGACGAAGGCTACGGCGAAGGCTACTCCGAACAGGATCGGCTCGATCTGCTCAACGAGTGGCGCGAGATGTTGAGAGAATCCTTCGCTGGCCGCGCCCGTCACCCTGTGTTCATTGCGCTGGCTGAAACGCGCGCCGAGTTCGATTTACCCGTTGCGCTTTTTGAAGACCTGCTATCGGCCTTCACGCAGGATGTTCTGATTCGCCGTTACGAAAGCTTCGATCAATTGATGGATTACTGCCGCCGCTCGGCAAATCCGATTGGCCAATTAATACTCTTGCTGTTCGGCTACAAGGATGAGCAACATCACCTGTGGTCCGATTCAATCTGTACGGCGCTTCAGCTCGCTAACCACTGGCAGGACGTCGCAATTGATCTAGACAAGGATCGCATCTATCTTCCATTGGAAGACCTCGCGCGATTCGGATTAACAGTTGAAGCTCTTAAACTGAAACAGGCGAACGAAGCGTTCAGGCAGTTGATGAGATTTGAAGTTGCGCGCGCGCGTGAATTGTTCGCGCGCGGAAAGCCGCTTTGCACGCGTGTCAGTGGCAGGCTTGGGCTTGAGCTTCGCGCCGTGTGGGCAGGAGGCTCGCGCATACTTGATCGCATCGAAGAAAACGACTGCGACGTTTTCACGCGCAGACCCGTCATCACCAAAACGGACAAGCTGAGAATTCTATGGCGAGCTTTCAGCAAGGAGGCGTTCAAGCGTAGCTGATGGCCTCAAGCGTAACAACCGCAGTCTCTCGCGTGCTCAACCTGCGGCGGAGCCTCGCCCGCGCGACCGGCTCAAATTTTTATTATTCGTTTCTGCTGCTGCCTGCGACGAAGCGCCGCGCCATCAAAGACGTCTATGCTTTCTGCCGCTTGCTCGACGACATAGTTGATGAAGACCAGACGGGACGCGACCCGCAGGCCGAGCTTCAGGCGTGGCGCGATGAGATCGAATCCTGCTACGCCGGTTGCCCGATGACAGATTTCGGCGAGCGGCTGCTTAACTCAATTGTAGAGTTCGATCTCCCGAAGCAGGCTTTCCTCGATTTGATTGACGGGATGGAGATGGATTTGAAGTGGCACAGCTATCAAACCTTCTCCGACCTGCGCGAGTACTGCTACCGCGCCGCGTCAACAGTCGGCCTTATCTGCATAGAGATATTCGGATACGAGTCGCCGCGCACCCGCGAATATGCCGTCAATCTAGGGCTGGCTCTTCAACTGACGAACATCCTGCGCGACCTCAAAGAAGACGTTGCGCGAGGCAGAATTTACATTCCAATTGAAGACCTTGAGCGATTCGGCTATTCGCAGGAAGACTTGCGCGCGGGTATTTATAACGCTCCGTTCATTGAAATGATGAAATTCGAGACTGCGCGCGCGCGATCTTATTTTGAGCGCGCGGCTGCGACGCTTCCGGAACAGGACCGCGCTTCAATGTTTGCAGCAGAAATCATGGGCGCGATTTATCGCGAGCTGCTCGACCAGATACCGGCTGTGAAATACGATGTCTTTCGCAATCGCCTGACGATTCCGAAATCGCGCCGGATGAAGATCGCTTTCAAGCTCTGGCTGCGGAGCAAATTCAAGAGGAAAGAGTCGTGAAGCGCATCGCGATAATCGGGGGCGGGTTCGCGGGGCTTGCAGCCGGAGTCCGATTGAGCGAGCGCGGCTTTGAAGTGACGCTGCTCGAACGGCGCAATCATCTCGGAGGGCGCGCATATTCTTTCACCGACGCGAAGACTGGCGACACGGTTGATAACGGTCAGCACCTTTTCATGGGCTGCTACCGCAACACGATTCAGTTTCTCGAAAAGATCGGCTGCCTTGACAGGCTCGCGTTTCAGGACGCGCCGCGCGTTGACTTCGTTGATCGAACGAATGGCTATACCACGTTTGAATGCCCACGGCTTCCCGCTCCGATTCATGTGCTGGTGGGATTGTTCCGGATGAAAGGCTTGACCTTTCGAGACAAGCTGCGCGCATTGAATGTTGGGCGCGCAATTCAAATCAACGGCAATCCAAAGACTGAGTCGCTCACCGTTTCCGACTGGCTCAATCAACTAAGACAATCCGACAGGATCAAAGAGCGGTTCTGGTATCCAATGGCGATTGCGACGCTGAATGAAGATCCGGAGGTCGCCTCTGCGCGAATGATGAAAGTGGTCTTGAAAGAAGCATTCGGCGCAGACCGCAAAAGCTCAAGCATCGGCATTGCGCGCGTCGGATTGAGCGATCTTTATACGACGGGCGCGAGCGCATTCATCGAAGCTCACGGCGGCAAAGTCCGCACCGCCGCAGCGGTGCGTGAATTGATCTTCAATGGCGGCTCGATTGTAGCCGCAGAGTTGAAAGGCGGCGAACGAATCGAAGCCGATTATTTCATCAGCGCCGCGCCGCCGAACGCCCTTTTGCAGATGCTTCCCCGCGAGCTTCGAGCGAAAGAATTCGCGCAGTTGGCTCGGCTCGGCTCATCGCCAATCGTTTCAATCAACCTGTGGTTTGATCGCCCCGTTATCAACCGCGAATTTGTCGGCCTGATAGGAACGCGCAGCCAGTGGGTTTTCAACAAAGATTTGATATTCAAAACCGGCAGGCAATCGAATCAGATTGCGGTGGTGATAAGCGCGGCGCGCGGCTTCGTCGAATGGACCAAAGATGAACTGGTCGAGATGGCAATCGCGGAGTTGCGCCAATTGATTCCTGAAAGCCGCAACGCAAACTTGCTTCATAGCGCAATCGTGAAAGAACGCGAAGCGACGCTCGCGCACACAATCGAAAGCGATAGTCTGCGGCCCGGTCCTCGCACTACGATTCCAAATCTGATCCTTGCCGGGGATTGGACGAAGACAGGCTTGCCCGCGACGATTGAGAGCGCGGTCTTGAGCGGAAACATCGCGGCTGACTGCCTTGCTCTCAAACCCGAATGATGAATCGCGCTCTGTGAAGCATTCGCAGCCGAGCCGCGCCCGCAATACTCTTTTGAAAATGAGTGACGGAGGATCAATGCAAAAGCCGCCCGATAGAAACAGGCCGCCGATTCTTTTTTCGCGCGCATCATACGAATGGATAAACCGCATCAGCCAGAAGCACAAACATTTAATCTCGCTTGAGCCGAGCGATGTAGAGCGCAGCGACCTGACGCGATGGGCTGAAACCGAATTTGCCTGCTCAACTCTCAGGCTCGAAGGCTTCGATGTATCGCGCGATGACGTTGCGAAGGTCGCGGCTTCGGTCACAGATTACATGGGACTTGGCGAAAAAGAACTGACCGTCGCGTCGCTCATCGAATCGCTGCGCGCGGTTGAGACGCTTGTTCGGGATTACGGCAGCAAAGCGAGGCTCACGCCTGACGTGCTCATTCGTTTGCGCAACCCTATGGGGGGGACAGAAACGTTTCGCCAAAGCATGGGCGATGTCACGCGTCCATTCAAGCCGACCTTGCCCGACCTTTTGCCCGCCGCAATTGAGAACGCCTGCCGATGGTTCGATGCTGAGTCTTTCATTGAATTGAACCCCATTGAGCAGGCTGCTCTGGTTTTCCTGCGACTGGCCGAGTTCCAGCCCTTCGAGAGCGCAAGCGACCGCACCTCACTCGTCGCGGCCAGCCTCTTCACCATGCGCCGCGAGCTTCCTCCCGTCATCATCAAGCCTGAAAGCCAGCCGCAGTTTCGAGACGCGCTCGATGAAGGGCTGAAGATGAACACAAAGCCGATGATAGAGCTAATGGCTGCAGCAGTCGAAAGCTCCCTCGATGAGATGATCGGGATTGTTGAGCGAAAGAGGAAAGAGACGAAAGGCTAATGACGGAAGCGAGCCTTCAGGCTAACGCTTTGGTCGGGTCTTTGGGGCCGGCTTTATCACTATTTTCGGCGATATGCGCTGCACTCTGATGTTTGGAATCGTGCCGGTTATTTCGTACTCGACAGGCACAGGCTTTCCGTTTTCATCAAGCTCATGGAAAGTAAATCCTCTGCGGCCCGACGAAGTCGTGAGCGTGATGGGAAGCATTCCGCGCAGTCCGTTTTCGAGTCCCTTGTTCGTGTAGTAGCCCTTGCCCGGCTCTTTGCCCGGCACATAGACGAGCACCCACAGTCGCGTGAAATCAAATGGCGTGTCAGAGCCGAGGCTCTTCATGACGGCGATATAATCGTCGTGCGCGCTGCCGTCTTTATCGCGAGTCTGATCGAAGACGACCCAGCCGGTAAAGACGCGGCCTTCGCCTTCCAGATAAAGAATATCGTCCGGCACGTCAAGCTGAACCTGCTGCGCGCCGACCCAGCCCGCGCGCAACACTTCACTGTCGGGCAATCGCACCTGATACCACAAAACGGTTCGCGCCTCCGGCTCTTCGCTGACCTCGTCTGTATCGTCCGTATCCTCTTGCTTCTCAGGCTTGATCGTAGTGCGCGTCTTGCTGACTATTTCGACCATCGTTCCTCGCGGCAGAAACGTCAGCACATCGCCGCCCGGCTCGACGCGCAGCTTCGTCTGTACTTTCAAGCGGCCCGTGCCCTGCGACGGAATCACTTTCGACTTTTCGTACAGCTCTTGCACCTTGTCAACTATTGACTTGCTTGCGACGTAACGAGCCTGTATCCAGCCTTCGACCGCCTGCCCTGCCTTCATTCTGACCTTGTACCACTCTTCGATTTGAGTAGGAGTTTTGACCTGCGTCTGTTCGAGAATATCCAGATGGTCGCCGCGCTTCACCTCTGCCAGCGGGAGCGAAGCGGGCGCGGTTGATGATCGAATCGTAGCTTTCTCCTGAGTGACAATGCCTTCGTTGATCTTCGTCTCGCCCGAAAGCATGTTGCATCCAACAAGCAGCGAGCTTAATACAAAAAGTATCAGCGCAAGGGCGAGATGTTTATTCATTAGTTGGGTTCGCGATGACATTTGATAAATCGTTGAGGCATGAAGAACGTAGCCGACCGCCAAGCGCGATGTCAAGCAACGCGCGGCTCGCGTTGTAAATTGATTCGCCCAACTTTCGGGTGTTAAAATTTATAGTTCGTTTTAGAGTCCTTTGGCTCACATGCGGCCCATAGAAATGGAGAGCAAGCAGGGAATAATGCAGAAAGAAGTCATCAGCGTTCGCGGCGCGCGAGTTCATAACCTTAAAAACATCAGCGTCGAGATTCCCATCAACCAGATCACCGTCATCACTGGAGTGAGCGGTTCGGGCAAATCCTCGCTCGCCTTCGACACGATCTACGCCGAAGGCCAGCGGCGCTACGTCGAATCGCTTTCGGCTTACGCGCGCCAGTTTCTTGAGCGGATGGATAAGCCCGATGTTGACGAAGTGCTCGGCATCTGCCCCGCCATTTCGATTCGACAAAAAAACTCCACCCGTAACCCGCGCTCGACTGTCGCCACGCAGACCGAGATTTATGACTATCTCCGATTGCTTTTTGCGCGCATTGGCCGCACGTTTTGCGCAAACTGCGGGCAGGAAGTCCACCGCGACACGCCCGAATCAATCGCTGATGAAGTGCTGGCTTTGCCTGAAGGCACGCGCTTCTATGTTCTGTTTCCCGCCTCAGCCGGAATGGAAGACATCGCAAGCACGAACGGCGCGCCAAAGAAGAAGAAGCGCGAATCGAAACAATCAACCGCAAGCCAGCGCACGCGCATCAACGCTCACCTTATGAGTCTGATGCAGCGCGGCTTCACGCGGCTTTACAAATATGGGCGCATGATTGAACTCGCCACGCCCGACAGCTACGCCGACGACAACTTCGATGACACGTTCGTTCTGGTTGATCGTCTAGTCGTGCGTCCCGACGTGAGAGCGCGGCTCGTTGATTCGATTGAAGTCTGCTATCAGGAAGGTCACGGCCAGAGTGTGATTGAACTGGCCGACGAATCGCGCACGCGGATGAGATTTTCTGAAGGCTTCGAGTGCAAGCGATGCAATCTCAAGTACGCTGTGCCTGAGCCGCGACTGTTCAGCTTCAACAACCCGTTCGGCGCGTGCCCGACCTGTCAGGGGTTTGGCAACACCATAGGACTCGATCTCGATTTAGTTATCCCGAACCGCGAGCTTAGTCTATCGCAGGGCGCGATTGAGCCATGGACCAAGCCGCAGTACGAATGGGCGCAGAAGGATTTGCTCATGTTTGCAAAGCAGGCGGGCATCCCGACGAACGCGCCGTTTCGCACGCTGACGCGCGACCAGCAAAAGGCAATCGTTCAGGGGCGCAACGGATTTGACGGCGTGACGGGCTTCTTCGACTGGCTCGAAACGAAAAAGTACAAGCTGCACGTCCGCGTTTTTCTGTCGAAGTATCGCGGCTACACGCGCTGCCCCGACTGCAACGGCTCGCGCCTCCGATTAGAAGCGCGACTGGTTAAGGTCGCAGGCAAAACATTGCCTGAAGTCACGGCGATGACCGCCGAAGACGCGGCGGCGTTTTTCAATAATCTCACTCTAACGACAGAAGAGGCGGATATAGCGGATCGTCTCCTGCTTGAGATTCGCAACCGCTTGAAGTTTCTGATTGACGTGGGGCTTCAATACCTGACGCTTGATCGCCTGGCTTCGACGCTTTCGGGCGGCGAGTCGCAGCGCATTCAGCTTGCGACTAATCTCGGCGCGTCGCTCGTAGGAGCGTTGTATGTCCTCGATGAGCCATCAATCGGATTGCATCCGCGCGATAATAATCGGTTGATTCGCATACTCGAAAACCTGCGCGACATTGGAAATACGGTTCTTGTCGTAGAGCACGAGCCTGAGATGATGCTGTCGGCAGATCACGTCATTGACATAGGGCCGGGCGCGGGCGAGCTTGGCGGCGAGGTGGTATTTGCGGGCACGCCAAAAGAGTTAATGAGCGCGAATCAATCGCTCACGGGCAAGTACCTTCGCGGCGAGCTTGAGATCAAACCGCCGAAGACTCGCCGTCAGCCCGGCCCGCGCAGCCTTCAGATTCGCGGCGCGAGCGAGCACAATCTGAAAGGCATTGACTTGGATATTCCGCTCTCGATGATGGTCTGCATCACGGGCGTATCTGGTTCAGGCAAATCAACGCTCGTTCACGACATTATTTATGCGGGCCTGAAAAAACAGCGCGGCGAATGGACAGGCCACGTTGGCTCGTTTGCGAAGATTGACGGTGGGCGCTTCATCGAAGACGTTGTGCTCGTAGACCAATCGCCCATCGGACGAACGCCGCGCTCGAACCCCGTGACTTATATCAAAGTCTACGATGCGATACGCGAGCTGTTCGCCTCGACGCGCGAGGCGCAGGCGCGCGGCTACGACGCTTCGCATTTCAGCTTCAACGTTCCCGGAGGCCGCTGCGAGCGATGCGAAGGCAACGGCGTAGAGATTAAAGAGATGCAATTCCTCGCCGACGTTGAGTTGATATGCGAGGAGTGCAAAGGGATGCGCTTCAAGCCGGGGCTGTTGGAAGTCAAATACAAAGGCCGCTCGATTCACGACGTGCTGAACATGACCGTGCGCGAAGCGATCTTGTTTTTTGCAAACATCAACCGCATAGCTTCGCGCTTGCGCGTGCTCGATGACGTTGGCTTAGGCTATCTCAGACTCGGTCAATCGGCGACTACGCTATCGGGCGGCGAGGCGCAACGCGTGAAGCTCGCGGCATATCTGTCGAAGAAGACGAGCGCGCAGACGCTTTATATATTTGACGAGCCAACAACGGGGCTGCACTTCGATGATATTAATCGGTTGCTTGCAGCGTTTCGGCAACTGATTGAAGCGGGCGGCTCGATAATAATCATCGAGCACAACCTCGACGTTATAAAGAGCGCCGACTGGATAATCGATCTTGGCCCGGAAGGGGGCGACGAAGGCGGCACGGTTGTCGCTCAAGGGCCGCCGCAGAAGATCATGGAATCCGCGCGCTCGCACACAGGCCGCTTCCTCAAAAAAGTTTTAAAGAACGGCAACCGGCAGTCAGCATCAATAACATCTTGACTAGCCCTTCGGTAGTAGCCAACACCTACAGGATGTCAGTGCCGCCTGCGGTGGTACTGACTTTTCAGTCAAACTCAATTGCAAACATCTCGCAGCTTAGGGGCATGTGCAGCTTCCTTGAGTCAGACACCCCCCGCAAAGCGGGTGGCTTGGTGAGTGGGGCCGCCTCAAAGGCGGTCGCCCCTGCTAAGTTGATCTTTGACAACTATGCTCTTCGTCGCCCGATGAACTAAATCAGACCGCGAGAGATTGGCACACTGA
>DATLXU010000010.1:0-36887 GCA_035575515.1 Blastocatellia bacterium
TCCGACCTGCACGAATGGCGTAACGATCTGGCGACTGTCTTAACGAGCAGCACAGCGAATTTGTAGTTCCGGTGAAGATGCCGGGTACCCGCGTCTAGACGGAAAGACCCCGTGGACCTTTACTATAACTTGATAGTGAATCTGGGTGTTGGATGCGTAGGATAGGTGGGAGGCTGTGAACTCGGGCTTTCGGGCTCGGGGGAGCCAACGGTGAAATACCACCCTTCCTGCATCCGGGTTCTAACCTGCGACCGTCATCCGGTCGAGGGACACTATCAGGCGGGTAGTTTGACTGGGGCGGTCGCCTCCCAAAATGTAACGGAGGCGCGCGATGGTTGGCTCAGGGTGTTTGGAAATCACCTGTAGAGTGCAAAGGCATAAGCCAGCCTGACTGTGAGACAAACAAGTCGAGCAGAGACGAAAGTCGGCCTTAGTGATCCGGCGGTTCCGCATGGAAGGGCCGTCGCTCAACGGATAAAAGGTACCCCGGGGATAACAGGCTGATCCTGCCCAAGCGTCCACAGCGACGGCAGGGTTTGGCACCTCGATGTCGGCTCATCGCATCCTGGGGGTGCAGAAGCTCCCAAGGGTTCGGCTGTTCGCCGATTAAAGCGGTACGTGAGCTTATCGCGTCCCATGAAGGTAACTTTATGGTGGAGCCACTCCGTCCCAAGACGGATAGAACTTGGCTTATATCGGTGGAACCCTAAGCAGACCTAACCCATCGCTTAGGGCAATACCGAGGGAAGGTTAGCTGAGACCGGCTATGAAAGGGTTCAACGCAAAAGCGTTGGCGGACTACAAGCAGCGCCTAATCCTGAAACCAGAACAGCATCACCTGATCGTCGGATTGATATTGGGTGATGGGAGCTTGCGGTTTCCAGGTCGCAGTCACCATGCCAATCTGACGGTTGAGCATGGCGAAGATCAGAAAGGGTACGTATGGTGGAAATATGAATGGCTTAAGGAATGGATTTTGACCCCTCCAAGTCGAGTCTCGCGAATCTATCACAAAGATAGAACGCGAACCATCTCTTCCTGGAGGTTCTCAACTATATCCCATTCGGCCTTTACTTCTTACCGACGTCTCTTCTATCAGGACGGAATTAAAACGATTCCGGGCAACATCAGCGACCTGATGATGCATCCGCTTACACTGGCTGTCTGGTTGATGGATGATGGTAGCAGAAATAAAGACGTGCTGTTCCTGAGCACGCAAAGTTTTTCGCTTCAGGAGCAAAACCGCCTTTGTCAGTGCTTGTGGAATAACTTTGGAATTGAATCAACGCTTAACTTTCATAGCTATAGCAATGGAGAGAAGTTGTACAGGATACGATTGACTCGGGAAGGCAGCAAAAGAGCCTGTCAATTGATTATGCCTTATATACTTCTTTCAATGCAGTACAAGTTCTCAGTTGTACCCCTGTAACGACTGATCTCGACTCCATTTTGGGGAAGAGTGAGATAGCGACTCCTATCGGGCGAGATTCTCGATAAATCTGCGAGCGCTATCATACGCCAAGCCCCTGATCTGAACCGTCAGGGTGAAGATATAGTCTGCACCACGAGTAATCGTGGAGTTATGCGGAGCTGGGTTTAGAACGTCGTGAGACAGTTAGTGACTTAGCTGTCGTTAAACTTGGCTATATGCTGGGAAGTCCGTCCTCTAGAAAACTTGGTTTTCAAAGAGGTGTAGAATCTGACGCTACTCGCAAGAGTGAAAATGCGCTCAGCGCGGATTATCAGCAGGGAAGGCTAGAAGCTAATAGTTTCTAGAACCCTCAGAGACTATACGCCAAGCACCTGCAACGCAGGTGAAGATATAGTCCGAACTGCATAGCGATATGCAGAGGCAGGCAGAAATGACCTGCCCGCTCCGATACGATTCGGAGAGGTAACAGATTGTCGGTCCCTATCTGGCGTGGGCGTAGGAGAATTGACGGAATCTGACGGTAGTACGAGAGGACCCCGTTGGACCGACCTCTAGTGTACGAGTTATCCTGCCAAGGGTAGCGCTCGGTAGCTATGTCGGGCAGGGATAAACGCTGAATGCATCTAAGCGTGAAGCCCGACCGAAGATTAGTTCTCCCTATGAGATCCGTAGAAGACTACTACGTTGATAGGCTGGGTGTGTAAGCACAGCAATGTGTTTAGCTGACCAGTACTAATTGATCCATCGGCTTGACCATAAGATTTGCTCTTTGCAAACCACAGGTCAGCACTCCAGACCTCTTACGCTTTTGAGAATTTGCCATTCGATTATCTGAGAGCACTACTCAAGTTCTTTACAAGTTTTCCGGTGGTTATATCGAAGGGGAAACACCCGTTCCCATCCCGAACACGGAAGTTAAGCCCTTCGGAGCCGATGGTACTGCACTCGAAAGGGTGTGGGAGAGTAGGACGCTGCCGGGATTAAATCAAACAAAAGCCCATTGCTTTTTGGCAGTGGGCTTTTTCTTCTTTTACGCCAGATTTTTCGCCCGTTATTTCATGCCATCGGTCTGCCGCTTGACAGAAAACTTTTGAAACTTAATGGCAAGCACAACAGAGCCGTTACAAAGTCGTTCAAGCGGCTGCGAGCAAACTTTGGAATGCGGCGGCTGCGACGTCGCTGAAGCATAACTGTTTGCTTGACTAACTCGAAACCGCTCTGCTATACCTCACCGACGGCAGACTTAATTCCTCGTGATGGAGTTCATACAAGACGACAACTTGGGAGCGATTCTGCAAAAACGTACTGATGCGAGATTTCCATGCTTTCGCCCGGCTCAATTCTGCAAAACCGATACGAGATCATAAACTTGCTCGCTCAAGGCGGGATGGGTGCGGTTTACTTCGCTAAAGATATACGGCTGCGCTGCAATGTCGCGCTGAAAGAAACATTCTTCACTGACGAGAAACTGCGCAACGCCTTTGAGCGCGAGGCGAGCCTGCTCGCCAACCTTCGCCACCCGGCGCTGCCGAAAGTTATGGATCACTTCGCCGAGGGCAGCGGCCAGTTCCTCGTTATGGAGTACATCCCCGGCGACGATTTGCTGAAGATATTAGAAGAGGAGGGCGTGGCGTTCTCGCAGGGCGAAGTTCTCGAATGGGCCAACCAGTTGCTCGCCGCTTTGGAGTACCTGCACAGGCAACAGCCGCCGATCATTCACCGCGACATCAAGCCGAGCAATATAAAGCTCACCGAAGATAATCAGGTAGTGTTGCTCGATTTTGGACTGGCGAAAGGCGCGGCGTGGCAGATGTCGCGCCTGACGACAGGCAGCAGCGTATTCGGCTACACGCCGAGCTATGCGCCGATAGAGCAGATCAAGGGAATCGGCACAGACCCGCGAAGCGATTTGTACTCGCTTGGCGCTACGCTGTATCACTTGATCACAGGCGAGACGCCTGTTGACGCTTTAACGCGCGTGACAGATTTGGCAGATGGTCAGCCCGACCCTCTAAGGTCCGCCAACGAAATCAACCCGCAGGTCGCGCCTGCCGTTGCAGAAGCATTGACGCGAGCAATGTCGTTGAATCGGGAGCGGCGCTGGGCGAGCGCGGCGCAGATGAGAGAGGCACTGCGGCAGGCAAGTCATGCATCTGCTGAGGTGAGCGAGCCAGTTACACACAGGCGCGAGCCGGAAAGACAGCCGCAGCCGAGCGTGCCGGATACAATTGTAGCTCAGCCATCGGAGCCTTATGTCAGCTGGAGCGTGACAGCAGATGAACCCGACACTCGCAGGGCTGAGGCTGCTCAGTCGGGTTCAGGCCCGCTTGCGGAAACTGTTCCAATCAGTCCGCCCTCGACCTCTCCTAAACCGGAAGTTGTGAGGAGACGTTGGCCGATTGTGGCCGGCATATCGGCTGTGGTTCTGATTGCGGTTGTCATTGCCATAAGCTTGGCTTTAAAAGCAGGCAGCAATGCCGTAGAAAGTGAAAACCAGAAAGCCTACACCGAAACGGTCAACCGCGTCGGCATCGAGATGGTGCGCGTGCCTGCCGGCAAATTCACGATGGGGTCGCCTGCCAGTGAAGAAGGGCACGACGATGATGAAAGCCCGCAGCACGAAGTCAGCATTTCATCGTTTTATATGAGCAAGTATGAAGTGACGCAGTTGCAGTGGCGTGCGGTGGCACAATTGCCAAAAGTAAGAATTGATTTGCCATCTAATCCATCTAATTTCAAAGGCGACGACTTGCCGGTCGAGCAGGTGAGCTGGGAAGAGGCGGTGGAGTTTTGCGCGCGGCTGTCGCAAGCGACGGGCAAGAGCTATCGCTTGCCGACTGAAGCAGAGTGGGAGTATGCGGCAAGAGCGATGACGACAGGGCCGTATGCCGGAAGCCTCGATTCGATGGCGTGGTACGCGAGCAACTCTGGACAGACAACGCATCCTGTAGGGACGAAGCAGCCGAACGGTTTTGGTCTGTACGATATGCATGGTAATGTGTGGGAGTGGTGCAATGACTGGTACTCTGAGAACTATTATTTTCAAAGTCCGAGCGCGGATCCGACGGGTCCTGCTCCAGGCTCGGCCCGGGTGTATCGTGGCGGCGGTTGGAACGGCCCCGCGCAGAACTTGCGGTCGGCGCTTCGCGGCGGGAGCGCGCCCGGCGTCCGCTCCGGCCACCTCGGCTTCCGCCTTGTGAGGACTTACAATTAGCAGCTTTACAGCTTTACAGCTTGTAAGATTTTGAGATGAAGCGTAAATAGGTTATGGCGGACTTTCCGGCGCGGGGCGTAGCGAAGCCGCCCCCGCGCCGCCGTTCAAAATTATTACGAGGTCGCAATTCCGTTCTTTAGATTCAATGCTGGCGAAGGTCATTACTCTAAAATTCAACTCAATAATAAACGCTTTCGATGATGAACCGCTCAAGGAGTTCATTAAAGACAAAGAGGTTCATTCAATCCGCGACCACTTCTTCATCAAGAATGACAGCCCCTATCTAGCAATGGTTGTGACCTACTCAATGTCGGCGCAACTCCTGCCGCAAACAAAGAACGAAACCAAAAAGGACGAGTCCTGGCGCGACCTGATAAAAGAAGAAGATGTGCCGCTGTTTAACACCTTGCGTGACTGGCGAAATGAGCGAGCTAAGAAAGAAGGCTTGTCGCCTTACATCGTTTTCACAAACCGGCAGCTTGCATCTATCGTGGCTGCGCGCCCGTCATCGCTAACCAGACTCGCCGAGATTGAAGGCATTGGCAAAATGAAAACTGAGAAGTACGGCACAGCCATTTTGAAGTTACTCGCCCCACCGTCAGAAGACCAGCCGCAAGAGACATTCAAGCTGGAGCCGCCTCAATCATGACGAACGAAACCAAACAAGCCAATGAAATGCTCATCTTCACAAAGTGGATTGACTTTCTTGAATGGCTGCTGCCGGCGTTGGACAAGTTCCCGAAGAAGGTGCGATTCACCTTCACTCAGCGAATCGAGAATCTGGCGCTCGACATCGTTGAAGATTTGGTAGAGGCGCGATACACCACGAACAGAAGGGCCATATTAAAGCGGGCCAACCTTAGATTAGAAAAACTGCGCGTGTTGACACGCATCAGCCATAAAATGCGCTTCCTGTCGAACGAATCTTATCGCTACGCCGCAAAATCAATAGACGAGGTTGGAAGGATGCTGGGCGGCTGGATGAAGCAACAATGAAACGACAAGGAAATCTTTTTGAGCAGGTCGTAGATTTTGACAATCTGATGCTTGCTGCAAAGAAGACTTTTCGCGGCCACAAAGACACAATAGCCGCCGCGCAATTCTACTTCAATCTTGAAACAGAAATCTTCCGCTTACAGGAAGATTTAATCACGGGAGCATATCAACCTCGACCGCTTCGTTCATTTGAAATCTTTGAGCCGAAGCGTCGCTTGATTTGCGCGGCGCACATCCGCGACCGCATTGCCCATCACGCCATCTGCAACGTTCTGGAGCCAATCTTCGAGCGGAAGTTGATTTATGACACCTATGCCTGTCGAATAGGCAAAGGCACACACTTGGCCGTCAGGAGAGCGCAGGAATTCGCTCGCCGTTATCGTTTCGTTGCCAAGTGCGACATCAGGAAATTCTTTGCGAGCATAGACCGCGCGACTTTGAAATGCCTGCTGAGGCGGAAAATCAAAGATGCGCAATTGCTAGATTTATTGAACAGAATCATTGACCAGCCTGTGCCTGAATCTGAAGCAGGCAAAGGAATGCCAATCGGCAACCTCACGAGCCAGCACTTTGCCAATTTTTACCTGAGCGAGCTAGACCACTTCATCATAGAGCGGTTATATGTGAAGGGCTACTTGCGCTACATGGATGACTTTCTTATTTTCAGCGACGACAAAGGCGAGGCGAGAGAAATGATTTCTGCCGTTCGCGAGTTTTTGAAAGAGAAACTTTTGCTTGAGTTGAAAGAAGAATCACTGTTGCTTGCGCCTGTTTGGAAAGGCTTTGGATTTCTGGGCTTTCGCATCTTTCCGAAATTGATAAGGGTTGATCGAAAAAAGTGGGCGCGATTCAAGCGTAAAGTCAGGCGGTTTGAACTGGCTTATCTTGAGGGCAGAATGAGTGAAAACGATCTGGAGGCGCGCGTGTCGAGCATGGTCGCGCACCTTTCACACTCCGACACTTTGGCTGCGCGAAGGAAATTTTTTGAGCTATCATTGCGATTGGGTTGACGACCGAAACAGGCTCGAACCGGGTGAATCGTGGCGGCAGTTGGAACAACACCGCGCAGAACTTGCGGTCAGCGAATCGCAACAGGAACGCGCCCGACAACCGCAACAACAACCTCGGCTTCCGCCTTGTGAGCACAGAGCTTTGCCGGTGAAGCGCCGTCTACGGATGGCGTTTGCGCGCATCAGGCGATGTCCCGGTCTTCATCCCGCGCCGGTTAGAACTCGGACAAAAAGCAAAAGCCCGCTGCATTTGGTAGGCGTGATGCGCTCGAAGACCGCAGCGGGCATGCTGCGTCATAATAGTACCATTAAGGGTGTGGGAGAGTAGGTCGCTGCCGGGATTAATTAAAGCAAAAGGCCCACTGCGATTAGCAGCGGGCCTTTTGTTTTCTTTGAGAATTCACCCGCTCATTCTTTCCTGTTCGTCGGAGAATTATTGGTGCTGCTTTCCGTGTGCGCTATAATTGTGGCCCGAGGTAGCATTATGTCGAGCAAAAAGTCTTTCCTCACATCAATCCTGCGCGTTGCAGCCTTGCTCTTGTTGGTTTGTCTTCCTTTAGCTCTGGTCTTGGCACAGGACCCTTCGGGACGACCTACCGAGCCTTCTACAAAAGGCAAGAAACAACCTAAGCGAACTCCAACAAAGGTCGAGCCGCAACCAATCACGGTAACACTGACGGTTTTGACCGACCCGCCGCAAAGCACTGTCTTCATTAATGGAGACGAGCGCGGAGTTACAAACTCAGAAGGCAAAGCGCAGTTTGATAAATTGCTGCCCGGCCATTACACCGTCGAGGTGCGAAAGGAAGGCTACGCGCCGCAGCTTCAAGGATTCAATGCAGGAACGCAAACGCCTACACTCGTATTCAAGCTTGAACCAAATTTTGATCAATTCAACAAGCAATTTGACTCTCTCATTGCCGCAAACAAGCTCACCGGACCTGACAGCCCCAACGCGCTTGAGTTGGTTAGCGACCTCGCAACGCGGTTTCCTGATAAGCCCGAAGTTGTGCGAATGCGCGGAGTGCTTTCAGCCAGATTGCTTGAGACTGTCACGCATGTCATAAACAATTCGGCAAGTAATTGGCGGGCTGTATCGCGCGACGAAATTGCGCGTGCGCTCGAATCAGCAAATCGCGCTCTAGAGTTGAAAAAGGATGATACTCGCATCCAGTCTGAAGTCGCCTATCTTAAAGGTGCACTTGCCCTCTTTAATTGGCAGCATGCGGGCGCGCCGTCAAGTGGTGGAAAGCCCGCAATTGAAAATGAGGCCGGTGGACTTGCCACAGCGCGCGCCGAGTTTGAAAACGCTGTTAGATTGGATGAATCATTCGCTGCCGCGCGTTATCAGTTAGGTATCGTGCTGCTCGCGTCGGGCGATGCGGCAGGCGCGGAAGCGAATTTTGTTAGAGCCGTTCAGTTAGAACCTAAGTGGGCTTTTGCTCAGATCGCTCTAGGTTCAGCCTATCACGCGCAGGGGCGCTATAAAGATGCTATTGACGCCTACCGCAAAGCGATAGAGCACGGCCAAAATCAAGCTGCTGCGTATGCGGGACTCGGACTTTCGCGCGCAGCAAAGGGCGAAAAGGACGGCGTGAAAGATATTGAGCGTGCAATGAAAATTGATCCCAACAGCGCGCTGCCGCATCTCAATCTAGGCCTTGCCCTTGCTCTATCGAAAAACAAAAAAGATTGGATCCGCGCCGAAGAAGAAATCAAGCGAGCTATGCAAATGAATGCAAATAACGCCGAATTTCAAAACTCAGTTGCAGAGCGCGCTCTTGCCGATTTGCAACAGCGAAAAAAGAAGTAGGCGTTAGCTTTTCTCATACCCCCATCAATTCTTAATTGGTCGTAGCCGCAGGCCATCATCTCCGCATCGAAGTTTGTCTTCAAAGGCGAAGGCAGTGATTCTTGACAGGCGGAACTTTCCAGAATTATATTCGTTATAGAGGTTGAATTGTTGGATGATAGACGAAATTGATAATAAAATACTGAAGATTCTTCAGGAGAATGCAAGAACGTCAAATGCGGAGATTGCGCGCCGCGTGGAGCTTGCGCCTTCGGCTGTGCTTGAGCGCATTCGCAGACTAGAAGAGCGCGGAGTGATTCGCGGCTACTGCGCGCAGGTGAACGCCAAAGCGGTAGGGCTAGGGCTTCTGGCTTTTGTCTTCGTGCGAACTGAAGAGATACGGGGCGAGGACAAAGCCGCACGGCAGCTCGCGCAGATTCCCGAAGTTATGGAAGTGCATCATATCGCGGGCGAAGATTGTTTTCTAGTGAAGGTGCGCGCTGAAGACACAGAGGCGCTCGGTCGGCTGCTGCGCGAAAAGATTACTTCGATTAAATATGTGCGCGCGACTCGAACGACTATTGTTCTACGCACAACAAAAGAGAGCGCCGCGCTTCCGTTGGAACACGCTTTTCAGGACGGGGATGATGAATAATACACGAGCAGATAACAATGCTGCTGTGATAAAACTGGTGCTGGCTTTTGCCGCCGTTTATATCATCTGGGGCTCTACTTACCTCGCGATTCGATATGCTATTGAAACGCTTCCGCCGCTGCTGATGGCCGGCAGCCGATTTCTTATTGCTGGAATGGCTCTCTTTATTTGGGCGCGAGCTCGCGGCGCAAAACTGCCCGATCTGATGAGTTGGCGCAGAGCCGCTCTCATTGGCGCTTTGCTTTTGCTCGGAGGCAACGGCCTGGTTGTGCTCGCCGAACGAAGCGTTCCTTCGGGACTTGCCGCATTGCTGATAGCAACAGAACCATTGATGATCGTAATTCTCGATTGGATTCGGCCCGGAGGCGTGAGACCGATTGGGAAAGTAGCAATCGGGTTGATGATAGGTTTCGCCGGGATGATCCTGCTGGTCGGTCCGACAGGCATTGTAGGAAACAGCACGGTTGATCCGTTTGGGGCGGTGTTGCTTGTATTCGCATCGCTGTCTTGGGCTACGGGTTCGCTTTACGCTGCGCGATCAAGGACGCAGACGGAGCCTGCGATGGGCGCGGCTATACAGATGGTCACGGGAGGCGCGCTGCTGCTTGTGACCGGGTTTGCTAGAGGCGAAGCTGCAATGTTTGCTGTTGATGATGTCTCATTGCGTTCGCTGAGCGCGTTTGGTTACCTGGTAATCTTTGGCTCGCTTGTGGGCTTCACTTGTTATAGCTGGTTGTTGAGGGTGACGCGGCCATCGCTTGCTTCGACCTATGCTTACGTCAATCCGGTTGTTGCCGTGTTATTGGGCTGGGCTTTTGCCGGTGAGATCGTAACCGTTCGAACACTGATTGCCGCTGTAATAATTATCGCAGCCGTAATGTTGATTTCTGCTAACAAGAAAAACGATCAGAGTGAAGAGAAGATAGGTTCTTCTGAAAGGTCGCGGTCGAGAAGCACAGGCTCGCTTGCTCGAAGTTTCACGGAACCAGAACGTTTGAAGGCGGGAGATTAAAGGAATTGCAGAATGTGGATTTTGGATTGTGGATTAAGGATTGCGGCGGATCGATCCGAAGTCCGCAATCTAATTCAGCTTCGCCTGAGTCTGTCGAATCGCTTTAATTTGTTCTCTGATGCTTTCAGCGTCTGTAGCGCCGGGCGCAAGCGTTAGATACCTTTCAAGCTCATCTATCGCTGATGTTGTATCGCCCGACATCGCCAGCAACAATCCATGATCGCGCACGTGCGGGGGCGAGTCGGGGATGATTAAGAGTATGCGCTCGATTGTCGCAAGCGCCCGCGTGTTGTCGCCCGCAGCGTAGATGCCCAGCAGATTCGATAGCATCCGCACAAGTATTTGCTTCTTTGTCACAGGCGCGAGATGCTCCGGCTTCAACTCAAGCCTACCGCCACTCATGTCTGAAAGCATCTCTGCGCAACCGGCCCGTCCCAGCAATCGCCCGCGATTGAATGCGTCAATAAAAACTTCTTCGCTGCCTGAAGAGTATCGTGCGATGAAGTGGCCGGGCATCCCGATCCCATCAATACAGACTCCGATTCGCTTCGCCACTTCAATGTAAACAACTGTCAGCGTGATTGGTATGCCGGTTCGCCGGTCAATCACTTCATTTAGAAAACTGTTTCGCGGATCGTAATAATTCTCGCTGTTGCCGTGAAAGCCGAGATCATCGAAAAGAGTTCCGTTGAGAATCGAAACAGGCTCAAATATCTCGCCCGCCTTCAACGCCCGATCTCGCGCTAGGTCTGCAAAGCGATCGAGCTTTTCGAGATAAAGATCAACGTCAAGTCGCGGGTATTCTTCGGCTGCAATAAGCAATGCGGCTTCGGCGAGATTTATCTCTTCGTCGCTGCGCGAGACCATCTCGGTGAACCGGCTGCGTATGAGGCTGGCTGTACTTTTCGACACCGTATGCGCCTTCAACTAAAAAGGGCTGATGTAAAATCACCAGCCCCTTCAATATAACATGAACTTGCAGTTGCGCATCAGCGCGTTCGCGCCGACGCTGATTTGCCATTTACTTTGAAATTCTTCCAGAGGAAATCATAGGAGTGGTCGGCTACGGAAATCATGTACTCCCAGCCGTGATTGCCAGGAAAGACATGAAACTCGTGGGCGATTCCAGCTTTCGTCAGCCGTTCGTCTAGCAGTTTATTGCTTGGAGCGTAGCCATAGCGATCCTGCTCGCCTACATCAAAATATATCTTCAACCCCGATTTTTTTATGGCTCCAGCATTAGTCTCAGCCAAGTGCAAAGGATTGTTCGACTGGAAGAACTCTTCGTCAGGCGGGTCGCCGAAAATCCTTTTAATGGTGCGATCCATATACTGAGAGTAACGGTCTGTTCCGCTCGGTTTTGGCAATTGGTCATAGAGCGCGGCGCTATGGGCAGTAACTGAAGAAAACATCTCAGGATGTTTGAACGCGAGCATCAGCGCACCCCAACCACCCATTGAGAGTCCCTGAATAGCCCGGCCATCGCGCGTGGCCATTGCGCGGTAAGTCTTCTCGATGTGTGGAATCAGGTCTGCAATGATCGCATCCTCATAGCGCACGCCGTTTTTCGAGTTGATGTAGAAACTGTTTTCGCCCGCAGGCGCGACGATGATGAACTCTCCGATCTTGCCCTCGGCGCGCAGCTTGTCGACGGCTGCGGCGATACCGCGATGCTCAAACTCGCCTTCGTTCCCATTCATCCCGTGCAGAAAATAGAGCACAGGATAATGCCGCTTCTTGTCCGCGTCATAAGACGGCGGCAGTTGCACGGCGTATTTCAACTGTTTGCCGAGCGCAGCCGATTCGAGCGAGCCATATTCGATGCGGCTCGCGGGCGCGGTCTGCGCGGGCGCAGTCGCCTGCAGTGCCATTGAAGTTTGTCGCGGCAGCAGGTGCGCTGCGGTGTTTGCGACAAGCGTGATGATGAGTGAAAGCAAGCCGATTGCAAATTGCATGAGCAAATCCATTTATGCACCTCTGAATCGCGGTCCATCGCTGGGAAAGTGGTTGATGTCAAGCTTGTTTGCGGCGATGTCCGTCAGGTCAATAATCGCAGCGGCGTTGATTGCTGCCGCTATCGAAATTGTTTCGCTGATCTCTTCCGGCGTCGCTCCGGCTTCAAGGGCTTTCTTGAGATGGCCCTCGATGCAGCCCTGACACTTGGCGACAAGCGACGCAGCAATTGAGATCAACTCCTGAGTCTTTGTGTCGAGATGTTTCTTTTCTGAAAAATATATCTCGCGATAGAACTCGCCGTAAATGCGGCGCATCTTCGGTTCCATCATTGAGTAGGATTGAATCTTTGGTTTTTCGCTTGGCTCAGGGTTTGATACGGGAATCTCAGGTTCGGCTGCGGTTTCTGTCTGAACTTCCGGCGCTAATTTACTGTCCATAGCTGTTCAATAGTCTCCTTGTTGGAATTCCTGCCAGACCGTTGCTTGCCGATAAAAGCGACAGCCTCTGACTCAATGCTTATACGCACGACTCGTGCATTGGGTCTCAAAAAATCATCTGCATAAGTTGACGTTCATCGTACCGGACTCAAATGTTCTACCACACGCAAAGAGGCTATTTCAACTTGGTTCGAAAATGCGCAAAGAACAACGGCATCAGACAATCGGGTTGATATGATGAATGTTGAGCGATTCAGCCTCGCGCAAGTATTCGGTCGGCCCCGCGACTGAGCAATTCATCTGCAAGTTGCTGCCCGATTGATTCGGCATCTTCGATGCGACCTTGAGCGCGGTCTCGCACGATCTCTGATCCGTCAGGGCTTGCGACAAGGCCAGTCAGAGTCATCGTTTCGGATGCGATCTTTGCGTGCGCTGCGATGGGGACTAAACACCCGCCGCCAAGCCCCTTCAAGAATGCTCGCTCGGCTCGGCACTGGAGAGTTGTCGGCGTGTGATTCAACGGATGAACTATCTCGGCTGTACGATTGTCATCAGCGCGCGTTTCGATGGCTAGCGCGCCTTGCCCGACCGCCGGAAGCACAATCTCCTCGCTCAAATGCTCGGTTATTCTGTTTGTAAATTCCAAGCGATGCAGCCCCGCCGATGCGAGAATGATTGCATCGAATTCGCCTTCGTCCAGTTTGCGCAGTCTCGTATCAACGTTGCCGCGAATCGGAACCAGTACAAGGTCGGGGCGGAGGGCTTTGATTTGCGCCTGGCGACGAAGGCTGCTTGTGCCGACTATCGAGCCTTGCGGCAGTTCGTCAAATGAGCCGATGCCTGAGCGAGCCACGAGCGCGTCACGCACATCTTCGCGCTCTGCTATCGCGCCGATGTGAAGCCCCGTCGGCAATTCTGTCGGCAGATCTTTGAGGCTGTGAACGGCCAGGTCAATGCGGCCTTCCGTCATCGCGTCTTCAAGCTCTTTCGTAAACAGCCCCTTGCCTTGCTCTCCGAGCTTTGGAAGCGACACGTCCTGCACGCGGTCGCCTTTAGTTGATATAATCTGGATTTCGATTTGGATGCCGGGATGTATGCGTTCCAATTCACCCTTGACCCAGTTCGTCTGCCACAATGCGAGCTTGCTGCCTCGCGTTCCAATTACGACTTTTTGATTCAATGTCACCTTCCAATCAATCAACTCGAACCATTTTTCTCAGTTCGTCCAGCACCTTTGTCGTGTCGCCTTCGCGCGCCGCTTCGCGCAGATGAACGATGACCGGATGAGAAAGTTTGTTCACCAGCGCGGGGATTAAAACTTCTTGAATAGCTTTCTCCTGCTCTTCAGTAAGATTGCCCATGCGTTTTCTATTGCGCTTGAACTCGCTCGCCGCCATCTGAGAGAGCAACTGCTTGACCTCGACCACAGCCGGGCCGATATCAATCGCGCGTAGTTGCTTGATAAATTGCTGGACTTCCGCCTCAATTATCGCTTCGGCGACTTCGGCTTCCTTCTGTCGCTCGCGGATGTTTGCCTGAACCACCGCCTCAAGATCGTCAACGTCAAAGAGAAATGCGTTTTCAAGCTGCGCGATTGCCGGGTCAATGTTCCGCGGAACCGATATATCAATGAACAGCACAGGACCTTTGCGTCGCTGCTTCAACGCGCGTTTTGTCTCCGCGGGGCGGATGACGTAATCCGGCGCGCCCGTCGAGCATAAGACTATGTCAGCCGTCGGCAGCACTTCATAAAACGCCTCGAAGGTCACAGCGCCGCCGCCGAATTTGCGCGCAATCTCTTCGGCGCGCTCCGCCGTGCGGTTAGTGACGATTAGTTTCCCTGTGCCCGCGTCAATCAGACTGCGCGCGGCAAGTTCGCCCATCTCGCCCGCGCCCACGAGCAGAACGGTCTTCTTGTCCAGGTCTTCAAATATCTTCCGCGCAAGCTCTACAGCGACCGAACTGACCGAAACGGGATTCTGCGCAACGCCCGTTTCCGTCCTTATGCGCTTGGCTACGGAAAACGCGCGGTGCATCAACTGAGAGAGCACGCGACCGACTGTGCCCGCGCCAATGGCGTGCTGGTAAGCTTCTTTGACCTGACCCAAGATTTGCGATTCGCCCACGACCATCGAATCAAGCGCAGAGGCAACACGAAAAACATGCTTGACGGCATCGGTGTCCGCGTGGCGGTAAAGATGGCCGTTGAGCGAATCCGGCCCAAGATTGTGAAAGTCGCAAAGGAATCCTTCGAGCCGCTTGATGCCAGTTTCCGGCCCGGCTGGAGCAGAGGCGATTAGCTCAACGCGATTGCAGGTCGAAACTATCAATCCTTCGTCAACAACGTTATTGTCCACAAGACGCGAGAGCGCGTCGGCGACGAGCGTCTCATTGAACGCCAGTCGCTCACGCATCTCAAGCGGCGCCGTCTTGTGACTCAATCCCACGAGTACTATGTTCATTAATAGATGTCAGATGTTAAATGTTAGATGTTAGTGCCAATCGTTAAAGCAGGTTGCTCTTGCTGACATCTAGCATCTGACCTCTAACATCTGTCCCTCATCCCAAATTGTGCAGCGTTCCGAGATAGCGTACTCCCACGAGGCTACAGATTACTATGAGGAAGCTGATGATTGAGGCTAGCGCCGCCGAGCGCCCGCCCCATCTCGTGTTCATCCTCGACTGAATGATGAAAAAATAGATTACCCATGTCACGACTGAAAATATCTCAATCGGCTCGCCGTGCCAGAACCTTCCGTCGCGCAAGCCAGACCATAAGAAGCCTGCGGCAATTCCTAGCGTCAACAATATGAAGCCTATGGCCAGTGAGCGAAAGCTTATCTTGTCACAGGTGTTGAGCGAAGGCAGCTTGTTTGAGATGCCGCCGAACCGCCTGCGTTTCAACTCTCTCTCCTGAATGATGTACATAAGGCCCGCGCCGAATCCGATGAAGAACGAGGCGTAGGCCAGCAGTATCAACCCCGCGTGAACAGGGAAGAGCAGGCTTTGTAGGGGATTATGCAGCCCTTCTGGATCGCCCGGCGCGCCCGGAGAGATTGCGGCTATCGCGGCTAGCACCAGAACAATTGGAAAGATGAATGCCTTGAGCGCGGCTGCGCGATACCAGCGATAAGCGATAAGATAGGAGACAACCAGCCCCCAAGACAAAAAGGCACACATCTCCTGTGTTCCTACAAGGGGACATCTGCCGGTCGTAATGCCGCGCAGCAGCAGCCAGCTTGAGTGACCGCCAAAAGCCACAGCCAGCACGGCGAGCGATGCTTTATGAAAAAGGGGCCGTTTGATCGTGAGAGCCAGTATTGACTCGACTACACTGAACGCATAACCGAGCAGGATTATAATCCACAGAATTTCCATAGGGCCGACTCCGGCGAGTAATTCCAGCAAGGATAATTGTACCTACCGAGCGGCCCTATGGCAATTAAGCGACTTATAACCTTGACAACTTCTCCACGCCCTCGCGATTGGTTATCTTAATTCGTTTGCGGCCAACCTTTATTAGGTTATCCGCTTTCAGTTCGGCAATCGCGTTCGTCACAGTCTCGCGATAGACGCCGAGCATGTCGGCCATCTGCTGATGCGTGTAGCCTGTCACGTTTCCTTCTTTGTCGGCCAGCCTCAAAAGCAAAGCGGCGATGCGCGAAGTCACTGGCTGGAAAGCGGCCTGCTCGTGACGGCGCTCTGCTTCGACGAGGCGCGGGCCTATCTGGCGGACAACATTCAACGCGATGCTGGGCGATGCGGCGGCCAGCTTCTCAAACTCTCCGGCATTAATCAAAGCCACTTTCGTAGGCTCTGCCGCGACAGCTCGCGCGCCAAGCATGGCCTGTCCGGCCATCGGCATCTCGCCGAATATCGTGCCCGGCTCAAGCGTCTTCACGCTGAAGTCTTGCCCTGTGACCGAAGTGCGCGTGATGTTGACCGAGCCGCTGCGAATCAGGAACAACACGGGCCCCTTTATGTTGCTCGGGTAAATGGTGTCGCCTTTTTTGAAGTTCCGCTTCGGAAGGCGGTCAATCATCTCTTGAAGTTGCGGGCCATCTTCGCCAATCAAATCGTTCAGCTTAAGATACCCAACCTTTGCGGCAAGGCTCAAAGCGGCCAGCGAGCGAATCTTTTCGCTCGGCCCCTTCGTCCTACGCCGTTTTACCGTTTTCGTTGCTCTGCCTTTCCGGGCGGAAGCTCGCTTGTCTAAAGCTCTAACAGGATTCGAAGACAATGGAATCACCTCTTTCTCCAGGGCCTGATGTTAATGGTGGAGCTGCTGTCTGACCTCCTCATCGGCAAATAACAGCAGCCTGTTTGATTGGCTGAAGCTTATAGGTTCGGTCGTTTCTACTTAAACAGCACGACTCTTAGCTTGATCGGATACACACAACACCACCGACATCAAGCTTGTTCTTTAGCTTCAGATGCACTGACGACCTAACGGTAAATCCCCGCTCTAATATTACAATGTTGGCTCCTTGCAAAGGGTGAGCTGGAGCACAATAGATAACCGCAGTTGCTTAAAATTACGAACAAGTAACGGAGTTGACGTTTTGGGGCCAAAGGCGACATCAAAACAAGCTGTCGTGCGCGCTCTCTCTTCTACGGGCGGCGGTCTTCTTATAAAGAATTATCAACTCAACAGAGAAGGCTGCGGTAAGAATCGCAGGCAAGTAAAAGAGCCAATAATCGCTTAGTTCATCCATCGCAAGGCCCGAAACTGACGGCCCGACGACGCTGCCGAACCCAAATGCCAGTGAAAACAGAGAGGTTGCGGCTCCGAGTTTCTCTTTCTTAACGGCACTGCCGATTATGGCAAGCCCAATAGGATACAGGCTACCAGCGAGTGCCCCTGCAAGCGCGCCAGCTATGAGGAAGTGCCACCAGTACTGGCTCGTGATAAATGGTATGAAATAGAACAACACGGCTAAGCAGGAAGCGCAAAATAGCAGCGTCTTGCGCTTGCCATAGCGGTCGGCTGCCCGCCCTATGGGCACCTGGCTCGCCAGCATTCCAATTATGACCGACGTGATGATTAACCCCATCTGCAACTGCGAAACTTGCAACTCTTTCTGCAGGTAGATGGGAATCAGATTTACAAGCGAAGACATCAGGTATCCGTAAATTGCTCCGGCAGACATTGGAACGGCCAGCTTCATCGAAAGCCCTTGCGCCAGATGCTCGTGGTGATGCGAATCGGAACCCGTTTCAGGGACCAGACCTGAAACGAGAAGAGCTGCTAACAGGCTAAAGGCGAAACAGGCGATAAAGGGCAACCAGTGATACACCCCGAAGAGCAATGTGCCGGTGAGCGGGCCAGCCGCCCACCCTAGCCCGACCGACAGCGCGTAGTAACTCATCCTCTGCGCCCGCTCGTTAGACTTGCTCAACTGATTAATCATCGTCTCAACCGCAACCGACACTCCCGCCGCGCCTATCCCCTCGATGAATCTGGCAATGAAAAAAAGCCAGGTCACTTGAATCATTGCAAACATGGCTATCGCCGCGCCGTAAAGTATGAGGCCCCCGATCAATATCGATTTTGGGCCGACACGGTCAGTAAGCGTGCCGATCGGGAATGAAGCGAGCGTGAAGGCGGCAAACATCGTCGTCCCTATCAATCCAACGACGAAGCTGTTTTCACCATGCTCGGTGAGAACGACTGCAATGAGCGGCGCGACAAGCCCGACGCCGAGGTAGCTGATGGCGACGCTGACATATATGGTCAAGAACGCTTTGGTTTGAGACAAAATCCCTCCCGATTAAAAGCCAGAAGATAACACTAACTCTAACGCGCTAGCAACAAGCATAGGAAATAGCTTGCGGCTCGAATGCGCGCGATTGCTTCTCGTCAATTGAAAATGCGGAAAGACTTTGACCAATAAAAAAGGCGGCACGATCGCCGCCTCGCCGTTCTTGAATTGCGATTCGATCACGCCGCCAGGCTCGCGTAGAACTCGCGCATCTGAGCGACGTACTTGTTGTACTCGCGGCTGCCGATGAATCTTTCCGGAAGCACCGCCGAAAGGTATCGCAAGTAACCATCGGGCGAAAGCGGCTTGCCGTCTTCGGTGATGAGATTGCCGCGCAGGTCGTATGGTCGGAAGATTATCTCTTCAAGCCCGCGCTTGCGGAAGAATTTCACCGATGGCAGAAACAGCAACTCTTCAGGCTTGATGCCGCGTTTCGGATCGCCGGTCACTTCAATTTCATCAATGAGCCTGTGCGCGTCTTCGCGCGAGATGCCCGCGATTCGTTCCTGAACGATTGCGACGTTGATGTTGCGAACGACTCCACGCACTTCTTCGATGTACTGGCTCTGCGCCGTCCCGTTCGTTCTGTCTTTGAAGCCGAACGTCACAGCCGTTTCGCCGCCGTGCTCGTTGCCGAACATTTCAAGCCCCCGCGGATACCACAGGTTCAATGCTTTTTGAACTTCCTCAAAGCTGTAATCGCCTTCGCCGCGCGCAGCCATCTGCGCAATCTCTTTGAGCAGCGTGCGCCCGCTGCCGAGATGAAACGCCTCTTCCTGAAGCATCGGTCCCATGCTGCGAGCCATCGGCGCGTAGCTGAAGACCTGCTGCATCTCCAACTGGTACTTTCCGACCAGGTCAATCACCGTTGCGTATGTGACGTTGTCGAGGAAATTATTGAAGTCAATGTTGAATGCATCCAGCACGTGACTGCCTAGTTCCATCGAAAGCAGCTCTTCAATAGTCTGATGCGCAACGTCTCCGAGTCCCGGTTTCTTCCACGTCGGGTCCTGGTCGAGCACCCAGAACATCTGATATGCGTGACGAAGCTCTTCGGCCATTATGCGAAGCACTGCAAACTTACCTTTGTCCGTTACGGCGCGGTCGAGCGTGAGGCGGTGCTGTTGAATCGAGCCAAGCTCGGTCGAGCATTGAGCGCGGATGATGTCGCGCGCGCTGAAGAATGCGTTGCCGACCATCTCTTTCGCGCGCTCGAATCGCTTGCGGCCAGCATATTGGCCCACTTCTATCGTTTCATTCTTGAGGTCGCCAACCTTGGCGACCAATTGGAACGGCGGCACGCCTTTGAAATAGTCATCCCATCGCTTTTCCAAAATGGCAAGCTCAGGGAAATTCTTCTTCTGCCAGTCAACAATAGCGTCGTGATACTTTGGTGTGATAGTAGTCGTAGTGTAGTTCGCCATCAGTGCCTCCGAATAATCTCTGTCGCGCTTTCAACTCCAATTTCAATTTTATCGAACGAGCGTTCGAATTTCAAGCTGCAAGATTGATTTGGCAGCGACTGAGCGAAAGCGAAGCGATGAAGTTTTTCAGTCCAATTGAATCGGCGCGTAGCCGGTGTTGGCGAGTTTTCTGAGAACCTCACCGCGAGCGCGCGGGTCGCAGCTTACGTGAATCCATGCGGGTTCCTGCACCGTGCCATATTCGAGGATGATCTGGTCGAATTGACAGTTGGCTTTAACCCATTTGGCGAAGGCAAGTTTGGTCGTGCCGAGCGGGATCACATCAGCCGCGTAGCCGAGCATGTGCGCGCTGGTACGGCTTCCGCCGATCCGAGCGTTCAACGCTGGTGAGCGATAGCCTGAAGATATGCGCAGCGGGCCGAGCGCGAGCCGCGCAGGCTCAAGTATCTGCTGGCATAGCAGGCGAAGGCGGGCGATGATTTCCGGTGTCGGCGTATTGTCAATCCCTTTCCGCTCAGCCGTCTGCGAGGTGATGAATTCAAGAAGATTGAAATGAGGGGTCAATTGAGTGTCGAGTTGTGCGCTCATCTTTATTCTCCTGTGTCGAAAAGCAGCAAGGGCTTCCCGTCATTTTGGATTTGCATGTCGGTAAAGTTCGATGAGTCAATCCCATTTTCTTGAGCGTGAGTCAGAAATGGGCGCCCCCGGCGCTTCCGG
Organism: Blastocatellia bacterium; assembly: GCA_035575515.1. Classification (GTDB taxonomy): domain Bacteria; phylum Acidobacteriota; class Blastocatellia; order UBA7656; family UBA7656; genus DATLXU01. Next base: position 20,408 of record DATLXU010000010.1, read on the forward strand.
CTGCGGCGAGATTAACACTACACAGGCGAGAACGCAAACTGAATGTAGCAATGTCAGGATTCAAAAAGCGACCGAATTTCATCAATCTTCTTTGCGAGCGAAAGCGCGAGCGCGAGTTTGATGCGCGCCTTCTGCCCGTTCATAAAATCAGCGAATATCACACCTAGATTGCGAAGCTGCTTGCCACCGCCAGCGTAGCCGTAGCTTTCATAGACTCGCCCGCGCAAACAGCGCGAAACCATAACGACTGGAATGCCGCGTTCGATTGCTCGTTTGATTCCGTCAACCGAATCGGGCGGGACGTTGCCGCGCCCCGTCGCTTCGATGACCAGTCCTTTGGCGTCTCGGTCAATCGCGGCATCAATCAGCCTTGAATCAACGCCTGCGGCCATCTTAATTAACCACACAGGCTCTACGATTTCATTTGCGTTCAGGTACTCGCGCTTGCGAGGCGCGCGGCGAATAATCACATCCCCTTTATCTATGACGCCGAGCGGGCCGAAGTCAGGACTTTGAAAGGCGTCGAACGATTCCGTGTGGGTCTTTGTAGTTTCACTTGCGGCGAGCACCGTTTCATTCATAGCTACGAGCACGCCAAGTTCGCGCGCGGATTCCGCCGCCGCAACGCGAATCGCCGACAGCAGGTTCGCCGGGCCGTCCCATCCAAGCTCAGAGCTATTGCGCATGGCCCCGACGAAGACAACTGGCTTTTCGCTTGCAATCGTCAGGTCGAGCAGGTACGCGCTCTCTTCAATCGTGTCTGTCCCGTGAGTTACGACCACTCCGTCAACATCTTTGCGCGCAAGCGTCTCGCTCACTCGATTTGAAAGCTGCATCATCAATTGCAAAGTCATGTGCGGGCCGGGATAGCGCCCGAAGTCTATCACTTCAACATCCGCGACTTCCTGCGCGCCAGACACATTGTCGAGAATCTCGCGGCCCGAAAGCGCAGGCACAGCAGCGCCAATCTCCGGGTCGTATTTCATCGAGATGGTCCCGCCCGTGAAGTAGATGACAATTCGTTTTTTCATAGTTATTCATTAGCACTGACTTTTTCGGTCGCGAGTTTTATCGCATCACTCAGATTCTGTGTCGCAGGACCGCCGCCTTGCGCAAGCTCAGGCTTGCCGCCGCCGCGTCCGCCCAATATCTGGCACGCTTCGGCTAGTAGCTGGCCCATGTTCTGTCCAAGCGAACTGGACCGCGCAAAGACCAGCCGCGCCGCGCCGCCCTCTTTAGTCGCAAGCAGCGCGACCGCAGGCTCGGCCTGGACTATCTTCGACGCGAGCATTCGCACTTCTTCAACGTCACGGCCATCGAAGATTGATTTGACTATCTTGAATCCGCCTTCTGATTCGGTTTGCGCGAGCATCTGCGCGGCTTCTGCGGTCATCGCCATCTCAAGCAGGTCGCGTATGCGCTTCTTCAAAGATTTGTTCTCTTGAATCATCCGCGCAACAAGCTCAGGCGATGAGTCTCTTTCGGCGCTGAAGAGTTGAGCGACCGCGTCCGCAGTTTTACTTGCGCGGCGATATTCATCGAGCGCGCGATGGCCGCACACGAATTCGACTCTGGTCATTCGCTTCGCGCGCTCGAAATCTTTGATGGCGATCAATCCCACCTCTCCCGCGCGCGTCGCGTGAGTGCCGCCGCACGGCGACCAGTCGAAGTCTTCAATTTCAATTACTCGAATCTCGCCGCGAACTGCGCTCTCTTTTCTGAGCGGGAGCCTTGCAGCTTCTTCTTCATTGACGATGTGAACTCGCATCGGGCGGTCTTCAAAGACAATTGCGTTGGCTATCTCTTCCGCCGCGCGCATCTGTTCATCGGTCGGCGAATCAAGTTCAATGTCAATCGTTGAAGTCTCAGAGCCGAGATGAAACGAGCGCGTCTCAGCGCCGCAAGCCCGAACGAAAGCCTGCGACAGAATATGCTGCCCGCTGTGCTGTTGCATGTGGTCAATGCGCCGCGCGCGATCAACCAAGCCTTTAACCGTGTCGCCAGTTTTCAGCGCGCCACTCTCTTTGATGATGTGATGAATTGTTCCTCCCTCATCTTCGATCACATCTATCACCCTCGCGCCATTGAGTCGCCCGGTATCATTAGGCTGGCCGCCGCCTGTTGGATAAAACGCCGTGCAGTCTAAAACAATTTCATCGCCACGCTCACCCGGCTTTACGTCGAGAACAGTTGCGGTGAAGTCAAGAAGGTGTGAGTCGTTGAAGTATAACCTTTTGGTCGGTCGCATGGTTTTTCCTTTTCTGGCTTTCCTGAATGCGAGCCGCAACATTTTTGTGAGAGGAATTTGCTCAGACAAAACTCTCTTGCAGCCGCCCTATCCTTATACTTCCGCCTGCTTTGTTCGGGCAAGCCGCAAAACACGTAAGCCAAATGACGAGTGTTATTCTTGCAATTTATAATCGAGCGAATAGCTCGCGGTTGTGGGTTCGTGAAATGTTTCTCAGGCGGGATCGGCGCTTCACATCGGCGTCGCCGATGAGCCGTAAAGCGTTACGGCCAAGTATCAACGCCTCATGCTTTGCAGGCAGACCCAAGAGCTTTATCTTGTACAACTCGACGCCGGGGTGAAGCCATGGTCCGTCAGACCCGAACAGCAGCTTGTGCGCGCCCGCGCGCTTGACCGCCTGCGCGATGTAATCGAACCGCCGCACGCCGGACGTATCCGCGTACACGTTCGGATAGCGCACGAGTTGATCTACAACCTGCTGCTGCGCGCGCCAGTCGTCGGCGAAGCTGCCCAGATGTGGAATGATGAAATTCACGTCAGGGTATTGAGGCGCGAGCATATCAACTACGTGTGCGCGACCGAATACGTCAACGAGCAACGGCAATCGAAAGCGGCGCGCCGCTTCACAAACTTCGCGCGTCGGCATCGCATCGCTGCCGTGAACTTTTATGCCGCGAAAGCCCCACTCCTTCACGGCTCTCTCAATGATTGAAGCGATGCGGCCCGCGTCGCGCTTTGCGTGAACTGTTGCAAACCCGATTAGCCGTTCAGGATGGCGCGCGACGATCTGCGCGAGATAGGCGTTCGCCTGAAGGTAGTTGGTGTGGAAAGGCGGAATGACTATCGTCTTGTCAATGCCAGCCGCGCGCGCCCGCCGCAGGTAAGTATCTATCGGCGCATCGGTATTCCAAGGCGCTGTCATAACATCGCCCCTGCCAGCATGACAATGGCTATCTATAATCATTGGAATTGTCTGCTATGGGTAGGCTTGCTCGCTAAATGGCATCTCGAATTCGAACTCGTATTGTCTACCTTGCTTGCCGCCAGAGATGACCTGAGATTTGGTTTTTCTTCTGCGGTCAAGAACAACTGCGGGCGCTTTGCCTTGATGCTGAAGCTGCACCCTCTTTCCTTTTGGAATCAGGAAAGGCTTAGCATCAGAGCCAGCGTTGGTTACGCCGGAGACTGCGCGTTTGAGCTTGCGTATCAAGACGCGCTCTACCTCAGCAGGGGTCAGCTTGCTTGCCGCAGTAATATGGCCAACCCGCACGCGGTAATCGCTCAACCGGTTCTGGTGGCGAAGTATGTCACGGCGATGCTTTTGAAGACGGTCGTCAGTGTCGTCGGTTCGTCCAACATAGTAAGGCTTCCACTGGCCGCTCGCGTCGCGCTTTTCGAGCATGTAGACGTCGTGCAGTGAGTTTGTATTGGTCCGTATAGCTTTGCCGAATGTCGCTGGTGCGTCCCAGCTTATCGTTGCGCTGCCCGCGATTGCGATGAACTCAGGCTGATCCTCGCTCGCCTTTGAGCGAACAGTCAGAATGGCGTGCTCGGATTCATTCAAGGGCGCAGAGTATATCTGGTACTGCCTGCCATTAATCGAAGCTTGAAAGGTCGGAAGACCGCAATCCGAGCCTCCGTAGAATGTTGTGCCGATGCGATGCGAATTGCTCGCGATTCGCCCTATCGAGCGGACGACCGCGCGCGCGATGCTGCCATCGAAGTTTTCTCTGACGAGGTCCTTCATACCTGTTTTCGACAGCCGCGAGGCAATCTTTGCGACTCTTGAACGGGGCAATCGCAGGGTGTATCCATCCAGCGTTGTCCACATAGACCAGACTCCTTAACGCACGATCTTCGATTGACTGCTCACGCATCGTATCGCGAATACTTATTGGCCGATCTCGCTTCGCGTGTCATACCTCAAGCTCATACTCAAACTCATACTCGGCTTTGCGACGCGCATGCCCATTCGACGTCGCCCGCGCATTTGCAGCGCCCGCTCGGCCATTGACCGCGCCGGTTCGCTGGCGGGGCCAAGGCATAACGCGCCCGTAGTTGCTCCGTTCGGCAACCCCCATTGATTGCGCGCTCGTGATCCACTCTTCAGCGTACTCGGCTATCTCAAGCAGCAGGGTCTCGAACTGCGCGCGTTGCTGTTGAAGGATGTGCGGCTGCGCTATCCACCTGAGGATTTCGCGCCCGGCCACAGCCATCCTCTGACGAGGCGAGGTGACGAGCTGCTCGTTGAAGTGCTGCACCAGTATATCTTCAATCACGTCCCACGCCGTGTCTGCGCCGAAAAGTTTCTTAATGTCGTCCGAGTTCAGGATGCGGAATGCTTCATCGAGCAATTGCATGACCTCGACGCGCAGTACGTTGAGGTGGCCGTATGACATGAACTTCAGGTTGTTGCGCAAATCAAGCCCGGCGCGTCGCACGATGGCGATTGAGCCGAAGCTCGGATCATAAGCGCGCTCGCGTATGACATCCGATATGCGCTTGTCGCGCCAGAAGAGCGTGACCTGATCAATGAAGTGCGTGAACCGGAAATGAAAATCTGTGTTGGCCCGCGATCCGGGAGGAACTGCCGCGCTGCCGTAGCCGAACGCGCGACGGTAGGCCGACAATCGCTCGCGCCTGGTGTAGCGCAGCACTTCGCGCCGGTCGAATTGATAGAGCGCGTATGCGCCCGGCCCGCTCGACAACCGCACTGCGCCCGCGCGAAACAGCTCTTGAAGTTTTTGTATCGCGCGAAAGACCCCGATCTTCTCATGCTGATAGATGTAGTAAAGGTCGCCGACGGCGATTATGCGTTCGGAGGTGACCGTCTCGTCGTAAGGCTCGACTCCGGGCGGCACGCGCGTCTTGCCGAAATCGTCTGCGGCTTCCGGTCCCACGCCTATCAGTTGAGCAAGTCCTTTATCCGGCGGAGGCATCGCCTTCGCATCGGCATCTACTACTGCCGCGAGCATGTCATCAATCTGCTTGGTGAGCGCATCGGCGAGCTGCGGGTTCTGTATGAGGTCGGCTGCCAGCCGACTCGTAACCGTCTCGCGCAACGCCGCAATGCGGTCATAGAGGTTCTGGTTTTCTCGTTCGGTCGCCATGTTGCGCCTCCTCACTTACAAGTCTTCGCGTGAGTATGCCCTTCGAGCTATTACTGCGACGGAATAGCGTGTTGAATCGGATTAGCAAGCGTCACAAGCTCACCCAAATGCGTCGCCAGCTCTTCAAGCGAGCGCCGCACGCGAGGCGATCTGTATCCGCCGGGAAGAGCCAGCACGTTCGTCGGATTCACCGCACCCGCCACCATGTCTCTAAGCAGTATGGCCATCGGCAGGAAGCTCTGATTGACGGCAAACTTCCCGCCTTCCTGAATCAGTTGCGGGCCTTCCTCTGCGGCGAAACTGCTCACCCACGATAGCAACTCTTCAACGAATATGCGCGGGATGTTCGAGCCTGCCGGGAAGACGATTTCAAGCGTCTGTCTTTCGGCTGGGCCGATGAATACCGAATCCATCGCGAAGCGCACTTCCTCAACAGACTCCGCCACAACCGAAAGATTGCGCGACAGCAGCACAAGTTGCGTTCCGAAGAACGGCTGCGTCCCCGCAGGCGTCGGCCTCTGGAAGAATCGCCGGTTCACGATCCAGCTCTGGCGAAGCGATGTCAGATAGTCGGCCAGTATGCGGAAGTTCGTGAGGTTCTGTTCCTCTTCGACTGTGTTGACGAGGTTGCCTTGCTCGGGTGGAACAACTCCGGGAGCAGTGGGCACGGAACGCAAGCCGAACTCTCTGCGCAGAGTCCCAAGCTGCCCGCCCACGTCATCAGGATCAGGCGGCGGCTGCACTTCTGGACCTAGCAACAGGAAGAAGAACTGCTCGACTCTTGCCGTGCGCGGCCCGCCCGATTGACCAAGCTCGTTGACGAGCTGCTCCATCTGACTTCGCACAATCGCTTTCAGCGCGACCATGTCTTCCGGGTCTGCGTCGAGCCTGAGCGCGATCAATCCGTCAAGCAGCGGCAGCGATTTATCAATAGCGTCTTTTGCGCGCGAGTAGATGCTTGCCTGCGCTCCGGTTATGCCCCCCGCAAGGTCAGTCTGCACGGCATAGGTGCGCGGCGTCCATTTGAACTCGGTATGCCCCTGCACTTGCTTCATCTCGAATGATTGATTGAGCGCGCCGATGAACCCTTTCGTGTCGCCGATCCGTGGCCTCCAGCCAAGAACATCTTTGATGGCGTTTTCGGCAATCTGGCCGAGCGGCGATTGGCCAGGCATTGCGAGAGGATTGGAGCGAGAGATGGCCTGCGAGTTTATCTCTTCGGTCAGGACGGGATAAGCGCCAAGACCGATGACAGACTCAAGCGTATCTGCAACCGTCGCATTCGGAATGTTGCGAACGATTCCGCCAAACCCGCCGCCGCCACCCGCTCCCACCGGCCCGGTCAGATTCACGTTGACAGGCTGATTGACCGCAGCAAGGAATCGCTGCGCAGGCTGCCCGCCTCTGTTGAGTCGAAGCGACAGAAAATATCTCCCCGCGCGCTGAGCTATGTATTCGTAGTATGCGCTCTCATTTGCCGTCACGCTGTCGACGCGGTTTCCTGCTTCGTCTTCGATGTCAATGACCGCGTAAGGTATGGGCGTTCCATCCGTCGTTGCGACTGTGCCGAAAATCCTGTGCACGTCCTCTATCAACCGGAACTCAGGTATTCGAGTCGGCCCCGTCCCGCCTACGACAATTCGATACTCGTGCGCGCTGCGCGGGCTGAGCGTCCACTTCGATCCGTCAGGCAATGTGACTTTCTCCTGCTCAAGGCTTGCGATGTAAACGCCCGAACGGAGATTATTGAAAACGGCCTCGCCGTTTGCAGCCGACACAGCGGCAATCGGCTGACCGTCGCCGTCTTCGCGCGTGAGCAGAATCGTGACTCCCGCAACTCCTTCGCCGCAGGTTTCGTTGACTATTGTAGCGATGGCCGAGCCTCTGCGCGGTCTGAAGCAAAACTCATCCGTGAGCCTGAGAGTCTGTCCTGCGCAGAGGTGAACGTGAGCCACTCCGCCGGTCGCGCAATCAATCTCAATGGCTTCGCCGTCGTAGTATGCGGGGCCTTCTGGAACTATCGTGTAGTCGCCCTCGTCGAGATCGGAAAAGATTCCGAAAGCCTGCCCGCGCGTCGTGAGCCTGGCAATGGGATCGCCCGTCGCGCTGTTGCCGCGATAGAGCGCGAATGTCACGTTCGGAAGACGAATATCTTCTTCATCCTCGCATTCGCCTTCGCGCCGCAAGCAAGCCGCGACTTGAATCTCCGCGAGGTTCGCGCAATAGGCCAGCGCGACAGAGCAGGTCTGTCCGGGCAGTAGATTTGTTAGAATTCTTCCCTGCACTGCGGAGCGATAGGTTCTGCCTCCGACGGTGATTGTCGGTCGCGGCAGGATGCTTATCGTGCCCGGACAATCAATCTGTTGCTCGAAGCAGCCATGCTCATCGGCTATGGCGCAGGCGATGCGCTCGCCGCCTCGATAGAAGTCTACAGACGCGCCGCCTATGCGGCTCTTGCCCGTCGGGTCGCCGCAGCAGTCGGGATCATAATAAACGAAACCAGTGATGCGGGCAGGCTCCGGAGCGAAATAGAAATCTTCGGTCGTTTCCGTACCTTCATAGATTTCGACCTCGCGGCCCAGACCGTACCGAGTTGCGGTTGCGCTTTGAGTCGTATCGCCTTCGCTTCCTGCTGCTGTGCCGCGAGCAAAACCGCCGTCTCGATAAAAAGGCTGATAGCCTTGCGGCGGGCGCACGCTGATTCTGTATCGGCCCGGGCGAAGCCCTGTGAAGACCGCTTCGCCATCGCCTCCGGTTTTTTTGCTCTGGTATTGCTGGCTTTGGGGAGCGTCATAGCTGGACACTTCCGCGACGCTGACATCGTGACCCGCAATTGGCGCGGGGTCGTGCGCATGGCCTCCATCGCTGCACGGAAAAGCAAAGACTTGCACTCGAAGATCGCCGCCGCAATATGCCGCCTCTGCATGAATCATCACAGGTGATTTCGTCTGACCAGTTTCAATGTCGCCGCAGCTTTCCGCATCGTACTTTTCGATTTGCGTCTGCTCTCGATCCCGTTGCTTCTTTTCTCTGGGAGACATAACGACCTCCTTAAAAATGCTTTCGTTTTGACCTGAGCGGCTGATCGCTACGACAGCCGCTTCGCGCGCCAGCCTCACTCCAATCTGCGCCGCTATTCAGGTAACTCCCTCACGCACAGCTTCGTCAGCCGATGGAACCCTGATCTGTTGGCCGATGTTTGTTGCTTGCACCGAGACTGAGTTCATCCCTATTCGCTCTGCCAATTCCTGCCAGCACAAAAACAGCGCCTCGCTTGTTTCATAAAAAGGTTGGCGGCACAATTCCATCGCTTCCTTCACGCTGTTGGCCCAGACGAGCCATTCGCCTTTGCGCTCCTCGCCCAGACTCGTCAGCTCTGCGATTCTTTCGTAAACGACCAGATCAGACGAGAACCTTTGAGCGGCAAGGTTGAATTTCTCCTGACAGGTGACGAGTGCGCGGCGCGCGCGGTCGAGATCAATCGGATATGAGAGCGCGTGTCGAGCTTCGGCGCAGGCTTCTGATGCTTCTTCAATCCATCCGAGCAAATCGTCCGCCGCGTCGCCGAGCAGATCAACGAGCACGACATCGCCCTCAGCGGGCTTGTCCAAAACCGATGTGCGAAACTCAATCAGCCCATCGCGCAGCCCGTTGAACCGCGCGGACAATTCCTTGAATGATCCTTCCAGTGCCATCGTTTATCTCCTTGAGAGTTCCTTGTAGAAATTCTCCGAGATGACTCCGGGTCGCGCTAAGCGATGATCGAATGCGAAGCGCGCTGCGCCGATGAGGAACCGCTCTGGTATAATGCCGGGGTCGTTTCCCGCAGCAAGTCGTCGCGCGGCCTCTTCAACCATCTGCTGCCGTCTCGAATCGAACATCGTCACCTGCGCGAGGCTCTTGTTGCCAAGCTCTGCGTAGGGCTGAAAGCAAATCGTGTCGACGACCGTCGCTATCACGTCGTGAAAATCTTTGAGCAGCGCGGGCGGAATGGTTCCCGCGTCGGGTTTCGGATAAAGGCGCGTCCACGCGCGGTAATACTGTTTCGCCTCGTCGGGAAAGCCCATTCGCCGCAGCAGCTCAATGCTGATGAACGTGCGCAGGTACGGAGTCGGATGAGGAGCGCGCGGCGCGTAATTCATCACGCTCGCGGGCGCGCGGCCTACTGTATCCATCAGCGAAGCAACGATGGCCGGGCCGCCCAGAAGCAGCCCGCTCATGTCCGCGAACGTCTCGCGGTTCCAGCGCGTCCAAACCGAAGCGACGAATCGCCCGCGCCCCTGAGCGAGCAAGCGCCGCGCGATATTGCGAGGAATGGCTTTGGCAAGTCCAAGCTCGTTTTGAAGATTGTGACTCACCTCGTGCAAAATTGCGCCAAGTGTCCAAGGGTTCACAAGGCGATGGTAGGGAAGCTGAATCAGCGGGAACGGATTTAGCTGGCGACCCAATCGTCTGAGCGGAATGCCTCTGCGAAAGGTCGCCGGCGAAAAGCCCGTCCGCATGTAAGAGAAAGGAGGGGGCGCGGGAATGGATTTAGCAATTCCGACCCCCATAAAGACCGCTTGATAGCAATCAAGCCCTATGCGGTCGCAACTGAGCAGCCAGTCGTTGTATGGAGCGGACTGGCGCTGGCCGAACAATTCAAAATAGAAATCCCAGATCTGTTCGATGGCTCGCACCCAGTTGTGCGCATTCTCTTTGAGCTTCAAGACATGTTGGAGATTTTGAGTTGAAGGCTCGCGCGAGGCAGTTTTCACGGCGCAGGCTGTTCGCTTTGTCAGCTTGAGCAACTCGTTGCGCAGCGTCGAAATCAACTCGTTGACCGCAAGCAGATGGCCTTCGGTTGGCGAGGCCGCTCCCGTGCCGAACTCGCCTCGCTTGAACGGGCGCAAGGCGGCGGCGTGGCGAGTCCCGTTGATGGCCTGCCCGCGCAGCCAGGGGTCAAGCGCAGGTGAAACGACTGTAACTTTCATCGCAGCAGTTTTGTGCCTGCGGGCCGGAGATGGGGGCGGAGCAGTCTCTTGCTGGATTTGACGCACTGCGTACATCGCGCTTTCACTCCATCATCTCAGAATTGATTTTGACGAATCACAACTTTCAGCGACCGAGCGCCGAGACTCCGGAACGGCACAGGTTGTGGAACCGCCTGTCGAGGGCACGCGAGCGTTGATAAGCCTGAACGCTCTGCTGCGGGTTGCCTACCACGCGTGCAGTCTGCCGGGCTAAGGTCCGCACAGCCGTTTGTGGCGACACGGGCTGTCCCTGAGCGACCTGCCGAGCGATGTTTGCAGCCGTGCCGCGCACGATGGTCGGAAGCGTGCGCAAGAGCGGGCGCGTCGTAGGGCTGCTGCCGAGCGTCTTGGCGACTCCCGAAATGCCGCGAATCAATTGCGGCGCGGCGCGCATGATCGTAGGCGCGACGCGCGGGATCAACTGAGCCGCAAGCGGGATGAGCGCTCCGATGAATGCTTCGGTCTCGGCTTCGCTTTCGGCTGCCGCCGCAGCGTGGCCGAAGTGCTCCATCATCGCGTCAGAATAGATGCGCTTCTGCGGATTGACTTCCCACTCGCCCTCAAGCTCAAACTCGCTTTCGAATTCGCGCTGAGGCAGCCAGCCGCTCAAGTGACGGCCAAGCGTTGATCCTAAATCGCGTCCGAGCGCACCGCCGCTCGCGCCGCCCAAGTGCTTGCCGATTGCGCCGCCGACGCTGCCCAATCCTCCGAGAGCTTTTTGCGCAGCCGCAAGCCCTATTCGCCTCAGCGTCGGGGATTGAATCGCCTTCCGAGCCAGGCCCGCGAGAGCGCCGAAGAATTGCTCGCTTTCAAATTCGCCTTCAAGCTCGCCCTCCCATTCGCTTTCGAACTCGCTTTCGAATTCAAACTCCGGCAGGGCCGCCATCTCAAATTCATAAGCAGGCGTAGCCATGATGATTCCTCCTTAGCCACCAGCCATCGAACCGCGCTGATGTGATTACCTTGCAACAGCCGCTTTCGGGCGGACGCGCTTGATTGCGCTCGTTGCGCGCGTGTTCCGCTGGATTGCGTGAGCGCAGGTCTTCGGGCTGCTCAAAACGCGCCGGGTCTGCGCCGCCATCACCTTTGCAGCCGTGCCGCGAGTGATGGGCTGTCCGGCAGCAGCTCTTCGCGTGAGCGTTTGAGCCGTTCGGCGAACAATTGTTGGCACTGTTCGAACCGCAGGACGCGTCACGCGACGGCCTCGCAGAATGCGAGTCAGGATAGCAGTGCCGCGAACCATGTGCGGAAGCACGCGCTGAAGCGCGGCGCGATCAGCCGCAGAGATCGAAGCCAGCGTCGCGGCTCCAGCCATCGCCTCGGCCTCGTGCTCGCTCTGCGCCTGCGAGGCAACGGCCGCCATCATCTCGGCAAGCGCCTGCTGCTCGGTCATCGGCGCGGCTTCAAACTCCAGCTCGCTTTCAAACTCGCTCTCGAACTCGCCTTCAAATTCGCCCTCAAACTCGTATTCGTACTCTGCCTCGCCGAGAGCGGACGCAGCCGCGCGACCGAGCATGCCTCCGAGTGGCCCGCCAACTGCTGTCCCGACCAGTGGCGCGGCAACTTTTGCTACGCTCTTAAGCAGTGGCGCGGCCTTGCGCACAAATTTGCCGATGCCTCTCGCAATGCGGCCAAAGAACTGCTCGCCCTCGAACTCGCCCTCAAGCTCGAATTCAAATTCGCCTTCAAGCTCGCCCTCAAACTCGTGAGCGCCCAATTCGTGCATGCCAAGCTCGCCTTCAAACTCGCCTTCCCATTCGCCTTCCAACTCGCTTTCAAGCTCGCTCTCAAGCTCCCATTCAAACTCGCCGTTTATTCTGGGATTCATGACGGAACCTCCTTTCGTGGGTGAAACGCGGCTACTATACGCCCGACTGAAAATGCTGAATAGTCCCTTTTTTCTGGGAGACAGAATTTGGTTCCCTCAATCGGGTGTCACTCGATTGTGTGACAGGTAATACGCAAAAAAGTGTGTTACAATCGCTTCCCGTTGGTGGTATGATGGCGCGCGATGGGCAGGCTCTTTCGAGCTGATGAGGCGGATCAATTGCCTGTCGCTACTGGAAACTCTCCAATTTGGAGCGAGCCTTTTGTAGATCAAACGTCTCTTGCCTAACCGTTGATAATGGTGGAAGTGCCGCGACGCAGCATACTGCGCAAATAATGCCACCCGTTGAAACAACCCCAAGCCGCTCTGCCGCGAAAGCAGAGCGAATTGGCTAATCTGACATATAAAGACGCAGCTTGTTTCTACAATGCATCTGTTTCTTGCATTACTTCGGGCGCATTACACGTCATGACTTATTGGGCGCGGTTCTGGATTCGATTGCCTGCCGTAAGCCATGCTCTGAACGCAGCTTCATGAGCACTTTTTAGGGAAAAATATTACAGCTTCAAATCATGTGGGATGCCTTTCAATTTATATGTTCCACCGGCAACTCCGGCGACAGGGGGACCAAAAATATGGTTGGTCGGGCGATTCAAAAGATTAAAGAAAAGGTGTCAGATGATGGTGACGTGGATGTTGATGTACAGCTTTTGATTCGTAAGCTGGTAAATCAGGTCGCTGATAAAACGCTCTCTACCGGTCAGCATGAATCAAACGAAAGCGGCAATGATGTTCTCCTGGACAGAGAAGTTGATGGCGTGCGCTGCGTGCTTGTGCGATTGCAGCCAAAGCCTGAGCGGGCGCATGTGACGCTCAGTCCGCGCGAGCAGGAAATCGCGCGCATGGTGGCCGAAGGTTATCCTAACAAGACCATCGCGGCTGTGCTCGACATCAGTTCCTGGACGGTCTGCACGCATCTGCGGCGCATCTTCGCCAAGTTCAACGTTCGCTCGCGGGCGGCGATGGTGGCGCGACTGCTCGAAGAAGGATTGATTGGCGAGCAATCGAAACAATCCGAAGCGCATTCACTTAAATGCAGGTGACTTATCAACTGGCCCGGACAGATTCGCTTTCTGATTGCAACAAATCGAGCGCATCCAATCGCCATTGCCGCAGCCTTGCCCGCTCCTGCAAACAATGAGGTGAAGTTTCTACAATAGCCTTTGCTGCTTTGAGCGCATCCGCCCACGAATCGAATGCGCTATCAAACAACGCAAGCTCGTATTTCGACAGCGCCTCAACATCAGCCCGCGTCGGCAAGCGGCCAAGCTCTGTCGCAAGCCTTTTAAGTTCAAGCTGAAGCGCGCGCTTCGACACGCATCTCGATTTCGCGCGGCTCGCGCCTCCGCGCAATGATCGCGGCTCGCTTACGCGACTGTCAGCGACGCGAACGTATTCGTCGGCCTGCTCGATTGCGATGAACCGTCGTCCGAGCCTTCGCGCAACCATCGCGCTTGTGCCGGTTCCCGCAAACGCATCGAGCACGACATCGCCCTGATTTGTCGCAAGCCGGATTATTCTGTCAACCAGTCGCTCAGGCGTTTCGCACGGATGAGCTTTCCTGATTGACGAATTCTTAATCGGCTGGCGAACACGATGAATGTCGTACCAGATGTCTGTAAGCTCGCCGCGCCACGTGCTTGCCGATGCGCGCCGTTTTCTTACGCACGAGCGCCGCTGGCACACGTCGGCGCGATCGGGCGGAAAGACTGCTTCATCAAACGGCAGCCAGCCCGCTTCCATCGAGCAATAATTGAATCGCGCGGCGCTCGGTCCCTTAGTGAAATAGAGCAGCGAGTAGTGTGCGGGCATCAACAGGCCCTTAGGCTCAGGCAGCGAGTTCCACACTATCCAGCTTTGAAGATAGAGAGCGTTTCGCCTCGAAAGAAAATCCGCCAGCCACACGGCCCACTTCGGCAGGTTGAGTATGAATATCGCGCCGCCCGGCTTCAGCACTCGCTCATATTCGACGAGCCATCGCTTGCACCACCCCAGGTAATCCTGTTCGGCTCGATCATCGAAGTATCCGTTGTACTTCATTGTCAGATTGAACGGCGGATCGGCGAACGCGAGATCAACCGTTTCAGATGGGATTCGCTTGAGCACGTCGAGGCACGACGCTCGATGCAGCTTATCAATTAGATCATCTGGAATCGCGCGCGCAGTCGTGCTTGGCTTTCGCTTCCATCTCAAAGGATCAAATGTAGAAATGCTTGTGCCGTAATCGAAAAGGTCTTGCTGCGTCGTCGGCTGGCCTTCGGGAACGAGCAACAGAAGTTTGGGTGGGATTGTTCGTTTTGTTAGTTGAAGAATGCGCTCGAAGACTTCCGCAGGCATTTGCTCGTCAGGGTCAACGACCAAATCCATCCAGACATCAGAGAGCGCGACGCCTTTCGGGTGCATCAAGTGCGATTTGCCGCCCCAATCTTTCAGCGGCTTGTCGCAGCACCGGCATCGGGCGTGTGGAATGCGAACTCGATTCAATCGCGCGCCGGGCCGCGACAGAGCTAAAAGCCCCGTGTGCTCAGGTCGAAGACCGTTGGCTTTTTGTCCGGTCATTGTTCGCACCGCAATCCAATATCGAAAGGTGAGTTCATCCGAGAGCGCCGTAGCATAGCGCACAAGTTCGCGCGGCAATCCGTAAACGAACATAAGCCCGTCCGGCGCAAGCAGGCTTACGGCATCGCGCATCAACTCGATGTTGCGTTTGATTGATTGATTCGCTAAGTCGCGTTTTGAATTGAACGGAAGAAACCGTAGCCTCTCATCGTGCGGCGGCGCGGCAATGCAAACTGAAAAAGGCTCGTTAGGCAAATCAATAACTTTTGATTTGAAATCGTCTGAAGCAAGGGCAGAGAACGATGATTCAATGACCATTGCATCGAAGCCAGCGCGCTCAGCAAGCAATATCAACTCGTCGGTCTTCAGCATTGTGCAGTCGTGGTTAAGTAGCTGACTCTGTCAGATTATACCAATTGTAAACATCACTTTGCTCTCAATTACCGCAATTGTTTCTGGGCTTACTTCACCGAGCCGCAGTGGTCATTAGCTACCCTGCAACTCGAAATCTTCCACATTCTATCATAAGGCAAATTTAATGCGACTTTCGGACAAGAAGGCGCACGTCGAGTCTTGAGTCTGTCGTGATCTTCCGGCTTTGCGTCAGGAACTTTGGATGGTAATTGCTCAAACTTTTCAGGCTTTGCCCTCCGGCTCTTTCTTCAGGTATTCCACTGTTATGAGGCTCGATAGGTTTTCAGTTGTCGCCAGCACAGCAAACTGTTCCGGCGTGCTTTTTTTAGAAGGTATAGCCATGACCGAACTTCGCAAGAGACCAGAGTCTCTTCAACTCCGTGGATGCTGCAATCGCACACAGGAATGCTACGTCCGCGCTGTTATCTCAAGCTTGTCAAGCACTACTCGCTGGCCGCTACTACAATCAGCAGGCCGCGCCGCACCATGTCTTATTACGTTAACCCGTCATTCATCGGTGGATGCACAACCACCAATGAAAATTGACTTGCCAATAGAATCAATGGCTTAGCTACCAATTTTCATAGCAGGCCGCTACTTGGTACAGACATCTAAAATCTCCGAGGTGTCCTCTACAAGTTCCATCGGAGCCTTCTCAATGAACCTGGCTTTTCTCGCTGCATAGTCTATAGATTTCACTTGATCTACCATCACATAACCGGTCAATGATGATGTGGCGGGAACCGGCAAATGAAATGGGATATTCCGGTTCGTGTTGGTTATTGGACAGACAATTGCCATTTACCATTCTTCCCTGCCGACAGGCTTCCCCAATGATTCTTCCCGAGCTTTGTAATTGCGAGGCATGCGAGAAACCATTTCGGCCAGGTCGAATTTTCTTTTAGGGATTTTCTTGATGGTGATTTGGCCTTCTTACGGGATGACTTCGACATTATCGCCGACAGCAATGTCGGCGCTTTCCAACACATGCTTCGGAAGCCGTAAGCCTTGGCTATTCCCCCATCTTTGAACTTTTGACATCATACAAAACTCCTACTCAATCGCGTTTAGCCTATGTATATACCAATACGAAAATGAGATCAAGGGGAGCTGAGTCATGCCCAGTGAGAAATAGAGCCTCCTTTGTGATAGAAATTCGGTTGACTAAAACCATTTTCCACGAAGGAGGCTCGCTATGCGTATTAAACGCATTGAGAAGTTTACCCGATCTGTGACTAAAGGACTACTT
>DATLXU010000011.1:0-25011 GCA_035575515.1 Blastocatellia bacterium
GCTGGCTGCCTTGATTGACCTGTACAAGATTATCAGCCATGTCATAAGTGTAGGTAGTATCCTGCGTGAGCGCGCCAGTCGCATCCTGCTCTGTGACTTTTACAAGACGGCCTAGCCCATCTGTCTCTCGCTTCACTTTGCGCCCCACTTGATCCGTCACCGTAACGGTGTTGCTGCTATAAGTCGTCTGAATCGTGTTCCCTCCAGGCAATATCACACGAGTCACTCGCCCAAGCAAGTCGTACTGATACGTAGTAGCAGGGCCGGGTGTCCCTCCCTGTGGAAATGGATTCGTCCGGCTAATCATTCTGCCCATCGAGTCATAAGCGGTATTGACCTGCGCGCCGTTCTCGTCCACTTCCTGAATCACCTGTCCCCATCCGTCATACACCGCGCTCGTCGTGAAAGTCTTCGTCGCTCCCCCTTCGCTGTAGCTCAAGCTCGACGAGGTCGGCCCCCACGCTCCGTAGCCTATCGTCGCGCTCGCTCCCGTCGGCGATATTACCTGCGCCGGACGCGCCATCGCATCGTAGCTGTAGCTCGTCGTCTGATTGTTCGGGTCTGTCTCGTTCATCATCGTCCCGCTATTGAAATCGTATGCTGCTGTACTCGTAAGATTCACTCCATTGGGGTCGCCGCTCACGACCTGCTCTGGCTTCGACCAGTAAGTATTCTGCGTCAGCGTGTATCGCTTCTCCTGACAGCACGATACCTGCGCTTTCACGAGATTCCCATATTTATCGTAATAGGTATTCTTGGTAGTCGAGGTGTTCGTTGCAAGGTCCGTCCACTTCGTCACCGCGCTGACGTTGCCCCGCGCGCTCACGCCGTCATAACTCGACAGATAACCGGGCGGCAGTGGCTGACCCGGATAAGTCTCGATCAACCCGGTGTCGTATGTATATTGCTCTTTCTTTATCAAAATATCGTCCGCGTCATTGGTGTTCTGTTGCGCGTCGAACACCTCAATCGCCTGCACAAGCGACCGCAGGTATGCGTCAATGTATTGCTGATAAGTCACGTAAATGAAATGAGTCCTCCTGCGAACCTGCCACAGCCCCGTTTATCTGATAGCCATACTCACGCTTGTTAATCACGTTGCCATAAATGTCGCAATCGAAATCAACCTTTGTGGCCTTGCCCGTCTCGTCATAGGTGGTGATTGACTGCACCTGCTGCTGCCCGCCAGGATCGTTCGTATAGGTGTAAACCGTCTTGGCGAGGGACGCGCCGGAACTGTTCTTTACTTCTATCGTGGAGGAATTCAGGTAGAGCTTGGAGGAGTCAGGCCGGGTTATCACGGCGCTCCCGAATTCACTTGAGTATGTAAAGAGCGCGTTCGGGCTTTCGGTCCTCTGCATGAATTTTGGTGTCGTGAAGTAAAGCGGCTCCCCTCCAAGCGGGTAGTCATACGTCACGCTGTTTCCGCCCTGAAATGCTATTCTGTAAATCATCCCATAGCCGGAATAGCTGAATTGATACTGAGGCCGAGCTGGGGCCAAGACACTGCTGATGCCTTGAAAACTGACCGGCGCGTTCTCAGTAGGAGTCGGAACATCTGCCCCTTGGAAATCCGTGTTCAGTGTGACAGTGCTATAGCCAAAGGAAGCGCCGCTGCCGCCAGGCGGGCTGATCCCGATCAGAGTGGTGCCCGAATAGCTGAACTGAATCACGCGCCCGAGCGTGTCCGTCACATAGTCTATGGCCATTGGCGGGTAGCAAACGGCGCAACTCCCGTCAAGGTTGTAAACGTTCTGCTTGTAAGCGATCTGGATGTAATTGCCGTTGGACTCTGTGATCTGAGTGGGCAGCAATCGGTTATTGACAAACCCGTAAGTCACCTTCGTGCCGTCCTGGTAATAGAGCGTGCCTCCTCCAGTCACGCTGCCGACGTAAGTGATGTGTGTACCGTCCGATGTCTGATATGTCGCCGTGTTGCTTTGAGGGCCGCGACCGAGTGAATGTCGCGTGCCGTTCGGGTCAATGAGCATGAGACTGTATGTGCCCGTGTAGGTCGGATCATACTGCCAGTCGTAGTAAATGATACGCCCGAAGCCAAGCGTGAATCCTGGGCTTGGCCAGCTTTGAATTGGATCGAAGGTATATACAGTTGTGTTCAGAATTGGGTCGAACCGCGCACCCCACACGTTGCTGTTATAGTAAAGCGTAAGGTTAGCGGCTAGTCCTCGACCGCCGAGACTCACGACAGGGATGCCTATATTGAAATTCTGCTGTGGCATGACTGGACCGAGCCGCGTCTGCTCCTGCGGAGTGAAGGGAGGAGTGCCAACTGCACTGACCGCAGCCGCGCTGCCGATGTCGTTCGCGCTACCGCCACCTTGAGGACCGACCGCTACAGGTAAGTAATCGAGCATGGAAGCGAGCAGGTTGTCGGTATTGAGGTGGCCGATCATAGAATCTTGCAAAGAGCCTTGATCCAGTCGCCATTCCAGATCAGTTTGTATAGGACGGCGAGTAGGCCGCACCAATACAAAAGCCCGTGCTTCGGCTGAACCGGCGCGGCAGATTATATGAACAAGTCCGGGCTGAAGGAAAGTCGCGCGGCCCGCTTCATCAATTTGAATCTTATCTTGATTGGAAGTCTCCCAAGAAAATCTCACGCCGTGAACCACTTGGCCTGTCGAGTCAGCGCCGACAGCGGTGAAGGTCTGAGTCTCGCCGATGTAGCCGACGAACTTATAAGGCGTTATACGAATAGTAGAGACACGCGCTATGCGCTCGGCAAGCGTCTCCTGGCGAGGGATGGCAGGCGCGGCGGCCCAAACCTCAAACAACGATACGATGTATGACGGGCATCGCCCACTGACTTAAAGAGTATTATGATCGAGGAAACGAGTCTCGGCGGTTGCCCTGCTAAATCAGACGTTGGCAATATCAGCAAACCTGAAATTAAAAGCAGGCAAATTAGCTTTTTGTGAATGGTTTTTGTAAAGCGTACGGCGGACAAAGCCTTTATAAACCGGGAATGAAATAAACGGCTGAGACGCATAGGAATCCTTCTCGACCAGACCAGTCATTTTGCCTGTCTTCTATGGGCCTCAACTAGCGAGAGGTGGTACCGGAAAGGCAATAAAACCGATACATCCCCAGAATGCAAAGATGCCGAAGTGCATAGAAGACATGTTTGGTTTTATTAAAGCGAGACCGCGCAGGCTCAACAGCAACGGGATCGAGACAAAGCCTTGCGGTGCCACGCCCGCTATGCCCACTTTTCTATGTTTGTGAGGCACGGCGATGATAATGTAAAAGATGATACTTGTCAAGATGCGCTTTTTGTTACACTTCGGTTACGATTGGCAGACGGTGATGCAAGAAGCGGCAGACTATCTGCAGGTAAAAATTTACCAGATTGATCGATTCGCCTACCGCTTCTTTCTTTTCGGGTCGAGCAGAGGGCGCATCTTCGATGCGATGCGGTTGAGCGTCGAGCCTATGCTGACAGGTGAAATGGGCAGATTGAGCGTCTTTTTAATCTCGTCGAGCGTCATCCCTTCGTAATAGCGCAGCTTGAACATTAAAACGTCCCGGTCTTTATTCTTGCCGCTCACCACCTTTGCAAGCGCCCGCTCAATCTCTTCCATCGTGATGCCGTTATCCGAACCGGTTTGCAGTTTGCCATCAAGTTGACTGATCGCGCTTGAAATCAGCGGCCCGTCCCCCTTCTCAAGCATCTCGTCCAGCGAGAAGCTCACCTTCGGGCGCTTCTGCGCCTTCACCTCGCGGAAATAGTCCAATACTACGTTGATCGAGATCATCGTCAGGTATTGATAGATTGAATTCTCGTGGAAGCCCTCGAAGGCTGTGATCGCGCGATTCTGCTCGTCAACCAGTCGCACGTAGACGGTCTGCACAAGGTCTTCGATCAGGTCTTCAGGAAACTGCTGCCTGCGATCTGCATCTTCTCTCGCTTTGCGCCGGTAGGTTCTTATCACCGTACCTTTGATAACCTGATGAAAGCGGCGCACGAAGACCTGCCAGGCATCCTCGTCTGCGGGTCGCCTGGAACATCTTTCCAGTAGTTCCGCCACACTCAGTTCCAAGGTCACCAGACGGACATCCCCCTATGCTTCCCTACTAGACAAGCTAACAACCTTTGGCTGAACTCCGAAATTTCTCGCTATTTTTATATATTGCTTCAGCCAATTATATTACAGGGGAAAAATACAAACCGCCCAAACGGTAGTGAGTATATCAGATGAACAAGCCTGCTCACAGACCAATTTTTAGTCTCTATGGATCATTTTTACTTCATAGGGCTTTCCCTTACAAATAAGATTCGTTCCGCCCGGTAGGGAAATGATTGACGGGACCCGACCCGCGACCAACCCGAGGCGCGTTAGTAATGGCATCAGTGATGTACCGCTTGGCCAGATTGACGGCGTCACCGAGCGTAAAACCGCGCGCAAGCAGACAAGCCAGAGCCGAAGCAAGCGTGCACCCCGTTCCGTGAGCGCTTTTCGATTTCACTCGCGGAGTCGTGAAGGCGACAACAGTCTTGCCATCAGCGAGAATATCCGTAGCCGAATCGCCTTCGATGTGGCCGCCTTTGACTAGCACCGCACGCGCGCCTGAAGCGAGCAACTTCTCAGCGGCACGCTCCATCGAGTCGCAGTCTTTGATGCGGATGCTCGTGATGCGCTCAGCTTCGATTGCGTTGGGCGTGACAAGAGTCGCAAGCGGAAACAGCCGCAGTGTGAGCGCAGCCAATGCTTCGTCGCTTATCAAATCGTAACCGCTCGTGCTTCTCACGACCGGATCAACGACTACGTTACCGATAGGGTTCGTCTCAATGGCTCGGGCTACTTCTTCAATCACTTCAACTGTCGGCAGCATTCCTGTTTTTATCGCAGCAATTTCGAAGTCGTCAAACAGCGGCTCAAGCTGACCGCGCACGACTTCGCCCGACTGATGATAAGCGCCGAACACGCCTTGAGTGTTCTGCAAAGTAAGGCTCGTAATCGCGGCGACACCATAGCAGCCGAACGCCGCGATCGTTTTTATATCGGCCAGCACGCCCGCGCCGCCCGATGGATCAAATCCTGCGATGGCCATCACAACAATCGGCTTGCTATCGTTCGCCATAAGACTTTATCGCCCGCGCGATCTTCGCCAGATCATCAGCCTTTGCGAAAAGCGAGATTGCCGCCACGCCAGCGGCGCCTGCGTTGAGCGCATCTTTGAAGTTCGCCATATTGATCCCGCCAATCGCAAGCACAGGTATTGTCAGGTGCGACACCGTCATGCGCAACGCATCAAGTCCGACAGGCGGCCCATAACTCTTCTTGCTTTCGGTTTCAAAGACTGGCCCGAAGACCACAAAATCAGCGTCTCCCGCTTCAGCCGCTCGCGCTTCATCAAGGTTATGCGTTGAAGCTCCGATTAGCATCTTTGCGCCGAACGCGCGGCGCACAACGTCGCAAGTCATCGAGCGAGTCGTGAGGTGGACTCCTGCGCCGACGCTCGCAGCAACGTCTGCCCTGTCATTAATCAGAAGATGAGCATCAGTTTTGAAAACTCGCTCTGCGGCGCGTTCGGTCACATAAAACAAATCGCGAGCCGACAAATCACGCTCGCGAATCTGAATCATATCCACGCCTGCTAGAGCAGCGCGCTCAGTGAAATCAATCAATGCGTCTAGCTTCCCGCTGCTCGCCTGCGGCAGGCTGAACCGGTCTGTTATCAGATAAAGAAGCGGCTTCCGTTTTTCGAGGGTTAAGCTCACGCTCTAATTGTACCTGAAAAGCCGCGACGGTCTTTTTGAAATTCACAATTTCCCAAACGCCAATCATTATGTTGACAAGCCCAAGCCCGGTGACAGCTCCGCGCACATAGCCGCTCTTCATCGCGTTTGCGAACCACAACCAGTGCAGCTTATCTGCGGCCAGCATCAAAAAATAGTTTTCGCTCCAGGATGGGACTTGAAGCCAGGGAAGAATGACGAGCAGCAACCCGATCTCAAGGCAGATCAGGATGAAGAACAGAATTGTTATCTTGGCAGACATAACAGGGTTCAGGAGTCGGTGATCAGAGGTCAGGACTGGAACGGTTGCTGGCTTGAAACTGGCTTCCAGAGCCTATTCTGAGGCGGCAACCATTCTAACCCTGCCCCCTGGCTACTGACTCCTGAACCCTGAATTTATCACGCCTTCTTCGCGGCCTGCAACTGCTTTATCTTTTCGCTCACCTCGCGATAGTTAACGTCGAAGCCGTAAACTTCCATGAAGGCATCGAGCGCGTGGTCATACTCCTGCATCTCTTCGTAACAAAGCCCTATCTCGTACCTCAGCGCCTGGTATTCGTCTTCGGTTCTTCCTGAAATCCTCAATCCGCGCTGGAACCACATGATGGCAACTTTCGGCATCTGCTTTCGCTTGAAGCACACACCGAGCATGTTGCAGCAGTGGATGTAATCTCCCTTGAGGTCTTCAAGTCCCGCAGCGCGAAAAGCGAGTTGAAATTCCTCAATCGCTTCATCGAGCAGGTCCATATCTTTGTAGGCGAGGCCAAGACTGTAGTGAGTCTCGAAGTCGGCAGGCGGCGCGAGGTCGCCAGTATTCCCTCTCAACTCTTCGAATATGTCTGCAAGGTCGTTCGCCTCGCTCTGCGCTTCGACTTCGGTTGACCATTTCAGCGCATCCGAGCTTTCTGTTGACTCGTCGTGTTGCGCGCTCGCCACTTCGACAGTTGTCTCCGTCGCTGCTTGCTCCTCGGATTGGCATGATGGTTCTGGTTCTCGCACTGCGATTTCTGAATCCGAGTTTCCAGTTGTAACTTCCGAAGGCTGCTGTATCTCGTTGAATGATGAATCAATGCTCGACACGATTGATTCGATCAGGTCGCCTGTCCCAATCGGTTTTTCAGCTATGTTCGCAAGCTGACCCGTCGGCGGGCGCAATACGTCGAACATAGTATTGTTCAGCAAGTCGCTCGTATTGAACTGCGCGTTTGTAAGGTCGCTCGTGTTTAGCTGAACAATGAGGTCTGGATAAAGCGGCCCGGATTCTTTGTGAATAAGGAACGGCTCATTTGGCTTTTCGGGTTCATCTTCGACCGATAATTCAGTGTCGACTGCCTGCCGCTCGCTCTCATTGAAGGATTCACTTATGTACTCTTCTTCCGCAGGCTCCTCAACCATCGTCAACTCCATCTCCTGATGGGCGATGCGCGCTGCGTCATCTGAAGTCATCTGCCCTTCATAATCGGAGAGCTGATCGTCGTGCGGCTGCGCAGGTTCCGGTTTGGCGTGTGCGGTTGGCGCGGGCTGCGGTTCGCTTTCTTCAGAGTAGCCGCCGTCCAATCGCCTGTAACGGGCCAGTATCTCAGGGTGATCGCCGTGCTCTTCGCGAAGTCGGTCGAGCGTGTCGCGGGCGATCTCGACGTAGCCCTGAGCTATGTAGAAATCTATTCCCTCAAGCTCATCGCGAAGAATGCGCGGCATGGTATCTGACGGCAAAACGCCCGCCGAGCTGAAGACCATATCCGCCGATTGAGCGACGGCCATTTCACCGCTTGCATCTCCGGCGAGCATGTCGCTGTAACGGAAGGGCTGACTGCCCTCTTGATGAACTTGAGAATCAGTCGCGCCGTCGCTCGCTTCGCTTTCGGGAACCATCACGAAGCCCGTTTGATCGGTGAGCACGCCTGTCTGGTACCGGCTCCAATCAAGCACGCCTGACGGTTCATGAAAATCAAACTCGCTGCTGCCGTTGCTGCTCTGGCTGCCATTAGAGCCTGCCTCAAAATCGAATGATTGATTTGCGGGCCACACAGCGGTTTGGGCTGGCGGGTGCGCTGATGGCAATGAGCCCAGCGGATTGATCTGTTTCGCTTCCGTCACGTAATCGCTCGCGCGGGCCGACTCGCCTCGCGCTTCGTGTATCCGCGCAAGCGCGAAGCATTCCTGCGCCGCTTTGTCCATCATCCCTGCGCGCAGGTAAATGTCTTTCAACTTCAGATGCACCTGGAGATTTTCCGGCGCATACTGAAGAATCCCAGTGAGAATTTCGACCGCATGATCCACCTGCCCGTGGCCCGCCATAATCTCTGCTTCACTTATCTGCCGAATCACGAACGCATCATCGAACGCGGCGGATTCATAATCGAGCGGGCCGGTTGCGCGAATGACATCGGGGGAGTCCCCTTCGGCTATATCGCGCACGCCGAGATTGTAGAGCCTTTGCAGGTGCATCTGCTCATCGGGTTCGAGTCGCGCAAGCTCGCGCAGCGCAGCAATGGCCTCTGCGTCATCGCCCTTGCGCATAGCGGCTTCGACAAGCGAGTTGAGCGTGGCAATAAGATTATGGTCTTCACGAATGCGAACGAAGATTTGAGTGAGCCGCTTGAGCGAGGCGAGATGATTCATGTCGCGGTCGAGTATGCGTCGAAGAAAATCAATCGCTTTGTCTTCTTCGCGCTTCGCAATTAAAACATCGAGGCAGCCATCAATCTGCTCTGCTGCGCGGTCGAGGTCGCCCAGTTGCAAAAACTTTCGCCCGACTTCGAGCAGGTAGTGATAGCGGTTGCGGTCAAGCTCTACGAGGCTCAGGAAAGTTCGCTCTGCATCATCCATCATTCCCGCCTGAAGATAAGTGCGGCCTAGAATAGTCAGCAGCTCAACGTCGCCAGGATTTCGCTCGAAGGCTTCGCATAAAAGATTAATGGCTCGATCAATCTGACCCTGCTGAGTATAGATAGTTGCGATTGCCGTGAGCGCGAGGCGGCTTTCAGGATTGATGGTTATGGCTTTGAGGTTTGCGTTCAGCGCCTGCTCCACGTCGCCTTTGCGCAGGAATTCCGTGCCCGCCATTATGAATGCGTCGTGCGCCTGCTCCATCATCCCTTCGCGAGAATAAATCTCACCGAGCTTCATACGGACGGATGTGTTTGCAGGATCGAGGTCAGCAATTTTCTGATAAGCTTCGAGTGCCTTTCGGGTCTGCCCCACGCGCGCGTAAGCGTCGGCAACCTGCAGGTATTGCTGGCGAGCTTCGACGAGCAACCCTTGTTGCGAATAAAGATTTGCCAGCTTCATCGAAGTCTCAATGTTTGTCGGATCGAGCTTCGATATCTTCTTGAGCATCGCGATGGCCTTCAGTGTGAAGCCGCCTTCGCGGTAGCTGTCGGCTATGCGCGAGAAGTGCGCTATCGCATCCTGAATCTTTCCTGCGCGAACGTAGAGGTCGCCAAGCGTGTTGATGGTCGTCAGGTCTGCAGGGTCCGCGTCGACGACCTTTCGGTACTCATCAATCGCCGCAGGAATCTTGCCCTGAAGCACATACTTTTCTGCCGTGCGCAGAGCCTTTGATTTGTTTAATGACATAGCCCCTCCAAAGGCGAACGCCAAGTGGTTCCTCTACAATTGTCAGGGGCAACTGTTGCGGGATATTTTATTCTGATACCGGAAGCGACTCAATGGGGGTCTGTTCGTCACTGAAGTTCAAGGGCGCCTGGTAAGATAACACGCCTTGAAAGCTCAGCCGGTGAATAGCCGACGGGCCGAGACGCAGCATGGCCTCCTGATGCTCACGCGTGTTGTATCCGACGTGAGAGGCAAAACCGTAGCCGGGAAATCGTTCATCATATTCCCTCATCAATTGATCGCGCTCAACCTTCGCAAGAATCGAAGCGGCTGCAACCGAAATGGAAAGGCTATCACCTTTGACAATGGCCATCTGGGGGCATTGTAGGTCGGGGAGCCTGTGTCGCCCGTCTATTAAAACATAGTCAGCAGGCGGGTTCAATGCTTTTATTGCCAGCCCCATCGCCATAAGCGACGCGCGATGGATATTGATCTGATCAATTAGCGAATGCTCGACGCGACCTATGGAAAAAGCGATGGCCAAGTGTCGAATTTCTTCGGCAAGCCGCTCGCGTTTTTGCCGCGTGAGCTTTTTTGAATCGTCAATGCCTTCGGGCACGCCATCGAGATTGAGTATCACCGCAGCAGCAACGACAGGCCCGGCCATCGCGCCCCGCCCCACTTCATCCGCGCCCGCAATGAATCGGTATCCGTCAGCGATTAGCTCTTTCTCGAACTTCGCGTCGCAAGGCATAACAACGGTGAGGCTGAACGGCGAATTATGAACAGAATGAGAGTGGTTCGATTGATTCAGCGTTCAGCGTTTATTTTGATAATCCTTCAATCGGGCTTGAGGCCGATGCATACAGCTTCTTCTGAATTCGGCCCGCCCTGTAAGCCAAACGGCCCGCGCGCACGGCGTGCTTCATCGCTTCGGCCATTGCAATAGGATCGCGCGCGCCAGCAATGCCTGTGTTCATCAACACGCCGTCAACGCCAAGCTCCATCGCGAGCGTCGCGTCTGAGGCCGTGCCGACTCCAGCATCCACTATCAGCGGAACCTCAGTTATTTGCTCCCGCAATATCCGCAGGTTCGTGAAGTTCTGAATCCCAAGCCCTGAACCAATCGGAGCCGCGAGCGGCATGACAGCAGCCGCGCCCGCGTCAATCAGTCGTCGCGCAACGATCAAATCATCGTTGAGATATGGCAACACGATGAAACCCTCTTTCACCAGCGCGCGAGTCGCTTCGAGCAAGCCCTGATTGTCGGGAAACAGAGTCCGCTCGTCGCCGATAACTTCGAGCTTGATCCAGTTGTTGTCTAACACTTCGCGCGCGAGCATCGCCGTCCGAATCGCCTCATCCGCCGTGTAACATCCGGCAGTGTTCGGCAGGATGTGATACTTCTTTGTGTCAATATAGTCGAGCAGCGATTCTTTCGAGCGGTCGGTGATGTTTACTCGTCGCACAGCAACCGTCACCATTTCGGTCTCGGCAGCTTCGAGCGATTTGACCATCAAATCGAAGCTCTCGTACTTGCCTGAGCCAAGAATCAATCGCGAGCGAAACTCGCGGCCTGCTATAAAGAGTGAATCTGTCATTTTCTTTCTCTATGAGTTCGTGATGAATCTTTATTTGAGCGCGGCGCGGCAATTTAACGCGCGCCGCCGCCCACGAAATGCACAATCTCTACTTTGTCACCTTCGGCGAGCGTTGTCGAGGCCCAATCGGCGCGGCGGATTATCCGGCGGTTGACTTCTACAGCTACGCGTTCAGGCTTCAAGTCAAGCGCGCTTACAAGGTCAATTAGGCTCGCGCCTTCTTCTACTTGCTTCTCTTCTCCGTTGACAATGATCTTCAATCTATCTCTTTCCGTTACGCTCTGCGAATCAGGTGCTTCAACTCTCCGCGCCCTTCGCCTGCTTGCGCTTCGATGACAATCGCTGCGGTCCCTGCTGTGAAGAGAGGAAGCGCGAGGCTGAAATTCGCCATGCCGTCCCGGCCTGACCGACCGATGAAGACCTGCGGCTTGAATGCAGTGCCGATGATCTTGATCGTCACTATCGCATCCGACACGGGCCTTGATTCATGAGTCGTAAGCACTCTGAGCGCGATGCTCTTTCCCGCAATGAAAACGTCGGGCGAGATGACTTTCAAATCAAGACGACTCGTCTCCTCGTTCTTTTTCAGGTAATCCGAAATGACTTTATCAATGTCGAGCGAGCGAGTCTCGCGCCGCTTCGTGGGCGGAACCGTACCGCTCGAATCGCGTTTGCTGGAGACGGCGGGCTTAGTCGGCTCAGCTTGCAGCGGGACGGACGGGCGCGCGGGCGGCACGGGCGCAGTAGGTATCTTCGTCGGTCTCGTGTTAAGCGCGGGCTGCGGTTGAGTAATCACGTTCGGGCCGCGCTTCACTTTTTGTGCGACATCGTCAGCCGTCGAGTGGCGAATCAGGTCGTTGATGCGCCCGGCTTTAATCGCCGCGATGATAACTTGATGCTGCCGCTTCAATAGCGCGGCTATCGTCTCTTCGGTCGCGCCTTCGGTCAGCTTGTCGGCGTAGGGTGTTCTCTTTTTGGCGATGATCGTGCCGCCGACGTAGATGAGGGATTCGAGCACGGGATTATCGCGCCCGCGATCTTCCGACTGCACGTGATAGGTGTGGCCCTCGTGTTGAACGTCTGTGTTGAACCCCGTGATCATCATTTTGGAAAGTAGCATAGGGTTTAGGGGCAGTCAATAATTCGCTCTCTGGCGTTGACCCAGCGCGTGAATCCGACTTTACAAGCATTGATTTGCTTCACACCGCAGCATAGAATACTGACTTCTCCCTGTGGATTTATGATTGTGAAAGCAGAGGGTCATGAGTTTTGATAAACAAGATCGCTGACGGTTTGCCCGCGCAAGACAGCCACAGCAATAAACCTGTCGCCCGGCGTTTTTATCACTCATTCATTGAATTGCTGGAGAGCAATGCTCAGTTCGTCTCATCCGAATCGAAAGTTCGGCGCGTCCACGCAATCGCGGAGCGCGTGATTTCTCTTTCGCTTCTTATGTACGCGGCTTTCGCGCCGCATTCGATTGCCATAACCCAAAGCGCGTTTCTACTGGGTCTTGCGGCGTGGACAGTTCAGATGATCGCCGCGCGCAACCTTCGCATCGAACGTACTCCCGTCGACATCGCGCTTTTGGGATTCTTTGCCTGCTGCGTCATCTCATCGTTTCTCTCTTACGAGCCGCTCACGAGCATCAAAGGACTCAGAAGCCCCGCCTTCTTTCTTGCGTTCTATTTCGTCAGCAGCAAAGTTCGCAGCCTTCGATTTGCAACCGCGCTCGCTTTTCTCATTATCTTCTCTTCGCTAATAAGCGTCACCTATAGCGCAAAGCAGGTAGCAGT
Source organism: Blastocatellia bacterium (assembly GCA_035575515.1). Taxonomy (GTDB): domain Bacteria; phylum Acidobacteriota; class Blastocatellia; order UBA7656; family UBA7656; genus DATLXU01. The sequence goes on from DATLXU010000011.1 coordinate 12,717, forward strand.
CGGTCGCGGCATCCGCATCGAAAGCCTGAGAGAAGACAGCCCGCTCGCGGGGAAAGATTTGCGGATTGGTGACGTGATTATCGAAGCCGACGGTCAGCGAGTTGACACGAAAGAAGAGCTTTACCGCATTATCTCAAGCGTTGAGCGCGGTCCCGTTCAGATACAGTTTCAAAGAAGCGAGGCGGTGCTTCCGGCTTATATCTCGCGGCGGGACCTGAACGAATCTGAAGGCGAAGGCGCTGACAAATTGGGCATAACAACTTCTACAGGCAGAAACATTCGCGTCACGGGTTTCTACAGCCACTACGAAACCTACGCCGAAGTGCTGCAACTTATCGCTGCGCTCGCCATCGGATTATTCATAGCTCGCCCCGATAAAAGATCAAGAACGGGAGTACTTCTTGGCGCGGTAATCGCGCTATTAACGGCGACGCTGATTATGACCTCGACGCGGGCGGCGATGATAGGACTTACGGTCGCCGTTGCTGCGATGGCTCTGATGACGCTACGCCGAAGGACGATGGTCGTTTCGGTCTTCGCCATTTTGTTAATAGCGCCGCTTGCGCTGTTTGCAGTTGAGCGCTCGCGCGGCATATCGGTCTTCGACCCGGAAGAAGGAAGCTCGGCCTACAGGCTTGAAGTATGGCGCGAAGCTTTCTTTATTATTAAGGACCACCCGGCTGTCGGCATCGGCAAAGGAAGCGAAGGCGGCGAGGGATTGAGAAAAAGATACAAGCTCTACAGCGAAGGCAAGCTCCCGCCGGGACACTTTCATTCGACCCCGATTCAGATAGCGACGTGGTGGGGGCTTCCCGCGCTTATCTTTTACTCAGCGATGATGGTGATGTTTGCCATAGAGATTTTCAGGCTCGGCAGAATGGTTAGGGTGCGCGAGCAGTGGAAGATGTGGGGCATCGCGCTCGGCACTATGGGCGCGCTGTTGGCGTTCAATGTTAGCTCTGTGGTTCATTTCAATTTTGGCGATGGCGAGGTCGTTATGGCGTTCTGGCTCATGGTAGGGCTTGCGTTCGCAGTTCGTAAGATTGCTCTTGGCGAACGCGACGATTCGCAATCAAAACAGATGCGAGAGCCGCCATCAGAATACAGTTCACAAAAAAGTCCGCGCCAAGAACGAGAAGAAACCTCTGAAGCGAGCGTCCGGGCAGCAAGGGCAAGACAAAATTGATAGCCGCAATTACCAGCAACACGCGCCGCGCCAAGCCTGATGCTGGCAATGAATCGTTGAACGCGAAACTTCCAAGCGAAACAATCGGCCACAGCAACGCGATGAAATAAATCTTCGATGTGAGCGGACCGACAAGGAGCATTACCGAGATCATCAAACCAAACTCTAGCGAAGTATAAAGAGGTAAGCCATCGCTTTCCACGCGCTGTGATATGCCCGCTTCCTCATGCCCCTTGATTCCTTTTGATCTCCACAAAACCAGCGCGAGCGCCACACCGTACACAATCGCGGCGACAACGAGCCAGATTCTATCTGTCTGCTCGCGCGAAAGCGCAGCCACGTTTATGTTTCGATAGTCAGTATCTGCTTCAACGCGCTGAGAATAATCTACGGGCGAAAGATATCGTCGCAACTCGCCTTTGAGCGAGAGATTTATCGGCCCGTTCGTTTCGTGAAATTCCTGATCGGCAACGACGTGGTTGTACCATTCAACCAGTAGCTCAGAGTTCTTCTCAAAGCCAAAGTAGAGGGCTGGCGCAAGATTGATGATTATCAGGAAGCCGCTGACAAGAGATAAAAATCGCCATCTCTTCTTCAATGCAAAGTAAGGCAGCAACAAAATAGGCGTGAGCTTGATCGTAACGGCAAGCGACATTGCAAGCGCGGCCAACGAATCTTTTCGTTTGATATATAGATAAACCGACGCAAACAACAAAAATATCGCAGGCAGATGAGCGTTGCCGTAGTGAAGAATCATTACGAAATACTGTCCCGTGGCTAAGAACGCGATGAGCCAGGTAAGTTTCGCTCGATTCGGATTTACCAGGCTTCGTAGGATAAGCAAACAGCCAATTATTTCGGCGACAGAAAGCAAGTACCATACGTATGCAGCCGGTTTGTATGGCAGAAACCATAGAGGCGCGAGCGCAATCAGGAAGAATGGCGGGTAGCGATAATCCATCAGCGAGCCTCGCGCGAAGTCAGGCGCGTAGAGGTCCGTGCGCCCGCCGAGCAGCGAGCGGCCCGCAGAGTAATAAACAGGAAAGTCAATAAGGTTGCGAATGAAGACGAAGCCGAGAAGCGCGATTGCCGTGATCAATGCGGCGACTATGAATGGATGAGGAATGATGGATGAAACGTCGCGTCCCCGCGTCTCTCTTTCATCCTTCATCCTTCATCCCTCATCCTTCGCCAATGCCGAGGGCGGGACTCGAACCCGCACGGGCTTTTGGCCCAGAGGATTTTAAGTCCTCTGCGTCTGCCATTCCGCCACCCCGGCAAAACGGACATTGTGATTATAGATGAAACTGTACGAGCTATGAAGTCGCGCAGAAGACATTCTTATGACACCAAGCCTGTGAAGTAAACATGCGCCGCAATGCTTTCTTGCGATCTGCTCAATTTACTTTTTGAGCGAGCGCGACAACAGATAAACCAAAAGGAAAGTTGAACGAGCGAATAAATCCAGCTTCTATCTTTAGGATTGCAGCAAGCGCTCTATTAATCAATCGCGGCACGGGACGCACGTCCGATGACTGGCCGCCCCTGATTCTCGACAACAACCTGTGAGAGGCAGCCAGCGGAAACAACAGCGTGTTGGCGTAGGTTGCGCGCTCAATGCGAAAGCCTTCCGCTTCGAGCAGCTCAACTATCTCTTTTCGAGTGAAGCGGTGGCGAGTCCCAACCGCCACGTCGTGCGCACTGCGCATCCAATCGTAAGCTGGCTCGCGGATGAAGAGACAACCGTCGGGCCTCAAAACTCGATTCATCTCTGCAATGGCTTCGCGCGATTCTTCGCGCTCGAACTGATAAATCACATCGAAGCAGGTGACAAGATCGAATTCCTTTGATGCGAATGGCAGACGGCTCGCGCGCGCGCGCGCGACAGTATCGAGACCACGCTCGCTCCACAGCGCCGCTGCGTGCTCCGATAGATCAACGCCGAAAGCGTGAGTAGAACCGAGCAATTCTTTCAACCAGAGGAGCGAAAAGCCTGTCCCGCACCCGATGTCAAGCAGACACGGATTATTCAATTCAACAACTCGCTCAAGAATCGAAGCCGTGATGGCGCGCATCCCCGCGTACCACCACAGTCGCTCTTCCAGATCGAACATTGCGCGATATTCGTCAGCACGCATAGCAGTTTTTAGTTTTCAGTCTCCAGTTTTCAGTCTCAAGAAGCTCGCCGTCCGTGGTAAAGAGCAATACTGTCTGAAAACTAAAAACTTAAAACTCATCTATCTCTGTTTTCTGGAGCGCGCGCAGTGTCGCTGGCCTCTTCGCTGGCGGGAGCTAGCTGAGCCTCTCGCTTCACGACCAGCCGCCACCACAGACGGCTCAGGTCGCGAAAGGTTTTGAAGAGCCGCTTGAAATTGAAGAACTGCGATTTGCCATAAGCGCGATGATAATGATGCACGGGGCGTTCGGCGAAGCGCAGGCCCGCGTCCTGAAAGCTCTTTATCATCTCGACGCAAATCGTTCCGCTCGTTGAATAAAGCCGCACGCGGTTGTAGCTCGACCTGCGTATGATGCGGAAATCGCAATCAACGTCTTTGATCTTTATGTTGAAAGCAGCCTTGACGATCCAGCAATAAATCTTCCCGATGATGACTCTGTGCAACGGGTCGGAGCGGGTTATCTTGTAGCCGTTGACGATGTCAACGTCGTCTCTCATCTCGGCGAGCAGCACTTCAAGCTCGCGCACGTCGTACTGCGCGTCGCCGTCCGTGTAAAAGATCAGGTCCTTTGTCGCGGTGGCAAAGCCCGTGCGCAAGGCGCTCCCGTATCCCAGATTCGTAGGATGATGCACAACGCGCAATCCGGGATAAACGACCTCAAGCTCAGACAACACCTGCGCCGTGTGGTCGGCGCTGCCGTCGTTGACGACGATAATTTCGTAATCGTCCGCGAGCTTTCTGAGAGTTCTGTCGGCAAGCACGACGAGGCTGGCTATCGTCCCTGCGTCGTTGTAGGCGGGAAAGAATACGCTGATGCTCGGCTTGTTGCTCATCTCAGCAATAAGTGAATAGCGAACGGCGAGAAGTTAGAGCCAACGGACAAACGCCTTATTTATTCTCCATTTTTCACTTCTGACTCTTCACTATTCACTTTTTTCGTTTTCCTCTGCGCGAACTGTTTCTTCTATTATCTCGTTTCCGAGCGCGGTGACATCGCCGCCCGCATAGAACTGATCGCTCAACGCTTCGTCGAGCGAAATGAATCGCGCGCCCATAGCTTTGAAAGAAGACAGCAAATCGGCCAGCGTGTCGCACGTCAACTGGTTCGCTTTGATCATCAATATCTGTTTGACGTCGCGCCCCGCGCGGTCGCGAGTCAACGTGCGCGCTTTCAAAATCTTGTCGAGCAGCATGGACTTGAAAGTCGCCTTGATGAAATTGGCGCATGCCTGATCGTTGCGCGAAAGCGCAGCGCAATAACTTTGACTGAATGCTTCATCCTGCGCGTCAACGGTCGCGGGCACTTCGAGATAATTCTTCTGCTTCAGGTACGCCCTTATCTGCGTAAGCTTCTGTTCATCTGTGCTCAAGGTCAGGCCCGGAAAGCGAAAGTACTTTTGCTTCGGCGGATATTTTGCCCAGAGCGCGGACAGGGTCTGGTCATTTCGCTCGATGTCCTGAATGAAATCTTGCGTGTCAGATTTTTTCGGTTTCTTGCGCGAATAGGTCATGTTGCCGAGCTGGTTGCCGCTTTCGAGCCATGCCCGCTGCATGTCAGGCTCGATAGTTTCTCCCACCATGAAATCAACCGTCGGCGGCATATCGTTTTGCTTCAAAGCAGCGATTATCTTCCTGAAGTTTTCAACGGTGTGTTCCGTGTAGCACCAGTCATCAGGATTGGCCTGCGGATCAATCTTGCTCAGCACCATGTGATTGATAGTCAGGACAATCTCTAACCCTTCGAGCGGTCGGCCATCATTCTCTGCCGTTTGCTGGTCATGAGAGCGAAGCCAGGCAGCAACTCCAGGTATCAGTTCGAGTTGTTCCTGGCACTTCGACATTGCAGGCTTAGATGCCTTCACACCTTTGGACGGCGAACAGGCGACGGGCAAAAATAGCAACGCCGCAATCAATGATAATGATACGTATCTCATGCTAGGTTAAAATCCGTGTGGTTCATTAATCGTTTCGTCAGCCACAAGAAGATTCATCGTCCACTTCGAGCATCCTTCGCCGAGTTGCTGCGAGGCGCGCTCGCAAAAGCGTGCCATTTTACAGGCCGCTGAGCCGCACGAGCAAGACGATCTATCTGGCCGCCTTTTTTGCGCGCTCACATTGCGATTTCAACCCGGCTGCGCCAGTCCCTGCGCTTCGCAGGCTTCATTGCTTCGGTCGTGACCTGCTGACCTTAGGCGCGAAACCTGCTTTACGATTTGATAAACTTCGCCGGGCGTTATCGTCATAAGGCAATCGTGGTGCGGGCACTTATGGACCTGGTCATCGCCTTCGAGCTTGAAACAAGGGCTGCATTCGATCTCGTGTCGAATGACTGTGTGGCGAGGTCCGAGCGGCGCTGTTCGCCTAATATCAGTCGGTCCATAAATCGCAACGACAGGCGTACCCACCGCAACCGCCGCGTGCATCAACCCGCTGTCATTGCACACAAGCATATCGCATTGCTCGATCAGGGCTGCTGCCTGCTTCACAGTTGTTTTGCCCGCCGCGATTGCAACTCTCGACCCAAGCCCGCGCGCCATCTCCTGAATCATCTCAGTTTCCGAAGGCGAGCCGAAAAGGATTATCCGCGACTGAGGCCAATCATTCATCAACCGCTCTATCACTTCGCGATACCGCTCGATGGGCCATTGCTTCCATCGCATTGCGGGCGACGTGCCCGGCTGAAATCCGATGACAATGCTCGATGCTTGCTGCGCTCCATCTTCAAGAAACTTTCGAGCAAATCTTCGATCTTCGCCCGTCAGGTGAATGAACGTGTGTGCTTCGGCAAGCTCAGGCTTGCGCCCGCCGACTGCGGCAACAAGATCGAGGTAACGCTCAATCTCGTGCTCGTCTTCGCGCATCGCGACGGGAAGGTTGAAGACGAAGCTGTAGCGGCTGAAGCGGTGCGACCAACCGGGACTCGTAATGTGGCCCAATCGGAATGGAGCGCCGCTTGCCACAACCAGCAGCGCGAGCGGCCATGAATGACTATGAAACTCGTTGATAGTCAGATCGTAACGCGCAGCGCGCACTTCCCTTGCCCGCTTGATCCACGCGCGCAACCCGGCCCGGTAAGGCAGATTGTAAATGTTATCGAAAAGGCCCGCGCCCGCCAACACCTCTTCGCAGCCGGTGTTGTTTCCGACCTGCAAATCAATCCTCGCGTTTGGGTATCGCTCGCGCAAGGCGCGCAGCGCGGGCGTGTACATAATAAAATTGCCAAGTCCGTGATAGGCGAAAACAAGAATGCGATTTATCTTTTCACGCTCGAACTGCTCGGCGGGCAGCGCCGCAAGATAGACCTTCAGCAGGTTTTCGGCTGGCGCTCTTACGATTTTTTTGACAATTTCCTTTGCGCTTTTCATCTGCCTGTTGATTCTATCGCTCGCACGGGAACGGCGCTAGTAAGCGTCTCACTCGTTCCTGTCATAAATCGCAATGTCGCCAACTTCGGCGATTCGATGATAGCCGTCGTTTATGCGCTCAAGAACGCGGTCGTTCGCGAAGCCTTCAGGGATCAGTATGAGCTTCGAAACGCGATTTTCAATCTGTTCGAGAAAGGCGTCACGCTCAGATTTTTTGATGCCGACCGAGCGCCACCAGACGAAGCGCGTGGGATTGCGCCGCGCGCTCAGAAAATAGAACGCCGTGCCGCGCGGCGCGAATGAGAATATGTAATCGCCGGGCGCGCTGCTGGTCTCTATTGCCGCATCAAGCCCCTGTATGAAATTGGCCTGCTTTCGGCTGACGAGTATTCCGCGCGCTCGCTCAATAGTTAATGGCGTTTGTTCAACAAAGCGAAAGTGCGAATCAAAGCGCGGCTGCCACGCGTCTTTTATTCCGATGACAAACAGCAACACTACAGGCGCGGCTGCGCACAAGACGGCGGCGCGGCGCGGGCGCGTCATCCGGCCTTGAAAATAATCCGTGAGCATCGGAACGCTGCGAGCGGTTAGCAAAAGCAGCAATAAAAAAACTGGCGGCAGGACTCGAACCAGGTGAGCGTAATCGGCTCGCGGGTACATCTCAAGGTACGCGCCGAGCGCGAAGAGTCCCGTCATCACAATCGGCCCTGAGCTTCGCCACCACGCGGCTCGCTGCTCCTGCACTCGATGATTTGTTTTGTATTGCCACGCGACGAACGCGAATGTGATGATGAATAGCGCAATCGGCAGATAAGAAATGACGGCTGTGGCTGAACTCTTTATCACGTATGCCCTGCCCGGAATCAGCAGAGTTATTGCACAGAGCGCGAGCATTAATAGAATAAATGGCTCAAACAGCTTGGGCGCTTTACGAACCGCAATAAAGCTGCCCGCGCCTATGGTTATCAACGCGAGAGCGGCAGGCGCGAGGAGCTTCACGTGTGGAAGCGTTATCGCGCGTTTTTCGCCGTACTCGCCCGCGAGCGAAAAGAAATGATTCATCATCGCGCCGAGCGTTCCGGTATAAGCGATGTAGCCGAACATCGCCGCCGTAACAATCGCGAATCCCGCCCAGCAGAACGCGGCTCTCTTTATTGCGCCAAGAATTCTACTCGTCCAACGAGTCGAGTGGATTGCAGTTGATAGCCCTCTTATGAAAATCGCAGCCGTCGCTGAGGCGAGTAGAAACACCCCGACATTTTGCTTAAAGAGAAAGACAAGGCCAATCATCGCGCCCGACAGCGCGAGCCAGCGCGCTCGCTCGGTCTCGTCGTAACTCAGCATGAAAGCCAATCCGAGCAGAACGAACAGCATCGAGTACTGAGTCGGATAGACGCGAAAGACCACTCTGTAGCCGACCCAAGCAAGGGTCAAAGCAACGGGAATGAGCGCGGCTTTAGAGCAGGTCAATCGCCGCGCAACGTAAAAGAGCGCAATCAATGCGGCCAGCTTGAAGACAAACAGTCCGGCATTCACCGTCATCAACGTTGCGCCGAAGATTTTCATCAATGCTGCGTTGAGCCATAGCACTCCCGGTGTGTAGTTGTACAAGAAATCCCGGTAAGGGAGTTCGCCCTGCATGACCCGCTCAGCAGGCGCGACGTTGTAGCCGAGTATCGGAAGCCCAAGCCCGCGATTGATTAGCAGCCCGTAGCACAGCGTGGCCGCAGCGATGGCAAGCAGCAGCGGCAAAGCCTCGCTTAACCCAAAGAGTTTCTTTCGTGCAGGGAGAGACGGCGCGCTTGAGCTTACCGAAACATTCGATGTGCCCGGTTTGAGCTTGCTCATTGATGAACATCACCCGCCGAAGGCTGGCCTTCGTCTTTTCTCACGTAGTAGGTGAACACTGGCGTTTCCCGCTGCTCATAATCCCGGCTTAACCATTCTTCAAATAAATCTTTGTACCAGACTCTTTTCAATCGCTCAATCGCGACAACCTTCGGGCGTTCCGCCTTCAATCGCTCAAGCCATCCTGAAAATCCGCCCGGCTCTATGCGGTCGAGATAAATATCCTTTCCCCTATCGAGGAAGAAATACTTGCTGGCGTTCGGCAATCCCGACAGCACAAGTATCTGGCTGAGTCCGTGCGCGAATATCTTGTCGCCGGGTCGCAGGTTGGAAACAATCTCAGCGACTTCCGCGTCCTGTTGCTGAAGCGTTTCACCGTCGTCGCGATAGATGAATACATCAGCCACTTTGAAGAAGAATATCCATGCGAAAAGAACAGCAAAACCCGCTTTGTTCATCAGGCTCCAATTCAGGCGAGATGATTTGCGCTGAAGCTGGCTGGTTGCAAAATCAAGTAACCATACGAAAGCGACTGCGGAAAAGATTGCGATGAACGGCAGAAGCGGGATGAGGTCACCGCTGCCTTGAATGTTGACCGCGCAGAAAGCGAAATAGACGAGAGGCGCGATAACTATCGCATGGCGCGGAGCGTTTTCGAGAATCTTTTTTGCTCCATCCTTCACTGCCAGCCTCATCTCTTTCACGCACACGAACAGCAGGCCAATTACGCCGAAGAAGAAAAAGACAATCTCTTCACTGAAGGTTCCTTTTAGCATTCTGAAGAGGCGGCCAAAGAAGCTGTCCAGGGTGCGCATCCCTTCCGGCGCATAGACGCTGTAGTTGAACTCAATGTTCCAGATATAAAAATCTTTGAGCGCGCCCGCCGCCCAGAAATAGATCAGCATCGCAGCAAGCGGCAGCGCCGCGCCAGCCGTTACTTTTGCCCACTTCAAGTCACGCCAGCGCGTGAGGTATCCGGACATCGTAAGCCCTGCGGCTCCGACGAACAACAATCCCGGCTGCCAACATAGCGCAGACAACATTCCGAAAAACCCTGCCCGGAAGGGGCGGTCTTTTATCACGAGCCACAGCGACACCAGTCCGAATAAAACGACTGGTATCTTCGGCTGCATGCCGCCGCTGTTTGCGCGGCCAAGCACGTTGATCGAAAGTATAATCATCGCGGCGAGCACACCGATGCGACGGCTCTTGAAATAATCGTTCGCCACAAGAAAGGTGAATCCCACGATGAGGATTGACATCAGCAGGCAAGCGATGCGAATCGCGATAAGGTCTCTAAGCCCGAAAGGCTTGCCCGCAAGGATGGCAGCCGCGCCAATATAACCTGAAAGCGGGGTTTTTATGTTGACCGCGTCGCGATAGGGTATGCCGCCGCGCACGATCACCTGAGCCATGTAATCCCAGTTCGCGCGGTCGCCTATGCTCGGTTGCTTCCAGAACTCGAATTGAAGATAGACGACAGCCGCGCACACCATGACCAGCAGAAATAGCGCTCGACGGTCAAGCAACTGCAAACGCTCGATGACAACGTCATGCCAGGCGCGCGATTTAACTGCCGTCATTGTGTCAGCCAATGAGTCTCCTTCGATGGGACGCGAATGATCCTGTTTTAATCAGACTTCCGTTCTAGTAATGAAATCCTTGCGGCTGCTATCCGATGTAGCCAAGGTTTTTCAAGCTCTCGATTATCTCCTCGTTCTCTTCGGCAGAGAACTCCACACTGCTTGTTTCATCAGTCCTGCTGTGCGCGGCGAATCGAATCGGATTGGCATTGAGGTATTCGCCTGAGATTATTTCGGTGAGCACCCGCCCATCAAGATCATCCGGCAAACTTTGCCCAAGCAGGTAGAGCATAGTCGGCGCAACATCAACAATTCGTGCGACATCAATTTTCGATTGAGTATTGATTGCGCCGCCTGCGGCCATCATCACTCCGCGCATCCGATGGCAGCCTGAAATTCCGAATGCGTCAACCATAAATTTATTGGACGTGAAATCCGCATTGCCGAGCGGCAGGTATCGCATATCGCGCGGCAGGAACGCGATGTCGGGAGCGTCGGCGACGCGAGGGCCGTCGTAAATCTGTTCGCGGCGAAAGACCTCGCCCGCCCACGCCTCGCCCGTCAGCGGGTCTTTCAAGGCTTTCAGTCTTTCGATGATACTTTCGCAAACCGAATCGTAGTCGCGCTCTTCGACTATGCCGTTAGCCTCGCGCCCTTTCAGATTCACATAAATCTGCCCGTAGTTCCCTTTTGAAAAAGCGACTGTGCGCGACCAGTCCACGTCATTGAACGAAAGGAAGAACGCGCTCAAAGCCCGCGACGCGCCCGGCTGATTGCTCGCACCGCGCGCAGGACGCAATGCGCCGAGCGGCAACTTCTTAATCACCTTGAACGCAAGCTCAGGCGTGAGCCCCATTTGAAACATCAGCTTTTTGATGCGAGTGAGGGCGTCGCGCTTGAGCTTTAGAAAGCCTTCTTCAAGCAGCCAGATGTTGAACGAGCAATATTTGTGCGCAGGCCCGAAGCCGTGATCCGAAGCAATCCACACCATCGCGTCGTCGCCTGCAAGCTCAATTAATCTTCCCACGATTTCATCAACGCGATTGAAGTACGCATATATTTTATCGCGATACAGTCGCGCTTCGTCTTTGTTGTGGCGCGGGTGAGTCTCATCGAATATGTGCCAGAGTTCATGTTGAATCCGGTCAGTGCCCCAGAAGTATTGAAAGAACCCGTCCCACTCATAGCTCGTCATCAGGTATTCAGCGACTTTGGCTTTGTACTCAAGCTCGTCGTGCAGTTCGTCGAGCACGCCCTGCGCGCCGCCGCCCCCGTATGTTTGAGAAAGATGCAAACAGTACGGCCCGAATTTTTCTTCAAGCTCCGCAAGAAGCGTCGCAGGATAAGTGAAATCCCTGCGGCCACGCGGAGTCATGAAATCCGCAATCATCAATCCGTTGATTTCGTGCGGCGGGTAGGTGCAAGGAAAATTGTGAACGATGACGCGCTTGCCCGCGTCCGAAAGCAAATCCCAGATGGCGCGACCCTGACGAAATGAAGCGTTGACGGCAAGCTCGCGCTTCAAGTTGTGATCGAGTCGAACGAATTCAAAGATGCCGTGCTTGCCGGGATTCTTGCCCGTCATAAAGGATGACCACGCGACGGCTGTGATTGGCGGGAATGTTGTTTCGAGGTCGGCTCGCGCGCCTTCGCTCATAAGCCGCGCGATGTTTTTCAAGTATCCCTTCTCGACGAGCGAGTCCAGAACATTGAACGAAGCGCCGTCGAGTCCGATGACCAGTAGTTTGTTGACCATACTCATTGCTCAAACAGACCTTTGAATATACTTGGTCGAAAGCGATTTCTTCAAGCACTCATTCCAATTCGGCGCGCTGCGGTTTCGCGTTGCTTGACAGCGGTTGAAACCCCTTACTACCATAGCGGTTCAGGTTCAACCGCGAGGAGTGAGTTTAGTGTCAAGGTACACAGTCCGATTCGCCTCTGCCGAAGATTCCAATCAAGAATCGAATCCAAAACAGCAGACCGAAAAGAAAACATCGCTGCGAGCCGCGCTTGCTCGCTATGCGATTGCAGGATTCGCCGCAGCATTACTGCTCAGCCTTGTAGAATGGATTGACCTCAACATTCAACTCACTCCTGTCTTCGACTCATTCACTGAAAGACTCATCTTCACCG
>DATLXU010000012.1:0-18838 GCA_035575515.1 Blastocatellia bacterium
TCCCGACGCGCTTTGCCCGTCGCCGAAGTCCCATTTGTAGGAGACGATAGAGCCGTCCGGGTCGGATGCGCTGGCCGTGAAGTTTATCAAAAGCGGCGCGACGCCTGAGACCGCTGACGCCGCGATGCTAACCTGCGGCGGATAGTTTGAAGGAGGTTGAGCAGGCAATGTTTGACCTCCGATTGCAGCCGCAATCATCTCCTGACTGGCTCCAATGTCCTGTCCATCTGTTCCTGCGTTCTTGTACGGGCTTGTGAGCAAAAGACTGTAGTTTGACGAAGCCGGATCAACGAAGCCAACATCGCTTACAGATGCAGGAAAGAAATTTCCCGAAGGATAAATAGACGATGGACCGGCAATAATTACGTTCTTCACAAAGATGCAGGCGGGGAAGTAATAATTGAGCGAGTCGTTGCCCGGAGCGTGACCTGAGCCGATAACGCCATATTCGTTGTTGGGGGTTATGTTGTTGGTGTAAACGAATCCCGTTGACTGGCCGCCGTCGGCAGTGACTATATTGCCGGTCTGAAACGCCGTGTTGTGGTCTATTTGAATGTCGGCGGGACCATCAATGATTAGAAAGAGCCTGCCGCTGCCTCCCCACTGCGGGCCGCCTATGTTGTAAAAGAGATTGTTCCTGATCCTGAACCGCCTCGCCTGCTGGCTCGGATAGTTATAGTCGCGGCCAAGAAAGTGAACGCCCGCAGCCGAGTTGCGCACGATATTGTTCGTGAAAGTTACATCCTGAACAACCGACCAGGGGGCGGTGCCTTCCTGATTGCGCGGCGTGAACAGAATGGCGACGCCTGCCTGCCCATCAATCCAGTTGTTTTCGAATACGTTGCCGTCAACTAAAACGCGCTGCGCGTTCTTCAACTCGAAGATGTTTTTGACCGACCAGTGAACGCCCGCGTAGCCTGGATTATATGGATTCCACGTGAGCGGCCTGGAGCAGAAGTTCCGCCGAAACTCTATGTCGGAAGGAACGAGGTTCGCTATCTTCGGATCAGCGCCGCCGAACATAATGTTCTCGCCCGCCGCTTCGAGATAATTATTGACTATCTTGAAAGGGCCAGGCCCGTTCCATCCGCCGATGGCCTGCGTATCGAAGCCAAGGCCGTGGCACTCAGAGATGTATGAGTCAATGACAGCCGTCGAGGCGCTGTTGAGCGCAACGCCGCGCGATACGTCGCCCGTTGTATTGCCGTGAATGTAGCAGCGATCAATAACGAGATCGTGCGGGACCATAGCGAGCGAGTTCTGAGCGGCGCTCCCATCGCCAAGATTGACTATGCTGTAGTTGATGCTGACTGCCGGAGCGACGCCGATTTCAAGCCCGACAAGCCGGTAATGATGCGCTCCAGCCACAGTCGCAATTGCGGGAGCCGCGTTCGGCGTGACTATCTTCGCCATGGCCGCCACCTCAGATGGAGAGACCCGCGTGCCTTCGGGCGCGATACCGTCCGTATTTGAGGTTCGAATGATTATCCAGTCGCTGCCGGTCCTGGCCGGAAGCTGAAAATTGCCGACGAAAACAGCGCCGGCCTGAAGCACGATTGTATCGCCGGGCTGCGCGAGGTTTAGGGCTGCCTGAAGATCGCCTCCGGCAGCGACAGTTCGTATTGTTCCACCGGTTGCCGGGTACGGAGTAGAAAGATAAATGCGCGGCAACTCAGGCTCGCTCGTCGTTTGAGCCTGCGTAATGGAGGGAATTCCAAAAACCAGAACGATTGCGCTTAAGCAGGCAACTGAGAAATATCTTTTCATAATTCCTTTACAAAAGTGTTCGATCTTCAATTGAGCTATCAACGGGTTTGGAGGCACACAAATACCTGCTCCTGCAGATCAGGAGGTTTGGCGATTTGGCGCTTGATGCCGGATCGGTGAGGGTTTCGGCACCTACTTAGTTTTGGGAGCGGTAGATACTCAGGGGGCTAAGTCTCAAACGATCAACGCGCAACTTCGCGCGACCGAACTAGAATCGTAAGCCACTTATATCTTCCACAAACTAACTGCCGAACTGAGCCTTATAAGAATGAAGGGCGCCAATTTCAATAAGACTCCAGAACGTAGCTTGTGGCTTTTGGCTATGTCAATAATTCGCGGGAGCAGAGGGGCTATATCAGGAAGCACTGCAAAGACTGTGCCTACAGCAATTAACACGGTCACCGTCATCTGCGATGATCCTGTGTCGGAAGGTTATTTTGCTTATAATGTTGGCAGGTTACGTCAATATTCGCGTGCAAGATATGGTGTGTGACGACTGCTAACTATGATGCTCTCGCAATGATTTTTTACATAATCCTAATTATGAGTGTGGCTGAAAACCTGTGGCATAAGACTCCACTTTGTGCAATTGAAGGCTATCTCGAAACCCCCCGCTCATGCGTTTGCTTGAAAGCAGTGAGTGTGCGAAGACCGGACACTTATCAGTAGCCTGGCAAAGAATAATCGCTTTGCTCACTGCAATGCGGGTATTAGGGGCAAATCGTTAATAGCAGTCTAGCAAGCCTTGATTACAAGATGGCGGTTTGCATTGTCTGATTTCTAATCGGATTGACAAGCAAATTTATGCGGAATTAGACTCAACGCGCAGGCATGCGGCAAAAGACCTATGGCGGTCGAAAGTATGTTCGGTTGTACGGGGGCTTGTAATCTCTTATGCTCCTCATCGGCCCCGTCATTCGCTATGAAAAAAAGAATCGCTGGAATAAAAGAGATCACCAGATTATTTGAGTCATTAGAAGCGGAACTGGACGAATTGGAGTTTTCCTACGACCTGCAGTTTAATTCGTCAGCCAATCTTCACGATAAGCTCCTGGCATCGAAAAGAGCGAAGGCGACATTCAAAAGAATTCGACGGTTGCGCGCGCGCATAGCAAAATCCCTGAACGGACTGAACGACTAGGCTTCGGCTGCGTTGCCCACCAACTATCCTCACCCTAAAAGGCTTTCAAATTTGAAAGCTCAATCTCATTTGCATTATTGGAAGTAGCAGGACAAACCTGACTGCTGCGAGGCGCAATGACTACGCTGAATGGTATTGGAATGTCGAGAGCGCAAAGCTACGTCGTTGACCGAAGGGAAGGGCGAAGATACAAATTGAACTGGCCTGTCAGGGTCAAGGGCATAGATTCCGCGTCAGCCTATTTTGAAGAGGTCGCAACATTACAAGCTCTGAGTTCCAGTGGCGCTTATGTCTACCTCGCAGCGTGCCCGCCGGTCGGATCAAGGCTGTCTGTTCGGATCCGATTGCCTCTCAAAAAAGAGGTCATGATGACTTATTCAGCCACAGTAGTTCGCGTCGAAAAAAAGCCGAGCGGAGTGGGCGTGGCTTTGAAGTTCGATACTTCCCGACCTGATTTCGAGTAGATGCGCGATTCGGCAGCCGGTTTAGCAATTCAAATTCTTAGCGCCCATTCTTTCTTCTTGCTTGCGGCTGCAACAAAACTTCGCGGCGATTCAGGGCGGTAGATGAACTGCATCAACCTTTTAATAGCTTAGCTGACCGCGATAGAGCATCTTCGGAACTTTGAAATTGACAAGCAGCCGCTGCATGTTTCTTGCGCCGCCTGCGTTACGATCAATCAAGGGAAAATTGAACTCGAATCGAACTTCTTTGTCTGCCGGGTCGACGACCTCTTTGCCGTTGACCGAGCGCGGGAAGATGAACTTGGCTCCGGTCCCGTCGGAGCTTGGCGGAAAGTATTCGCGCAATTCAATCCTGCCCAATCGCTGGCTTATGAGATAAACGTTCTGCTTTATCGTATCGGTTCGCGCGGTATCCAGAAACAGTTTCATCTCGCGGTTGGTGTCATTATCATTAGAGGCAAAGTCCAGAGATATGATCACGCGGTCATTGACATCAAGATTCAGCGCGCGCTTGAAGCGGGAATCGAAGTCGCGGCGCTGGTCGTCGTTCATTTCGTCGTACTTGTTGAGGATTTGCATCATGCGAACATAGGCTTCGCGGACTGGAAGGGCAGAGAAGAATCTCACCGTGAATTTGTTATAGATTTCTTTGTTGCCCTGAAGTCCCGCGTCTCTCCCGCCCAGCAAAGTGGTCAGCGTCTCGCTGCGCGCCCACGGCGAATCGTTTATGATTTTTAATACCTGACCGCGATTCCATTTCTCGAAAGGCTCATTCCAGAAATCCTGAGCGAGCGCGTGCGTAGTCAGGAACGATAAAAGAAATAGGCCAAGAATTCTTTTGCGAATCATTTCAGATAGTCTCCGTCTATAAAGCCTGAGCTGAACCTGATCTCGATACCGATTGAGGGCTGGTATTCTATCACAGGAACCGGCGCTTGGAACTTATAATTCGCTCTGATAAAATTGCTACCCATCACTCTATCGAGAAACTCTAGCTCGACAGCAGGAAAACAGTGGTTTTTAAGCCGCAAAAAAGTAAGAAGCGGATTTGCGCGATCACTCTCGCGGCGATAATTCTCATTTCCGCTGCGACTGCAAGCGCGCAATCACCCGCTGCAACTGTCACGCTTAAAGAGGCGGCAGAACACTTAAAGACCGGCGACCTCGCGAAAGCCGAACATTCGCTCGAAAGATTGCTCAAGAAAAGGCCCAACCTCGCGGAGGCTGTCAGCCTGCTTGGTGTTGTGCGTGTCCAGCAACAACGCTTTCAAGAAGCCGAAGCCATGTTTCAACGCGCTCTCAAAATCAACCCGCGACTTGCTGGCGCATACGTCAATCTTAGTTTTCTATATAAGCAGAACAATCAACAGCAGCGCGCGCTCGCCATCCTCGAACAGGCGGCGAAGCTTCTCCCGCTCGATGCCGATGTGCTGCACGCCCTTGCATTGCTGCGCGCAGATCGGGGCGAGTTCGCTCTTGCTGCAAAGACGCTGATGGCAATTCCCGCAAAAGACCGACCCGGTGATTATTGGGAACTGCTCTCGCGTTTTTACATCACAGCCGGAGATTTCACGAAAGCCGAAGCGAGCCTGCGCGAGCAGCTTGCTCAAAAGCCGGATTCAATTTCGACTTTGCGCCAGATGGCCGGAGTCGAGCTTAAATTGAACAACTCTCAACGCGCGTGGGAATACATGGCGCAGGCGCTAAGGCTGGCCCCGAACTCGCCCGAACTGCTATTTGAATTCGCTCAGTTGAGCCTGCAAGTGAACCTCGCGATGGAAGCCGTCATCGCTGCGCGCAAAGCTCTTATGCTTGAGCCTGACCGGCCTGAATACCTGCTCTTTCTCGGCAATGCGCTTTTGAGCACCGCAGATTTTCATGCGGCGCTTCCTGTGCTTCAACGCTACGTTGAGCTTAAGCCGCAGGACGCGGCGGGCCGTTTATCGCTAGGCTGGCTGCTTTATCTCGAAAAAGATTTTGACAACGCTCGCCGCCAGCTTGAAGAAAGCTTACGGCTCAACCCTGAACAGACAGACGCTTACTATCATCTGGGAATCATCGCCTATGAGACGGGCGATACGGCTCGCGCGCTTGAGTTGCTATCTCGCGTTGTAGAGCGAAAGTCGGATGACGCACGCGCGCATCTTGGGCTGGGGATGGTTTACATAAGAGAGCATCAATACGAGAAGGCACGGCAGGCACTTGAGACTTCAGCTCAGTTGAACCCCGAAGAGCCGAAGGTTCATTATCAACTCGCTCAGGTTTATGCCCGCTCAGGCGATGAAGCGCGCGCGCAGTCGGAGCGCGAGCTTTATGAGGCGGCGCAGAAGAAAGTTGAAGAAAAGAATCGCATGAGCCTGCGCTTGCCTTTCTCGGCCTCTCAATCTGCTCCCAAACAAAGGCTTCAATGAGAAGAATCTTTTTATTAGCAGTCGCGCTCGCCTGTCTGATCTCGCTCGACTTCGTTCCTGAATCCGATGCGCGAGCCGGCGCGAACTCGAGCGTGCGATTCGTTGACGCGACACAGGTCGCAGCCATCCGATTCAAGCATGTCTCTGCGCCTGAAAAGAAATACATTGTCGAATCAATGAGCGGCGGCGTTGCGCTCTTTGATTACGACAATGACGGCTGGCTCGATATTTACTTTACGAACTCACTCACGGTTGATACGGCAAACAACCCCAAGAGTTCTCCGAGCGCGCTTTATCACAACAACGGCGACGGCACGTTCACCGACGTTACGGAAAAATCCGGGCTTGCCTTTCCCGGATGGGCGATGGGCGTAGCGGCAGCCGACTACGACGCTGACGGCTGGACGGATCTTTACGTTACCTGCTTCGGCTCGAATCATCTCTATCGCAACAACGGAAACGGAACCTTCACGGACGTGACCGAGCAAGCCGGAGTTGACGACTTGCGATGGTCTGCGGGCGCGGCCTTCGGCGATTACGACAATGATGGCGACCTTGATCTGTTCATCACCAACTACGTTGATTTTCGGATGAAGGACCTGCCCGAATTTGGAAAAGGAAAGTTCTGCCAGTATCGCGGCATCCCCGTTCAATGCGGCCCGCGAGGCTTGCCCGGTGCGGGCGACGCGCTCTTTCGCAACAACGGCAACGGCACGTTCACCGACGTGAGCAAGCAGGCAGGCGTGTCGGACCCGAATGGCCGCTATGGAATGAGCGCGCTGTGGAGCGACCTTGACGCAGACGGCTGGCTTGATCTTTATGTCTCGAATGATTCGGGACCGAACTTTCTTTATAAGAACAACCGCGACGGCACGTTCAAAGAGGTCGGCCTGCTTTCGGGCTGCGCCGTCGGCGAAGACGGCAACGAGCAAGGCTCGATGGGCCTGACCATAGCTGACTACAATCACGATGGATTGCTCGACATATTCGTCACGAACTTTTCCGACGAGTACAACACGCTCTACCGGCAAGAGCAGGGGATGTCGTTTATGGATGTCTCCTTCGCGTCGAAGCTGGCGCAGGTCAGCTTTCCTTACGTCGGGTGGGCGACGGAATTTTTCGATTACGACAACGACGGCTGGGTTGATTTGATGGTCGTCAACGGCCACGTCTATCCGCAGGTTGATAACGTCAGCGCGGGCAGCACCTATGCTCAGCGCATTTTGCTGTTTCACAACGAGCGCAACGGGACATTTTCGGAAGTCGCCGCATCGTCCGGCGACGCGTTGATGGCGCGGCGCGTGAGTCGAGGCGCGGCTTTCGGCGATATAGATAATGATGGCGACACTGACGTTGTGATTAACAACCTCGACGGCAGCCCGCTTGTTTTAAGAAACGACGGCGGCAATGCTAACAACTGGATTACGATTAAGACCATAGGCTCGAAAAAAAATCGCGATGCTCTTGGCGCATACGTAAAAGTCATGGCGGGGAACCTCTCGCAGGTGAATGAAGTTCGCAGCGGCGGCAGCTACATCTCTCAAAACGACACGCGGCTGCATTTCGGCTTAGGCGACAGGGCGCGCGTTGATTCAATCGAAGTGCGCTGGCCCGGCGGAAAGACTGAACTGATTCGCGATGTGGCCGCAAATCAATTCATCACAATCGAGGAAGGCAAAGGCATCACGAAGAAACAGCCGCCCGCTAAAGCTGTTGCGAAGAAAGAATGATTCAGGATCGAAGACTGATTGTGGAGGTTGGCGTATGCGAAAATTGATTTCCGTTTTAATCGCCGCGTTGATGGTTTTCTGCTCGTTTTCAAATCGAGCTTACTCGCAAGCTGCCAATCAGAAAGAGAAGTCAGATACGATCAAGCTGCAAACGACAGAGGTCTTCGTTGACGCGATTGTCTTCGACCGCAAGAGTCGGCTCGTCACCGATCTGACGCCGCAGGACTTTGAGATTTACGAAGACGGAGTCGCGCAGGAGATTAGCTCGTTCCGCATCTTTCGAGGCTCACCAGCAACGCCATCTACAGCCTCCAATGCACAACCTGCCGCCGCTGAGCCGCAGTCTGTCGCAAGCCGCGAGATGCCGAACCTGACCATTGTGCTGCTCGATTACTCCACAACTCAATTCGAGCATCAGAAGCTGATTCAGGACGCTTCGATCAAATACGTTGAGCAGAAGTTGCAGCCTAACGATTTCATGGCCGTCTTCATCTTAGGCTCAGGCTTGCGGCTGCTGACCGATTTCACGAATGACAAAACGAAACTGATTGAGGCGCTGAAGACCGCCGACGTGACAGGCTCTGCGCTTGCGACTGATCGCGCGACGCTGAACGCGAACATCGCGGCGGGCCAGTCCGAGTTGTCGCAGCTTCCCGACAACGACGCTCCCACGATTCCATCCGGCCCTGCTGCCGCGACGGCTGCCGCCGCGCTGATGACGCGATTATCGAACCTGGCAACGGCAATCATCGCGCAGCACGTCGGCTCGTTGGATTTAGCTCTGCGGTCGGCGCTCGATCAGCGACAGAGCATAAATGTGCTGACCGCGATTCGCTCAATCGCGCTCGGCGTGAAGGGAATCGAAGGGCGCAAAACGCTCTTGCTCTTTTCAGAAGGCTTCGTTGTCGGGCCGGCGCTCGAAGATCAGCTTCACTCGGTCGTGAGCCTCGCGAATCGCTCGCAGCTCGCAATCTATGCAATCGAATCGCAGGGGCTTGAGACGAAAGAAATAAAAGGCGACCTCGTCCCGCGCGACGAACTGACAAGCGCCGTCACTAATCCGTCGGAGAACAAGAATCCCAGAGGCGGCGAGACTGTATTCGACCGCGTCCGGCACGTCGGCGGGGATGTGCGCGAAAGCCCTCTGCGCTTTATGGCCAACGCGTCGGGCGGATTTCTCATTCGCAACACGAACGACTTGAGCACGGGGCTTGCGCGCGTAGATCAGGAGATGCACAGCTACTACCTTTTATCGTATCGCCCGAAGAACGAAAAGCTCGACGGGCGCTTTCGCCAGATTCGCGTGAACGTCAAAAGACCGGGCCTGAGCATCAGAGCGCGCAACGGTTATTACGCCATCCCTGCGGGCTATGAATTCCTCACGCCCGCAGAGTACGAAGCCGTTGACCTTGCTCACAGCGGCACACGAGCGGCGACCTTTCCGCTCTTCTTTCGCGTCGCGAGCTTTCAGCAGGCCGCCAATCAATACACGATTCCAGCGATTCTTGAAATTCCTTCCAACGCGCTTCGATTCGATTCTGTCGAAGGCAAATTCACCGCGCGGCTTTTGATACTCGGAATGGTGCGCGACAACGCGGGCAATCTCTTGAAGCGATTCGGCGGCCCTGTGCAGGTGAGCGTGACCGAAGATGAATACAAAATCCTGAAGCCGGGCACGGTCAGCTTCATGAACTACATACAGCTTCCGGTCGGAGGGCCTTATTCGTTTGAGGTGATCGTGAAGGACCTGCTGTCGGGCGCGGTTTCAAGCGGCGAGCGAGCGATGCATCTTCATCAGCCTGATCCTTTGCTGAGCTTGAGCACCATTCTGCTGGCGAGAGAAGTTGATAAAGCGGTTAATACATCCGCTCAGTTCTTGTCGGTGCAAGGCGCGAAGATTCTGCCTTCGGCGCGCTGTCAGTTCCGCAACGGCGACAACCTGATTTTTTACTTCGACATTTATCGCCCGCAAGTAGAGCCGCAGACTAAAAAGACAAATCTCTCGATTGGGCTTTCGCTGATGCGCGAAGGTCAATTAGTGAATGTGCGGCTGCCCAGTTATCAGGTGAGCGAATCTCCCGCTGAACAGAATCCGCGCATAACATTTACACGCTTCCTGCATCTGGCGGGACTTCCGCCCGGCAACTACACGCTCGTTGTAAGCGTGAAAGACGCGCTGGGGAATCAAAGCGCGCGAGGGCAGGCGACATTCAGCCTCGTTAATTGAGGACTCAGAAAAGCTGCTCGCGAGATAGGCGCGGGCAAGCTCAAGATAAGCCGCAGCGTTGTACGGCTCCGCATCAATCGCCGCGTTGAGCAATTGAACGACGCGCGCGTCGCCTTCATCAAGCAACAGTTGCGCAGGCCGCTGATTTCATATCCGCCGTTCTCGATAAAACCTGCGCGACTCTCATGTTTGAATCGTCCGTGCGGTCATCAATGCTTCAAGGGAGCTTGCCGCCTGATTTGGCCTTCAATTCGCGGTAACGAGAGAGCGCATTCTGTGCGGCATCCTGTCGGCCCGCTTTCATATAGGCTTGAGAGAGCTGGTAGTAGCTATAAGGCTTACTTGAATCAAGCTCGACGGCTTTTTCTAAAAGCTTGATCGCGTCGTCCACGCGGCCCTGTTGCAATCGTATCTTGCCAAGCTCGTAATACGCTTCCGCATACAGAGGGTCGAGCCGCATCGCTTCTTCATATCGCTTGATGGCTTCTTCGGTCTGCTGCATCGAGGCGAGCGCAAACCCTAAATGATACTGCGCGCGTGCGTGCTGCGGATTGCGCTCAAGCTCGCGGCGAAACTCGTCTGCCGCCTTCGTGAAATCAGATTGCTTCAACAGCGACAGCCCCGCGTAGTAATGAGCGTCGGCGAGCGCGGGATTAATCTCAAGCGCCTTCGAGAACTCTGCGGCGGCGTTTGCATAATTCGCTTCGAGCGCGTGAAGCTGCCCCATTGCAAGGTGCAACTCGGCGGCTTGAGGATATTTTTCAAGAAGCCCGTTGAGTAACTGGCGGCCACGCTCGCGCTCGCCCGTGTGCGCAAGCGCGAGCCCAAGCGCAAACAATACCTGCGGGTCGCTCACGCCGCCGTCGGCGAGCGGGCGCAGTTGCTCTACTGCCCGCGCGTAGTCGTCGGCAAAAAAATAACTGAGGCCAAGCAGCACCTGCACCGGAACGCGAGCGGGCTGCTGCGCGTGCGCGCGTTCGAGCGGCGCGATTGCCTGACGGTATTCTTCGGCTTTGAAATGGGCCAGCCCCGCGTTGTAATCAACGTCCTGAATCGCGGAATCCCATCGAGCGGCCTGATCGAAATACTTCGCCGCGCGCTTGAAATCATTCTGGCTGGCAGACAGAAATCCGAGCTGGTTGTATGCGCTTCCGGCGATGCGAACATAGACCTTCTCAACCTTTTCCAGCCGTGCCCGCTCTTTTTCATCCGGCAGCGAAGTATCAATGACTGTCGCAGTCATGTTCATGCCTTCAGCCGAGTTGTTGGCATCTTCGGGACCGCTCTTGAGGAAAGATTGTATTCGCTCCTCGTCGCTTTTGGCGGCTTTGAGCTTGTATTGCTCCGCAATCTCCGCATGCTTTGCGGCCTCTTCGGTCTTACCTCGTCGGCGCAGTGCTTGCGACAGCAAATAATGCGCTTTGGAGATTTGATAAAAATTGCGGCTTGGGTCTGAGGTTAGTTGAATCGCTCGTTCGAGGATCGGGACGGCTTTTTCTTCCTGCCCCAGAAGCGCGAGCGCCTGACCGAGATATAATGGCGCATCGGGTTTTTGAGGCTCCAACTGCATCGCCTTCTCAAGATGAGGCACCGATTCTTCCAATCGCCGCTCGCTGATGTAAACCAGTCCGAGAAGATAATTAGATAAATAATCGTTCGGGTCGCGCTGCAACTCTGCCTGGAACTCCGCGATTGCTTCAGCCGTTTTGCTCGTCCCTTCCTGCGACAGGTAGCTCAAGCCGAGGTAGTAGTGCGCTCTTGGGTGCTTCGGGTTCAAAGCGACGGCGCGTTTGAATTCAGCGATTGACTCTTCAAAAAATTCCGTCTGGCGATAAGCCGCGCCGAAGAATATATGCAACCGCGGAGACTCCCCCAGTTCCGCCGCCATGCGATTGAATATCTGCTTTGCCTTATCCAATCGCTTCTGCTTGAGGTAGGCAATCGCAAGCGTGGCGGCAACGCTGTTGTCATCGGACGCAAGCCGCGCGGCTTCCTCCAGTTCCAGAATTGCCGCATCGAATCGGCCCATGCCGAAGTAGAGTTTTCCGAGCAGATGACGCGCAGCCGGATGAAAAGGTTTTTGAGCCAGCAGCAGCTTGACGGTTTCGATCCCTTTTTCAAACTCGCGCTTTTTCAGATAGACGATTGCAAGACCGAGCAATGAGCTGTCCGAATCAGCCTTCGCTTCGGTTGCGGCGGCGAATGCAGATTCGGCTTTATCGAGTTGGCCCAGAGCGTTGTAGAGAATGCCCAACTGTTCAAGCGTGAGACCGAGCGCCTGGCGAAGCTCGCTCGCGGCTCTTATCACCTCGCCCTGCTGCTGGAGCTTTTGCGCTGATTGAAGATGCTCGTTTATTTCATCGCCTGTGTTTCGTTGTGCGCAGACCGGGTTTTGCGCCGTTATGACAAATAACAACAAGAGAGGTATTGCTGCTATGCGACGAGACATATTGGATGATTGCATAAAACAATTCCGGCGCAATTGATTAGAAGACGCAAGATCATTGTGTCGGGGCGATGATTATACCACAATAAAAGAGGCGCACCAGCGATGCCGGTGCGCCTTGCGTGAAGCATTCTAATTAGTCGGCTAGAAGTTGAACTTGATGCCGAACTGGATTTCGCGTGGGTCGCGCGCTCGCGTCGGTTTCCCGAAGTTCGCATTGGTGTTGCAATCCGGGAACGAGTGACCGGGCAGCGTGTCGCATCGAACAATGCGGTTCGTTCTTAGGTCAGCCTCAATTCCAGAAGTTGTAAAGCCTGTATCAATATTCAGGAATTGGGTATGGTTCAAGATGTTGAAGAACTCTGCGCGGAACTGAATTGACATGCCTTCGCGCGGCAGCCTGAAGTTGCGGTAGATGGCTGTGTCGAGGTTGTTGATCCCCGGCGCGCGAGCAGAACCGCGAGGCGACATGCCGAGCCGTCCAAGTTCCAGAGGCAGTCGGTAAGCGTCACGCCTGATCCATTCTTGAGCCGTGTGCGCTCCTTCAGGATCGCCGACGAGGTCCACGCGGTTGGGAATGCCTATGTTCGGACCGCCGCCAACCGTCAGCGGCACGCCTGAGGCATACTGGTATATCCCTGTTACCTCCCAGCCGCTCAAAATTGCGTTGAGAGCGCGAACACCGCTGTTCGGACCCGGCAGCTTGTAGATCGCATTCATGGTCAGAATGTGCGTGCGGTCGAAATCTGCCAGTCCGCGGTCATATCTGAGGTTTTCAGGATCGGTGATTCGCGTATTGTCGCCGCCACCGCAGCAGTTGAGTCCCGCTAGAGCAAGCAGCTTCGACCAGCTATACGACACCTGATAAGACAATCCGTTCGAGAATCGTTTGACGAGTTGCATCTGCAAGGCGTGATAGCTCGAATCTCCGGCGAACGTTTGATAGATCAAGCTCTGGTTGCCCTTCAAGGGGAACAGGAGCCGCAATTGATCTTCTTCGCCAGCCGGGTTATCGGGGTTCAACGCCCTTCGGGCAAATTCCAGCCGCAGGTTTGATGGGACATAATTCAGGTTCCAGTTGATTCCGAGATGGTGGCCGCGATTGCCGACGTAGCCAATCTGGAACGTCGTGTCCTTCATCAGCTCGCGCTCAATGAACAGATTCCACTGGTAGCTGCCCTGTTGTTTCGATTCGATGTCTGCGGCTGCGCTCGGAGTTCCAAGCGTGCCTCCGGGCGGCGTGCCGGGAATGCTGTCCAATGGTCGCCCCGCGCCCCAGTCAATTCTCGCAACGAAGGGTGGATTTTGAATCAGAGCGCCCACGGGGTTGCTCAAATCCGCTCGCCCGTAGAACATGCCTGCGCCTGCGCGAATCGCCCACTTGCCCGCTCCGGTCGGGTCCCACGCGATGCCTATGCGCGGGCTGAAGTTGTGCTTGTGATTCTTTCTGAGCGCCCGCCCGACATCTATGCCTCTGAGGTTAGCTTCCCCGCCCGGTATGCCTTTCTCAGGCATCTTCAATTCTTTCGGGAAGATCAACCCGTTGAGCGGATCGGCTCCTTTCTTCGGGTCGTAAAGCGAGAGCACGAAGTTTGCCATCAGGTTGTCATCCTGATAGGTCTGCGGCAGATAGCTGTAGCGCAGGCCGTAAGTGAGCGTGAAGCCCGGTCTCATTCTCCACGTGTCGTTGAAGTAGAGTTCGTAATCGCGCCAGCGAATCAATGACGTAGGCACGAAGGACTGTTCATCGGCTCCGCCCCAGTAGGTTCCTTTAAGCAGCAGATCGGCCAAGCCGTTGCCTGTGACTTGTCCTCCATTGCCGGGCGCGTTGGGATCGCCCCATCCGCCGCCCACTCCCGCCCCTCCGGGAACCGCAGTCGGTCCCCAGAACTGCGGCGTGTCGGCGCTTGAACAGCAAATCTCATCCTTCTTGTTGGTGCTGAACAAACCGCCCATCTTGAATGTGTGCTCGCCTTTGGTCAGTGAGAAATCATCCTTCCATATCCACAGGTCCTGTCCGTTGTCCCACGGCGCGATGTTCCAGAGGTTCGCGCCTATGCCCGGCAGTGGCGCTCCCCAGAACGTAGCGTGCGCGCGCGCGTCGGGTCCCGGAAAGACTTCTGGAATCTTTGAGTTGATTTCGTCATTGATCTCAGCGCCCAAGCCGGGCGTGATGAAGATGCGATTGTTGGCGTAGGAGAACTGGAACTGGTTGACCATCGTCGGCCCGAAGGTCGTCGTCAGCCTTGTTGCTATGTTCTTCGAGGGCTGATCCCAATCGGAGTCGACGGTCGGGAATCCCGTGTCTCCCCACAGGCCGCCTTCTGCTCCAAAGTTCGGCGCGGGGTTCTTCCAGCTATCCTGCGTATAACGAAACATCAGCGTGTGCTTGCTCGTGATGTTCCAGTCGCCGCGCCCCTGTATCTGCCACGTAGGAATCTTCGTGACGGGCGCTGCAACCCAGTTATTAATGGTGTTGCTGTTGGTAGGCTCAGGGTAGAGCTTCATTATTGCCAATCCCGCAGGACTCAGACGATTTGCCGGAATCCTGTTGCCGGGGAACGGCTGCCCCGTGAAGGGGTCTGTCGGCGTTGGCAGATCGCCCGAATGCGGACCGCTGAAATCGCCCTGCCTTTCAAGCAAGGTGGGAACGGTTGATTGCCGCACAACTCCGCGACTCTCGCGCCGCCACTCCTGCGACCAGAAGAAGAAGAGTTTTTCTTTTTTGATCGGGCCGCCAATCGTATAGCCGAAGTTCTTATAGTCGAGTTCCTGCTTCGGCGCGCCCGCAGCGTTGAGGAAGAAGTTCGTTGCGTTGAGCGCGTCGTTGCGGATGAAGAAATAGCCCGACCCATGGAACTGATTCGTGCCGGACTTGGTGACAAGACTTATCTGAGCGCCTCCGGCAGCCGACTGATCGGCTCCGTAGGAATTTGTCTGCACTTTGAACTCTTCAATCGAATCTATTGAAGGATAGACAAGGATGGTGCGCCCCGACCCGTGGTCAACGTTATCCACGCCGTCAACGAGCCAGCCGTTGGCGTTGGCCGGGCTTCCGCTCATTGAAATATCAACACCGGCCAGAAGCCCCGTGTTGCCCGTTCGCGTGCTGTCGCTCACGGAAGCGCCGGGAACGAGCAGCGTGAGCTGGACGAAACTGCGACCGTTCAGCGGCAGTTCTTTCACCTGCTGAGACCCGATGAGGCTCGCCACCTCGCCGCTCGATAGTTCCACCTGCTGAGCGCCGCCCGTGACCTGCACTGTCGCGGTCACCTCGCCGACCTCCAGCACGACCGGCACGATCTTCTCTTCGCGGACGTGAAGGTCAATGCCGCGATGCTCGGTGGTTTTAAATCCTGTAGCCGTTACGCTGATTGTATAGACGCCCACAGGGAGCAAGGTGGCGGTGTAGAATCCGCTGTCATTGCTTGAGACAGTTCTTTTCAGGCCCGTGTTTTCATTCGTTATAGTTACCTGTGCGCCCGCCACTACGGCGCCAGTCTTGTCGCTCACGGTCCCGCTAATGGTTCCTGTATCCTGTTGGGCTTTAGCTGAAGATGCGCAGCAAAAGAACAAGCAGATAACCAGCCATCTGATGAAACGACTTCTGCCCATTACGGCCTCCTTTCTACCGGGAATGGTAATCAACGATAGCTTGACTCTTATTAACGGGATGAGCTTCCACCCACATCCTGCGTTATAAGCATGCAAGGCTCGCCTGTGTTTCAAGCTCCTGGCGGCAGCAAAGAGCCTGATGCCACGGAATATTTTTACTTCTGGATTCTATGCTTTTCGAAGTTCTGCTGACGCCCGCCGCCATGCAAAACTTTGATCTACAAGCTTAAGGATAATTGCGCTACATCTATACAAGGAAAGCGGCGGTAGAATATGCCCTTTCTGGAGGAAAGTCAAGGCGAAACTGCCTGATTCAACCGAAAATCGAGCGGCGATTAACGGTGTTAAGTCGCATCGTATCCGACGAATTCTTTGAGGTAGGTATTGCCTTTGTACTCCATTTCGGTGTGAATGCCTATCTTCGACGTATAGTAAGCATGCGCGGTGCGCACTTTCAGTTCTCTGAAGAATATTTCTTCCGGCTTCTTCGGGTTCATCTCATTTTGAGAGATGCGCGTGAGCAGAGCAACGCGCTCGGCGGGCGTGGACTCAAGAAAAGCGCGGCCATGCATCTCGCGCGAAATCTTTTCAATCAGCTTCAACCCTTCGCGCCACCGCTGCTTAGGCTCTTCTTCAAACGATTCGGCCAGCCGCTCGTCAATGTATGCAGCCACGCGCGCGGCGCGAGCGCCCGGCGAGTGCTCGTCGGTTGGAATAATCAATTCGGTCAATTCATCCACAAGCGCGAACTCTTCGCGAGTGAAAAACAGGGGCGCTTTAGCTTGCGACGCCAGAGCCGCACGACCGGCTGATACGTCAGTTTCGGACTTTGCGCTAGTCAAGCCGACGAGTGGCGCGGCAACGACCGCGCTCGCCGTGAGCTTTATCATCTCGCGCCGTGTCAATCCATCTTCCTGTAAGCGAGCGCCGGTTTCAGGTTGCTCATCAAGTCGAGATTGATTGTTATCATCAGCTATCTCGGGTTGAACGGTTCGGTCCGTCATCACA
Source organism: Blastocatellia bacterium (assembly GCA_035575515.1). Taxonomy (GTDB): domain Bacteria; phylum Acidobacteriota; class Blastocatellia; order UBA7656; family UBA7656; genus DATLXU01. The sequence continues at coordinate 16,810 of DATLXU010000012.1, forward strand.
GATTCCCTTTCTTGAATTGATCGGCCAGATAATCGCACGAGCGCCACGCGAGAGCCATAATCGTCCACGTCGGATTTTGACACGACGCGCTCACGTGGCTGCTGCCGTCAACCACAAACAGATTCTTCACGTCGTGCGATTGCTGAAACTGATTCAGCACAGACATTTTCGGATCAATGCCCATACGAGCGGTCCCTAATTCATGAATTGACCAGCCTTCGGTCAGCACTTCGCGGTTGACGTCAATCACTTCAATGCCCGCAGCCTCGAACATCTCGCGCGCACTTTCGGCCATGTCTTTGGCCATCTTCTTTTCGTTGTCGCCGAACTTGTAATGAAACCGCAAGACGGGTACGCCCCAGCGGTCTTTCACCTGCGGGTCAATGTCGACGAAATTCTCATAGCGCGGAAGCACCTCGCCAAACGCTCCCATCCCGATGAACGCTCCAGCGTAGTCGCGCACTCGCTTCTTGTAGCTTGCGCCAAAGCCCGGCGTCTCCATAGCGTTCGATGGAAACATTGTGGTTCCACTGCCGCCTTCAAAGCCGTAGCCGCGAATGAAATCAGGGTGGCGCTCCGAGAGATTGCGAAAGCGCGGAATGTAAAAACTTCCCGGTCGGCCATCGTCGAGAGTGCGCGGCTTGCCGATAAGTTCTTTAACAAGCCCGGTCACGCCCGGCCCCATGATGTGTTCGCAGAAATTGTGGCCGACGTGCCCGCTCGAATTGCCAATCCCGTTCGGATAAAGAGTTGATTTCGACAGCAGCATGAGCCGCGCCGATTCGAGCGTCGAAGCCGCAAGGACTATAACCTTCGCTTTAGCCTCGTAGGTCTTACCCGTCTCAGAGTCTATGAAAGCAACGCCGCTGGCCTTGCCGGTCTTCTTGTCAACGAGAACTTCGTAAGCGATTGAGTTAGTTCGCAGAGTAAGCTTTCCGGTTTCCATCGCGGGATAAATCAGACCCGTTGGTGAATCGAACGCGGCATGAATATCGCACCCGCCCGCGCGGCGGTTGCACGCGCCGCGACCGTAGCACCTGCTGCGATACTTATTGTGCTTCAATCCGTCCGTGGTCACGCCCGCGCGGTAAGGCGTCAGCACCCGACCCATCTTCTTGAGGCTCTGACGCAGCTTCACTTCTGCATAAGTCAGCTTGATGGGACGCTGAAAGATGCTATCGGGCAGGTGCGGCAGGTTCTCTTTTTGACCTGAGATGCCGAGATAAAGATCAACCTTGTCGTAATAAGGCGCGATGTCTTTGTAAGAGATTGGCCAATCTTCGCCGTAGCCATCGTGAGTCTTCGCCTTGAAATCCAGATCAGAAAGGCGCAGCGCGAGCCGACCCCAGATGTTCGTCTTGCCGCCCAGTACTCGCGCTCTGACCCAAGCGTAGTTCGTCCCCGTGTACGGGTGGTCGCGCTCATCAACGACTATGTTCTTGCTGTAGTCCGACCCGCCCCAACCCTGCACGTATGAATAGACGTGTTTATATTTTGTCCCTTGCGCGTAAGGCGGTTGGCGGATCGTGTACTCGTTGAAAGTGAGCGCATGCGAGTCGGGCGGCATCTCGCCGCGTCTTGGATGTTCGTAAGGCCACTCGGTAGATTTTAACTCGTTGTCAATGTCGAGCTTCCTGCCCGCTTCGAGCAGCAGCACTCGCATGCCGTGCGAGGTCAGAACGTGGGCAGCCATTCCGCCCGCCGCGCCTGATCCGACAACTATGGCATCATAAACGGTTTTCAGATTTACTTCCGCGCTGTTTTGCTTAGTCAGACGAATGAAATTCATCGCACCCTCAATTCAAATTCAAGTCGCTTGCTGTAAAGGTCAGCCAGTGGGCGCAAGCATATTGAGCGAGTCTGCGAATGTCAATAGCGAGGCTCGATGACACGACTTGGAAAGTAAGTGATTTCGATGTTGGTCGGTGTAGCCATCAAGCTGTCATCAAGACCTCCAAAATATCCTCACACGACTTGCCTTGCTCAAATAGATACTTGATCAGATTCAGCATTCCTTTCATCACTTCCC
>DATLXU010000013.1:0-11667 GCA_035575515.1 Blastocatellia bacterium
GGCCTTACAGAATCTGAGCCAGAAATGGACGATGCCGGTCAAGGACTGGCGCGCGGCGCTCAACCAGTTTGCGATTCTCTTTGAAGGGAGATTGCCCCTTGTTTAACCCAGGTCGTTTACACAAATCTCTGGACACCCCCATCGCTTGTGGATGACGGACGGGCAGGGGCGGACAGATTATGTGTACGACACTTGGAGCAGGCTGACTTTGGAGACCAGGTACATTAATGAGTTGGCCCGCTCATTGAGCCTGAGCTACGGCTATAATCTTGCCGGTGAGGTGACGAGTCTGACAGACCCGTTCGGGGCGATAGTAAATTACAGCTACGACGCAGCGGGGCAGCTTGTGAGCGTGGCAACAATGCATCTACTCGATCACTCAATGCCGCAGATTATTCAAGCAAACGAAGAATGGCAGCTTTGCTATGAGTAAACCCAAATCCGCAAAAGCAAAAGCATCTCGTAAAGAACAAACAATCACTTTGCCGTATCAATCTGCCGCGCGCGATGAGCCAAATACCTCTACGGAATCTTGGCCAAGCGAATCTCTCAAACCTTCAACTCCCAGCCCGCTCAAAACGGGCTATGAACAATTGCGCAGGAGAGTCCTGTCGGCTCGCTTTGCTCAAAACGCCCTTCTGTTTTCAATCATCACCGTCCTGCCTGTCGCTCTCAGCCAGAAGCTATGGCTTGAAATCTGGCGCGGCGCGCGACCACGAGCCTGGGACGGCACGGGCCATTTTGCCATCGCGCAAATCTTCGACCAGACAATCTTCCCCGACACTTTCGGATGGACGCACGCTTATTTTGCCGGGATGCCTTTCCCGAACTTCTATCCGCCGCTCTTTTACTGGTGCGTCGCCCTGCTTCACCACACGGGGCTGTTTTCGTTCGCTGCTGCTTTCAAGCTCGTCTTGACGATTCCCGTTTTGCTTATGCCCATTGCGATGTGGCTGCTTGCCCGGACTGTTTCAGACAATAGCCGCCTTGCGGCAACAGGCGCGGCGCTTGCAGCAACGGCGCTCATGGTTGATTCGCGCTTTCTGCCTTTCTTCCCGTCGGGGCTGGATTACTTCAGCACGTTTCAGATTGGACTCTACACACAGCCGCTCGGCTTCGTTCTGCTCATGCTGTGGTATGTCTCCTATACCAGCGCACACAAGAGCCGATTGAAGTTTGCATTATCCTGCCTGCTGCTCGCGCTCACTGTGCTTGCAAACTTCTTCAATGCTATTACGGCCACTTTGATTATTGCAGCCACGTTAGCCAGTGACCTTATCCAATATCGCCGCGCGCCGGATTCAAATCAAAAAGCGAGCGAGCGCCGCGCATTGCTTGTGCACCTGGCTGCGCCATTGGTCGCGGTCGGTTTAACATCGTTCTGGCTCGTGCCGATGTTGACCCAGTACGATTACTTCGTCACGCGGCCTTCCATCATCGAAATCAATAAGCTCGTCTCGCCCGCTCTGCTTGTATGGTATTTCTTGGCTGTAATAGGAATCATTCTCTGGCTGCGGCGGCCAACTCGCGCGATGTGGCCTTACCTTGTAACCTGCTTTGTTCTTGCGGCCTGCGTGATGTTTGCAGCGACGATTGCGCCACGCTGGTTTCCGCTTCAATCTTCTCGCTTTCTGACTACGCTCAATTTCCTGCTTGCCGTGCCTGTCGGTCAATTGATTGCCGCCGCCTTCCGCGCATTCGCCAAGCTGCTCGGAGAGATTCAGACGCGCGAGCAGCCTCTAACGCTTCGACAAGCGCGCCACACGACCGGCACAGCAGTCTTTGTTTTAATGTTGCTTGCTTTGACGTCGCCCGGCCCAAAGTCGGCTTATGCATTCTACCCCGCAGGAGAAACTGCCGACATTGATGCGGTTTTGGACTTCGCTCGGCAACATCGCGATGGGCGTTACATCGTAGAAGTGATAAATCCGGCAGCGACCGATGTGAGCTTCGACGCTCGCGCGATCAACTCATATCTCGGAGCGCAAGGGAACGAAACCTTGAGCGCAGTCTTTCACGAAGCCTCGCCCAATGCGCTCTTTTCGCTTCCGCTTGTCAACGCATTTTCCAATTACCCGGACAGCTTTGGCATCAGCTCGGTTCTTTCCGATGACATTGATTTCGCAGCGCAGCCGCTGGCCGCGCATCTTGATCGCGCCAGGCTGATGGGCGCTCGTTATCTTGTAATTCGTTCTCCAGCAATGAAAGAGCAACTTTCAGGAGAGACGGCCATACTCGCAAGACATGACTTCGGCACATGGGGCATCTTTGAATTGAAGGGCGGCGCTCAGCCACACGTTCGCGCTCTGGCTTACAGGCCCGCGCTCGTCCTTAGCCCTCTCACCTTGAAGCAGCGGCGTGGCAATGAGATGAGCTTTATCCGGCTAATCGAAGAACAGGTAGCCGACGGATGGTTCGATGTCCTGCTTGCGCGCTCGCCTGAGATGAAGATTGACCGACTCAATGACACGGAGAATTTCGGAGCCGTTATACTCGACACTTACGGCGCGGAAGACGAGAATCTCGCATTCGAGCGGCTGCGGGAGCTTGCTCATCGCCGAGCGTTGATTCTTCTGTCAAGTAATGCAAAATTGTTTCAGCGTATTCGCGCATCAATTACTGAGTTCCCATTGGCCGTGATTGTCGAGCGCGCAGTGGAAGAGCCGAGCGAGATTCTCGAAACCATAAGACCTGCTCGCCATTATCAATCGAGCGCAATCAGACAAGGGTGGGCGGCTATCCGCAATGTGCTTGATCGCACTAAAATCGCCGTCGGGCCTGCAACGATTACCGGCGAAACTGGTCAAGGTTCAATACAACTAAACTCTGCTGCGACAGTGCCAGATGAAAGCATTCCCACGCTGATTGCAATGACATATCATCCAGGGTGGCGCAGAATTGATGAAAGTCCGGTTTATGCTATAACCCGTTTTATATGCTAACGTTTGTTCGTCAGCCTGTGCAGATTGAATATGGCCGTCGCTTGCTCGATCGGGTTGCATTGTGGGTTTCCGCATTCACATTGGCCAGCCTGTGTTTAGTTGCTGGCTATCCATTTGTTGGGAATTCGTTGCGTCATTAGAAAGCCATCGATTGCATCTTCGAGAATCATTCAACGCGCTTGTTATATGCCAATGCGAATTGCAGACGAGCCGTACGGTAGTCGTTATGTAATTCGTAAACTAAAACGAATGCGGATGAATAAATAATAAGCGGGAGGCAGCCTATCGCCTCCCGCTTCATTGATTGCAACTCTGTTCAAGCTAGAACGACAGCTTCAGCGCGAACTGAATCACGCGTGGCGCTTCGCCTAGCGCAAGTATCGAAGCCGTCGAAGGCGTCGCCGCCGATATGCAGCAGGTCTGCCCAAACACGGTCGAGGTTATCGTCGGCGACCCAACGGTCGCGTTGCGCGGATTCTCGAAGTTCACGTTGTTGAAGACGTTGAACATTTCGGTGCGAAACTGCATCCGCACGCGCTCGGTTATCGCAAACTCTTTCAGCACGCCGAAATCGAAGTTCCAGATCGAAGGGCTGTCGAAGATGTTGCGCCCCGAATTGCCGTTCTTGCCCGGAGGCGGAATGCAGAACCTTCCACCGTTGGCCGTCTCAACGCAGTTGTTCACGAACCCCTTGGCGTCGAACACCACGGGGCCGATCACGCCCGGCACATGGAACAACCCCGTCTCAGGCTTCGGCCCGAATATGTCGGCGCGCGAAACGTGCGTGTTGCTCGTCGTCAGCGCGCCCGACTGAATGCTGTACGGCTCGCCCGATTGATAGTTGAATATTCCGTTGAGCGTCCAGCCGCCGATTATGTGATTGACAATACTCGGCGCGCCTGAAAAGAACTGACGCCCCCTGCCGATGGGAACATCCCACAGCGCGTAGGTGACAAACACATGGCGGTTGTCGAAATCCGACCGGCCTCGATCCAATCGCCAGTTGTGAATGTCGGTCGGCGTGCGCGAGTTCGTTGTCGAAAGCCCGCCGCCTGAGGCCGCGCCAACCGGGTCAACCGACATATCGTCAATTGATTTGCCGAGCGTGTAGGCCAGCCCGTAAGTCAAACCTTTCTCGAACTGGCGGCGCAACTGCACCTGCAATGCGTGATAGTAAGAGTTGCCGCCTGAATCCATGTAAAAGATTTGGCTGAACTGCGGGTTCGGCCTGAAGAAGTTCGCCGGAAAACCTTTGGCCACGATGTCTGTCTGGTCAATCCTCTGCAAGAGGTTCGCAAAAGCGTTGCGTTGTAGATCGGTTATGCTCGTCGCGGAATTGATGCCGCTCGAACCGGGAAACAGAGTGTTGAGTATGCCGATGGGCTGGCCCGTCACTCCCGCCGGACACCCTGTTCCGTCGGGCCTGCACCCTTTGGCGAGGTTCGCCTGCGCAAGCAGGAACGATTCAAGCAGCCCGTCGTGGTCGGTCTTGATTTGATTCAGATCGTAAGCGCGCAGCAAGCGAAGCCCGCGCTTGCCGATGTAGCCTACCTGCGCAACCATGCCCCACGGAAGCTGCTTTTGAATATTCAAATTCCACTCGTGCACGGTCGGCAGCTTCAGGTTCGGGTCGAATGCGCCTGTGTCGGGCGCGGTCAGGCGCGGCGCGGGCGCAGGTCCCGTGAACGCGCTTGGCAGTCGCGACGGCGGCGGCAGTTCTTTCGGGAAGCCTTCAGCGATCCTCAAATCGGGAACCGCAGCGCACCCCGCAGCAGGCGCGCGCCCTACCGTTGTCGAGCATTGAGTCGCAAGACCGGGAACCTTGCCGCTGATGGCCGTGACCTGGAAAGTTGAAATCGGGTCGAACGCGATGCCGTAGCCTGCGCGCACGACCATATCGCCTTTGCCGAACGGGTCCCACGCGAAGCTCAATCGAGGCCCGAACGCAAGCGTGTTGTCGTTGCTGTACCAGCGATCACGCCGCACGAAATTGACAAGCCCCTGCGAGCCATCAATGGGCTTATCGGGCACGAACGACAGGTGATTGGCTTCGGTCGGCGCGGGGTTGTATTCGATTCTGAGTCCCGCGTTGATTGTCAATCGCGGCGTAGCTTTCCACTCGTCCTGAATGTAGTAGTTGTACTGCTTGATGCGGTTGCCGTTGACGAACAGTCCACCCTTGCCGAGGAATTTATCCTGATTGAGGTCGCCGATGAAGCCTTGCGAGATTCGCGCGGGGATTCCGAGCAGGTCGTTGACTGCGTTTTGCAGCCTCGACAGGTCGTTGCTCGCGATGCCTGCGCGCCCGTTCGGATTCGTGGGCGAGACAGGCAAAAACGTTGCAGGGAACGTGAACCCGGCGGGCGCTCGCGTGGATGCCGCAAACGTGATGGTCGGCGCGAGGTTGAAGCCGCCCGCAAGTCCGCGAACGTCGTTGTGGCGAAGCAATCGAATGTTAAAGCCGCCGCGAAAGACATGTGCGCCGTGAATCAGGCTGATGTTGTCAATGAACTGAATCGTCGTCAGCGCGCGTTCCGTGTGCGGGATGTTCAGCACCGGCTCGCTTATGTTCGACAGATCCCACGGCTCAATGTCGGGGAAGTCGGGGTTCGATTCGCCGAAGGTGAAGAAGAAGTGGAAGCGGGCGAATCCCGTGATGAATTCGTTGACAATGTTCGGCGAGATGACGCGGCGATAATTGAGCGCGAGATTTCTCGACTGGCGGAAGACTTCGCCGAGCGGCGGGAAGTTTGGGAATACTTTGGGCCGCGCATTCAGCAGGTCGCCGTCTTTCGAGTCCTGATCGGCGTGAATGTAGCGGCCAAAGAACGAATTGTTCTCGTTGAACTTGTGATCAATCCTCCCTATGAAATTCGGCCCGACGGTTCGCTGCGGCGGGTTCCAGACGAAACCTGCCGTGTTCAACCCGTCTCCAAATGCGAACGTGTTCGGGGAAGGATACTTGTTGAGAAATGCGGCGATGGTTTGATCGAGTCCCTTGCCGCGCGGGTCGTTGGCGACGATGTTATAGACCTCGACGCAGTTGGCCGTGACCGAGCCTCCGCACAGCGGCACGCGGAGCGCGCCCGTGTTCGGATCAACCAAAAGCGGCGAGTTCTGCTGAATCACCTGTCCGTTGATGACGAGCGGGTTTTTCGGGTCGGGCTTGAAGAAGCGGAATATGCCCTGCCGCGCGAGGTCTGTGTAAACTGTCGGGATGCCGAAGCTCTGGGCAATTGGCTGCGAGAAGATTACGCGCTGCCCCTGCCAGCCGCCGAAGAAGAACGTCTTGTCTTTCTTGATGGGGCCGCCGCCTTCGACGCCGAACATATTCATGCGCAGCTTTGGCCGCTCGACTTTCTGCGCGTTGTTGAAGAACTCGTTGGCATTGAGCGCGTCGTTGCGGAAGAACTCGAACAAGTCGCCGTGAAAATCATTCGTGCCTGAGCGCGTGGCGATTGCCACCTGCGCGCCGCTGTTGCGCCCGAACTCAGCCGTTGCGTTGTGAGTGACGACGCGGTACTCCTGCACGTTGTCGGGATTGAGGCGATAAATGTTCGATTGCGGGTTGGGGACCGACGACTCGTTGGCGTCAATGCCGTCAATCGTGACGTTGTGCGAGCGGTCGCGCGAGCCATTGACGTGAGTGCCTGAGCCAGCGCCGTTCGTAGTGCGTTGAACTAGTCCCGGCTCAAGCGTGATGAGCGTGAGCGGGTTGCGCCCGTTGAGCGGCAGATCGCGTATGGCTCGGCGGCCTACGACGTCGCCGATCATCGCGTTCGATGATTCGATTCGTTCAAAGCCGCCTTGTACCTCAACGACTTCGGTCGTGGCTCCGACTTCGAGCGTGATGGTTGCGTCGAGCGGCTTGCCTACTTCGAGCACGTTTCCAGTGCTGACGAATTTGCGGAAGCCTGAAACTTCCACCGTGATAGTGTATGTGCCGACCGGTATATCTATAAACGCGAAGACACCAGCCGACGTTGTCTTGCCCGTGTAAGTGACGCCCGTAGCTTCATTCTTCACCGTCACCTGCGCGTCGGAGACGACTGCCCCCTGCGGGTCGGTAACGGTGCCTGTGATTCGCGATGTGCCGGTTTGCGCGCTGGCGCAAACAGCCGCGATCAACAGTATGAAGCAGGCGACCAGATAGCGTGGACTCGTTTTCATTTTGAAGCCTCCTGTCCTGAAGAGCGTTTTGCGCTCACATTCAAATTTCTGCTGACCACAGATTGCACTCAAAGATCAATAGCGGAACTGAGGCCGAAGATGACCCACCATCATCTCGACGACGATTCTCTACTTGCTCCAACTGAGGGGATTTGTGGCGCATAATAGTCCCGCATAAACTGGCTGTCAACCTTATGAGGAGCAAATCAGCGATTGCCGTTTTACTGAGTATCGCTCTTGTGATAGTGTCATTGAAATCGCTTATGAATTTGAAGCTGGCGTAAGACTATTGAAGCGAGTCGCAGCTTGCTGCGCCAGACGGGAGGTGCCGTATGCGCCCGCTCTTTTCCGCCTCGCAAAAACTTCTGGCCCTTGTCTTCTTCATCTCGATGGTCGTCCCTGCTAAGGCTCAAGCGCCGCCTTCGATACAGTTCTTCATGCCGGACGGGTCGCTCCCGTCGCGCGAGATTCGATTCACGATGGCCGTAGATAATGGCCGCATAGAAGAATACTTTTCAGATTCAAAAGGGCGCTTCCTCATGACACGCCAGTTCGGAATCCGAGCCGATGCCGAGCTGAGAATCACCGTTCAAAGCGACGGGCGAACCTACGATACGACGGTCGTTTCGATTAAGGAATTCAGCGGAGTCTATTACATACCCGTCTTTCTCCGGCCACTGCGCTCGCCCGCAGTGCCGCGCGCAAACGTCATTGATCTGGCCGAGTTTGACACGCTCGCGCCTGAGCCTGCACGCGACGCTTATGAGTCGGCGATGCGCGCGATGAGGGCGGGGCAGACCGAAGAAGCTGCGCGCGAGCTTGAGCATGCGCTTTCGATTTATCCGAATTATTTTCGCGCGCTCAATGATCTTGGCGTCATCTACATGAATTTGAATCGGCTCGACGAGTCGGCGCAACTCTTCGAGCGCGCGGCAAAGGTCGCGCCGCGAGTCTATTATCCAAGGCTCAACCTCGCCATCGTCAGAACGCGACAGGGTAAGCACAAAGAGGCGGCAGAGATTTTGCAGCATCTCGAAAAAGAGAATCCGTCGCTTGCGGAAGTGAAAGTCGCGCTCGGAGATGCGCTGCTGGCGATGGATAAGCTGGATGAGGCCGAAGGCCACTTGCGCACGGCGATTGATGACTTGAAGCTGAGCCGCGAAAGCCAAGCCGACGCGCGCTACAAGCTCGGACTGGTGCTAAACAAAAAACAGAAGTACGACGAAGCGGTAAAGCAACTCTCGCTCGCATCGGAAGTGCTGCCGAACTCGGCGCGTATACACCTGCAACTCGGAGGCGCGCTCCTGCAGGTTAAGAAGCTCGATGACGCGGAACGCGAGCTGCTCGCGGCCTATCGCATCGGCGGCCCTTCGCTGGGCGGCGCGCAGCTTATGCTCGGCCAGATTTATTTCATTGAGAAGAAGTATGAAGCAGCAATGAGAGCCTTTGAGCAATACCTGACAGATGTTCCGCAAGCTCCGAACGCAAAAGAGGTGCGGGCGTTTATCGAAAAGATAAGAAATGCGCTCGATCAAAAATAGAAGCTGTTCGATTGGGTGTAACAGTTTCAACGCCTATTCACCGCCGCAGGCACAGAAAACACAGAGAATGCGCAGGGAATAAATCACTCTGCGTGTTCTCTGCGCGCTCTGCGTCTCTGCGGCAAAAAACAAAAGCCTCGACCAAAACTGATCGAGGCTTTTTCGATTTAGCGCACTAGCGCCGGGCGTTAGAACTTGAATCGAAGTTGGAATTCAATCAAGCGTCCGCCCGGATCGTTCGTGCCCGACACAGTCGGGTCGCGGTAAGCAGAGCGGGTCTGACCGAACTCGCTGCTGTTGACCGAGACGATATGGCGAGGATCGTTGACGCTTCCGAGATCGCCGATATAGAAGTTCGGTCGGTTGAACGCGTTGAGGAATTGAACGCGGCCCTCGAAGCTGGTCTTTTCGGTGACTCGTATGCGCTTGACGACGTTCAAATCGAAGCGCGCGGTCATCGGCCCGTAAAGAATTATCCGCTGGCCAAGCTCGCCCGGTTCAGTCGGAGGCCCAATGTAGGGCGCGTTCGGATCGAGATCGGCAAGCGTCTTGCCGCCAAGCTCGAACGCTGCAAGAGTGTTGTTGATGAACGATTCAGGCAGCCAGAAGACCACGCCCTTGCCTGTCAGCGGGTTGGTCGTCTTGCGAATCTTAACAAGCTCCTGAAGCTGCTTGCGAGTGATGTTGTGAAGCACAACGCCCGCTTCCTTCTGATTGAAGGTCGCGCGCCCGCTGTTGAGCAGCGTCGACGGACCCGACTGAATCGTGGCCACGCCGCCGAACTGCCAGCCCTCGAACACGCGGCTCAAGACTGCATTGTTCGTCGTCAGGAAGGGCTTGCCCGGTCCAATTGGCAGCTCGTAAATCCAGTTGACCTTGAACGAGTGGCGAATGTCCCAAGGCGAAGCAGTCTTGTCATCGCCGGGACGGCGTATCGTTCTGTAGTCGCTGAAGACCGATGACGAGTTGCTGTAAGAGTTCGACAGCGCTTTGGCGAACTGGTAGCTGCCCTGCACGAGCAGCCCGCTCGACAGCCTGCGCCGAAGCTCTATCTGAAGCGCGTTGAACGTTGTGTTGATGCCGTTTGTCATCACGAATGCGCCGCCTGCGGTCTGCGGGTTGGCGATGAAGAAATTCGACACCCGCTGCCCGTTCGGCAGAGTCGTGAACGGAGCCAGACCTGCGTTCATCAGGTTGTTCATTCGCGACGAGGTGAAAGCGATGCTGTTGGCAAGAGCGCCCGCCTGACCCTGCGCCAGCAGCGTCGCTGTCGTCAGGTCGGTTGACGAGCCAATGGCTGTTGTAATCAAAGGCACAGCAACCTGGCCCGGAAGCCCCGTGTTGCCATAGTTGCAGGTGCCGGAAATGCTCCTTATTCCGCCACGCTCAGTGACGACGCAGCCCGGATTGGACCTTGCGAAAATCAGCAGGTTATTCTGTGCGGCTCTGAATTGGTCGAGGAATCCATTCTCGAAAATGTTCACCTCGTTGTAGTCCATCTGCCGCCACAGGTGCGTGCCGTGTGTGCCGACGTATCGAACTTCAACAGCAGTGTTCTTATCAATCTCGCGCTGAATGCCGAACGTCCACGACTGCGTGTAGCCCGCTTTCAGGCTCGGATCGAAGTCGTTCGACGAGACGCTGCTGAGCGCGCCGGGCGTGAGCGGGAACCGGCTCGCGTCCGAAGGCGGCGTGCGGGCCGGGAAGTTGCGTGTGCGATAAAGCACGCTGCCCGCGGGGAAAATATCCGGCGTGACAGTCGGGCTGACGTCGAGCGTGACCGTACCGCCATCATTCGAGCCAAACATGGACGTGTAGGCGCTGAAGCCTTCGCGGGTGTAGGCTATCGAATAGCCGCCGCGAAAGACCGACTGAGCAGCGTTGCCGAATATCCTGTGGAGTATCCCCTTGTCGAAGTTCGGACTCCACGCAAAGCCGAGCGACGGCGCGAAGTCTTTATGGCGCGTGAGGAAAGCTCTCTCGCCCGGTTCGAGCAATCGGAATTGAGTGGGTTTGCCGCCGAAGACTCCGGGCTTGAAGAGATTGCCGTTGCCTGATACGCCGAAGACGCCTTCGATGTCCGTTCTCGTATAGACGTTGTTGTCGTTTATAGCCGACGGCTCAAGCTCCCACCTCAGACCATAGTTCAGCGTAAGGTTCGGCTTCGCCTTCCACGAATCCTGAACGTAAAGCGCATACTCGTTCTGATGGTTGTACTCGCTGAAGGGAATGAACCCGAACGTCTTTCCATCAAACGAGGCAGCGCGATTGATCGAACTGATTCTGCCGGTCAGCACAGCGTAGAGCGTGCCCGCCAACGACCTCTGCGCGGCGGTCGAGCCGGGGAAGTTCGCCGTCGTGAAGATGCTCGTCGAGCCTGTGTTGACAGGATCGCCCGTCGCAAGTCCAAGATTGATTCGCGGCACGACCTGCGTGCTGACGGCCTGCGTGAACGAAGCGACGCGCGTGTAAGCGAATCCGATGTTGAGCGAGTGCGTGCCTCGTAGCATCGTCAGGTTATCGCTCAAACCTTTGACCGGCGTGTTGCGGCGAGACTGTGAGCGGCGATTGTAGAATGCTCCGCCGAGCGCGCCGCCAAACGACGTGCCCGTGTTGACCGCGTAGCCGTCCCAGAAATCGAATAGTCCCGGCGCGAACTCCTGCGTGAAGAGCGACGTCCCGTTGCCTGATGAAGTCGCGCGCACTTCGTTGACCAGCCGGTCATTGATCGTCCATCGCTCTGCCGCAACGAACGAGAATGTGTTGCGGTGAATCGAACCCGTCGTCCCGGGGTGTCCAACAACAATACCTGAGCCGGGATAGACGTTGATCTGACCGTTCACGCCGTCTGGATTTGAGAAGTAGTGTTGATAGTTGTGAATGAACTCGGCGTGGTGCTTGGAATTAATGTTCCAGTCGAGCCTGAGCGTCGGGAACCAGCGTTTATTCAAGCCCGGGTCCTGGAACTGGTAATCGAGGCGGTTGTAATCGCCTAAGGGCACGCGGCTCGTGAG
>DATLXU010000014.1:0-15086 GCA_035575515.1 Blastocatellia bacterium
CCAGCTTGAGCAGGCCGACTTTGTTCTTGATGATTTTCTGTTGTGTGTTCATCTGACATTCTCCTTGTGGTTTTCGGGCGCTGTTAAGCTGGGGCTAGCCCCAGCTTAACAGGAATGTCAGATTAAGTCGTGACTATTTCAAATCAACCACTTGCTGGGGTTGTTTCTTAGAAGAAGGCGCGTGCTGGTCGACTTGTTATCATTATTCGCTATCCAAGCAGCTTTATGATTTCGCTAAACCCATCCGGCAAATTCTTCTTGCTGATGGTTGGGTTTTGCACACTATTGACTACATAAAACTTATGATCGATCAATTCGGGGACCTGTTCTAGCCACCGTCTCTGGGAGCGCATTAGGATTATCAGAACATTCCTCTTGACGGCTTCCCTAACCAGGTGAAAGCTGTATTGCTGGGAGACTAGTACAGAATCCAATCGTTTGTACCTTCTCGAATGATAGGGGAATAACTCAACACAAAACACTCCATTGGCTACTTTCTTCAAACCGCATATTTCAATGAGTTTTCTAAGACGCCTATGCCACCATCTGTAGGCTGGTGATCCGGAATTTCGCGGATCAAGTGGATAAAACGGGTATTCTTGCTCGATGTGCAGGAGGTTGTTTCGACAGGACTTAATGAAATACTCGTCATACTTGTGAAACTTGATGTCCTCATCCTTATAACCGGGATTGAGATTAAGAAGGACAACGGCTGCCTTATGGTTTCCTAAGAAAGGTTCGGGTAGTAATTCCAAATGTATCATATGGTCATAGTCAGCCTGACCATTGAAACGAAGAATTCTTTGATAATCATCTTCCAACACGAAAGGTTCTGACTGTGGGAGGCTTATCCAAGGGTTGTTCATATTCTCTTTCCTTAAGCATTGTTCCACTACACGCAAGCGCCTAACGCTCCCGTTCAGCGGGGGCCGCGAACGGCATTAAAAGCTACCATGCGAAATTCACTTCGCGGCCTCCGCTGCAACGGGTTGTTAGACCCCATTGTTATACCTGACTCCTCTATCAATGATCTCTTTCTGCTTTTCTACTTTGAATGTGACTGAGACTTCTGTTCCCGCTTGTTGCTCAACGTAAGGAATGACTTTCAGATTGTCGGCCTGTTGTTGGTTGAGATATTTCTGGATCATCTTTGCCGCTCGCCTAACACTTACTGGATCGTACTCTGCGCCTTTCGACAGCTCTATTCCTTGCTTACGCCATTCTTCCGCTACTGCTGCCTGCTGAGAAGGATCTATCCCTTCAAAATCAATGCCGAGAATTAAGGGCCGGTCCATGACTTCAAAAGTAATGATCTTTCCGTCGTGTAGGCCGCCCTCCACATACACTCGCACATCAGTGAAATGGCCTGTCTGGAAAAGGGCGCGCACATCTCTATCCAGCTTTCGAGGGTGATATACTCCACCTTCGTGCGTGCTTATCCAAGACTTAATATCGGCTTCAGGAATGCGGCGATTTCCTCGAATATCAACTTGCTCTACAATCTGAGAATGAGATACTTGCTTATCCTTTGTTACCTGAGCCGATACGGTTATAGTAGTCAGAGCAATCAAGACGGTGATGGAAAGCGTTTTCATGGCTGATAGACCTCCCTCCCTTGCAAACTCATTTTACTCTTGAACGGGTAAATCTGAATACCTTGCCTAATCTTCTGAAAAGTGGCGGGTGACAGTAGAAGCACTATGCTGCCGCCTGCAACTTTTCGAGCTTTTTGCGCCATTTGTTTTCAGAACGATCCGCCTGTTCTTTGAACACCTCCATAGTGAATCGTTGCTTGAGTTCAAACAAACTCGCTCCTTTCTCTGGGTCGAGTTCTCTGCCATATAGTCGCAGCAATAGCAGGTACGCAAGTACCGGAAACATCATTGCTCGCTTCACTCTTCCGGCTTCCTTCGTCACCTGCATCTGCCCCATATGCAGATGTGTTTTCAGTTCTTTGAACATCACCTCTACCGACCACCTTCTCGCGTAGGCATTGAGTATCTGTGTCGCGGTTGCCTCTTCGAGATTGGTCACGATCAGTTTCACTTGTTTCGGCCCACTGTTTCGCCGACGCTTTGATAGCAGTATCGTGACTTCGCCGATTACTTTCAGCTTTCCGCGTCTTAAAAAGACCCAATAATCCTTGCGTCTGAGGTCGGGAAGGTATGAAGCCACTCTTTGATAAAGGCTTTTTGGTAAGTATCGGGCAAGGTCTCTTAGATGAGTGCCGTCTGCCAACTTCCAGGTTCGCGCCAAAGCGAAGACGAAGTAGTAGCCTTTTCGCTGTATCAGTTTCAGATTGGCTTTCGATGCAAATCCTGCGTCGGCTACTACTATGACTTTTCGACACCATGCGGGTGGACGAAATCGTCTCAGCATATTGCGGAATTGAATGTTTTGATCGCCCTTCTTTGCGGGATCTAAAACAGCAGCATCCAGGGGGATGCGAAATCGTCCCCATTGAGCAATCAAAAGTAGCATTGATATGCCGAAGGTGAAATGTTGATACTGATTCATCCTTGTCAAATGAGCGAGTGGTTGTTTTTCCCCTGTTTTGCCTTTGATCGTCAGATCGGCGATGAGATAAAGAGTCGAATCTCGTGGCGGCGGCATGGTCAACAGCACATCTTTGGCAAGTTCGTGAATCAGTACTTGAGTATCCCAGTATTGAGCACGAACCATGCGAAGAATGGTCCAGTAGCGAAGCGAGCGAGGCATAAACCGAGTGAGATTCTTCAGCGTTGCCGATCCTTGACACAGAATCAGCAGCACCAAAATCCAGCAGAGAATGCGAAAATGCTGGGCTTGAGGGCAATGTTTGAAGGTGGAAGAAAGAGGGTAAAGACAATTGCTGACGCGATGTGGTATACGTGTGAGGTACAAGCAAACGGCTCTCCTCTCGATCAAAGTGGTTTGGTGACCATCTGATGATAGCGAGAGGAAGCCGTTTTATCATCTTCACAAACATAGTTGGTTCTTGAGTTGAAAACTGCATCTGACAGCCAGTGACAGGCTTTTTCGCAGTTCGTAGCTCTGTTACCTGTCACTTTTCAGTCATTTAGTCAAACAATCAACAAGGAACAGTCTACTATTTATCTTTCACAGGGCGGTTCGACGAAGCGGTCGCGGAAATGCGGCGAGCGCAGGAGCTTGACCCTGTTTCGCTGGAAAAAAATCATGGGCGTTGCGCAAATTCTCTACACGGCGCGCAAAAACGACGAAGCGATAGAAGAATGCCGCAAGGCGCTCGATATGGATCCGAACTTCGGTTTTGCTCACTGGACGCTGGGACTTGCTTATATGGAGAAAGGGATGTATGAGCAAGCCATCCTCGCTTTACAAAAATCGGTGCAACTATCAGGTGATAGTCCTGACGAGCCTGCGTCACTCGCGCAGGCTTATGCGCTTTCGGGCAGGAGGGGCGAGGCGCTAAAGATATTCGACGAGCTGGAGCAACAATCAAAGCTCAAGTATATCTCACCAACCGTGATTGCAATGCTCTGCGGGCCGCTTGGAGAAAAAGACCGGGCGTTCGAGCTGCTCAACAAGGCCTACGACGAACGGGATGGCCTGCTAGTGCTGTTGAAGATAGACCCTTTGTTCGATCCGCTTCGCTCAGACCCGCGATTCCAGGCCCTGTTGCAACGCGTCGGCTTTCCGCAATAGGTTAATGAGAGAGATTGCTATTGAGGCAGCGCGGCTTCGGGCGGATCAATTTCATTCCAGATTTTATGGCGCGGCCCTTTAGAGAATCAGTATAACTACAATCATGAAAAAAGCTATAATGGATTTGTAGTTGGGGCGGCGCAGGCACCTTTAGAGAATCAGTATAACTACAATCATGAAAAAAGAGCTTTCGAGTTCCAGGCGCGATTGGCTAAAGGAGTCAATCTTGAAATGCAGCGCTACGCGATCAAAGCCATTCACCGCCATTCTGTTTATCGCGCTGATCGCCCTTAATCCATTGAGCGCAGCCGCGCAGCAGATTCCTTTCCTCAATGAACTGTTCTCGCGTTACGAAGAGTTCAATCGGCTTTACAACGAAAAGCGGCGCGCGGGCGCAAACGTCGCGGCGATTGATGCATTGCGCAAACGCGGCGAGGAAGCCTTCAAGCGATTCGACATTCGCGCAATTCTTGAAATCGAAGGCGAGGCGCTCGCTGTTTTGCAAAGCAAGGCTTGGGATGACCGGCAGAAATTTATCTCATCGCTCACGCTTGAAACTGATCGCCTCGTGATTGAGCCGAACAGAGAACTGCAGGTTTCGCTCACGAGAATGTTTCCCGCTGACATTGATAAAGTGTTCGCTTCGCAGCCTACAGTGACGTTTAAGATAGTCGCGGCCAAAGGCGAGTTCGCCGGAAGGCCGCTCGTTATGGCCGAACATCTGCCCGTGAGCGAAACGAGCACCAACGCCAGCCGCAAATTACTTCTGCCTGACGGCGAATACTGGCTCATCGCTGAGGTCACGGCGGGCAACCAGAAGATAACCGAGCTAAGGCGACCGCTTTATGCCATCACTGATTTCAGCGATTCAATCGCGCAGTTGAACAAGACCATCGCAGACATAAAATCCTCAAGCGATGCAATGGTCAAAGCAGTTGCGCCGCTCGTCACAACACCTGAGTTCATGCTGGAAAGGCTCGCGCAGTTGAATAAGACGCGCGGCGAAGTTGAAATCAACGCCATCTCCGAGCTTGATCGCGTAAGCGATTTACTGTCTGCGCTCGCAAAAGGTCAGAACCCATTTGCAAAAGAGCGTGGCGAGGTCGAGCGCGCCTATCGAGCGGCTGACGGGCAGCTTGTGCCTTATCGCGTCTATTTGCCGAAAAGTTATGACGGCGCGACCGCGCGCCCGATGGTTGTGATGCTGCACGGCGCGCTTGGCGACGAGCGATATTACTTCAGCGGCCTCTTTGATCCCGCGGTGATTAAAGGCGAAGCCGAACGTCGCGGCTACATCCTCGTCGGCACAAACGGCAGAGGGCGATTGCCACAGTACAACGGCGCTGGAATGGAAGACGCAATCGAAGTAATCAAAGCCGTCACGCGCGATTACAGAATTGATCCGTCGCGCATCTATGTTACTGGTCACTCGATGGGCGCGGCGGGTGCGTGGTTATTAGCGGCCAACAGGCCCGAGATGTTCGCGGCAATTGCTCCGGTGTCGGGCGCGCCGCTGGCTCAAAACGATCTGTTCACAAGGCTGCTTGAAAGAATGAAAAGCATTCCGGTGATGGTCGCTCACGGCGGGCGCGACGGAATCGCGCTGCCGCAGAATTCGCGCGACGTTGCAGCCGCAGCGCAAAAGGCAGGATTGAAAGTTACATTGATTGAAGTCCCTGACGCGGATCACCTGAGCGTGCTTGCGGCGACATTTCCGGCAATACTCGATTTCTTTGATAAGAACCACAAGCCTGCGACTCCGCAATAATGAAATAGAATTTATGTACATCACCGCCGAGGTCATCCGCGCGCTTGAAAAAAAATTCGGGCTGCCCGATGAGCTTCATCTCGCCTACGAGATGAAGCCGCAGGAATTCGACATGGTGCTAAGAAGCCGGAAGCACGGGCGCGCGCACGATGTCACGCTCTACATAATCAAAGACAATCAAATAGCTGTTATCAAGAAGCCTATGTACCCGCCCGGCGCGTATCGCGCCCCATCCGGAGGTGTCGCGCCCGGCGAGAATTTTGAAGCAGGCGCAACGCGCGAGGCTTACGAAGAGACTGGTCTGGAAATCCGTCTTGAGAGATACCTGCTGCGCGCCCGCGTGCGATTCACCTGCAAAGAGCAAGTCATCAACTGGACCTCGCATGTCTTCACAGCAACGCCCGTCAGCGGCGAGCTTCAGCCTGTTGACACTCACGAGATAGTCGAAGCTCGCTTTGCAACGGTTGATGAATTAATGACGAGCGTGCGCGACACAATGCTTGCGAGCGGCTCGACGGGCCTGCGCTACCGCGCCGAATTGAACGATGCAGTGATTGCGAAGCTGATCGAATACGGGATTGTTTTTCGTTTCTAGTTTTTGGTTTCTCGTTCCGGCTCCGATGCCATTCGTAGCAACCAGCGACTGTAAAGCGAAAACCAGAAGCCAGAAACTAGAAACTAGAACCCTGCCTTTGTTATAATCGCTGAGAACTTGATGGCCAGGTGGTGATCCCCTAACCAGACGATGTTGTTTTTGCAAGGAGTAGCAATGAACCTCAGAATCAAGCCCGCTCGAAACGATCAAGCTGAAAATGTTCCCGCGTCACATCACAAGCGCGTAGTGCTTGCGCTTGTCGCGATGTGTTGTATTTCGATTGGCGTGGCCATCGGCGCGATAGCGCGCGGGCTGGTCGGCGCAGCGTCTGAAGATAATCGTTTGACAATCAGCAATACGCCGGTCACGCCCGACGCGTTGTCCGCAGCGTTCGCGCGCGTTGCTGAGATGGTCGAGCCTTCGGTCGTTCACATCAAGGTTTATGAGAGCGAAATCTACGCGCGCGAAGGCGCAGGCTCAGGCGTGATAGTCAATCCGGCTGGCTACATCCTGACGAACCAGCACGTCATCGGTCGCGCGATAAAGATAAAAGTGAAGCTCTATAACGGAAACGAGTACGACGCGAAAGTCATCGGGCAGGATTCGGGCACAGACCTGGCCGTGATAAAGATCGAAGCGCGCGAGCCGCTCACCGTCGCGCGATTCGGAGATTCGGACAAGCTCAAAGTCGGCGATTGGGTTTTAGCCATCGGCTCGCCGTTCGGGCTTGAGCAGACGGTGACGGCTGGCATCATAAGCGCGAAAGACCGCGTCGCTGATTCAAACAAGCAATCGGCGTTTCAGCAGTTTCTGCAAACCGACGCGGCGATCAATCCGGGCAATTCCGGCGGGCCGCTCGTGAACCTTGCAGGCGAAGTCGTTGGCATCAACACTCAAATCGCAACCAACAGCGGATTCAACAACGGCATAGGATTGGCGCTGCCCTCTTCGACAATTGCCGACATCTACAACCAACTCGTGACGAACGGGCGAGTGCGGCGCGGATTCTTGGGCATCTCTCCGATTGAGATGACGCCTCAGATTGCGCGGCTCAATAAGATCACCGATGGCAGCGGTGTTGTGATTCGCGATCTTACGAGCGAGACGAGTCCAGCGGCTCGCGCGGGGCTTCAAAGCGGCGACATTGTCACAGCCATCAACGGGCAGAAAGTTAAGAACGTCCGCGAGCTGATTCGCCGCATCGCATCGCTTCCTGTCGGGAGCACGGCAACGATCAGCTACGTCCGGGGCGGCGAGCCGCGCACTGCCCAGGTAAAGCTCGAAGAGCGACAGGACGAAGATGAGAATCAGCCTGATCTCAAACGGCTTCCCTTTGATCCACGCAAGCCGCTCGAAAAAGAAGGATCAAAGAGCAGCAACCCGAATCAGAAGCCTGCGCTCGGCATCAATGTTCGCGCGTTGACCGCTGATCTCGCGAAGCTGCATGGACTTGAAGGCGCGAAGGGCGCGTATGTGACGAGCGTTGATCCGGGCAGCGTCGCCGACGATAACGACGTGCGAATGGACGATCTGATAGTCGAGATGAACAACAGACCCATCACGAGCCAGGAAGATTTCCAGCGAATAGTGCGGGAGCTTAAGCCGGGCGACGATGTGGTCATCAAAGTGCTGCGCAAGGATCGCAGCCCCGTTCGCCGCTCGTGGATTATTTCTTTCACAATGCCTTAAGTCAGAGGTCAGTGGTCAGTTGAAAGGCCGATGCCTTGAAAATGGCTCTGGGAGCCTGTTTCAAGGGAGCCGCATTTTTACTGACCGCTGACCTCTGTTATAAAATTGTTGCGAGGCAGCCTTTTGCCTTTTTCTCTGCTTGACCCAGTTATTTTTGCCATTGTAAACTCGATAGTGCGAACAACAAGTGGTAATGGGCAAAGCCAGGATTCAAAAATCGGGCTTGCCCGTCGGATCAAGCAAACCCTCAAAACACGAGTTCGGTTCGCGGCTCGTAGTCAAAAAGAGAACCTCTTATGTTTATGGGTACGTCACCCCTGAAGTCTGCGACTTTCAGGAATAACTCCGCTCAAATGGTCACAAGGAGGTATCTGTGAGCTTCAAAATAGGCGAGAAAGTTGTCTATCCGAATCATGGAATAGGCGTAATAGAAAAGATCACCACAACCGAGATCGGAGGCGCGCAGAATCATTTCTACCTGCTGCGGTTGAAAGCGACTGAATCAACCGTAATGGTTCCGATAGCCAACGCGGTCGAAATAGGTCTGAGGTCTCCAATCAACAACAGCCAGTGCGATAAGCTTCTCAAGGCCCTCTCGGAAGACTTCGTTAATCCCCCGGTTGATTGGAAAGATCGTTACAAAGAATTTCTTGACAAGATGAAGACCGGGGACATCTTTCATGTCGCTGAGGTCCTGAAAACGCTCACATACCTGTCGCTGAGCAAGCCCCTATCATTTCGCGAGAAGAGGCTGCTCGAGCGCGCCCGCTATCTCGTCATAAGCGAACTGGCCACCGTGTGCCGCAAGAGCGAGTGCATGGTCGAGCCTATGGTTGACGAGGCGCTGCGCAATTCATGCATGAAGCACACCCGCACGACGCCTACGAAGTTTGCATCCAAGCCGTCGGGCGCGGTAGTCGCTCACTGACACTTGCTCTTTAAGGGTGGAAGCAAGGCCCGCTTCTACCCTCAGAAACCAAAATACTAATTGCTGTGCTTGCGATAAGCAGGGTCGCGTAGGTGCGGGTGTGCGTTTGAGCATAATCAACCTCGCACGTTGCAGTAGTAATTGCCAGCCGTTTCGCAGGATGGTAGTTGTGTATTCAACGCGCAGGCTGCTTCCATCGCAATGGCTAAGCCAATATAATCAATCAGAGCATATAATAAATTAGCCGCTCCTTTTCATTCTTCATTCTCGCCGACTTTATCCTTTCCCTGTTCCATGGTCGCGTGGTCTGTTTACGCCTTCTGTCACATGCCAACTGACAAGATTTGTTAGCTGAATAAAGGAAGCACGAGCGGGATTCACGAAATTACAGCATTTACGGCTACCCGCGCAGGCCACTGGCGCGTGGCACGAGCATTGCCAAATCGTTTTGCGTAGCTTTAAAAGTTACGCGATAGCCGAGGCAACGGGGGCTGCGTCGGCTATCGCAAAACTGAGAGAAGCGACAGACAAAACAAAATAAGCTGAAGGGCATGAGGTAACGGGGGCTACGTCATGCCCTTTGGTATTTTGGGTTTTAGATTTTAGATTTTGGATTATTGAAGCAAACTACCTGCTTCCTCCAATCAAAAATCAGAAGAGCGCCTCAAGCGCATCCGGCACGTTACGCACGCCAATCACTTCAATCCCGTCATCGTACTCAAGCCCGATAAGATTGCCTTGCGGGATAATGCAACGCCGAAAGCCCATAGCGTACGCCTCGCGCACGCGCACACCGGCCTGACTCGTTGCGCGCACTTCGCCCGCAAGTCCAACTTCGCCAAAGACAGCCGCGCGCTCATCAATCGCAATATTGCGAAAGCTCGACGCAATCGCCACAACTATCCCTAAATCAGCGGCAGGCTCGTCAATCGCAATGCCGCCCGCGACGTTCACAAACACGTCATCGCCAAGGACGTCCATACCTGCGCGCTTTTCGAGCATCGCCATCAACAACGCCACGCGGTTCGCGTCAACGCCTTGAGTCATCCTGCGGCCCGTGCCGTACTTTGTCGAAGTGACTAACGCTTGAAGCTCAACGAGCATTGGGCGCGTGCCTTCCATGCAAGCAGTAACGACTGAGCCTGAAACGCCAACGGGCCTTTCATTCAAGAACAAGCCCGAAGGATTCGCTACAGGCACAAGGCCGTGCCCTGTCATTTCGAACACGCCGACTTCGTTCGCCGCGCCGAAGCGGTTTTTGACCGCGCGGATTATTCGATGGTTGTGGTGTCGCTCACCCTCGAAATAAAGGACCGTGTCAACGATGTGCTCAAGCGCCTTCGGCCCGGCAATCGCCCCTTCTTTCGTGACGTGGCCGATTAGAAAAACCGGCACGGTGCGATTCTTTGCAAGCACGAGGAAATGGCCTGCGACTTCGCGCACCTGCGAGACCGAGCCGGGCGCGCTTTCGAGCTTCATCGAGAAAACAGTTTGAACAGAATCAACGACGATGGCCTGCGGCTCAAGACGGTCAATCTCTTCAAAGATTCGTTCGAGACAGGTTTCAGGCAACAGATAAAGCCCTTGCGGGTTGATGCCCAATCTTTCGCCGCGCAGCTTGATCTGTCGCTCGCTCTCTTCGCCCGACACGTAGAGCACTTTGCCATAAGTTTGCGTTAGCTTGTCGGCGACCTGCGTGAGCAGCGTACTTTTGCCGATGCCCGGGTCGCCGCCTATAAGCACGAGCGAGCCGGGAACGATGCCGCCGCCAAGCACGCGGTCGAATTCTTCAATGCCGGAAGACTCGCGCGCATCGTCTTGGCTTTCTATTTCGTGATAAGGCTGCGCGGCAACCTCGCGCATGCGAAACAGCCCGCCGCGCGGCGAGATTTCGGGTTTCAGCGTTGCGCTCTTCTCTTCAACTAATGAGTTCCACTCGCCGCAGTCGGGGCACTTGCCCATCCACTTGGGCTGCTGCGCGCCGCACTGCTGGCAGACGTAGATGATCTTCGGGCTTTTGGATTTTGCCATTATGCTTTCCTTCCGATTCGCGATTGAATCAATGGGGTTTCTTCGATCAGTATGATTGATCAGCAGAGAAGTTATCAAGCGCGCCGGTTTCAATTCGCATTGATTGCCTAGAGCTATCAGGCTGCGATCATCTTAAAAAATAGTTGTAGCCGACGACCATATTCTTCAAGAGCCAGCCCGGAAGCGTGTTCGCAAGAAACGCGCTCGCGATTGTGTGCGTCAAGGCGTTTGCAAATAGATTCGGCGAGCGTTCATACTCGCGCGCCCAGATGTATCCGCCCGCCGCGCACGCAACCGTCAGCACAGGATTCGGTAGATGTAATAAAGAGAAGAGCGTAGCGGTTAAGATCGTGGCGCGACTCCCTTCACCCGCAATAAAGCGCAGGCGGCGACCCACGAATGCAAGCAGCATGTACTGTTGCAGAAGCGCCCAAAGCGGAACGGTCAGAAGCATTAAATAGAACTTCTGGCCGAACCTCAGCGACCCATAGAGTTTTCCTATCACAAGAACAATCAAAACGAAGGTGACGAGCGCAGGTGCAATACGGCGAAGCACCGCGAAAAAATTGTCGAAGCGAAAGCCAAGCTTGCGCGCGCTCAAGCCGTCGCGCAGATGACAAACCGCAAGCATCACGATAATCAAAGCGGCAAGTCCTGCATAAGCCGCGCGCTGATTGGGCGCAAAAGGCACCGCCCACATAATCGTTTCGACAAGCCCAACAAGGCACGCAAGCTCGACCGCGGCGGCTCGCTTCGATAAAGCGCCGCGTTCGATTGCGGCCCGTGATGATTGAACATTGCTCGCGCGAGGCGTTGCCATTGCCGAGATTCTACAAGAAGCGAAAATCATCTCGCCACCCTCGCAAGAGAAGGCTTGCATGTCATTCATTAATCTGAAGGCTCAACTTGCAATTTTCAGTACTGGTAGCCGCAAGCGCGGCGATGCTATAATTTTTAACATCGGACAAATGTTTTAACCCAAGAGGAAACAAAACAGAATGGCAATCAGAACTATTCGCAGGATGATGTTATCCGCCCTGCTTTTCACCCTCGGCTTTGGGTTTGCCGCGCAGGCTCAGACCGAGCAGGGCGCTACGATTGATGTAACACGCTATAAGATCACAGCGGAACTCTTACCCGATTCGCACTCGATCAAAGCGCAAGCGGTCGTCACTTTCAAGGCGCTCAAGCCGACTCAATCGGCTGTCTTTGAGATGAACGGCTCGCTCACAATCGCGAGCGTGAAAGCGCCCGACGGCAAGACCGCGCTTCAATTCATTCAAGACAAAGTCAACGAACTGAACGTTCGCGTCAACCTCGGCCAGCTATACAACGCAGGCTCAGAAGTGACGTTGACGTTTGATTATTCAGGGCCGCTGGCCACGCCCGAAGGCGGACCGATACCTGACACGCGATTGGCTTACATTGGGCCGGAAGGCTCTTATCTGTTTTACGCCGCGCGCTGGTTTCCATTTCACGGCTACGCCGCAGACCGCGCGACATCAGAGATAAGCTTTACGGTCCCCGCCAACTGGACGGTCGCTGGCCACAGCGCAAGCCCCGTCACGCCAACTACGAATCCGAAAGACCAGCGCAAGACTTTCACCTTCGTAGAGACTCAGCCCGTTCTGCCCGGCTCATTTGCCGCAGGACCGTTCATCTCGCGCACCGTCAATTCCGGCGGGATGCAGATTGACCTGTACGCATTACCCGGCGACGAAAGCCGGTTGCAGGAGTTTGGCGCTGAGATAGCTCAGATACTTCAATTCTACAATTTGAAGTTCGGTCCTTACGCGCTCGGTACGCGCTACGTCATCGCCGAAGTCGACGACGAGACGCTCGAAAGCTACAGCGGCGCAGGCATCGCTTTTCTCGCGCACAAAACTCTCACATCCGACAAACCGTTGCCTGTTGGCGACCTCGCGCGCGAAGTGGCTTATCAATGGTGGGGGCAGGCTGTGGGCTTGAAGAGCTTCGACGACGCGTGGCTGTCGCAGGGGCTTGCTGAATATTCGTCTGTGCTTTATCGCGAATCCGAGCAGAGCGCGGCTGAGTTTCACGAAACGCTTTCTGAACTGATAGAGCTTGCGCTCGCCTTCGAGCAGGAATCGTCCATCGCCCGCGCGCCAGCTCAATTGAATGACCAGTCGCCCGCTTACAAATCCGTCGTCTTCTACAAAGGCGCTTACGTTTATCACATGCTGAGAGCGACGATTGGCGATGAAAAGTTTTTCAACCTGCTGAAGACTTATTACGCGACCTTCAAGGGTCAGAACGCTTCGATAGATGATTTCGAATCGCTCGCGAACAAGGCCGCAGGCTCGAACCTTCGCGGATTTTTTGCGCTCTGGGTTGATTCGACGGGCGTGCCTGAGTTCAAAGTTGATTACTCGATAATCAGGACGAAAGAAGGCCAGTTCAAGATTCGCGGGACTGTTCGACAGAACCTCGATTCATTCCGCGGCCCCGTAAGTATTGCAGTTGAATCGGAAGGCGGGCGCGAGGCGAAAACTACGCTCGATATGCGAGGCACGGCGGCTGACTTCGAGCTTGCGACCGAAGGCAAACCGCTCGACGTGATAGTTGATCCTGAGAATCGCTACCTGCGCACGTCGGATGCGCTAAAGACTGCCGTAGTCGTGCGGCGCGGCATTCAGCACATGGAGCGCGAAGAGTACGCCGAAGCCGAAGAGCAATTTCGCGCGGCCATAAAACTCAATCCGCGCTCGTCGCTCGCATGGTACAACCTCGGATTGCTCAAGATGGAACAGCGCGACTGGCAGAAAGCGAGAGACGCTTTCACCGAAGCGTTGAACGGCGACCTTGAGCCTTCGTGGATAGAAGTCTGGTCTTACATCAAGCGCGGCAATTCGTGGGACGCCGAAGACAATCGCGACCGCGCCGTTGCCGAATATAACAAGGCAAAAGAGACCGGCAACAACTACAACGGCGCGCAGCAGGCGGCAGAGAAATATCTCGGCCAGCCTTACAAGAAAGAACGCTCCGTCACGTCGAGCAGTTAATACAACACAGAGCAATCCGCCAGATTGTTCTGCTTGCATTTGCAATTTGCAATCAAGCCGCGCGGCCATTTAATCAAGGGCCGCGTGGCTTTTGTCGTTTTAATTGGGCTATACTTTTTGTGTGGATGCTTGCATCAATTCAGATGTCAGATGATAGATGTCAGGGTTTAGAAAAGTCATCCGTTATTCATCGCCGACATCAATCATCTATAACGGGAGTTGAACAGGATGCAAGCAAAGAAGAAAACCGTAGCATTGATCGAGCCTGCGGCTGGCAACGTAGATGCAAGCTATCAAAAATCAATCCTGACTCGATACGCAGAAAACAACAAGTTTGAAATTGACCAGACATACGGTGAGCGCGCCCCGCTCGCAGGAACTCCGGGCGAGACTGAATATGCCGATTTGCTGAACGACATAAAAGACGGCGGCGTCGGGCTTCTGCTCGCGCTTGAAGACGTGAGGCACTCTTTGCCAAGAGAGATTCTCGATGCCTGCCGCGATGCGGGCGTAAAGGTAAAGTTCGTTGATACGCAGCAGGAGCGCGGACTGTCACAGACCACCTGATGGTCGGCGATTAATGGGTGTGACAGTTAAAGACGATCGGACCTGAACGCGCCGATGAATCCTGCCGCGCATCGTGGTTGACTCTAAGAAAACAGCTTTGCTAGTATTCTTGTGCGCTGGACCAGCGAATGGGCTTCGGCGCATTCTTAACAGCAAGATTGTGGGGCTATAGCTCAGCTGGGAGAGCGCTGCAATGGCATTGCAGAGGCCGTCGGTTCGAGCCCGACTAGCTCCACTTTATCTTTTCTCCTTCACCTCAACATCGAACCCAAACCTTATATGCCAATTTTCGATTGCGTGTATGGGTTTGTGTGGAGTGCGGCCACTTGTCGCCGCTTTCAATTCAATACAAAAGCGGCGACAAGTGGCCGCACTCCATATATCGGCTGAATGCTCTACATCCAAAAGAAATTCGCTCCAGGGCTTTGCAATTGAGTGCAACGAATCAGAGGAACCGCAGAGAACGCAGAGCGCACGCAGAGGCATTGGGCTGCGCATCGTCTCTGCGTGTCCTCTGCACACTCTCTGCGGTTTCTATCCGGTCGCACTCGATTGCAAACTTTTATAGTCCAACGCAGCCAGACAATAAACGATGTGAAGCAGGTTCAGTAGTATTATCTTTCGCATCTGTACATGCTTTGGTTGGAGTCTCTCGTAAATCCCGAAACGCGCAGCGAGCGCCGCAAAAAGCAAATAAAAAAGGAGGGTCATACTTCGACCCTCCTTTGTCTGTGGCATTGAGGTGAGCGAACCTAAACACGCTCACCTTTCCGCCGGTTATCCCCTAGTTCGCTGGACACGTCCTGTTGCAGGTGAACG
>DATLXU010000015.1:0-90107 GCA_035575515.1 Blastocatellia bacterium
GCTCGCGCAACGCCCGCCGCAAGCATCTCAACTTCAAAACCAAGCTCACGGAGCAGCCATGCAAACGCGCCGTTGAGTTCATAACAGAAGCCGCCGCGCCGCTCGTCAATTATCTTTTGCAAAATGCGCTCTTCATCAAGAACAATCTCTCGATTGATATGAATGTCGAGGTTTTCAAACGGCACGGCGAACATATGTGCGCGATGCAATGCGCGCAGCGTTTCGCTCGTCGGCTCAAGCGAGCCGCTATAGTTGATTCGGTCCAGATACTTCTCAACCTTCTGCTTCATGGTTCGCCTCTGCTTTTGAGTGTAACCAGCGCGACAGCGGAATTCCAGCAATCCGGTTTTCTATTCACGCCACCAACATAACCACGCGGAGAATAGTGGATTGATAACGTTTATCCGTGAGTGTCAGCGCGATTGCAGTGAGCGGTGTGAACGCTTGCGTCTCAGTTGAAGACTTGTCACGACACCAATCGGCGAGTAAACTAGCGCAAATCTTCGGAGGCTTCCGATGGCGGTCGGTCAAAACGTTTTGCGAAAAGAGGGATACGAAAAACTGACGGGAGCAGCCCGCTACATCGCCGACTACGCGATTGAAGGAATGCTTTGCGGCAAAACTATCCGAAGCACGATTGCGCGCGGGCGAATAAAATCAATCCAGTTCGATTCCGGCTACGACTGGTCGCGCATCGTCGTCGCTGATTATCGAGACATTCCCGGCGCAAACTACGTCGCGCTGATTGAAACCGACCAGCCGTTGCTCGCTGAATCAGAAGTCCGTCACGCCGAAGAGCCTGTCTTGCTGATTGCCGCTGAAAGCAAACACGAAGCGGAAGAAGCCGCGCGCCATATTCATATCGAATATGAAGAGAGCAACCCGGTGCTCACCATTGAAGAATCGCTTCGAGCCGATGAGATAATTTTCGGCAGCGACAACGTGATGAAGCGATACCTTATAGGTCGCGGCGATGTTGACGAGGGATTCGCTCAAGCCGATTTCATAATCGAAGGCGAATACCGCGTTCCGCATCAGGAGCAACTTTACATCGAGCCTCAGGGAGTAATTGCCATACCTGGTGACGGCGAGATGACCGTGATGGGTTCGATGCAGTGTCCGTACTACGTTCACAAGGCTCTGAAGCAGTTGTTGAATCTCGATGATGAGCGAGCCGTTGTGATTCAAACGACGACAGGCGGCGGCTTTGGCGGCAAGGAAGAATATCCTTCGATGATTGCTTCGCACGCGGCATTGCTCGCTCATAAGGCGCGGCGGCCCGTGAAGATCATTTATGACCGCGCCGAAGACATCGCTGCAACAACAAAGCGCCATCCCGGAATCATCCGACACCGGACGGGCGTGACGCGCGACGGGCGGCTCACGGCAAGCGAGATTGACATAGTCCTCGATGGCGGCGCGTATGTGACGCTCACGCCCGTCGTGTTGTCGCGCGGCGCGATACACGCGCTTGGCCCGTATCGCTGCCCTAACGTTCGAGTGACGGCTCGCGCTGTCGCAACGAACACTCCGCCCAACGGCGCATTCAGAGGATTCGGCGCGCCGCAGGTCGCATTCGCTTACGAGATGCAGATGGAAAAAATCGCCGCCACGCTACAGATTGATCCGCTTGAGTTGAGGCGAATTAATATGCTGCGCGAAGGCGACATAACGGCAACGGGTCAACAACTCGCTTGGAGCGTCGGGTCTGAGGATGTATTGAACGCGGCAGTTGAGAGTTCCAACTTTTTTGAGAAGCGGAGATCGGCGCGCGAGTTCAATCAAGCAATCGAAGAATCATTGAAGCAATCCCCCGCCCAAACTGAAAACAAGAGGCGCGGCGTTGGGCTTTCGTTCTTCTTTCACGGCGCGGGATTCACCGGAAGCGGTGAAGCGAAAATGAAAGCTCAGGCGGGCATCGAAGTCACAGCCGAAGGGCGAGCGCGCATTCTCTCAGCATCAACTGAGATCGGTCAGGGCACGCGAACGATCTTCTGCCAGATAGTCGCGGACGAAATCGGCGTTGATTTCAATGATGTTGAGATTGAAGAGCCGGATACGTCGCGCGTGCCCGACAGCGGGCCCACAGTTGCCTCGCGCACAACGATGGTAGTCGGGCGAGTCGTGCAGCTCGCGGCGCGCGAGGTGAAAGAAAAGCTCTTGTGCTTTGCTGCTGAACGATTCGGAACTTCGGACATAAAGATTATCGAAGGCTGGCTTATTGCTGATGAAAAGCGGCTCGCGCGATTTGAAGAGACAGCGCGCGATTACCTCGCGCAGCACGGCGAGTTGCGCGTTTACGCTCGATACGCTCACCCGCCCACAGTTGAATGGGATGATGAGACGTATTCGGGCGACGCGTATCCTGTCTATTCGTGGGGCGCGGATGTGGCCGAAGTTGAAGTTGACATGGACACGTATGAAGTCACGGTCGTGAAGATAACGACCGCCCAGGACATTGGCCGCGCGATTCACCCGTTGCTTGCGGCGGGACAGATCGAAGGCGGAACGCTTCAAGCAGTTGGTTATGGATTGCTCGAAGAACTGGTATGGAATCGCGGGCGCATAGTGAACAACCGATTGACGAACTATATTATTCCCACATCACTCGATGCGCCTGAGATGGAGACAGTCATTGTTGAAAAAGAGTATCCGCACGGCCCGTTTGGCGCGAAGGGCGTTGGCGAGCTTCCAATGGACGGCGCAGCGCCCGCGATAGCGGCAGCAGTATTCAACGCGACTGGCGCGTTTGTCAACGAGATACCGATAACGCCTGAACGACTACAAAGAGCGTTGGAAGTAAGGATAGTGGTTATTGATTGATGAAGATTCAATTTCAAGTGAACGGAACGCCGCGCGAATTGGATACGCCGCCGATGAAGCGAGTACTCGACGTGTTGCGCGAAGACCTGCGGCTCACTGGCACGAAGGAAGGCTGCGGCGAAGGCGAGTGCGGCGCTTGCTCGATCATCGTTGACGGCGAGGTGATAAACTCTTGCCTCGTGCCCGTGTGCCAGGTGAACGGCTCGCGCATCTTGACGGTTGAAGGGCTTGCGCGCGATGGAAGGCTTGACCCGTTGCAACAGGCTTTCCTTGAATGCGGCGGCGCGCAGTGCGGGATCTGCACGCCGGGAATGCTCATCGCCGCTCGCGCGCTGCTCGATGTGAACGCTCATCCTTCGCGAGATGAAATCAAAGAAGCGATTGCGGGAAATCTCTGCCGCTGCACAGGCTACGTCAAGATTATTGACGCGATAGAACAGGCCGCAAAGACTCGATTACGGTAATAATTCATGCCTCTCACAGCAACAGCGCATTCGCCAGCGACGCTCGCCGACGCCTACGCGATACTGGCCGAACGCGGCAGCGCGATTAAAGTCATCGCAGGCGGCACTGACCTGATGGTGCTGATGAACGCTCACCTGCTTAATGCAAAAGAGTTCCTGGACATCTGGCGAGTTGATGAGCTTCGCGGCATAACGGATGAAGGCGATTGCGTGCGCATTGGCGCGCTTACGACTTACACGCAATTGATTCGCTCGCCGCTCGTTCAACAATTTGCGCCTTCGCTGGTTCAAGCGTCGCGCACAATCGGAGCGATTCAGATTCAAAATCGTGGAACCATCGGCGGCAACATCGTGAACGCTTCGCCCGCAGGCGACTCGCTCCCCGTGCTAGCGGCTTACGATGCAAAAGTTGAGATTGGCAGCCAGAGGGGCGAGCGACACATTTCGTTCAACGAGTTCTACACGGGCTATCGAAAGACTGTGCTTGAGCCTGACGAATTAGTTGTCGCCGTTCGCATTCCGAAATTGAAAGCAGGCGAACGCGATTTTTTCTGGAAAGTGGGCACGCGCCGCGCGCAGGCTATATCGAAAACTGTGATGGCCGCGAAAGCAAAGATGGCTGGCGGCATAGTTGAATCAATTAGCATTGCCGCCGGAAGCGTCGCGCCGACAGTGATTCGCGCGCGCCGCACGGAATCAGTGCTCGCAGGTAAAATGCTCACGCGAGATTTAATCGAGCAGGCCCGTCACAGCATATTGCTAGAGGTTTCACCCATCACAGACCTGCGCTCGACTGAGCATTACCGGCGTACTGTCACAGGCAACGTGCTTGTGAAGTTCCTTCGCCAATTAAATCTTTCGCAAGGAAATAATCAATGAGGTTGATGATGAACAGAGGGTTGCCATCAGTGCGCTGATGAATCAGACGGGCCAGATCATGCGGAAAGCGGTTGGCAGGAAATCGCGCCGCGAGATAATCCGCAACCATTTGCTCGCTCAGAAACCGCAGCGGCAATTCTTCGCACAGGCGACGAGGCTGCAACTCTTGTTTGACAGCTTTCAGCGGATGTTGAGCCGACATCAAATCGGCTGGCATGTAGGTTCCGATTATCATTAACCGCGCAGGCTCGCGGCGGCGGGCGAGATACGAGATTAAAATGGTCGGGTCAGCGGCCACCCGCGCGAGGAACGCTTCAACGACAGTCGTTTCCCGATGCCCGGCTCGCCCGTTACGAAGATCAGTTGCCGCTCGCCTCTGAGAGCGTTATAGAGCCTGCTATGTAGCTGTGCGATCTCTTCATCGCGCCCGACAATTTTCAACTATGCGGAGTCGGACAAGATAAAATTGCGCCAGCAGCTCGTTTCTTCACCTTTGATCAAAATGGCCTGCCGAGCGGCTCAATCAATGTAAGGCACGCCATAACGCTCACAGGCGAAGACGAATACGAGGGAACTGGCACAGCCGAGTTTTACGACCTCGGCAGCAACCTGCTCGGAGCAGCCGACTTCACAACTACTGCCAAACGCATCAACCCCTGACTCTCAAAAGAATAAATGCCGACCTGTGAGCCTTAAGATTTCAGAGGCAGGTCGGCAACATCGCTACAAGCTCGCTTTCCCTTCTTTCCTTACCTTGCCCGGCCCCCACAGCGCGCGACCAGGTTTTGCGCCTGTATGTTCGCCGTCTTTCAGCACCTGAACGCCATTGACAAAGACATGCTTCACGCCGGTTGAATACTGGTGCGGGTTCTCAAACGTCGCGTGATCTGCAATCGTCTTTGGGTCGAACACAACTACATCAGCGAACATCCCTACTTTCAAAAAACCACGATGGTCTAATTCGAGATTTGTCGCGGGCAATCCTGAAAGACGATGAATCGCTTCCTGAAGCGTGATGACTTTTTCATCGCGCACGTACTTGCCCAACAGCCTTGCGAAGTTTCCATAGGCGCGCGGGTGAGTGCTGGAACGGGTGAAAGGCTCTACGGGAGCCATCGAAGCCGCGTCCGAGCCAAACGACACCCAAGGCTGTTGCATCTGCTTTTTGACAACGTCTTCGCTCATCATGAAATAAACGGTCCCGACGCGCGAGCGGTCTTCATAAACCAGATCCATAATCGTCTCTTCAGGCGATTTGCCGCGCATCTTTGCGACTTCGGCGAGAGTCTTCCCCGTGAGCGGCTTCAGCGCTTCAGTGCGAAATCCCACAAGCAAAATCCGGTCGGGCGAGCCTGCAAGCTGATAAAGATTCTCCCAGTCATTGGACGGCGTGCGAATCGCTTCGATGATCTTCTTTCGAGTCTCAGGGTCTTGCAACCTTTTGTTGGCGGCCTCGCGGCCTCCGTCAAAAACCCATGGCGGCATCGCGGCATCAAGCCCCGTCGCGCCAGCCGTGTAGGTGTACATATCTGCGGTTATCTTCACCCCGCGACGGCGCGCGTCATTAATCATCTTGATTACCTGATCCATCTTCTTCCAGTTCGCTTCGCCCGACGCTTTCAAATGATAAATCTCCGCAGGCAGTCCCGCCTCGCGACTTATGCGAATCGTCTCTTGCACGGCTTCGATGAGCTGATTCCCTTCACTGCGAATGTGCGCCGTGTATTTGCCTTTGTATCGAGCGGCGACTTTGCACAACTCAATCAACTCTTCGGTCCTGGCGAAAAACGCCGGAGGATAAATTAGAGCCGTCGTGATTCCTAACGCGCCCGCTTCCATCTCGCGCCGCACAAGCTCGCGCATTTGATTCAACTGCTCAGGCGTAGGCGGCTTGTCTTCAAGCCCGATGACGTACTCGCGAATAGTCGGCGCTCCGATGAACGAAGCGACATTTTGAGAGATGCCGCGCTTTTCCAGATACATCAGGTACTCTGCGAGTGTAGTCCATGGGATTTCATTTTTGATGTCGCCCTGCGCGCTCACTCGCCTTCGTTTCATCTCGTCGTTCAAAGGTCCCATCGAAGATTCGCCGAAGATTTGAGTCGTCACGCCTTGACGAATCTCACTCTGCGAGCGGCCATCCGCAATCAATGAACTCTCGGAGTGCGAGAGCATATTGATGAAACCGGGCGCGACGGCGAGTCCTGTTGCATCTACAATGACAGGCGCGGTTGTTGATTTGAGATTCCCGATTGCGGCTATGCGGTCGCCTTTGATTCCGACATCAGCGCGAACGGGCGCGCGGCCCGTGCCGTCATAGACGGTTCCATTCCTGATGATGACATCGAATGTGGCGGGCTGTTTTGATTGCGCCGCAACCGCGAGCGGAAGCGCCGTCATCAGCCACGCGGCGAGCAACGCGCGCAGGATTGTTATCACTCGTTTTTGCATGGGATTGTCTCCTTAAAACAAACCGCAGAGTCACCGCAGACACAGAGGATACACAAAGGTAATTTAAAAATCTTTTCTCCGTGTCTGCGGTGACTCTGCGGTTATTCTCATTTTGCTTCAGTCAGATTCAAAACCTTTAGCACCCATTCATCCGGATCAATCGAGATGCTTGTTGGCTTAGCGGCGAGTTTGAACGTAAAGACCTGCTCGCGCTCATTCATCTCGATTACTTCACGCCGCGCCGTGTTGCCAAGTTTTATCTCAACGTCGAGAGGCATCTGAAAAACTGTCTTCTCCTGCGTCTGTCTTATGCGCAACGTCAACTGCTTCGCATTTACATCCCACAACCAGGTCGCGTCATAAACGGGATAGCCCGGCTCAAAAATCCACTCGTTGAAAAACCATTCGAGCGAGCGGCCCGCGTGTCGCTCCATCACGCGCTGGAAATCAATCGTCAGCGCGTTGCGATCTCGATAGCTTCGATAGTAATCGCGTATGCCTTCAAAGAATTTCTCGTCTCCCATCAAATGCCGCAGCATATGCAGCACCCACGCGCCCTTTTGATAGTTGTTGCGATTCAGCAGATCGAAAAGGTTTGTGATGCTCGGATCGTAAATCGGGCGAGGGTTTGTGCCATAGGCGTCAAGATAAGCCTGCTTGTCTTCGAGCATCAGGCGAACGAATTTGTCGCGCCCGTCCGCCCGCTCAAAAAATACGTGACCAAAATACTGCGCGAATGATTCGCTCAACCAGAGATGATGCCAGTCGGCTTCGGTAACGGAATCGCCGAACCATTGATGAACAATCTCATGCGCAACAGTTCCTTCGAGCCTGCCGCTTCCATTGAATGCGTTTTCATCAAAAAAAATCGCTGATGAATTCTCCATGCCGCCGAAGCGCGTTGACGATTGAACGAGAGCCAGCTTCTCATACGGGAACGGGTCTATGAGGTTGGCGTAAAACTCAAGCATCTGCGCGGCGCGGCCATAATCTTTCAGGCCGTTGTTGAAATCCTTCGAGTAAAGATAATAAGAAAGCTGCAAGCCTTTCCATGCGTTTTCATATTTTATTGCAAACTTCGTCGCGCCAATCACCATGCAATAAACGGGAATCGGAACCTCTTCGCGCCAGTGCCAAATCCTGCTTCCATTCAGGGCGCTGGTCGTCAGGAGCGCGCCATTTGCAATCACGTCGTAAGTCGCTGGAGCGGTCACAAGAAAATCAACTTTGGCTTTGTCGTAAGGATGATCAATCGAAGGGAACCAGTAGTGAGCGCGGTTCGGCCAGTTGTCAGCGAAGATCGTCCTGTCGCCGAACTTGTTCTTCTTGATAAAAAGCCCGTCAGTCGGGCGGCCATGATACTTGACTAAGATCGAGTACTCGTCGCCACGTTTGTTGTTGCCTTTGAGCGGAATCCTGAGCTTGTCGCCCTCGCGCGCATAGTTAATTCTGTTTGGCTCATAAGAACCTGCTTGAGCAACAAAGTCCACTTCAAACCCCGAAAAGTCGAGGCTGATCTCTTTGACATTATCCTCATTGAATCTTATAAGAATAGTCGTCGTTGCTTTTATTTCGTCTGATGAATCATCTAGATCTATCGAAATGAGATAATGTATGACATCAATGGCGCTGTTGCGCGGGTAGTTGTCTTGCGCGATTGCCGGCGCGAGGCTCAGGCAAACCAACAGCGCAAGAGCAAAGCAGACTCTCTTAATCACGAATCCTTCCTCCCAACATCACTCTGAACGCGAGCGCATCATAAAGTGCGGGACACGGTTCACGCAACCGGGAAGAGGATTTGTTTCGCGCTCGCTTCTTTGCTACATTAGCGCAGACCTCGCAGTAAGAGAATGAGCGGCTCAATACAGAAGAAAGGAATTCACTCGAAGACATTTATGCTCAAATGGGATCGCAATCGCAAATATGCCAAGTCAATCCTCGATACAATCGGACTCACGCCGCTTGTTAGACTCAACCGCGTGACCGCAGACATCAAGCCTGAAATACTCGTCAAGATGGAATACTTCAGCCCTTCAGGTTCGCTCAAAGACCGCATCTACCTCAACATGATCGAAAAGGCCGAGCGGCGCGGTGAGTTGCGCGAAGGCATGACGATACTCGAATGCTCCACAGGCAACGCTGGCATCGCCTGTTCATTCGTCGCGGCGGTCAAAGGCTATCCGTGCATAATCGTTATGCCCGAAGGCATGAGCGAAGAGCGAAAGAAGATGGATGTGGCCTACGGGACGGAGATGGTTTACACGCCCGGCGGCGAATCCGACGTCGACCTCGCGCTTGCAAAGCTGGAAGAGATTCGCAACAAGGACCCGGAAAAGTACTGGGTTCCATCGCAGTTCGATAACCCCGACAACATCAAAGCTCACTATCGAACAACCGGCCCTGAAATCTGGGAGCAGACTAAGGGCAAGCTCGACGCTTATGTTGCGACTCAAGGCACGGGCGGGCAGCTCACGGGCATTGGCCGCTACCTGCGCAAGCAGAAAAAAAAGATAAAGCTCTACGCGGGCGAGCCAGCCGAGTGCCCTTTGCTATCGCGCCGCGAATGGGGCGAGCACAAAATCGAAGGGATAGGCGATGGGTTTGTTCCGCGCGATCTGGATTTGAGCCTTCTCGATGGCATCGTAACCATCAAATCCGATGAAGCAATTGAGATGGCGCGACGGCTTGCGCGCGAAGAAGGGATATTTTGCGGCATCTCTTCGGGGGCAAACGTAGTGGCGGCGATAAAGCTTGCGCGCAAGCATCCGAAGATGAAGCGCATCGTCACAATGATATGTGATTCCGGGCAGCGGTACTTTTCGACTGAGTTGTGCGGCTCGCCAAAGCATATTGAATCGCCTGAGCGCGAGCATCCAATTGACGACTACACGCGCGAGCAGTTGGACAAGTATCAAAGCAAGTGGGAAATCATTGAGTAGGGGTTGGGGGATGGGAAGAAAGGGGGGTTGATAAATATGTCCGTCAACAGCTTTCGCGACCTTGGGGTTTGGCAAGCGGGAAAGGATTTGGTAGAAGAGATTTATCGTTTGAGACAAACGTTTCCGCCGCAAGAGGCTTATGGTCTGACAAGCCAGATGAGACGGGCAGCAATTTCCGTCCCTTCAAACATAGCTGAAGGCCATGCGAGAGAGCATAGCAAAGTATACCTCCACCACATTTCAATGGCGCAGGCATCTTTAGCAGAATTGCAAACCCAGATGGAAATCGCTGGGCGCTTAAGGTACTTACAACCGGATATGGTCAACATATCTCTGGCACAAGCTATATCTCTCAGCAAACAACTTCATGCGTTACGCAATGCTTTAACGAAGAGGGATTAAGCTTATGCCCCAACCCCTGAACGTCATTGGCTTGAAATGCGTAGAGTGCGCGCGCGAGTTTCGCATCGGCGAAGTTGAATACGTGTGCGCTGAGTGCAGCGGCAATCTCGATGTACAGTATGACTACGAGCGCATTGGGAGACAGTTGAGCAAAGCCGGGCTTGCTGAGGATCGCAACTTCACGATGTGGCGATACCGCGCGCTGCTTCCCATTGAAGATTTATCACCTGTGCCGCCGCTCACAGTCGGATGGACTCCGGTTTATGATTCAAAGTTGCTGGCGGAAAAGTATTCAGTCAGACAGCTCTTGCTAAAAGACGACGGGCGCAATCCTACGGCTTCATTCAAAGACCGTCCGAGCGCGCTGGCCGTAGTCAAAGCGCGCGAAATGGGCGCGCAGGTTATCACCACTGCCTCATCGGGCAATGCTGGAAGCGCGCTCGCAGGAATGTGCGCGAGCGTCGGGATGAAATCTGTGATATTTGTTCCGACCTACGCTCCGGCTGCGAAGATTGCTCAATTGCAAATCTATGGCGCCACTGTCGCGCTTGTCGAAGGCAGCTACGACGAGGCTTATGATCTTTGCATCGAAGCTGCCAAAACATTTAACTGGTATCAGCGCAGCACAGGGTTCAACCCGTTTATGGCCGAAGGCAAAAAGACTGCCGCGCTTGAGATAGCCGAGCAACTCGGTTGGAATGTTCCCGACAGGGTTTTTGTCGGCGTGGGCGACGGCTGCATCATTGGGGGATTGTGGAAAGGCTTCTGTGATCTTTTCAAGTTGGGATTTATTGAACGGCGACCTCAGTTGATAGGCGTTCAATCTGAAACTGCATCGGCAATCGTTGACGCGGCAAATGGCGATGGCTGTTTGCGCGAAGGCCCGGCCCACACGGTTGCCGACAGCATCAACGTAGGCCGTCCGCGCGATGCGACTAAAGCAATCCGCGCGATTCGAGAATCTAAGGGCTGCGGCGTGAAGGTGAGCGATGAAGAGATAATCGCAAGCATTTCGGAGCTTGCGCGCACGACTGGCGTGTTTGTTGAGCCTGCGGCTGCGGCCCCTTTTGCGGGATTTAAGAAGATGCAATCGAGCGGCGCGATTAAATCTGACGAGCGCGTGTTGCTGATGCTCACGGGCAACGGGTTGAAAGACATCGAGACGGCGCGGCGTTCTGTGAGAGAGCCGTTGCGCATTCGGCCAGATATAAACGAGTTGATCGAAGGCTTGAAGCAAACGTCACGCGAAATCACTGTTTGAGTTAGCCGGTGCGCAAAGTAGAATTGTGAAAGGCTAGCCAAACAGCACAGGACTCCGGTAAGGAGGGCGGTATGAGTTCTCTACCTTTGATAACAGTCAGCGTTGCAGAGTATCTCGAAAACGAAAAGAGCAGCGATGTGCGCCACGAGTATCTTGCCGGACAGGTTTATGCTATGGCGGGCGTAAGTGCCACGCATAACATTATTGCTGGGAATATGTTTTCCAGGCTGCGCGCTCATTTGCGCGGCGGTCCTTGCCGTGTCTTCATATCCGATATGAAGGTTTATATCGAAGCGATCGACTTTTTTTATTGTCCCGACGTTGTTGTGACCCGTGACCCGCAGGACACAGGAGATTATTTCAAGACTCGCCCATGCTTGATTATAGAAGTCAGTTCGCCAA
The DNA here is from genome assembly GCA_035575515.1 of Blastocatellia bacterium. Taxonomy (GTDB): domain Bacteria; phylum Acidobacteriota; class Blastocatellia; order UBA7656; family UBA7656; genus DATLXU01. The sequence continues at coordinate 11,622 of DATLXU010000015.1, forward strand.
GCACTGCGGTGACTGACCGCAGAGAAAAGCTGCTTGCTTATCAAAAGCTCGACAGCCTGCGTGAATATGTTTTAATTGCGCAGGATGAAGTGAAGGTCGAATTCTATGCACGCGATAGAGAAGGCCACTGGTGGCTGCACACACTCGACCCCAAAGGTGAATTGCGCCTGAAATCGGTCGGCTTGACTATGCCAATAGCAGAAATCTACGATGATGTGAGCTTTTAGACCTGATTGTATTGATACAACTAACATGCCATGCCTTACCTGCTTAGAGACGCAATTTTAATCACGCTTGATCCACCCAGAGTCGAACAAGAAAACTTGCGCGTTGAAGGCGAATTGATCACCGAGCGTGGCGCGCAGCTTGAGCCTCGCGCAGGTGATGAAGTGATTTATCTTAATGGCAAACTTGTCATGCCGGGCATGGTCTGCGCGCACACGCATCTTTATTCGGCGCTCGCGCGCGGCATGCCCGCGCCGCCTCGTGCGCCTCAGAATTTCAGAGAGATTCTTGAACTGGTCTGGTGGCGGCTGGACCGCGCGCTTGATCAAGAGACGATCTATTGGAGCGCGATGGCGGGCGCGATGGATGCCGCTCGCGCAGGAACTACCTGCCTGTTCGATCATCACGCTTCGCCGTCGCATATCAAAGGCTCGCTCCAAATCGTTCGCAAAGCGATTGAAAGAGTGGGCTTGCGCGCAGTGCTCTGTTATGAAGTAACTGATCGCGGCGGCTCGCGCAAGCGCAATGAAGGCTTGGATGAGAATCGCGCTTTCCTTGATTGGGTGAGCCGGTCAAGCAACAAACAAGGTGAGGAGAGTAAGGTGGGACTCTTTCGAGCGATGGCGGGAGCGCACGCTTCGTTCACGCTTTCGAATGAATCCCTCGATGGCCTGGCGCGTTTGATGCGCCAGTTTGAAGCAGGAATTCACATCCACGCGGCGGAAGATTTCTGCGACGTTGAAGACGCGCGCTCAAAGTACGGAATAGGCGTGGTCGAACGATTGGCGAAGCATGGCGCGCTCAACAATAAGACGATCCTTGCGCACGGCATACATCTTGATGACCAAAGCATAGAGATAGCTCGCGAGGCGGGCGCGTGGTTCGCGCACAATCCCCGCTCGAATATGAATAATCAGGTCGGTTACGCGCCCGTTGAAAAATTTGGCGAACGAGTCTTGCTCGGAACGGATGGCATCGGCAGCGATATGTTTGACGAATCGCGGTTCGCTTTCTTCAAAGGCCGCGATAATGGTGCTAGGTTCGGCGCTGATTACTGGGCACACGTGCTCGCAAATAATCAGCGGATAGCGTCTGAGATGTTCGCCATCAAGCTTGGCGCGTTAAGTCCGGGCGCGGCGGCTGACCTTGTAGTGCTTGATTATGATTCGCCGACGCCGATCACGGCTGAAAATCTCGCGTGGCACTTCGCCTTCGGCCTTAGTTCCGCTTCGGTAGAAGGCGTGATGGTTAACGGGCGATTCATCATCAGAGACAGACAGTCGGCATTCGACCATCTCTACGAAGAAGCGCGCAGGGCAAGCAAGAAGTTATGGGATAAGCTGCGCGAGCTTTAGCCTCTGAACAATTCCGAACAATAATTCATTGCTGACCATGCGTTGCTCTGCTTTGTTCTCCTTTGGTATTGTTTTCTGGCCTTCAGGGAATAAATCGAAGGTTGCTGATTTTATTCTGAATCGGAAAGCGGTATGCCACGAACAATCAACCGTTATCATCAATCTAACACGCGGCAGCCGCGTCTGCTCATCTTGCGCATAACAGTTATTGCCTTCGCTATTGTTTCAATTTCGCTCGCAGGTTGTTCGTCAGCGCCGCAGAGCAACTCATCTCAAATGCCGTCTGCCGGTCAATCAAGCGGCAGCAGCCCACAGGCGGCCTTAAATAATAATCCGGTTGGCGCACCTGCTCCGCCCGCATCGCAGTCTTGCGCCGATGCGCTGGCAAAGGGCACGGCTCCGAAAGAGACGATGGAAGTCAACAAGGCTGTGATGGTCACGGTTGAGTTGAATTTCGGCGGGCGCGTGCCGAGCATCGCGGAGGCGATCACTCAGGTTGAGCGCTGCTACAAGACAGACGACGGAACGAACACACGAACGTTCGCCATACTCGACGCTTACGGCGAGCCTACGCCAGACGGCAAGCTGCTTCACATGTCCATGCACGTGAGCAGCGAAAAGCCCGGCATAGGGATGCTGATATTCAAACGCACGGGAGAAGTCCTCTGGCACAGCCGCATACTGCCCACGACGCAAGTGTCGCCTCCGAAATCGTTGACGATTCTAATTGATGCAGGCGGCGGCAGGTCGTTTACGGTTGATGGATCGAACAATCCTGCCTCTGTGCTTGATGCGAACGTGAAAGAACTCGGCCAGCCCGTGAAATCAATCTGGGCTGACGGGACAGAGCGCGAGGTCACGTTTATCTACAGCGCGTGTGGCTGTCCCGTGAAGGTGATGGCTCGCCGAGTCGGGGATCGCTTCGTGCGCACAAAGGATACTCCGGTGATATTTCCTGATGACCCTGCGGCGGTGCAGACCATCGCTCGATTGATGCGCTGGTGAATTTTAAATACGAATCAGAGGAGAATTATTTTATGCCGAATGTTGTGAGATGCGGTCTTATTCAAGCTGCTAATGCAGAGCCAGCCGAAAGCCCTATTGAAAAGATCAAGCGCGCGATGATTGACAAGCATATCGCGATGATCGAAGAGGCTGCGAAGAAGGGCGTTCAGATTACCTGCCTGCAAGAGCTATTTTACGGCCCGTACTTCCCTGCCGAGCAGAACCCGCACTGGTACGATCTTGTCGAGCGCATACCCGATGGCCCGACGACTCGATTGATGCAGGAGATCGCCAAGCAACACAAGATGGCAATGGTCGTGCCGATATATGAAGAAGAGATGACGGGCGTTTATTACAACACGGCTGCGGTGATTGACGCTGACGGCAAATATCTGGGCAAGTACCGCAAGACTCACATACCGCACTGTCTGCCGGGATTTTGGGAGAAGTTCTATTTCACGCCGGGCAATACGGGCTTTCCGACCTTTGAAACCAAGTACGCAAGAGTCGGGGTTTACATCTGCTATGACCGCCATTTCCCCGAAGGCGCGCGGGCGCTCGGATTGAACGGCGCTGAGATAGTTTTCATTCCGTCGGCGACGACCAAAGGCCATGCGGATTATTTATGGGAGCTTGAGCAGCGCGCGCACGCCGTTGCGAATGGATATTTCGTCGGGACGATCAATCGCGTGGGCACGGAAGCGCCATGGAACATCGGCGAGTTCTTCGGCTCATCCTACTTCTGCAACCCCGACGGGCGCATCCTCGCTAAAGGCAGCGAAGACAAAGATGAGCTTATCGTGGCCGACCTTGATTTAGATGAGATAAAAGAAGTGCGCACGCACTGGCAATTCTACCGCGACCGTCGGCCTGATATGTACGATCAGCTTTGTGGGAAGTGATAAAATGACCAACAGTCCTTAAGCGTTAATCTACCCGTTCATCATCTCTTTTATGAGAAAGCGTCAATCATCTCGCGCACGTCATCGCCCAACGGATAAAGCACGGGGCAGGTGCAGCCCGCCTCTATATATTCGCGCACTTTCGCGCGGCACTCATCGGGCGTGCCCGATGCCGTGATGAGTTGCACAACATCATCAGGAACAAGCTTCATCGCCTCGCGGATCTGCTGCTCTTCGGCAGGCCACGTGAGGACCCTGCCTATCTCGTCAAGTAAATCCTGGCTCACGCCGCTAGCTTTCATTATGTGCGACTGCTGGCCAAGATATTGAGTGACCAGCTCGCGAGCGTTATCGAGAGCGCGCGCTCGGTCTTCGTCTAATGAGCAGACTATCAACTGTGGGCGGTCAATCGAGTCGAGCGAGCGATTCGCTCTGTTTGCTCCTATCTTCAGATGCTCCATCGCTTCGCGGTTGTATGCGGGCGAGACCAGATAATTAAGCAGCACGCCGTCGGCCACTTCGCCCGCAAGCTCCATCATCTTCATTCCGGTAGCTCCGATATAAATCGGCACGTCTTTCGGTGAGCGGTCGCCGTGAACGATGTCAATCTCTATATCTTCGACCTGAACGAATTCGCCTTTGAATGTGACCTTCTCCATAGCAAGCAACCGGCGCACGACTTCAACCGTTTCGCGCATGGCTTGAACGGGCTTGCGGCGATTGACTCCGACTTTTGATGCGAGCGGCTCCCACCACACGCCAAGCCCGCAGAGAATTCTTCCCGGCGCGAGGTCATCAAGCGTTGAAAAAGTCGCGGCAACAAGCGCGGCGTTGCGCGTCCAATTATTAATCACGCCTGAGCCGATTTTGATTCGCTCGGTCGTCGCAGCATAAGCGGCCATCGGAACTATCGCATCGCGCACCAATCGAGATTCAGCCTGCCACACGGCTTCAAAGCCGCGCGCCTCCGCATAGCGAACGTACTCGATAGCATCGCGCAATGGGTGTTTATCCTGAAGGTAGAGCGCAACGCGATTGAAAGTATCAGTCATAATTATTCCTCGAAAGCGAATTGCAAATTGACTGCGGCATTATACAATGTACGAAGGCGTGAGCAAGCATTGATTCAATAGAGAGAAACGGAGGCTCAATGTTACCGATACGCGGCGTATACGAGATTGCGATTCGCGTCAAAGAGCTTGCGCGGGCCGAGAGGTTCTACCGCGACGTTCTCGGACTGGAAGAAGGGCTTCGAGATGAAAAGCGCAACTGGCTCTTTCTGCGCGCGGGCGGTGCGGCTGGCCTGGTTGTGCTTCAGGAAGATAAAGGCGAATGGCCCACGCAACATTTTGCGTTTACGGTTGAGGAAGCCGACATCGAGCGCGCGGCGGCGATGCTGTGCAAGCGCGGGGTTGAAGTTGAAGGACCAATCTTTCACGAATGGATGCCCGCCCGGTCAATATACTTTTCCGACCCCGATGGCCACGATCTTGAATTGTGCGCTCCCGTGAGAAAAGAAGGATGAAAAGAGCGGAGCTTGTACTGAAACGCGCTTTGATCGTTGATGGCACGAGTCGCCCGCCGATTTATGGAGACGTTGCCCTCGCTCGAAACTATATCCTTGCGATTGACGCTGAAGGTGCGCTGCACGGGATGGAAGAACTCGACTGCAAAGGGCTTGCCGTCGCGCCCGGCTTCATTGATACGCACTCGCATTCAGACATTCGCGTGATGACCGAGCCTGAGCTTCCGATGAAGATTCGTCAGGGTATCACGCTCGAAGTATTCGGCCAGGATGGATTGTCAGTTGCGCCTCACAAAGCAAGCGACCGCGCGCAACTGGAGCGTCAGCTTGCGGGACTCGACGGGCGATTGAATCGTCAGTGGGATTGGCAAACGGTCGGCGAATACCTCGCAGCAGTCGAGCGGGCGCGACCCTCGATTGATTGCGCATACCTGATTCCGCATGGCGCGGTGAGGCTCCACGCTATGGGGATGGAAGACCGCCGCGCTTCGCGCGACGAGATTGCCGCGATGCAAGAGCTAATTCGTCAAGGGATGCGCGAAGGCGCGCTCGGCATTTCAACAGGGCTGATCTATCCGCCGTGCTGTTACGCCGACACATCGGAATTGATTGAGCTTGCCTGCGCCGTTCGAGAATTCGACGGCATATTCGTCGCTCACATGCGGAGCGAGAGCGATTATCTTGAAGATTCCGTAGCGGAGATGATCGAGATAGGCCGCGTATCAGGCGCGCGGGTTCATATCTCGCACTTCAAAGTCGCCGGGCGCGAAAACTGGGGCGTGATTGACCGCGTGCTTGAGATGATTCACCGGGCGCAGCGCGAAGGCTTGCGGCTTACAGCAGACCAGTACCCTTACATCGCAGGCTCTACGATGATGGGAGCGATAATCCCTCCCTGGGCGCACGCTGGCGGAGTTGATGAAACGCTCGCACGGCTCGCGAGTTCAGAAGAACGAAACAAGATGCGCGACGCTATGCTCAGCCACGAGCGTTCGACTTGGGATAACTTCTGGAAGTGGTCGGGACCGGAAGGAATAATCATCTCTGACGTTCCTTCGGGCCGCCATGCTGAATACGTCGGCAAGAGTCTCGCTGATGCTGCGGCCCTCGCACGCAAAACTGTGAAGGCGAGCGAAGAAATGGCGGCTGAGTTCGCGTTCGACCTGCTGCTTGAAGAGCGAATGGGCGTGGGGATGATTTCATTCAGCCAATCGGAAGATGTCGTGAGAAAGATCATGCGCGAGCCTTATGTCAATGTCTGCACTGATGGATTGCTCGGAGGCAAGCCGCACCCGCGAGCCTACGGCACTTACCCGCGCATTCTCGGTCGCTATGCGCGCGAGGAGAATCTGTTGACGCTTGAAGAGGCCGTGCGCAAAATGAGCGGGCTTGCTGCGGAAACTTTTCAGCTTAAAGGTTATGGGCGGATAGAGGACGGCGCGCGGGCGAATCTTGTCGTCTTTGACCCGCGAGAGGTGATTGATTGCGCCACTTTTGAAGACTCGAAGCAGTACCCGAAAGGAATTCATCACGTCATAGTTGAGGGCGTTCCTGTAATTCGCTACGGCGAGCCATACATTCAGGGCAATGGCGTTGCCGTTCGCCGTCAGCCCGTTTGAAATATAGTTTCGGCTCAAACGCGGCGTTGAATTTGCCCGTTTTTAATTATGGTTGGTATATTGGCGCGAAAGGTCGCACTGCGATGAACGACATTGATTCGACAATTCAACTGCAAGACGAAGAGCCGATGCCTGCGGGCGCGAAACGCGCTGCGCTCGTCATCTTGCAGGGAGAATCCATCGGCCTTGCGCTGCCCATCGAGAACGAGAGAAACGTGATTGGACGCGGCGCGCAGGCCGATATAGTCTTGAAGGATGAGGTAGCTTCGCGCCTTCACGCAGAAATTATTCGGGCCGCATCCGTAAGCGGAAATATCGAATACTTCATCAAAGACCTGTCGTCAACCAACGGGACTTACCTGAACGGCTCGCGCATCGTCGAACAGGCGCAGTTGTTTGATTCAGACAGAATCAGAATCGGCAATCACATTCTGAAATTCTCGTTGCTCGACGAAGTAGAACTCGCCGCGCTCGGCAAGTCTCAAAGCTCAACGAGTGAAACACAACGCTCGCGCGGGCCGTCATCACAGCAAATAATCAGCTTTCCTCCCTTTCACATACCAGCGGATGTTGACCTGCTCTATCGCGAAGACGCTGTCGTGCCGCTTGAGCCGCAGGCCGTTCGAGTTCTGCGCTATCTGGCAGAGAACACCGGGCGCGTGGTCACTAAGGACGAACTCCTTGAAGCAGTATGGCCCGACGTCTTCACTACAGACAGCGTCTTGAAAAAAGCAATCTCGCAGGCTCGACACGCGCTCGGCGATGATGCGAAAGAAGCTCGCTTCATCGAGACGTTCCATCGTCGCGGCTACCGCTTCATCGCTCCCGTCCACAAACGCACGAAACACTATACGTGAAGAATAAACACGACGCGTGAACACGACGACGCGGCGAGATTGATTGTCACCGCTCGGATCATCCAACATAGATAAACCATATATTCGCCGCGTCTCCGCGTCGCAGTTCGTAACCATTTCGTAACCGTTTCGTCACCGCACTTTCATGATTGAGCCTTCGTGTTCAGATTAAACTCACAACAGATTTGAGGATAGTTTTAGGAGGAAGCTCGATTATGGCTCATTGGACGAGAGCAAAACGAATTGCGGCGATGATTGCTATTGCAGTCTTCGCGGGTACGATTCTGGTCATCAATGGGTGTAGCAAGAGGAGCGATTTCGCTGGTTTCGAGCAGGAGCAATCACAACTCGAACAGATAGCCAACGAAGGCGTGCCAGTTCAGATTGATTGCACGCCTACGCCCGCGAGGCTCGAACGCGGCAAGTACATCGTTGAGAACGTGGCTCATTGCTTTATGTGCCACTCAGAAGTCGACTGGAAAGCGCCGGGCGCGCAACCCATCGCGGGAAAGAAGGGCGCAGGACAAAAATGGGTTGAGCCGGTTCTGCCGTTCCTTTATGTGCCTAACATTACGCCCGACAAAGAGACGGGCGCGGGAACGTGGACCGATGAGATGTTCGCTCGCGCGATTCGCGAAGGCATAGGCCACGACGGGCGAAGGCTGTTCCCGCTCATGCCTTATATGCAATTCAGGAATATGTCTGATCAAGACCTCGCGTCGGTTATCGCCTACATTCGCTCGATACCTGCTGTGCGCAATAAAGTTCCGACGACGCAGTTGCCCGATGAAGTGAAAGCGATGCTGCCTCCGCCTCAGCCGTTGACGACGCGGGTTGCGGCTCCTGACCGGTCCAACCCTGTGAAGCGCGGCGAGTACCTCGTGACGATTGGCAATTGCGCTGCGTGCCACACGCCAATGGGACCGAAAGGCGAGCCGCTGGCGGGATTGGAATTCGGCGGCGGATTTGTTCTCGACGGTCCCTGGGGCAAGGTCGCAAGCAAGAACCTTACGCAAGACGCATCTGGTATATCGTATTTCGATGAGAACCTGTTCATCCAAACGATACGAACAGGAGCGGTGAAGGCTCGCAAGCTCAATTCGGTCATGCCGTGGGGATACTTTCGCAACATGACCGATGATGATCTGAAAGCGATATATGCGTACCTGCGCACGCTCAAGCCCGTGCATCACGAAGTTGATAACACGGAGCCGCCGACTCAATGCAGAATATGCGGTGGAATGCATGGCTCAGGGGATAGGAATTAATTTGAAGCTGCATTCCACCCAGCGCAGGTTGCAAGCGCCATAACGCTCTGAACAACAACGAGGCGCTTGCAACCTGCCGCCCCCGAGATCACCCGGCTCGCGTCGCCAACTCCACGAGCCAGAGAAACATTGCGACGCGGGACCGGGTGTTTATCTTTTATACATCACGCCATTTCTCAATAATCAGAGAAACAACCTGCCCTTGTACGACTGAGATTCTATTGCCACAAGATAAAATGGCGATGAGCAATACTTGCTCATCAATGTACGAACTTGGCACAATACTGGCGCGTTTAAAATCACTCACACGTTGATTAGGGGAAAATGATGGAGCACTATTCAAAAAGACCATTCGCCTATAAACATACCTAGGGCACGGCTTATTGTCTCTGCCCGCTATCTTTGCGTTTACCATCGAATTTCGATTGGCTGAGGAACGCGAATTGACTATGTGACAAACCGGTCTTTTACTTTACAAGATGGAGACACAATGAATCGTTATATATGCATTCACGGCCATTTCTATCAACCGCCGCGAGAAAATCCCTGGCTCGAAGAGGTCGAGCTACAGGACTCAGCTTATCCTCACCACGACTGGAACGAGCGCATCACGGCTGAATGCTATGGCCCTAATGCCGCTTCTCGCATACTTGATCCCGACCGCAACATCATTGACATCGTAAACAACTATTCAAAGATAAGCTTCAATTTCGGGCCCACTCTCTTGTCGTGGATGGAACGCCACGCGCCCGATGTTTACAACGCAATAATCGAAGCTGACCGCGAGAGCATGAAGAATTTCTCAGGTCACGGCTCAGGCCTGGCCCAAGTCTATAATCACATGATTATGCCGCTCGCAAACGCGCGAGATAAACGGACGCAGGTAATCTGGGGCATACGCGATTTTGAGCACCGCTTTGGCCGCAGGCCCGAAGGGATGTGGCTTGCCGAAACTGCCCTCGATATTGCGACGCTCGAAGCATTGGCCGAGCAGGAGATTCTTTTCACCATCCTTGCGCCGCGACAGGCGGGACGCGTGCGAAAGATCGGCAAGCGGTGGCGCGACGTTTCGGGCGCGCGCGTTGATCCGAAGATGCCTTACCTGTGCCGACTGCCGTCTGGAAGAACCATCAACCTCTTTTTTTATGACGGCCCGATTTCGCAGGACATTGCATTCGGCGGATTGCTGACGAGCGGCGAGAAGTTCGCCAATCGGCTGTTGGGTGCGTTCGTTGAAGGCGAACAGACGCAACTTGTTCACATAGCGACCGATGGCGAGACCTATGGCCACCATCATCGTCACGGCGATATGGCTCTCGGATATTGCCTGCACTATATTGAATCGAACAACCTCGCGCGAATTACGATCTACGGCGAGCACCTTGAAAAATTTCCGCCGACGCACGAGGTCGAGATAATCGAAAACACTTCGTGGAGTTGCGCGCACGGCATCGAGCGATGGCGAAGCAACTGCGGGTGCAGCACTGGCCGCGAAGGGTGGACGCAGGAATGGCGCTCGCCGCTTCGCGATGCGCTCGACTGGCTGCGCGATGAGCTTGCGCCGATTTATGAACGAGAGATAAGCAAGTATCTCAGTGATGCGTGGCGAGCGCGCGACGATTACATCAACATCATCCTTGATCGCGGGCGCGAGAACGTCGCCGCTTTCTTATCAAATTACGCCGTGCGCGAGATTGCAAACGAGGACGAGGTGAAAATCTGGCGGCTGTTGGAAATGCAGCGCCACGCGATGCTGATGTACACGAGCTGCGGCTGGTTCTTCGACGAGATTTCCGGGCTTGAAACGACTCAGGTGATTGCTTATGCGGCGCGAGCGATTCAGCTCGCTGAGAAAGTCACGGGCGTATCGCTTGAATCTCAGTTTCTGGAACGAATCGAGCGCGCGCCGAGCAACGTCCCTGAGCAAGCGAACGGCGCGCGAGTTTACGAAACGCTCGTCAAGCCGATGATGGTCGACCTGCTAAGAGTAGGCGCGCACTACGGCGTGTCGTCGCTGTTTGAAGATTATCCTGAGACGACGACCATCTACGCTTACAACGCAACGAAAGAGCTGCTCGACATTGACGAAGCGGGCCGCCAGCGTCTGGCAACGGGGAAGGCTCATCTGCGGTCGAACGTCACTTCTGCTGAAAGCACAATCACGTTTGCCGTGCTGCATCTTGGAGATCACAACCTGCTCGGCGGCGTGCGCGAGTTTGCAGGCGAAGAAGCGTTTGAAGCTATGCGGCAGGAGATCAAGGAAGCGTTTTCGAGGAGCGACCTCGCTGAAATAATTCGATTGATGGATAAGCATTTCGAGACGCACAACTATTCGCTGTGGCATCTGTTCCGCGACGAGCAGCGAAAAGTCTGGGGCCGCATACTCGCCTCAACGCTCACAGAGATCGAAGGCTCGTTCCGCCGCATCTACGACCATCACTATCCCGTCATGCAGGCGATGCGCGAGCTTCACACGCCCATTCCGAAGGCGCTAATGATGACGGCTGAGTTTACAATCAACGCAGACCTTCGGAACGCGATTGAAGCAGAAACCTTGAATCTCGATCTGCTTGGCGATCTGGTTACAGCGGCGCGGCGATGGGGATTTGAGATTGACCGCACGACGCTCGGATACGTCGCAAGCCGAAAGGTGCGCGCGCTGATGGAGCAATTCGATGGCGACACGGAAGACGCATCATTGCTTGAGCGCATCGAGACGACGCTCAGGGCGCTTGAGCCGCTCGGACTCGAATACGATTTATGGAAAGCTCAAAACATTTTGTTCTATGCTGGCCGCAGCCTTTCCGGCGAGATGCGCGAGCGTGCAGAGCGAGGCGAAGAAGCTGCGCGCAACTGGCTTGAGCATTTCGACAGCCTGAGTCAATACCTTCGAGTGAGGAGCTATTGATGCGCATCCCTGCGGCAACATACAGGCTTCAATTCAATCCGAGCTTCGGTTTCAAGGACGCTCAAAGGATAATTCCCTATCTTGCCGAGCTAGGCATAACGTGCGTTTATGCCTCGCCAATCTTCAAGGCGCGGCGCGGCAGCACGCACGGCTATGACGTTGCCGACACGAATCAGCTCAACCCGGAGCTTGGCTCGCAAGGAGATTTCGACGCGCTCATTGAAACCGTTCATGGTCACGGCATGACGTGGCTGCAGGATTTCGTACCGAATCACATGGCTTATGACAGCGCGAACCTGATGCTGATGGACATATTCGAAAAGGGTCGGGCCTCGCGTTACTTCTCCTTTTTCGACATTGACTGGGAGCACATGCGCGAAAACCTGCGAGGCAAAGTCATCGCGCCATTTCTGGGAAAGCCCTACGGCGAGACTTTAGAGAGCGGCGAGTTGAGGCTTGAATGCGAGGCGGGCCGCTTCGCGATTCGCTATTACGAAACCCTCTATCCGCTCAGCATCAAATCTTACGGGTTCATCATCGCGCACCAGCTCGATAAATTGAAGGAGCGATTGGGCGCGGAGCATCCCGGCTTCGTCAAGACGCTGGGCATCGCGGCGATCCTCAACAGCCTCTCGTTTGATCTCGATGGAGGCGACGCGGAGGCGCGAAACGCGCAATTGGTTCTGGCGCAGGATGCGCTTTCGGAACTGTATCGCAACGACGCAGAGATTCGCGATTATATTGACGAATCGGTTGTGGCTTTCAACCGCGACGTTGACCTGCTGCACGAGCTGCTGTTGCAGCAATGGTTTCAACTGACCTACTGGCGCGTCGCGACGAAAGAGATAAACTACCAGCGATTCTTCAACATCAACGAGCTGATTTCGCTGCGAATGGAAGACGAGCGCGTCTTTGAGTTCATTCATCGTCTCGCGCTGCGCCTTCTGCGCGAAGGAAAGATCAACGGCCTGCGCATTGATCACGTTGACGGACTTTACAACCCGACAGAGTATCTTGCGCGGCTCAAGCGCGAGGCGGGCGACGCGTTCATCGTCGTCGAAAAGATTCTTGAGTTGAGCGAACATCTTCCGCGCGCGTGGCGGGTTGAAGGCACAACGGGCTACGACTTTTTGAACTGGGTCAACGGGCTTTTCGTTGATTCGCGAAACGGTGAGCGGCTACAAAAGATTTACGAGCGATTCGGCGGCGAGGCGACCCCTTACGCCGATCTGCTCTACGAAAAAAAGAAGCTCATCATCGAGCGACACCTCACAGGCGATCTCGATAATCTCACTTCCCTGCTCAAGAACATCTCGGCCACGACGCGCGAGGCGATTGATCTGGCGTGGGAAGCCCTCAACGGTGCGATTGCCGAAACAGCCGCAGTCTTTCCGGTATATCGCACTTACATCGCGGGAGGCGAGATTGAAGAGCGCGACCGCGCGTACATCGAAGACGCCATCGAAAAAGCAAAGGCGCGAAATCCCTTGCTTAGCCGCGCGCTCGATTTTTTGCAGAGCGTGTTGACGCTCGATTATCCCGACTATCTCGAAGAAGACGACAAGCGGATGTGGCTGCGATTCGTGATGCGGTTTCAGCAGTTCACAAGCCCGCTGATGGCCAAAGGGCTGGAAGACACAACCTTTTATGTTTACAACCGGCTTGTCTCTTTGAACGAAGTCGGCGGCGACCCCGCGCGCTTCGGCGTGACGGTTGACGAGTTTCATTCGTTCAATCAGAAGCGGCTCAAGCCGCATCCTCACGCAATGAACGCGACGGCCACGCACGACACGAAGCGCGGCGAAGACGTGCGGGCGCGAATCAACGTGCTGTCGGAAATTCCTGATGAATGGGAGCGGGTCATTCAGGAATGGCAGGCGATGAATCGCCGATTCAAGAAGATCGTCAATGACGAAGAAGCGCCGGATGCGAATCGAGAATACTTTCTTTATCAAACGCTCGTGGGCGCGTACCCGTTTGACGAAGGCGAACGCGAGGGGTTCGCCGCTCGAATCAAAGAGTACATTATAAAATCTGCGCGCGAGGCGAAGACCCACACCTTCTGGCTGGACAACAACACAGAATACGAATCGGCGTTGATTGAATTCACCGAAGCTGTCCTTGCGTCAGATGAATTTCTGGAGAGCTTCATCCCTTTTCAGCGAATGGTCGCGCACTATGGCGTGTTCAATTCGCTGTCGCAGGTTTTGTTGAAGATAACCTCGCCCGGCCTGCCCGATTTTTATCAGGGGAGCGAGCTATGGGATTTGAACCTGGTTGACCCGGACAATCGCCGCGCAGTTGATTACGCGAAGCGCGAAGCGTTGCTTGGTGAGATAAGAGAGAAAGAAGAATCGTGCGTGAAGAATTTGATAGACGAGCTTCTTCGCACAAAAGAAGACGGGCGGATAAAGATGTTCACAATTCGCCGCGCGCTTGCGGCTCGCAATCGCGACAAAGAATTATTCGACGCGGGCGAGTATATACCGCTGAAAGCAACGGGCAAGCGAAGCGAAAACGTAGTCGCGTTTGCAAGGCGGCTGGGCGAGCGATGGTCGGTGACAATCGCCCCGCGACTTGTTGCTTCGGTGGTGAAAATGAGTGAGCATCCCTTTGGGAAGGATGTTTGGGAGGAGACGAGCGTAGAGATTCCGGCGGGCGGGCCTGGCGCGTGGCGCAATGATTTTACTGGCGAAGCGATTGAGAGCGGGCAAAGGGTCTATTTGGCAGACGCCTTGCGGCGGTTTCCAGTTGCTTTGTTGTCGGGCGAAGTAAAGCTCTAAACCGTCAGAATCGAAGACGCGATTATTAGCGGATTGAAACTTATTGGCTGGGCTGGAATCAAATCAGGCCGGTTGTGTCAGAATCTAAGTCTCGATTTTTGGCGGATTGAATATCTCCATCCTCAATTAATCCTCGGTTGGCTGCTCGCGACTCTTGCGCCTTCAATCGGCGCTCCTTCCCCGACGGGCTGGCGAAGGCCGCTCACCTCAATGTATCATTCGCTCATTCTCGCAATTCAAACCAGGAGGCATTGATGCTTTACGGCATAAGCTTTTTCGCAACCGACTTCGCCATACGCCCCGACGAGCTTGCGCGCGAAATGGAAGCGCGCGGGTTTGAATCGCTCTGGCTGCCTGAGCACACGCACATCCCCGCCAGCCGTCGCAGCCCTTATCCCGGCGGCGGCGACCTTCCCAAAGAGTACTGGCACACGCACGATCCGTTCGTCGCGCTCATGGCTGCCGCTGCGGCTACAACAAAACTGAAAGTCGCGACGGGCATATGCCTTTTGATCGAGCGCGACCCGATCACTACGGCCAAAGAAGTCGCAAGCCTCGATTATCTATCGAACGGCAGATTCCTGTTCGGCATAGGCGGCGGCTGGAACGCCGAAGAGATGGAGAATCACGGGACCAATTTCAAGAAGCGATGGCGAGTGCTGCGCGAGCGCGTGCTTGCGATGAAAGAAATCTGGACGAAAGAAGAAGCCGAGTTTCACGGCGAGTTCGTCAACTTCGATAAGATATGGTCTGACCCTAAGCCCGTGCAGAAACCGCACCCGTCCATCATCATGGGCGGCAACGGGCCAACGACTTTTGATCGCGTGATTGAATACTGCGACGGGTGGATGCCGATTGGCGCGCGACTCGAAAGACCTGCCGAAAGGATAGCCGAGCTTCGCAAGCGCGCGGAAGAAGCCGGGCGCGATCCCGCATCAATCTCCGTCTCAATCTTCGGCGCAAAGCCCGAACGCGCTGCAATTGATGAGCTTGAGCGCGCGGGGGTCGAGCGCGTAGCCTTCATGCTACCTTCCGCCGACCGCGACACGCTGCTGCCGCTGCTCGATAGGTACGCGGCATTGATTCAATAAATCTCGCGGCGTCTGCGGCCAGAGGTCAGCAACACGATTGCATGGGTCGCAGGCGCATAGATACGCAGAGATTCGAAGCAGAATCATCGCTGCGAGGTTAAGAGGAACTCGCTCCACAACGCCGCGAGCTTTGATTTCATCTCGTCGTCCTTGAAGTTGTGCAGATAGGGCGAAAGCGGCTTCTTGCGGGTGTGGTAAAGATCGAACGTGCCGATTGGTTTATAGTCCTCGATGATAAACAGCCTCGCAAACTGATCGTTATAGATTTTATCCAACTCGGCTTCGACTCCGCGAACCATCAGAAACTCGATGAAGCGATCAAGCGCCTCGAGCAATTCGCTTATGCGGTCGTCGTCGCTTGCCGGTGCGAGTTGCGACAGCGCGCCCTGCTTTGCCAGATAATCAGCGCGCTCGTTCCAGCGATTGCCTGTGTGGCTCGCAACCTTGTGCCAGCGGATTTTGACGCCGCTGTTTCGAACAAACTCGCGGTAATTGGCAGTCAGCGCCTGATTCGTTTTCCATCGCCCGGTCGCCCACCGTTCAACGCCGTAATAATCGTAATAGATCGAAACCTCTTTGACGGAATTTCGCTGGCACCAGCGAATGGCTTCTTCGACAGCGAACAACTCGCCGCCCACCTGTCGCGCGTGAGCGACTGAGCGATCGGTAACCGCGCCTTTTAACTCCTCGACAACCTGCCCGTCCTTCAAGACAACAACGCCGTAGCCTATGCTTCCATTGATGTACGAGCCGTCAACGTATATCTCAACGCCTTTAGTATGGGAAGCGGTTTGCAAGCTCATCCCGCGCCAGTACGCTTCGAGCACCGGGACGATTGATTTATCTTTAAGCTCCGATGTTACGAGAGTGAAGTTGTCAGCTTTTGGGCTGTAGTAGATATTGACATGGCCGAACTCATGGCCGTCATCTGAAACGAAAATCTTTACTGAGTATTCCCGGAAGCTCTCTTCGACGAGATAGGCCCTGATTGCGTCGCCTTTGAGCGCGCTGATGAACTCTTCAGCCTTTTGGCGCAGTTTGTCTTCATATTTATATTGCATCAAATCTCTGTTCCGATAGCCGCGCTCAGCCGACAACATTTCCGAACGCCTAAGCCGTCAATTTGCTTTTTTCATTCCTGATGGCCTGCAACCACTCGCGCGCCCGACTTGAAGGCCGGTCAATTGAATCGCGATTGAGAGCCTGCACAACTGTATCCATAACTTGCGAAAGATCGAACGGCTTGAGGATGAAATCGAACGCGCCCGCCTCAATGGCCTCAATGACCAGTTCGACTTCGCCTTTGCCGGATATGATTATAACGGCAGTGGCGGGACTTTTCTCAATCGCGCGGCGGCACAACTCGATGCCGGACATTCCCGGCAGACCTACGTCGGCCAGAATAATATTGAAGGACATTCTGTCGAGCAGCGCAATCGCCTCGCCCGCGGTCTCGGCTGTCAGGCATTGGAAACTTGGATTAAGAACATAAACTAGAAGAGCGCGGATAGGCTCTTCATCCTCAACGATGAGCACGGAAACAGTTTCTTCGCTCATGGCTATCTCCTCTTTTGCTTCCGCCTCTTCCCGCTAATGCGAGGAAAGGAGATGAAAATTTTGAAGGGGGTTTTCGCTTATCTCCAATCGGCTCATGTTCGATAATCAAAAATACTGGAAAGCCCGGTTAATTGGCTTCAAGCCTTAAACCAACAAGAGCCAACACCTCCCCAATTGCAGATCAAAATCATAAAGTCCCCTCCGGAAAAAAATCAATCCGAACGTGGTATTTATAACATATTTGGAATAAAGAATTCAACAGTATGATTTACCCACCGAAGCGGACTCTCAGAAAAGATAAAACGTATTCAGGTCAGGCAGGTAGTATTGGCGTGTTGGTTGACGAAGCGTTTGAAGGGACTGAGATCGCCTACGGCACGACGGGGCGACTATCCTGGCGCGATTGCTTTCGTGGTGGGAGGGGAAGAATGATTTTGCTGCGCACGTAGGAATGAAGGGCCTCTAGCTTGTTTGAAGTTGAAAAAAAGCGCCTCCCGCTTTTGAATTACGACAGGAGGCGCTTTCAGTGAGCCATCAGTTTCTTGATTGAGCGCATACTCTTTCACCTGTTGAGTGAATTAGAGAATGATTCGCGCATCAATGTTCTGTTGGTTATGGAACGACCTCGCTCGGTTTTGGCAGTGGCTGCTTGTTGTCGTTCCTGCCTGCGACTACGCCGACAGTTACTCCCGCCACGACTCCGGCAAAAGCTATGACTCCGACAAGTCCCGGCGTGGAGGAATCGCTCGCCGCCACAACGGAGGGGCTGCCGCCAACAGCAGAGCCGTCACCGGCAACAAAGACAGCTTCGCCGGTCGCGACCGCCTCAGCCGACTTGTCTAGCGTTGCCTGCTCCCCTTCATTGAGCATTTGCGAACCGGCTCGCGAATTAACTTCAAGCCGCCCCTTCGAGACAGCTATCCGAACGCTGCCGCTCAAGAACTTGATATGGCCGGTTATGCCCATCGCAAGTCTTTGAGTTATTGCTCCGGCCCTTTCAACAATCACATTCACCACTGTATCAGAGAAACTGAGCGTAATGGTTGTGTTTGGCCGAAGCTCAATGCGACCAAGCGGGCCGAGATCAACGACGGCGGCGCCGTCTTCGCCCGTAGCGACACGGCTGCCGCTAAGGATTGTCACGCCCTCGCTGGCCTGCTCGCCATCAATGGTTATTGCGCCCGTGCCAAACAGCTTTCCAGCAGATGTCTCAAGCCTCAGCCTGGCCATACTGGAAAAGGCAGTCCTGCCGGGTGATTTGTTATCGGTTCCAGCCGCAAACGAAGAAAGAGTGAAGGCGCTGACTACCGCCAGCGCAAGCACTGTGCTGATTGCGGCCCTTTGCTTTGCTTGTTGTTTACGCATAATACTTCCCCGCGGAGGAGGAGCCGGAAAGCTCCAATCGCTTTCCGCCAGTTTTTATATGAAGGGGCAGCAGAGAAATTGTGACAGATTCAATCTGGCCGTCCTCAATTGCAGACCAGCGCAATTTGAAGTTGAGCCGATCTTCTAGCATGCGCTTCGGAGTTCCAACCGGCTCATTCGATTGCCTTCGAGTTGAGCTGCTGCAAATGCCGATTCGCATTGTTTAGTCTCAATATGATTGAGGCAGATGACTCGCTCAACCGCAGTTGCGAGCGCGTCCGTGAGTTGCGAAGTCAGCAGGCTAACATCAATCAGTGATGACGCGCACGGATCGGAATGATAAAGCGTCAGAAAGCCGCGCGTGTAGCCCCGGTTCGTATCAAGCTCAAGCGTCAAGGCCCAGCCTTGAGAACTTGGTGTCGGCTCGTCCTGCGGCGGCCTGTGCCAGGCGTAATGCCTCTCGGCCTTCCTATCTTGAGTAAGCATCTCAATCTCATCTGCAAGTGGCTGCTCGTGGACTTGAGAGGTGAGCGATAATTGAAATCCGCTGAATCCGTTTGCTTCAACTGCGTCCTGAAGGATGCAGAATATCTCAAGCGCGCATTTAGCTTCGGCGAGCCTGTCGCTTGCGCGAAGAATAGCAACATTCCTGCTGATAATTCGCTTTTGCTCGATCGTGCGATGAGCTGCGCGTCCCAGCTCTTGAAATTCGTAATAACCCAAACGCCGAACGCCGAACCAGATGCCTGTGCTGAAAGCCACAAGCGCCGCTGCCGCCACGATGCCGCCCGGCTGCAACATCGCGAGGCTTAACAGCCCGCATATTGCAGAGACGCAATAGAGCGCAATAACCGCTTGCCTCTGAGTCCACCCGCGCTCAAGCAGCTTGTGATGAATGTGCTCCCGGTCGGCGCTAAACAGTGGCCGCCCGCTAAGGAATCTTCTGATGACGGAAATCGAGGTCTCTATGATGGGCAAGCCGAAGGCGACAACAGGAATAGCAACGGCTACCATGGTCGGTTTTTTTTGCGAGCCTGCGAGAGCGAGCGCGCTCAACATGAATCCAAGAAAGAGGCTGCCCGAATCGCCAAGGAAGATAGTAGCCGGATTGAAATTGAACCGGAGAAACCCTGCAATCGCTCCGGCAAGCACAAGCGCAAGAGTTGAGACGGCGTGATTCCCGTTGATGAAAGAAAATACAAATAGAGTGAGCGTTGAAAAGAGTGTTGATCCGGCAGCCAGCCCATCCAACCCGTCAATGAGGTTGAATGCGTTTGTGATTAGCAGCACCCAAAAGATGGTCATCGGCAGCGCAAGCCATTCCAAATCAGGCAATCCAAGCAGGAGCGGGAGATTGAATCTTCCGACGCCTCCGAGATAAAGCAAGGTCGCAGCCAATGCCTGCGCACTGAACTTTACGAATGGCTTCACAGAATAAAGATCGTCATAAAGACCTACGAGGAATACAACAACAGCGGGAATGGTTATCCATAGCATCACGCGCGGTTTGAGATTTAGACCATCGGATATAAGCGTAAGCAACAATGCAAGAATTGCAAAAGAGATGAAGATGGCCACGCCACCAAGTCTCGGCACAGGATTTCGATGGATGTGATGCGAAGATCGCCCTGCGATCCAGCCGCGCGCAAAAGCCGCGTCGCGCACAAGTCTTGTGAGGATTAATGAGAGCAGCAAGGCAATCAGGAATGATGCTATGTTAACCATTGTCATAAAACTCACTTTGCGAATTTATCCGTCTAATTCGTTGATTGAGCCTCTAACGAAAGAGGTTCTTTGACGAAAAATTCGCTTCTGCTGATTTGTTCACCCGGCAAACATTGTTGATAAACCCGAAGCGTCTCGTTTATCACTTGCTCTTCGGAAAACCCTTCGCACGCAAGCCTGCGCGACACGCGGCCCATCTCTGCTCGCCGCGCATCATTTACGAGCAACTCTCTTATCGCACCTGCAAGCTCGCGCGCGTCTTTCGGTTTTACAAGAAATCCATTGACGCCGTGACGGACGATTTCGCGGCAGCCGGCCATATCGGTTGCGACTAAAGGCAAGCCGCTCGCTGCTGCTTCAATCAAAATGCGCGGCACACCCTCGCCGTAGTAGCTCGGCAGCGCCACCACATCAACATTCTGAAGCAATGCGCGCATATCATCCGAGTGGCCGAGCAGGACCACATCCCCCTGTTCCTTCCATTGATCAATAATCTTGTGTGGAATCGCCGCCGGATTGCCGTCATCTGCTTCGCCTGCGATTAAGAAGACAGCGTCTGGCAAAGACTCGCGCACGAGGCGCGCCGCTTCGACGAACTCTGCGACGCCTTTTGCCCACAGCAGTCTTGCAGCAAGTAAGACGCTCCGATTGCCGACGTTTGATTCAATAGCGCGCGGCTTGAATCGTTCAACGTCAACGCCTGAGCCGAGAATCAAGTGAGTCGCATCTTCAGAGATAAGTTTTGACTCAAGAAACAATCTGAGGTCATCAGGGTTTTGAAAGATGACTTGAGTGCCCGGCAAGGCAAGCCTGCAAAATGCCTTGATGACCAAGCGAAGCGCACGAGCCTTCACCCCATCGTTGCTAAAAAAGTGGCCCAGCCCGGCAAGCGCGTTGACAATGGCTTTTACTCCGGCCATGCGCGCGGCAATAGAGCCGTACAACACAGACTTGATCGTGAAGTTATGCGCAAGGTCAGGCCGCTCGCGGCGATAGATTTGCACGAGCCGAAATATAGTGATTAACTCAGCCAGCGGGTTGAGCCTTCGCCGCGAAAGCGGAAATTTAATCCATCGAAAGCCCGATTGCTCAAACCGCTGGCTGAACCGCCCGGGCGGCGACATCAAAACGACTTCATGCCCTTGCGCGCGAATCGCCTCAGCGAGCGGCAATCGGAAGTTGTAGAGATACCAATCGGTGTTGGCAAACAACAGGACTTTCAAAGCTGCCTGCTGACAATGAAGAGCGAAAAGTTAAATCGCTTGCGCTTACCAGCTCTCGGAAAGCCTAAAGCCTTCCGCATAATGATTCAGAGGCGACTCAGAAACTGTCTCTGGCAGCAAAGCATAAGAGCTTTGCGCTTCGAGCCATGATTGAAACACGAGCACGCTCCAAAGTGAGTTGTGCCAGTTGCGCCTGCCCATCAAATGTTCTGCCCATTTCTGTCGAATAGGAGCAGCGTTAAAGAATCCTTCATTCCGCAATCGCGATTCGTCCAGCAACGATTCGGCCCAATCTCTGAGCGGCCCGCGCAACCATTCAGAAACGGGAACAGAGAACCCTTTCTTTGGCCGCTCAACCATCTCTCGCGGAACATAGTTATAGAGCACCTGACGAAGAATCCATTTGCCCTGCCCTTCCCGACGCTTCATCCCGATAGGCAATCGCCATGCAAATTCGACAATGCGATGGTCAAGAAACGGAACGCGGCTTTCGAGGCTCGCAGCCATGCAGGCGCGATCAACTTTAACAAGGATGTCATCGGGCAAATAACCCATCGTGTCCATCAACATCATCCGGTTCGTGAAGTCGGAGATAGTCTTGGCCAACTCGAAATCGGTGAAGGCTGTGGGCATGGATATGGAATCGGGAACAACCTCCGATGTATCTTTCCACAAAGAGATAAGCTGGTAATACATCTCATCACAGGATCGAACGCTGAACATGTCAGCCGCTTTGTGCAAGCGGTCTCCAACAAAGCTCTCGCCTTTGTAACGGCCCAGAAGCGGCGACGCTAAATTGTAAATCGCATCGAGCGCGCCGACTGGCGTTGCTTTAATCGCTTTAGCAAGAAAGCTGCGCAACGCCGCGGGAAGACGATTAATCCTGTTCCACAGCCCGCGCCCAATTTCATAACGGCTGTAGCCGCAAAATAACTCGTCGCCCGCATCGCCCGACAGGCTCACAGTAACATTGTCGCGCGCGAGCCTTGCGACAAGGCAAGTCGGAATCTGAGATGAATCGGCAAACGGCTCGTCATAAATGGATGGCAGTTGCGGTATGACCGACATCGCTTCGTCAGCCGTCACGTACAACTCTGTGTGATCCGTGCCGAGATGCCGCGCCACTGCCTTTGCATGCACAGCTTCGTTGTAGCCATCTTCGTTAAAACCGATAGTGAAAGTCTTCACGGGCTGATTGCTCATCGCCTGCATAAGCGCGACTACAGTTGACGAATCAATCCCGCCTGAAAGAAATGCGCCAAGCGGCACATCTGCAACCATCTGGCCGCGTATAGCATCGCAAAGCAACGCATCTAGTTGCTCAATCGCGTCGCGCTCGCTCCCTGTGAACGGATTATTGATCCCCGCTTCAGCAACCTCCTTTGGCGACCAGTATCGAATCTGCCTTACGGAATCGTAATCGCCCGCTTCATCAACTCGCATGGCAAAGATAGTTGCGGGCATGAGTTTGTATATGCCCTTGAAGATCGAGTACGGAGCGGGAATGTAGTTATGGCGAATCAGGAGCGCAAGCGCATTGCGATCAATCTCGCCGCGCCAGGCCGCGTGTGTTTGAAACGGTTTCAATTCTGAAGCGAACAGGAAAGCATCTCCGACCCAGCCGTAGTAGAGGGGCTTCTCGCCCAGCCTGTCTCGAACAAGATAAAGCATTCGCTCTTTGCAATCGAAGACCGCAAACGCGAACATACCTGTGAATCGCCCGACTGCGCGTTCGATTCCCCACTCTTCAAACGCGGCGAGCATCACTTCTGTGTCTGAGTGGCCGCGAAATCTGTGGCCCAGAGTTTCAAGCTCGTTGCGAATCGAGCCGAAGTTATATATTTCGCCGTTGAAAGTAATCTGATAGCGGCGGCTCGCGGAAGCCATTGGCTGATGGCCTTCTGACGAAAGATCAACGATTGACAATCGCCTGTGGCCGAGCGCAACGCGGGAGTGAGCGTCACACCAGAAGCCCGCGTCGTCAGGCCCCCGATGCTTCATCGCCAAAGTCATCTTCGCAAGGCTCTCGCGCCAGTCATCATCTCGGCTCAGGCTAACCAAACCAGCGATACCGCACATTCAAGTCTCCCTCTTTAATATTGCAAGTTGAGATCACCTGCTGATAAAGCGATTCGTACCGGCTCACAATTGTGTCAATAGAATAGTTCTCGATTATTCGCCGTCGCGCCTTCGAGCCAAGTTCTCGTCTCTGCTCGCCCGCCATGCCAACCAGTTCAAGCAGAGCGTTTGCGAGCGCGCCTGCGTTGCGCGGCGGAACGACGCGGCCTGCGTCTGCCACAACCAGAGAGGAATCTCCGACATCGGTGGCAACCGTCGGCACGCCGCAGGACATCGCTTCGCCAATCACATTTGGAAACCCTTCGCCGAACGCCGACGAAGAGACTGCGACATCGAGCGCGGCATGAACGCGATGAACGTCCCTGCGCTCGCCAAGCAGGTGTGCGCGCCCGGAAAGCGCGAAGCCTTCAATCATCTCGCGCAATTCGCGGTTCCCTTCGTAAACCCCCTCGCCAGCAAGCACGAAATGCGTGTGAGGATATTTATTTGAGACCATCGCAGCCGCTCGCAAAAAACAGGCGTGGTCTTTTACTGGATGGAATCGCCCGACCAATCCAATCAGAAATGCATCTTCGGAAAGTCCAAGCTGAGACCTTAAGGCAATGCGGGCCTCGTCAGACGGCGCGAAAAGGTCTGTGTCGAATCCATTGGGAATGACGACGCGACTAAGAGCGCAATAGCCTAATCGCTCTTCGTGATTGAGAGCGCCGGCGGTTGAATTATTGACAATGGCTTTTGGCCATTGCGAGAGCTTTCCGCCGAGCTTAATAATCGCGGCGGTGAAAGGTTTTTCTTCTTTCAAATCACAGTTCGACGTCCTGATATTCCAGACAACGGGCGGGCGGTTTGCCGAAAGCCGGGCGGCCAATTGCGCAGCAAGATTGCCGTGATACATCCACCCCTGAACCAGCTCCGGCTCATAGCGCCTGACGGCGCGAACCAGACGATAAACAGCCGCAGGTGTTGGCATACCAGCTTTCATGCCTGCGCTGAACAAAGGCAGATTTAGAGCCTCGAACTTCTCTTTGAGCGATCCCCCATCGGTTAGCGACACAACTGCATTTTCAAAGCGGGTTCGATCCATGCGCGACAAAACCCTGTAAAGCATCATCTGCGCGCCGTGCGCCTGAAGTGAGGTGATGACGTGAATGATCTTCATGCAGCGCGCCTCATAATGAGGGATTTACCGCCCGTATCAACGACGGTCTCGCGCCTGCTCGCAAGCGCCATCGCCGAGAGCAAAGTCGCGGGCAAAAGGATATACCGCTCTTCGAGGAGATTGTGACTGAAGAAACCCATAAAGAGGATGAATATGGCGAATGTTACGGCGATTTGCTTCGTATCTCCGCGAGCGCGCCAAACGACTGCCGCGACAAACAGAGGCAGGATGAAGATGCCAAGCGCGCCGTGATCTACCATCAGGTTTATATATTGATTGTGCGAAGAGACTACGATGTCGCCGTGAGTCCAGAGCAATTTGTGCGACGCCCCGATGCCATTGCCTACAATGGGACTGTCCGCAAATTTTTCAAATGCGATTCCAACAACGTCGTAGCGGTCTGTTGCGCTGGCATCATTGGCTGTGAGATTGCTGAGCCATTCAAGCCGCTCCGTCACGTTTGAGTTCAAGACTCCCGCGTCTTCGAGTTGATACCGCAACTGATCCCACTCAGATATTATGAGCAGCGAGCTTATAGCAATCACACTGCCTGCGATAATAAGCGACTTTCTCAGGCTTATCTGGCGAGTGATGACGATGGCAAGCATCGAAATGAACCAGCCAGCTATGGCTGAACGCGAAAAGGTTAGAAAAACGCCAGTGCCGACAGCCGCCGCGAAAAGCATTCTGTAGCGTTGAGGTAACAACCCTATGGTCAGTATCATTCCAACGACGAGCGCCGCTCCCGAGATATTCGGGTTTATATAGAATCCAGCCGAGCGGCCTGCGACCGAGCTGAAGGTGAGGGGGCTGAACAATTCATATACGTTCAGCCCAATTGCGAGCAGCACAGAGGCAAATATGGTCCTTCGCATCCACAAAAGCGCGTCCTCGCTGCGAAGGAGGCACAACAGCACGAGAATGAACGACACGGATAGAAACCTGATTCGCAATTCCTGAAACGCATCATCTGAGATTAATGGCTGAAGTAGAAACCATAAGCCAGAGATCATGAAGAAGCCTAAGCACCAGCGCGCAAGACTCGATTGCCTGAGAAGGACAAGCGATGAGTTCGAGAACAGAAGGGGCGCGGCAACCACGATAAATCCGATGATAAAATAGAGCGGAGGAAGGCCCGCCATTTCGGAAGTGAACAAGTACACGTCCAGCCCCGTGAAGAAGAGCGCTACTGCAACCACAACAAGAATGCGAGAGTAAGGCCTTGAAATCATGCAACCCTCATATTCTGAGACAAGCAGAGAAGAGCGGCTTCTGTTCTCTGCTCGAGCGCAGATACAGAGAAACAATCAACGATTCGCTGGCGAATGGCGCCACGATTGAAATCGGCTGCGCGAATGCGTTGGGCTGTTTTGATCAGAGCTGTTTTAAGGGCGTCGGGGTCGGCGGGCGGAACGATTAAGCCCGTCTCACCGATGATGAGCGCGGAATCTCCGACATCGGTGGCAACCGTCGGCACGCCGCAGGACATCGCTTCGCCAATCACATTTGGAAACCCTTCGCCAAGCGAGGAAGAGACCAGCACGTCAAGCGCGTTGTAAACGGCGGGCATATCGCTTCGCGCCCCTGCCCACACCAGATTTTGATTAAGCCCCAGTTGCAGGCCGAGCGCGATTAGCTGACTGGAATAATTGCGCGGGCCATCGCCAACGCAAACGAAGCGAACGTTCTGCGACTCGCGCGTCACGAGCGCCGCCGCTCGCAGAAAAGTAGCGTGGTCTTTCATTGGATCGAGCCGCGCGGCGACTCCAATCAGAATGTCATCCGGGCCAGCGCCCCACTCTGCGCGGAGACACTCACCCGCGCTGCGGTCAGGGCGAAAGCGCGTCGTGTCAATGCCGTTTGGGATGATAATCATACGGCTGCGGGAAAAGCCCTGATCCACAGCGTAATCGAACCCTGCGCGCGAGTTCACGATTATTAAATTGGCAAACCGCGACAAGAAGCATTCTATGCTATAGGAAAGGCGCGCCACCCAATCGTAATAATCAAGGTTCATATTAGAAGCCCGCACTCCCCATACCGATTGCAGACGCGGCACAAAGGGTTTGAGTATAACGGTCAGCACATTGGGAATGCCGAGATAGCCATGCAGGACATCGGGCCTGTGATTGCGCACGAATCTAATCAATCGCCAGAGGAAGCCGGGCAAATCCCATCTGCCTTTCTTCTCAAGCGAAACGACAGGCACAGCCGCCTTGCGCAAATCATTTTCCAATTGGCCGCCGGAATAAAATGTGGCAACAACAATCGAATGGCCCTGTCGCTTGAGCGATTCTGCGAGCGCAACAAGCTGACGTTCAGCCCCGCCGTAATCAAGCGAGCGAATGAGAAAGGCTATCTTCATTTTTTGAGTCGCTAATGGCTCGATGTCTCATTCACCAGGAGCTTCGCCTTATCTTTGCCCGGAAGCCTCCTGATTATTGATGAAACAAGCACGCGCTCCCATATGCGCGCGACTTCATCGAGGCTGAACCGTCGAGTCACTTCACAGGCGCGCGCGCCGAGCATCGCTCTTTCGGTTTCATTCGACATCAACCGATCCATCGCGTTCGCCAGCATCGTTACATCCTGATTAAGAACCAGCAGGCCATCAATTTCATCTCGGATGATCTCGCGCGGGCCGCTCGGACAATCTGTGCTTATAACCGCAAGCCCTGAGGCCATCGCTTCGCACAAAGCATTCGGGAACCCTTCATAGCGAGATGACATAACAAAGAGGTCGGCTTGCGAAAGTACCTCATAAGGATTGCTCACGCGGCCCGGCATCACGACGCGATCACACAGACCAAGCTCGTCTCTGAACATCTCAATCTCGCCGCGCAGTGGTCCATCGCCAAGTATCGCAAGCGACCATTTGCTATGCTTGTCTTTGATCTGCGCGAACGCTCGAAGCAGCAGGTCAAAACCTTTAGCTCGCACCATTCGCCCCATCGCTGCAGCAAAAGGCTTACGGATTTCGATGCTTGCTTCCTGGTTGCGCAGCACGGGAAATAAAACCGGATTTGGAATGATGTGAGCGCGAGACTGGACCGATGGCGAAAAATAATCGAACGCGCCTTTGCTTTGAACGACAAGCGCATCAGCAAGCGGGTAAGTCATCTGACGAAGAAGTGACCAGAGCTTGCCCGGATTGTTGCTCTCAGGATCGCTGCGCTCAGACACTACAACTGGCACACGAAAAGCTCTTGTTGCAAGAATCGTTATAACATTGGTCGTATCCATGAAGCTCAAGACCACATCGGGGCGGCTATCTCTAATGGCATGGCGCAGGGCGCGCACCCGCTTAATTGTGTTTCGGAAAGCGGCAATTGCATTGCTGGAATCTTTAGCGACTGCGAGAGGCAGGCGGCGAACCCGGTTGTCGAGCTCATAAAAGAGCGGAGCTGTGCCATCGTCAAGTGTAAGGAGCGTGATTGTCCAGCCGGCAGCAGCCCAGTGGTTCGCCATCGTTGTCATCACCCGTTCAGCGCCGCCGCCCTGAAGAGAAGAGATAACCAGAGTCAACCGCATCGGCTAGCCGCCTCTCCCAATTCAAGCTCCGCGCTCCTTAACGCGCGCATTGCCATCAGCGACAAGAATGCGAACGAGACCATGTAAACTATGCTCGTTGATAAAGCTATGCCGGAAACACCCAGCCATTTCATCAGCAGGTAATCGAGTGTGATATTTGTGACGGCGCTTATGAAGGTTCCCCACATCAAAATGGAATTGGCTTTGAGAGCCGATATGAGCCTGACAAACAACAATCCGGCGACATAAAATGGAACTTGGAGCAGATAAAAGACCTGAACCGAAGAGATCGTTGCCGTGTCGTTGGCGGTGAACGCGCCGCGCTCGAATAAAACCCTGACAATAAGATGCGACAGCAGCATGAAAGCTAAAGTGAGAGGAACTGTCACAATGAAAGAGAGCCGGGCATATGTTTTTAGAGTATGACGAAGCGAGCGCCAGTCACCTTCAGACACTATCCGCGAGAACTGGGGCAGTATAGCCGTGCTCAGCGCGAGCGATCCTATGCCGAGCATCATCGCTACAACTTTGTTCCCGTAGCTCAAGGCCGAAACGCTGCCTGCCCCAAGCGTTGCCGCCATCGCCTGATCTACTACAACGGTGCTGTTCATCAACAAGCCCGCTGCGATCATCGGCGCGTACTGCTTCATAACCTGCCTCGTCTGACGATTCAGCCCATTCCAGCGCGGAACGATTGAGATGTTCTGGCGAGAGAGAGCGCGAGCCAAAAGCGCGCCTTCGATAATCGTTCCGGCAATTATCGCAATAGCATAGCTGTAGATTCCCCACTCGCCGCCCAGTAGTAAGACCATACCGATGACCGCAAAGGGTGTCATGATAGGCGCGATTGCTGCGAGGGCGAACCTTTCGCTTGCGTTCAAAATGGCCGCCCATGTCGCAAACAATCCGCTCAGAGGAATCAGCGGAAGCAGAATGAAGAAGAGCTTCTGCGTAAGCGCAAGCTTTTCAGGCGCAAATCCCGATGCAAGAATCGGAAGCAAGCGAGGCGAGGCTGCTGCAATCAATATTGAAAGAAGAACGAGCAGCGTGATGCTACAGACCATCACTGAAGAGTAGAGTTCCTGAGCCGCTTCCCTACCCTCGCGCACTCGAACCTGAATGAAAGTCGGTATCAGCGCGGCGTTGAACGATCCCGCAACAACGTTGATGGCAAACGAAGGCACAAGATAAGCAATCAGGAAAGCATCAAGCCCATCTCCTGCGCCGAACTCGCGCGCAATCGCCATCTCTTTGAGAGTAGAGGCGACTTTTACGATTGCGGTGAGCGAACCAATCGTCACCATCGCGGCAAAGATGCGGCGGTTCACGCTCTGGCCGCGCCACGAGGCAAAGGCGAGCCTGATTGTGCTCAAAGGAGCAAGCGCGCTCTCACCGGTTAAGATTGTCATGGGCTTTTGAGACTCTTCGATCACGGCGGATTGCTAAAATCAACTCAGTTCGCAGTCAGTTAAGCGGTCGTCTCGCTGATAGTGCGCTCGTAGCCGTAGTAATAACGGGCGTAGTAGTAATCGTCGTAGCCCTCGTTGCGCAGGTCAACATTGTTAAGCACCACGCCGAATATCTTCGCTCCGACGCTCGCAAGCTCCTGGCGCGCTCTCCGCACGACTTGGCGCGAGCTCTTACCGCCGTGTACTACAAGCATCACTCCATCAACCATCTTCGACAGGATTACAGGATCGGTAACATTCATCAGCGGGGGAGAATCAATCAGAATGTGGTCATACCGCTCGGCAAGCTGAGCAAGCATATTTTTCATCTTGTCAGAGCTTATTAGCTCTGCAGGGTTAGGCGGGATGGGGCCGCACGGCAGAAGCGAAACATTCTTGATTGAAAGCGGTTGGATCAACTTATCAATCTCAACATCGCGCGACAGGTAAGTTGACAGGCCAACCGTTTGGTCAACATTGAATACTTTGTGAACCATCGGCTTGCGCAGGTCGCAATCAATTATGAGCACGGACGCGCCAAGCTGAGCGAGACTGATGGCGGTGTTCACGGCTGTCGTCGTCTTTCCTTCGTCGGGCTGGCTGCTGGTAACAAGGATAGTCCTGGGAGGATTTCCCGCCGACGACAGCAGCACAGAAGTCCTCAGCGCGCGATATGCTTCAGCGACAGTTGAGCGTGTTTCGAGCGCCATTAGTTGATTCGGTTTGGCTTCGCCTGTTTTGTTTATATCTGCTGCGACAAGCGCTTTATGGCGGCTCTTTCTCTTGAGAGCGCGGCGACGAGCGCCTGCGCTGATGGCAGGTATCACGCCGAGCGCGGGCAGTTGAACGTAACGGCTAACGTCTTCGACGTTCTTGATGGTATTGTCGAGATATTCAAGGAAGAATACTAATCCGATGCTTCCGGCAAGCGAAACCATCAGGGCTAGAACGATCATCATAGCACGCTTCGGGCCGATTGGTTTTTTAGGAACAGCCGCGCGCTCAAGCAGACGGATATTGTTGTGCTGCTCTGCAACCTGAGCTTTCGCCTGATTTGTCTTTTGCAGAAAATCGTTGTAAAGCGACCGAGCCGTTTCAACGTCCTGCTTAAGGATGTTGTACTGGATCGCGTCTTGATTCTCCCGCGCCGCTTCACCCTTCGTTTGTTCAAGCGCGCCTTTCAGCGATTTTTCATCCTGAACCGCTCGCTCGTAATCGTTCTGGAGTTTTTGCTCAAGCGATTTTCGACCGTCATTAATCTGAGATTGAACAGTGGCAATCTGTTGCTGAATTTCAATGATGCGGGGATTCTTGGCAGAAAACTTCACGCTCAACTGCGCGGCCTGAGTCTGGAGGTCGTTCAACTGTTTCTGAAGCTCTTTCAGATTCTGATCGCCAAACGCTTCGGGCAGTTGCGCGATGCGACCCGCTTTCACTTCTTCATAAAGCGTCTGCTTCAACATGCGGTCGGTCTCTGCCCTTAGCGCCTGATCGTGCAATCGCTGGAGCTTTTCGGTTGTCAGTGTTGTCTGTTGATTGTTCTCATCCGTAACTGAAAAGATGTTGTGGTCTCGCGTGTAATCGGCAAGCGCCTGCTCGGCTCGTTCGACTTTCGATTTAAGGTCGCGCGTTGTGTCGCTGAGCCAGCTTGCAGTGTTTGTGAACTTTTCTGTCTTGGCCTGGAAGCTGCGCTGTATGAAGGCCCGCGCGACTCCGTTTGCGACAGCCGCAGCAATGGCAGGGTCGTTGTGAGTGAAGGATACCTTGATGGCTCGCGTGTCACGAAGCGGCTCGATAACGAGGTTCTCTTCCAGAGCTTCAACGTAAGGAGCAAGCCGCGCGCTCTCTTCGGCTGATCGCGCGGGAGCATCCGCGTCTGTTTCGTCAACGAGACTCTCATCTTGAACTATGGGAGGCTGGCTTTCGCCCTTGCCAAAGATGGACCCGAAAACTTTCCCGATGCCGCTTTCTTCTCCGCTCCTGAGGAACTTCGGATTCTGGTCGAGCTTGAGGTTTGCCACTACGTCTTCGTGAAGCTCGCGGCTGCCGAGCAGAATCATCTTTGTCTTGATATTGACTTGGTACTGCGGGTCTGACTCGTCGTTGATGACAAGGTCGCCTGAGCGCACGACGGTTGAGTTTTCTTTCCCTATTTCGATTGTGGTCGAAGCCTGATAGACAGCCTTTCGGCGAAACATCTCTATTCCAACAAGCGTCGTAACAATGACAACTATAGAGATGACGAGCCATTTGCGCTTGCGAAGGATGCGCCAAACTTCTCTGAGGTGAATCTTTTCGTCTTCCTGACCATAGCCGTAACCGTAACTGTAGTTGATGGGCAGCGGAGTCCTGTAGCCGACCGTTGCCACATCTTTTATCGGCAAGGCTGTAACCGCATTTTGAGATGCGTCGCCGCCATCATATTTTTCAAGCTCGAATCTTTCATCTGCCATTGTCTGTGGTCTCCCTTTTTATTGCGGATTTCTTCAATATCCGCTGCGGTATGGTAAGCGCGCGGAGTTTATGCCAAATGCTCTGAGCAGCGTTCCGCCTATGGATTTCAATCTGCTGTTGGGGACAATCACAATGTCATTGGCAAGTATCAACTGATCTTCCTTCTTGCCGCTCATTACAGAAGAGAGGTCAACTTTAATCTCCTGTCGCTTTCCTGTTGCCGGGTCTTCGCGGAAGATTATGCTATTGCTCGCGGCGGCCTGAAACGTCGTCCCCTGCGCAAGCGAAATGGCCTGGCGGAGCGTCGTTCCTTCTTTCAGGGCGAAAGAGCCGGGCGCGTTGACTTCGCCCGCGACGAAGAAGACTTCCGTCGGCGGAATGTGAATTATGTCGCCCGGCTCGATTGTGATGTTCTGATCGAAGTTGCCCCTGAGAAGCCCGTTGATGTTTGCTTTTATCAATTCATACTTTGCTTCGTCAGCGGCCTGAGGATTAGTATCCGCCGGTGGAAGGCTGTTGGTAGAAGGTTCCTGCTCGTTCTCAGATGTGGAGTTCTGCTTGATGCTTTCCGTCCTCCCCTCGCCGACCTCCCGATTCAGGACACCTGTTTTGATTTCACGAATGATGAAGGCAGTCGAGCCGTAATTCTCGTTCAGCCCGCCAGCGATTGTTATCAATTTCAACAGCGAGGGTTTCCCTTCAATCTGGTAAAGTCCCGGGCGGCGCACCGCTCCCTGAACGAAGAACGAGCGGCTGTTGACCTGTTTTACGGTCACGCTGACCTGCGGGTTCTCCAAGTACTGGCCGCGCAACCGATCAGCTATCATCCCGCTCAACTCCTGAACCGTTCTTTGATGAGCAATGATCCTTCCAACAAACGGCAAGACTATCGCGCCGTCTGCGCTCACGCGGAGTGTGCGCGAAAGCTCGGGCGCGTCTTCGATCAGAATCTCTATAACGTCAGCCGGGCCTATTCGATAATCTTCTTCGGGCGAAACGATTATGCCGGGCATAACAGGCTCGCTCGGCGGCGGAGCAGGCGGCTGATACTGTTTCTGTTGCTGGCGGCGCTCCTGCGCGCTGCTCTTTGTTGAAATGCCTGAAAGCGCAATCATAGTGATAATTGCAATGAAGATTTTCGTAGCCGATGGCTTTGAATATTTAATGGCCTTCACGTTTAGACTCCTGTTACAAGTAGTGGTCGACTGAGATTGACTTCGGGCGGCGCGGCGCGCTCACGCTCAAGCGCAGCAAGTTGCGAGACTATTGAAGCAAGCAGCAGGAAGAGCAATGCATTTGACGGCAATTGAAGATTGAAGTCAAACAGGCTGTGAACGAGCATCCCGACAATGCCCCCGCTGCCGCCGAGCGCGAAGCCTCGAACCAGCGGATCGCTCGATCTCATTGCCTGACGAACTGAGCGGAAGAATACAAGAATGAACCACAGGACTATTGCCCCGGCGATGATGCCGCCTTCGGAGAGGATTTGGAGGTAATCGTTGTGCGCTCGATCAACCGCGAATGATTTGCCAACGGCTTTCATTCCGTCATCGCCGCTGTAAATTGGGAAAGCGGTCTCGTAAGCGCCAAGCCCGACCCCTGAGATCGGATTCGCCTCAATAATCGAAAGCGTTTCGCGCCATATCCAGCCGCGACTGGCGTAAAAAGTCTCAACCTGTCCGTCACTTCGATTCGTTTGCGCCAGCCTGTCAACAATCAAGCCCGGCCCAATCCAGATGATGCCCGCTGCAACGGCGAGAGTCAGAATGAGAAGGGGAGAAGGAGAGAAGGGGATAAGGCGTGAATTGCTCTTCTTATTCCCTTCTCTGCCTCTCCTGCCAAGCACTGTGATAAATGCCAGCTCTGAGGCAAGGCTGATCATTCCACCGCGCGAAAGCGACACGATGGCGGCTAGCGACATTATTACTGCCGCGAACAGATGAAAGAGCCGCGCGTCCCTGCGCGCCGCTTTCGTTATTGCCAAAGCGACTGGCAACGGCGCGAGCAATTCCATATAACCGGCAAAATGATTGCGATTGACAAACGGGCCGAAAGGAGTTGCGTTGTGCGCCGTGAGCGGCCTCAACCAGTAGAATCGCCCATTCCAAGTGAAGTATTGAACGAGAGCGAAGGCTGCCAAAGCAGCGCCGTAGATGATGAGGAAATTGGCAAGCAGGTTGAGCCGCTCTCTTGATTGGAAGAGGCTAGCTGCCATGATGAAACATACGACCAGAAAGAACAGAACAAGAGTGGTCGCTCTTGTGGCTTCGACGTCAAGAGAAAGGCTGATACGCCGTCCGTCATCCCCCGTTATCGAAATGCTTTGAAGGATTCCGAAGATTAGCAATGCAATCAATGGCCAGGCCAAGTTTGGGATAGAGATTTTGATATTGCCTTCTGTAATCATTTTCGCGCCCCACAGAAGCAATAGCGCCACAATGATTAACTCAAAGATTGCAACGGCCCATGATTCAACAGCGCCATGCGCAAGCGCCGTGAAGACGACGGCTGCAAGCAGCCCTGCGATTACTGCCTTCTCAAGTCGCGCTTTCATCGTGCGTCGCCAATTTCGGTCAGCGCAAAGTCATCGAACAAGACAGTGCCTCGCATCGGCTCGTCGTAACTGAATCGGGGCTTGCGGCGAATAGTTATGTAGAGCGGGCTATCAGTTTTAGGCACGGTGAATTCAATCGAGAGATGCTGCCAGCCAGAACTATCTGCCTCGACCTGCTTTGTCGTCGCAATCCAATCGGCCATTGCGACAGCCCTCACTGCTATAACAGGCCCTTCGGTTGTCGCAAGCGATGAGGCTTTTGCGTAACAATCGAGGCGATAGCGAGCGCCTGCGCGAACGGCTATAAACTGCTTGACTTCTCCGTCAATAAGAGTTGTATCGCGGCCAGCGAATGTAACCTTAAGCGAGCGCGAGCCTGTTCGCGCTTCTTCTGCGGTGACTTTGAAGCTGGCATAATCACTCTGGCCGATTATCCAATCGAATTGAGGAAACTCTTTGGCAATGTCTCGCTCGAAGCCTCCGTTGAGGATTAACGCATGGGTATCCTCACAGTTGACGGTATTCGCCCAAAGCGCGCGCGCGCGGGTCAAGTCACAAGAAGCGAGCGCGTTTAAGAAGGCGGGGCCTTCTGGCCGGGCGAGCCGGGCTGCCTTATCGAGTTGATTGAAGACGCTCATCGCTTTTTCTATTTCAGATTGTTTTACAAGAAAGGAAGCCAG
The DNA here is from genome assembly GCA_035575515.1 of Blastocatellia bacterium. Classification (GTDB taxonomy): domain Bacteria; phylum Acidobacteriota; class Blastocatellia; order UBA7656; family UBA7656; genus DATLXU01. Next base: position 46,935 of record DATLXU010000015.1, read on the forward strand.
CGCGAGCCTCGCTTTTGTATCACAGCAGGCGACGGCATCCACTGCGTCGAAGTTGCCGTTAGTGGCTCGCCACAACAGATTCAGCGTAAGCGGAAGCAATCGAAGATCGCGGTCGCAGGCAGATTGAAACTGTTCAAGCGCCTCGTCAATATTGCCGCGTCTTAGCAACAGGTTTGCCAACTGCCAGCGCACATCTGTTTTATTGGGCGCAAGCTCAAGCGCGCGTTTGAGCAATTGCTCGGCTGATTGCGCCTTTCCGCTCGATTCCTCAATCGAAGCAAGCAAAAGTAGATAGTTGTAGTTGAAAGGCGAAAGCTGGACGGCGCGAAGTGCGTGTGATTCGGCAAAAGGCAGATCGGATTGTTGGTGAGCAATGCGAGCAAGCCTCGCGTGCAAGCGAGATGAATCCGGGAACTGGTTGGCGGCGGCGGCAAGCACATCCCGGCTCGCCTGCACGCGCTCATCCGTAAGCGCGCCGATGATTGATTGAGAGACAATCTCAAATACAAGAAGCGCGCACGCGGCAAACAGGACTGTCGCAGCTACGGATTTCGCAGCCAGCTTGTTTATTCTAAGCTCCAAGACCATGCAAATAGCAATGAGTTTTATTAAGGAGTTGACTCCAAACTCTATATAGAGACTCCTCTGCCATGATGTGTTAAGCCCGTGAGGGAAGCCCGTACATGTGGCGATTCACTTTTTCAAATCACTTCAAGCCTCTTTGAAAAAGTCTTTGATAATTAATTAAGAGGCTATGGTTTATCTCTTCACGCTAGTCACTTGAAGGGGAGAGGATTTTCACCGCGGGGACAGTTAAATCGCTCGGCTGGCTATTAAAACAATCAGCGTGCCGTCTTGTTGATCGAAGCGATAATGATACAAGTTCTTTTTGAGTATGAGTTTGAGGCATCAGAGGTGATGGGAGTCATCTGCTGCTGCGCCGGATGCAGGAGATTGTCCACACTGAAATGTTATATTGCGTGCGGCCTTTTGCTACAGAGACACGGGGAACAGGACTTGTCTTTGATCTTGAATTGTCGAGCTATTGTCTGTGACCGTAGTCACCGCGATGCGTGACAGCCATCATAGTTTTTTCAAAACAGGGCGTTGTAGTATGAGGGCAATTAAAAGGCTGCGACTACTTCATACTGAGACTGCTTGTCGCAGCGGGGTTTAAGGAGCCGCGAAAGCGGCCCCGGAGGTTTTACACGAACCAGGCAGGAGTTTGGCTCTTTCGGTTGCGTGTCAAGCGGGGAATGCAGCGCGGAGGAGTCAGAAAGGCAAAGGGCCGTTGCGACAGGCAGCGGCTCTTTGCTGACAACGCCCGCTTACCGGGCGATGGGGGCTTTCTCGCAATCTTTGGGGAAGTTTGCCCAATGCTTATGCTTTGCATCGCTTGTAATCCTTCATAAATAGCCCTTTTATCTGCGGCACTTCCGTTGCTCTGAACTCTTACGATTTGCTCATGTTGTATTTGGCCGCGAAGCAATCGGCTAGGCGGAAGAGTGGTCCACCGAGCGGCTGGAGGTGTTATGCATTCACCCTACGGACTCGACATCATTGAGAATTGTCTCACCTGCAAGGTGCGTGAAAACGGATTCTTTTGCGACCTGCCGGATGAGTTATTGAAGATGCTCGAAAATCTCAAGTACGCCACCGTCTTTCCGAAAGGCGCGGTTCTTTTTGTCGAAGGGCAATCGCCGCGGGGAACTTTCATTCTCTGCACAGGTAGAGTGAAGCTTTCGACCTGTTCGGGCGACGGCAAAGCAATCATCACTCAGATAGCCGAAGTCGGCGAAGTGCTCGGATTGAGCGCGACTATTTCCGGCCAACCCTACGAGGTGACGGCAGAGACGCTCTCGCCCTGTCAGGTGAATTTCATCAAGCGCGAAGACCTGCTGCGATTCCTTTCGGAAAATGGGCTGGCCTGCCTACGCGTGGCTGAGCACCTCAGCCGGAATTACCATAATGCGTATGAGCAGGTGCGCTCGCTCGGATTGTCTCATTCGGCAGGCGAGAAGCTCGCCAAGCTCATCCTCGAATGGTGCGAGCGAAGCGGCAGAGATACGGACAGAGGCATAAGCCTGAAGCTCACGCTCACGCATGAAGAGATGGCGCAGCTAATCGGCTCGTCGCGCGAAACCGTAACGCGGCTGCTCGGAGAGTTCAAACATAAGCAAATAATATACGTGAAAGGATCAACTCTTATAGTTCGAAAGAAGAACGCTCTTGAAGCGATGGTAAGCTCCTAGCTCAATATTCTCACCATCTACCTCACAAGGTGCTGTGACGCCTGTCACAACAAACAGTGACAGTGGTCATAGCCAATCCTGCCTGAATTCGTAAGAATTGTCCCGGCAGAACAGTTGACGCATACCGGCTGCCTGCACGAATTAAACAGCGCGCTAAGACGATGGAAGATAAAGGTGAAACAGTGGCTTGCGTGATAGGCAACATTCACTTTGAAGCTGTTCGGACTTCACTAGAAAGACCCGGCGATGAACCTGCGACGAGCGACACAATTACCGCTTTAATGAGAGCCGCCCTTATAGGCCACACGCAGGCCATCATCTTGCTGCTTGATCGCGGCGTTGATCCAAACTCTAAGGATGAAAGCGGCAGAACTCCTTTAATGGAAGCCATCTTCGCAGGCCATACAGATACGATAGAAGCTCTGCTTGAGCGCGGAGCAGACCCGAACATAGCTGATGAATGTGGATGGACTGCTTTAATGGAAGCCGCATCAAAGGGCCATTGCGAAATAGTAAAGTTACTGCTCGCGCACAACGCAGACGTGAATGCGCGAACGAATAGAGGCTGGACTGTCCTCAAAACGACATTAAAGGGAAACGCCGCAATAACCAAAATCCTCAAAGAAGCCGGTGCAAGGTAAAACAGGGGTCAGGGAAAGGGGAAAAGATTGATTGAGCAATTCCCTCTCGCCTTTTCGCCTTTAATCCTTTTCGCCCTTCCTCCCCGCCCGTCTGCGGCACGAAATTTTCTCTAGTCTTACTACGCAGCATCGAATAGGGGGAATTTCCATGACTCGTCAGCAAGTCACTATAGACGGCAATGAAGCCGCCGCATACGTCGCTTTCAAAACAAACGAAGTAATAGCCATCTATCCAATCACTCCATCATCGCCTATGGGCGAATTCGCCGATGCATGGGCGGCCCGCAATGAAAAGAATATCTGGGGCACTATCCCCACAGTGCGCGAGATGCAATCAGAGGGCGGAGCCGCAGGCGCAGTTCACGGCGTGCTACAAACGGGCGCGCTGTCGACCACATTCACCGCAAGCCAGGGCTTGCTTTTGATGATCCCCAACATGTTCAAGATAGCGGGCGAGCTTACGAGCGCCGTCTTTCATATCGCGGCTCGCTCAGTCGCCACGCATGCGCTCTCAATCTTCGGCGATCACTCAGACGTGATGGCGACTCGCTCAACCGGATGGGCGATGCTGTTTTCAAACTCGGTTCAAGAGGTGATGGATTTCGCGCTCATAGCTCAGGCTGCAACGCTCCAGACGCGAGTTCCCTTCCTTCACGTCTTCGATGGCTTCCGCACTTCGCACGAAGTGATGAAGATTGACAAGCTCACCGACGACGAGATTCGCGCGATGATTGACGCCGATCTCGTTCACGCTCATCGAGCGCGAGCTTTATCACCAGATCACCCGGTGATTCGCGGCACTGCGCAAAACCCGGATGTCTTTTTTCAATCCCGCGAGCGAGCTAATCCCTACTATCAGGCCGCGCCTGAAATCGTTCAGCGCGTGATGGAAAAATTTGCCAAAGTCACGGGCCGAAGTTATCGCTTGTTCGATTACGTCGGCGCAGAAGATGCTGAGCGAGTGATTGTGATGATGGGGTCGGGTTGCGAGACAGCGGAAGAAACCGTTAATGCGCTCACGGCTCAGGGCGAAAAGGTCGGTATTGTCAAAGTCAGGCTCTTTCGCCCCTTCTCTGCAAAACACCTCCTCGCAGCGTTGCCGCAATCCGTTCACGCAATCGCCGTGCTTGATCGAACCAAAGAGCCTGGCAGCGCGGGCGAGCCGCTTTACCAGGATGTCGTCACTGCAATCACCGAAGCAGTTATCGCAAGCAACAGCTTGCAAGCTCGATTGCCTCGCATAATCGGAGGCCGCTACGGACTTGCATCGAAAGAGTTCACGCCCGCAATGGTCAAAGCCGTCTTTGACGAGCTGGCGAAACCCTACCCGAAGAATCATTTCAGCGTCGGCATAGTTGACGACGTGAGCTTCACCAGCCTCGATTACGATCCGAGCTTCAGCACTGAGTCTGACGACATGGTTCGCGCGGTCTTCTGGGGATTAGGCTCGGACGGGACCGTGAGCGCCAATAAGAACTCAATCAAGATAATCGGCGAACAGACAGACAACTACGCGCAGGGCTATTTTGTTTATGACTCGAAGAAAGCTGGAGCAGTCACGGTTTCGCACCTGCGATTCGGCCCGCGAAAGATTCAGAGCACATACCTGATAGAGCGGGCAACCTTCGTCGCCGTTCATCAGTTCAATTTCCTTGAACGCTATAAGGTCCTTGAGATGGCCGAGCCGGGCGCGACATTCCTGTTGAACTCGCCTTTCGGACCTGAGGAAGTGTGGAGTCAACTGCCGCGCTCGGTTCAGCAGCAGATCATTGAAAAGAGACTCCGCTTCTTCGTCATTGACGCTTACGCCGTCGCGAAAGAAGCCCGGATGGGCGTGCGCATCAACACGATAATGCAGACATGCTTTTTTGCCATCAGCAACGTGCTGCCGCGCGAAGAGGCGATTGCAAAGATCAAAGAGTCAATAAAGAAGACCTACGGCAATCGAGGTGAAGCGGTCGTGAAGCAGAACTACGCGGCGGTTGATGCGGCGTTGTCACATCTATACGAAGTCGCCGTGCCAGAAAGCGCGACGGGCGAATTCGATGTTAAAGCTCTTGTTCCCGACCACGCGCCCGTGTTTGTCAAAGATGTCATAGGCCAGATCATTGGCGGTCACGGCGATCAGCTTCCGGTGAGCGCGCTTCCAGACGACGGCACATACCCTGTAGGCACTGCGATGTGGGAGAAGCGCAACATCGCGCTCGAAGTGCCCGTGTGGGAGCCCGACCTTTGCATCCAATGCGGCAAGTGCATGATCGTCTGCCCGCATTCGACCATACGAGCGAAGGTTTATGATGATAGCTACCTTAAAGATGCGCCCGCGACCTTCAAGCATATGCCAGCGAAGTGGCGCGAGCTTGCGGGGCAACTCTACACGATTCAGGTTGCGGTGGAAGATTGCACAGGCTGCCGGTTGTGCGTCGAGGTCTGCCCGGCGAAAGACAAGAGCAACGCCTCTCGCAAGGCGCTCAACATGCAGGACCAGAAACCGCTTCGAGAGTCTGAGCGCGCGAACTGGGAATACTTTTTAACACTTCCCGATAAACCGAGCGGCGACGGCATTCGATACAACACGGTGAAGAACCTTCAACTGCTTCAACCGCTGTTCGAGTTTTCGGGCGCGTGCGCGGGCTGCGGCGAGACGCCTTATATCAAAGTGGTCACGCAACTTTACGGCGACCGCGCAATTATCGCAAACGCGACCGGGTGCTCGAGCATCTACGGCGGAAACCTTCCGACGACTCCCTACACGACGAACGCAGAAGGTCGCGGGCCTGCGTGGAGCAATTCGCTTTTTGAAGACAACGCCGAATTCGGACTTGGCATGAGGCTCGCTCTCGATCAGCAGAAAGCATACGCGGAAGAACTGGTCAATCGTTTGAGGCCGATGATTGGCGAGGCGCTTGCTGAATGTTTGTTGAGTCCGGACCAATCAACCGATGAAGCGATAAATATCAAGCGCGAGTGCGTTGCCGCGCTCAAAGCGAAGCTGAAAGGCAGGACTGAGCCGGAAGTGCGCGACCTGCTGGCAGTGGCCGATGCGCTCGTCAAAAAGAGCGTGTGGATAATTGGCGGCGACGGGTGGGCTTATGACATTGGCTACGGCGGTCTGGACCATGTTCTTGCTAGCGGCGCGAATGTCAATCTGCTCGTACTCGACACCGAAGTCTATTCAAACACAGGCGGGCAGGCGTCGAAGGCGACGCCGATTGGCGCTGTTGCGAAGTTTGCTGCGGGCGGCAAGCCTACCCCGAAAAAAGATTTGGGAATGATGGCGATTCGCTACGGCAACGTCTATGTCGCGCAGGTAGCGATGGGCGCAAACGACCAGCACATGCTCAAGGCAATAATGGAAGCTGAATCGCACGATGGGCCTTCGATCATAATCGCCTATGCGCATTGCATAGCACACGCAATTGACATGGCGAAGGGGATGAATCAGCAGAAGATGGCCGTCGAATCCGGCTACTGGCCGCTTTATCGCTATGACCCGCGACTTGCAAGCGGAGATAAGAATCCGTTTCAGCTCGATTCAAAAGAGCCGACCCTTGCGCTGAAGGATTACATCTACACGGAAGGCCGTTACAGGATTCTTTTGCAGAGCGATCCCGAAGCAGCGAAGTTCCTGCTGGGACAAGCGCAGCAGGCGGTCAATGAACGATGGCGGTTTTACAAACAATTGGCTGCGATTGGAAACGGATCATAAAGAGTGAATCTATAACGACTGCCTAACGCAGAGAGGTCGCAAACGCAGAGGAGCGCAGACAATGATGATCTGTGATTCCCCGCGTCTGCGGCATCTGTTCACAGGCAGGCTTTCAGTTTTCAGAAGGGAGATGACGCTATGGACATGCGAACTCAGTATATGGGCTTAACGCTGAAGAACCCGATTGTGCCTTCATCGTCTCCGCTGTCGCATAGCGTCGACAGCATCCGCAGGCTCGAGGATGCAGGCGCGTCGGCTGTCGTGATGTACTCGCTTTTTGAAGAGCAGATCACAACAGAGAGTTTCTATCTCGATTATTACCTCTCACACGGAACAGACAGCTTCGCCGAGGCGCTCAACTACTTCCCCGAAATGGAGAGCTACAACGTCGGCCCGGACGAATACCTTGAGCTGATTCGTCGCGCGAAAGACGCGGTTGAAATTCCCATCATCGGCAGCCTCAACGGAACCTCGACGGGCGGGTGGATTGACTACGCGTGCCTGATTGAAGAAGCGGGCGCGGACGCGCTTGAGTTAAACGTCTATTACATCCCGACAAGCACTTACCTGATAGGCTCAGAGGTCGAGTTCATATATCTGGACATTCTTCGCGACGTGAAGGGCGCGGTCTCAATTCCCGTAGCGATGAAGCTGAGTCCGTATTTCAGCTCGACGGCAAACATGGCTTTGAAGCTCGCGGAATGCGGAGCCGATGCGCTGGTCTTTTTCAACCGCTTCTATCAACCAGATTTCGATCTCGAAAAACTGGAGGTCGTGCCGCGCCTCGTCTTGAGCGATTCGCAGGAACTGAGGCTGCCGCTCAGATGGGTCGCAATACTGTTTGGCCGCGTCGACATTGACTTCGCGATAACGAGCGGCGTGCATACCTTTGAAGACGCTCTGAAGGCTCTGATGGCCGGAGCGAAGGTCGCAATGATGGCGTCAGAGCTTTTGCAAAATGGCATTCAGCGCATTGGCGAGATTCTCGCTGACATGCAGCGATGGATGGAAGAGCACGAGTATGAGTCAGCCGCTCAGATGATTGGCAGCATGAGCCAGAAGAACGTCATCGAGCATGCGGCGTTCGAGCGCGCAAATTACATGAAAACCTTGGCGTCTTTCAGGAATGAATGAGCGAGGAATTGCGAATCGAAAGCTCATCCTCTTTTTCAATTCGATTATGAGAATATCTCCTGTGACAGTCTCGCCGGAGACATTGACGCTTGACGCCATTGCGCTCATGCGACGCAAAAGTGCTGATTGCCTTCCAATTGTGCGCGAGGGCCGACCGATAGGGATTGTGACCTAGCGCAACCTTATCAATGTGGCCGCGCGATTGCTTGAGCAGAAGCGAAACGCGACTGAATCAACTTCAGAATTATCCTCACTTGCCGCGAACTTGTGACAGCCGTCACAACTATGCGTGACTGCGGTCATAGCCTGCCAAATCGCAACTCCTTATAGTTACGTTGAGAGATTAGGAATGCCCGGTGCGATGCCGATCTACGCAAGGGCAGGAGGAATAATTATGAAAAGGTACATAGTAGCGATGATGGTCGCAGCCGCTTTGATCATGAGCAGCGCTGCGTTTGGGCGGCAGGTAAAGAGCGGAGGCGCGCGCGTTGACAGAGCCGTCGTGCAGTTCACCGAATCGGTCAAGCTGCTGGACGTTATGCTGAAAGGCGAATACCTCTTCGTTCATGACGATGAGAAGATGGCGCAAGGACTGCCCTGCACTTACGTCTATGCGCATGACAAAGGCAAACAGGGCAGGCTCGTCGCTTCGTTCCACTGCATACCCGTGCAGAAGTCGGATAAGGCAGAGCGGTTCACGGTAGTAGTTGAGTGGAACGCTGTTGCGAACCTGCCGGAGCTTGTGGAGTATCGCTTTGCCGGAAGCAATGAAGGGCACAAGGTTCCAAAGCAGACCGAATAACACTTGCAAGGTGGTCGAAGATTAATTTCAGAGCGAAGTGGAGACTAGATTCAAGCGCGCAGCGGGAGGTGATCGTGATGGAAAGAGATGATCGCGACATACTGGAGCTATTGAAAGAGGAGTTGGATTTCATAGAGAAGGGCGGATACGGGCGCTCAGTGCGAACACCGTGGCTTGCGACTTCCATCTTTCAGGACTCGCCGAGCTGCCTTTGCTACCCCGACCACACGCACGATGATGCCTGCACGCTGATGCAGTTCGTGCCGCCCTGGCGACAGGCTGAGAATGTTCCGTGCCATCACATACCGCTTAACGCTGAGGGCGACACGATTGAAACGTTGGAAGCGCGCGGCGACCAACAAGCGCTCGAAGAGGCCATGAAGAACTGGCTCAGGAGGACTATCGAGAAGATAGAACAGGAGCGCGCCACGCAGACGGTCGTTTAGTGGCTGACCGCGCGCGTCGCTTCGTGCAAGATAGGAGGGCGGTGCGATGAGCGGAGAGTTGATTCTTGTTATTGTCATAGTCAGTTTTGCGGCATTGTACTTCGTCGTGCCATTTGCCGTAGGCGCTTACATGAAATACAGAGGGAAGATGGTCGTCACCTGCCCTGAGACGCAAAAGCCTGCCGGAGTGGAAGTTGACGTCAAGCACGCGGCATTGACTGCCGCTGTGGGTCAGCCCGAGCTTCGCTTGAAAGATTGCACGCGCTGGCCTGAGAGAAAAGATTGCGGGCAGGAGTGCCTCATGCAGATTGAGCTTGCGCCGGAAGACTGCCTTGTTCGCAACATACTCGCTGAATGGTACAGAGACGAAAGCTGCGCAATCTGCCGCAAGCCCTTTGGAGAGATTCATGTACTTGATCACAAGCCGGGATTGCTGGGGCCGGATAGCAAGATGACCGAGTGGGCCGAGATTCGGGCCGAGCAGATAAATGAAATACTAGCGACGCACAAGCCCATCTGTTGGAACTGCCTTGTCACGGAATCGTTCGTGCGTCAGCATCCCGACTTGGTCTTCGAGCGACCATCAAAGCGTGTAGCAGAGTCAGGGAAGAGGTAGGTTGTAGCATTCTGATCTCCTTTCGATTTTGTGCCGTGCTGCAATCACGCACATGAGCCTCGCATCAGCGGCTGCTTGATCTGACAAATTATTCAGTCGTCGCTGCGAGGCCTTTTTTCTGAGACCATTAATCAACGGCAAGAGCCATATCCCTAAAAGCTGCCCGCTGCAAAGCCTACACTGCAAGCATTCAGACACACGTAATCGAATCAGATTCCGGAAGGCATCAGGTCAGACTGGCCGTTCGAGTTCGCAGGAGGTCGCGGCCTGCGCGGCCTTTGCTTGTTTGCGTTCTGCGAGCCTTGCTCTTCCGGCTTTGGCAATGGCGGTGGAGGCGGAAGGTCTTCTTCTTTTTCCGGCGGCGTCTCGCCTTCACCTTCTTTCTTCGTCGGCTGCTGTTCCTGTTCGCCTTCCTTCGGCTGCGCAGGAATAGCTATGCCTGGAAGATTTGGTTCGTTGCCGCTCGGAGGAGATGCATTAGTCGTCGTCGCGTTCTGTCGTTCAAGCGCCGAAAGCGCTGCGCGCGCTTGAGCTGAAATCTTTTCGGCTTCTTGTCTGTAGCGGTCGGCCCGCTCCATGACCTGCGGGCTGCGGTCGTTGCTCTGCTGGTAAGCAGTCAACTCGCCCTGCCATTGCGACAATTGCGGCAGGTAACGTCTGAGCGGATGGTCCTGCGGAAGCGAATCAACGCGCGCTCGCGCGTCCGCTATCGCAGACAATGCAGTCACCAACCCATCGCCTGTCGGCGTGCGCCCGAAAAGTTTATCGCCAAACATTATATACGCCGCAACGCCAGCGACAACGAGCAGCATAAATGTTCCGATTATCCATCCCGCGTGGCTGCGATGTTGATAAGGCGCAGCGTAAACCACACCGCCAGGCGGAGTTCCATACGGCGCATTCTGATTCGTCAATGCTGCCTGATCGTATGGTGTATCAATGCGATCATGAGCGGGCGTATTCGTTACTGGAACTGTCGTTCTGACGGGACGGCGGCGAACAAGCGTAGCTTCATCGTCGGGCGGAGTAGCGTCGTTCGCCTCTTGCGAAAGCGCCGATTCCTGCTGACCAATCGGTACGCTTATGCGAGAGAATGCGCCGCCACGCGCTGTGCCTGCCTGTGCGGGTTGCGCTATCCCTGCCGCCGATTCAAACCCGCGCGCAAGCTCGCCCGCCGTCTGCGGCCTGCGATCAGGGTCTTTTTCCAGCGCCCGCATCACGACGGCTTCAACCTCTGGCGAGATGTCAGGTCGCTTTGACCGAAGGGGCGCGGGTGGCTCTGACGCATGCGCGACGAGCAATCTTGTTGATGAATCTCCTTGAAACGGAGCCTCGCCCGCGAGCATTTCGTAAAGAACAACGCCGAGCGAATAAATATCGCTGCGCGCGTCGACTTCTTTCTCTTCGCACTGCTCAGGCGACATATAACGCGGCGTACCGACTATGATGTTTGCCCCCGTAAGCGCCGCGCGGCGATTCAAGTCCTCTTGAATTTTTGCAACGCCGAAGTCAACGACCTCGACCCAATCCGCGCCATCATAGTCGGCAATGATTATGTTGTCAGGCTTCACGTCGCGATGAATAACTCCTACGGCGTGAGCCGCGTCGAGCGCGGCGCAGGCCTGACGGAGTATATTAGCCGCGCGCTCCACGGAAAGCGCGCCGTGACGGCGGATCAATTCGCCGAGCGTTATGCCTTTGACGTACTCCATCACGATGAATGGCACATGGCTTTCGCTCTCGCCATAATCAATAACATTTATAGCATTAGGGTGATGGATGCGGCTTGCGGCCTGCGCTTCCTGCTCGAATCGGCGCGCGATCTTGGCGTCAACTGCAAGCTCAGGCTTCAACAGCTTGACGGCGACTTTTTTGCCCATCGCTATGTGCGTCGCTTGATAAACGTCGCACATCCCGCCTGAACCAAGATGCTCTTCAATCAGATACTTCCCCGCGAGCTTTTTGCCAATCATCAGCTTTGTGCGGTCTTCAGGCTCAGTCGCGCACAGCGGGCAGACTGTATCTTTATCCGATAATCGCGCGCCACAATCAGGACAGGTCTTCATATATTTATCAGAGCCTCCGCGTCTCTAAAGGCCAATTGAAACAAAAAGGAGCAGCAGTCCGTCTGCTCAGCCTCTACAGTGTTTTATATGCAAGCCGCTTTCCGCTTTCAGGCTGCTGCCCTTCGCAATCCGCTCGCGCTGCGCGCTACATGAACTCGGTCAGGTTGTATTTTCTTATCTTGCTGTAGAGTCGCGGGCGATAAATTCCGAGCGCGGTTGCCGCCGCCTGCTTGTTGCCCTTCGTGCGCTGAAGCGTTTGATAAATCACCTCGCGCTCGATCTCTTCGAGTTTCATGTTCGGCGGAACCTTGAACTCGTGATTGGTTGTCGCAGGCGATTCCGCAGCTGTAAATGGCAGATCGCTCGCCTCTATCCGCTCGCCCTTCGCAAGCAGCACCGCGCGCTCAATTGCCGATTCAAGCTCGCGCACGTTGCCCGGCCAGGCGTAGTTGTACATCGCAGAAATCGCCGACTGCGAAAAGCCTTCGTTCTTCCTGTTGTATTTCTCCGAAAACATTTTCAGGAAGTGATCGGCGAGCAACTGAATGTCTTCCTGCCGCTCGCGCAGCGGGGGAACCTCAATCGTTATGGTCGAGATTCGATAATAGAGGTCTTCGCGCAGTTGCCCATTGCGAACAGCTTCAGGCGGGTTGCGATTCGTCGAGCAGATCAAACGGAAATCTACCTCTACCGGCTTTTCGCTTCCGAGCCGGTAATAGACTCTCTCCTGAAGCGCGCGAAGCAGCTTGGGCTGAAGCTCAAGCGGCATCTCAGCTATCTCGTCGAGCAGAATCGAGCCGCCGTTTGCGCGAGCGATCAATCCTTCCTTGTCGCGGGCTGCTCCCGTAAACGCGCCCTTCGTGTGGCCGAAGAGTTCCGATTCGATAAGCTCTTTAGGCAGCGCAGCGCAGTTGACCTTGACGAATGGCCCTTTAGCGCGATGCGAGTTGTAATGAATCGCGTTTGCGATCAACTCCTTGCCCGTGCCGGATTCGCCTACGATCAAGATGTTCGCGTCACTTTTGGCGACTGCTTCGATCATCTCAAAGATGTTCTGCATCTGCTTCGAGCGGCCAACTATGTCGCCGTAGGTTGTGCGCTGTCGGAGCGTGCGGCGCAGGCCCTCGTTCTCTTCGCTCAGAGTCTTTCGCTCTAGCGCCCGCTCAATCAGCAGCAACAACGCGTCTATCTCGAACGGTTTTTCGACGAAGTGGAACGCGCCCGCTTTCGTTGCTTCGACTGCGTTTGCCACAGATCCGTAGCCGCTGATGATTATCACCTCGACTGATGGCCGCATCTCTTTGAGCTTTCTCAGAACTTCCGTGCCCTGCATGTCAGGCAGTTGCAGATCGCACAGGACGAGATCGAACTCGCCATTGTCAAACAGCGCCAGTCCCTCCTGGCCGTTCTTGGCCGTTGAGACCGAATAGCCCGCCTGCTCAAGGTTGAGCTTGAGTGAATCGAGCGTCGCTTCCTGATCGTCAATGACTAAGATGTTCCCTTTTCCTTTCACTTCGCTTCTCCTCTGCGGATTTGAGCTAGATATTCGATGAGGGTATTTATCCCGTTAAGCATCTTCTCTACAGTGTCACGTTCATCCCCTTCGGGGAGTTTTCGTGTGAGGAATGTCGCATAAAGCTTCATAGCCCCGATATGATTCTTTATCTCATGCCACTGCCTTCTGTAAACCACAGCATCGCCTTCTTCGAGCGCGATGCCGCAGGGCTTTGCTTCGCGCCCGATTATTTGAAGCGCGAAGCCGTAAAGCTCACCGCCGCGCCTGAGGCTATCGAGCCTTACAAGGATGGGCCGCGCGCCATCGTGCAGATTCGACTCTGCAGAATAATTTTCCTGCTTGCGCGCCCGGCTAATCTGCTCGGTCAGCCATTCGGTTATATTCGAGTCACGACCGAAGATTTCAGCATAGTGCTTCTGATCAAGTCCTGCGCTTGGCAGCAATTCAACCGGCGCAGATGACATCGCCTGAACCCTCCCAGCCGCGTCGCATACAAGCAAGACCTTTTGATTTGTACCTACTGTGTCAGCCAACTGTGTTCCGTTCATAGTGTCACATCCATCTGGGGCGTGCGGCCTGCTATTGAAAATCTCTGGCGCTGATTGGTTGATAACAAACTCTCTATCCAGGAATCAGCGTCCATCGCTTATAGCCCGTTTGGTAGAGTGAATGCGGCGAGAGGAGCGTTTGCTCCTCCCGCCGCAGGGTTATTGTCACACCGCTCTAGCGAATTATATCTCGATCAAGATCGGTGTCGGTTAGATTCACGTTGCGAAGCTCGTTGCGGAACTGCTCCCAGTCGTTGCGAACGATGGTCGACAGCGTCACGCCGCGATTGATTAAACGATTGGTGAGTCTCACCTGTCGAAGCAGCGAATCAGCCGCGCCGCGCAGCACGTCCGGGTCAGTTGCAGTCGTCATCTGACTGTAGACATCCGCCGCCGCTCGCAAGCTATAGAGCTGCAACAGCAGGTCCGCTTCGCTCTGGCTGAGATTACGGCGCGAATCGAACAGGACCTGACCGCGATTCATGCGAACATTGAGGTCGCGCTGGTAGCTCTGCAATAAACGATTGGCAAGGAACGCTATCTGGCGCGCATTGCCAATATTTATCCCGCCAACTCCGCCTCCAATTGATCCGCTGAGATCAACCGTGATGTCGCGCTGCGGGCCATGGAAAATCACCCGCGTGACGTTGGGAACGTTGTTGATGACCTGATTGAACGGGTGATGGTCAATAGCCGTTCCCGTTGAGCTTCGCGGGGGCACGCCGCGCACGTAAACGTGCAGGGTGTTGCCGCTCACGAAATGGTTTGTGAAGACCTGCCACCCGCCTCCGCGTGTGTGAACGTCAACGTAGATGCGAATCGAATCGTTATCAACTCGCTCCGCGCGCACGTTACTGATCTCTATCGCGGAAGTTTCAAGTCCCGTTTCGGTGGCAATGCCAAGCTCCTGCGCTGTTCTCAAATCGAGGTCACCGCTTATGGCGAGGTTGCGATCACGCTGGAATGCGCGAAGCGCATTGCGCGTCGAGACGCTCATGCGCCCATCAATCGGGCCGTTGTAATAGCCGCGATCACGAAGCACGATTTGCGCATAGCGGATTGATTCTGGTGAAGTGAAGACCGTCCTTTGAGGCAGTCCGGTGTCGCGCTCGTGCATGTCCTGATCGTATGAGTCGCGCACATCACGGTCGCCCGCCACACCCAATCTATCTGTATCAACAGTGAAGGAACGCTCGACCATCATTCCGAACTCGGTTCCGGGTCGAACTTCGGCGGGGTCGCCTTTCGACAGTAGCACGCCAATGGTTCCGAGTATCGCGCCTACGCCTGCGCCTACGGCTGCACCTTTAGCTCCGCCTGCAACAGCTCCTATTATTGCGCCAGCTCCTGCTCCTCCGCCGATGAACACAATGGCGCGACGCGTGCGGCTTCCGCCTTCAACTCGATCTTCGTTATCAATGCTGTCGTTCTCGATTTGCCGCCTTCCTTCTTCACTGAGAGTCGTTAAGGTTCCGTCAACTGGAATCGAGGAACCGTCAGTGAGAACCAATCTGTCAAATGCCACTGCAATCGTTCCTGCCTGACTGCCGCGCCTCGCCGCAGTCGTTCCCGTAACGTGCCCTTCGACTTTTGCCCCGACCGGCACAACTACCCGTCCGTTTACCGTCACATCGCGAAAGACAGTCGCCGTGAAGCGATCGCCCACTCGCGAAGAATCGGAACTCAAATAGGTGTCCATCCTCAACGGTATCACGGTCCCTGTCGGCACGGTGACAAGGTGATCGGCCAACGCCGGGACAACTAAGGCTAGAACCAATGCGAGTGATAAGACCGCACTCGCTGGTCTCTTATAAATCCTTTGCATACCTGAACCCTCCTTTTCGATCTTTTTGCCTTTTGCGCATCCCTTATTCTCGCGACAGACCCGACCCAGTGCACTAGAATCTCGAAGGTATTAAAGGCAATCATTATGCCAGCTAAACTCTTCGTTTCATTCGATAATTCAGTTCTGTCTAAAGACTTTTGGATTAAAACGAGACATAACTGTCTCCCGCTGCGACCCGATTGCATACAAAAGAAAAACCGCAGCGTGAATTCGATCAAAAGAGGAGATTCGCCTGCGTCTGTTCTTAAAGATTTGTTTATTGAAGATTTGCTGCTAGAATGAATCTGACGCTGAGTGTTTAAGGATCAATTGATGATGAGCTCCCCGAAGACAGATGCTCCGAAAAGGGTTCTCCTTGTAGAAGATTACGAGGACAGCCGCTTCTCGCTATCGAAGCTGCTTGAGATAGAAGGTTACGAAGTGCTTGAAGCAGTCGACGGCGCGCAGGCCGTTGATGTTGCGATCAATCATCGGCCTGATTTGATTCTCATGGATGTGACGCTTCCTGTGCTCGACGGCCTGAGCGCGGCTGAGCGGATTCGCCAGCACGAAGCATTGACGGCTGTTCCGATAATAGCGCTTTCAGCACTCGACCTGGCGGACTTTCAAGGCCGGGCGAAAGCGGCTGGCTGCACCGACATATTGACGAAGCCCGTTGACTTCAGCGCTCTGATGGGGATGCTGTCAAAGTACTTGCCCGCGTGAGATAACGCCTCGCAAATCCTCGAATCGAACAACAGATTGCCGCCCAGTATTCATCACACATCTTCAAGGACAAGACCGAGCCGATTCTGTTATACTGAATTGATGGTAAAAATCAACCGATACCCAATAGAGGATATGTGCAATGCGATTTAGAGCAGTTACTTTGACGTTGATGTTAGTTATGCTCTGCGCAGCGGTTATCGCTCAGAGCAATCCGCAGCAAAGTACAGTAAAGATTTCAATTGATGAAGTTATACGGCGCTTTGCCGAAGCCGAGAGTATGAACAAAAGCGCCCGCAGCAATTATGCCTTCACCCAAGACATTGATATTTTGACACTGGGAGAAGCCGGTTCCATCACGGGGCGCTATCACCGTATTTCAGATATTGTCTTAGATGATCGCGGCAACCGCATCGAGAAGATAACCTTCTTCCCGCCCTCGACTCTGACGGAAGTCACGCTGACTCAGGAAGACCTACAAGACCTCGCGGGAGTCCAGCCATTCGCGCTCACGACTGAGGATTTGCCAAAGTATCAGATTGATTTCGTCGGCAAAGAGAAGATAGACGAATTGAATACTTACGTCTTTCAGGTTAAGCCGAAGAAGTTCGTTAAGGGGGAACGTTACCTCGAAGGGCGAATCTGGGTCGACGACGAAGACTTGCAGATTGTGAAAGTCGCCGGACAGGCTGTGCCCGAAGTGGGCGATCAGAAATTCCCGCACTTCGAGAGCTACCGCGAAAACATTGATGGGCACTACTGGTTCCCGACTTACGTCTATGCCGACGACGTGCTTGAATTCAAAAGAAGCTCTGTTCATCTGCGCATGGTCGTGCGATACACCAACTACAAGAAGTTCTCGTCAACCATCCGCATTGGCGATGACGGCGAAGTTGCGCCGGATGAAAACACAAAAGAGCCTGAAAAGGAAAAAGCGGGCGCAAAGACGGCTCCCGCGCCAGTAAAAAAGCCGCAGCCTGATTCAAAGCAGCCTCAGAAGAAACTTATAACCGAGCCATAGTGCGCGATTCTCTTTGATGAACGGCAGAGCGCACAAAGTGGCAGCGGGTTTGAATCAAACCCGCTGCCACTTTGTGCGTCCTCTGCGGCTTCTGCGGTTAAGAAACCGGCTGATACAAAGCTTTTCGCGGCTTGCGCATCCGCCTGCCTTTGATATAAAAATTAAACCCGCCGAACCTGTTTGATTATTTGTCCGGGCGCTCAAGGGCGCTTAACGATCATTTAATATGAAAAGAAGATACTGCGCGCTCGTAGTGTCGCTGCTGGCGAATATTTTTCTCTACACATCTGCTGCGGCGCAAAGCTCACCACAACCATCGCTCTCACCGGGCGACGCGCTCGCCCGCGCCGTCGAAAACGAAGCGAAGCTCAAATCAGCCGAAGGCGATTTTTCCTACCATGTCGAGATACGCGTGCGCACATTCGGCGAAGCGGGCAGCGTCACGGGTCAGCTTCATCGCGTCTCGGAGATGACATACGATGATCTTGGCAATCGCACTGAGAAGATACTTGAGTACCCGCCATCTCGATTGAGCCTGCTGATAGGCACGCTCAAGCCCGACTTCAAGAGTCTCGTCGGAGTTGATCCGTTCTTTTTAACAGCCGACCAGCTTCCCCTGTACACGATAAGATTCGTCGAGCGGCAGAAGATTGACGAGCTTAACACCTACGCATTCGACGTTGAGCCAATCGAGCAGAAATGGCCTGCGAAGCGCAAGGAACAGGGCGAGTTCCCGTTCAAAGGTAGGATTTGGATTGACGATCAGGATTTTCAAATCGTTAAGATGGAAGGCCGCGCCACGACAACGAAAAAAGATTCGCAGCGTTTCCCGAAGTTTGAGCATTACAGGGAGAACGTCGACGGCAGGCACTGGCTGCCGAGCTTCGTCTATGCTAAGGACGTGCTCGATATGCCGCGCTTCGATCTTCCAATCGAGATTCAAATCAAGTACACAGGCTACCGGCACAGACAAGCGAGGAGATGAATAGGGATGAGCGTATCGAATCGAGCACCGAAAGCAAAGCGCATCGCAATAAGTCTGGCGGCGATGCTGTTTCTAACTTCAAACAGCTTGCCTGTCGCTTTGTCGCAATCAGATCAAAAGCCTGCGCCAGCCGAAATACTTTCGATGACGGCAGACAACGGCAGGCGGCTGCTCGATGCGCTTCGCGAGTACACTTACTACGCAGAGCTTACCATCCAGACGGTGAGCCAGGCTGACACGATCACTGGCCAACTCTATCGCTTCTCGCTCGTATCATTTGACCGCGGCGGCAATCGGCAGGAGAAGATTCTGGAAAACACTTCGACGCTTCCCAAAGACGTTTACATCGGAACGAACGCTGCAAACAATCTCACGCGCGTTTATTCGTTCATCATCACGCCTGAAACTCTCAATCAATACGAGTTCAATTACGTCGGGCGCGAGCGCATTGATGAGCTGAACACTTACGTCTTCGACGTTAAGCCAAAGGTGAAGATGCCCGACCCGGAAAAGAGCGCTGAGCGATTCCTTAAAGGGCGCGTCTGGATTGACGATCAGGACCTTTGCGTGGTTAAAGTTTCTGGCGAGGCGCTGCCTGAGCAGAGCGCCCATCGCACTCCGCGATTCGAGACTTACTTTCAGAATTATGGAAAGTTCTGGTTCCCGGCCTACGTTTCAGCCGATGACCAGATTCGCATGGGCAAGTACTTCAATCGCGTGATAGTCAAGGTGCGATTCACAAGCTACAAGAAAGCAACCGCGCAAGGATGATTGCCGCGACAACTAACCCACTCGAATCAACAAAAGCCCGTCTGCTTTGCGCTGCGATAGTCTTCACGGCAGCGATCCTTTTATACGCCATCACGCTTGCGCCGACAGTCACGCTTGTCGACAGCGGCGAGCTTATAGTCGCCGCGCGAGGGCTTGGCGTGGCTCACCCGCCCGGCTTTCCGCTTTATGTTTTGCTAGCGCATATCGCCACGCTTGCGCCATTCGGCAACGTGGCCGCGCGCGTAAATTTCGCGTCAGCCCTTTTTGCAGCGATGGCCGCAGCCGCGCTCGCGCTGGTCGTCGCAGAGGCATTCCTCACAGCTTCGGCGATTTCAATCGCAAAAAACAGAGATGAAAAGAAAATTGCTCGCGGCAAGAAAGCAAAGAAGCGCACAGATGCAACCGAGAGCGATATCGAAGAAAGCGCAAGCGCCACGTTGAAATGGATTGTAGCGTTCACGCCGTGTCTATCGGCAGGATTGTTGTTCGCCTTTTCGCGCACACTGTGGGCTTATGCGACAATTGCCGAAGTCTACACGCTCAATTCGCTATTGATCCTCTTGATCTTTTTATTGATGTTTCGGTGGCGGCGATCACACGAGACGCAGGGGCGCGGAGATGCGGATAGGCGCAAACATCACAGCGATGCCTTGAAAGCCGTCGGGATGAAGGAAGTAAACAAGCCATCGCTGCGTAATCGCGTCGGCGTGTCGCCACATCACCAACATCTCTACATTGCGGCTTTCATCTTTGGACTCGCGCTCGGCGTGCATCATGTAACGGTCGGGTTGATGATCGTTGCGCTGGCTTACCTGGTTTATTCGACAGAAGGCATTGGATTCTTTACAAGCAAGCGGCTGTTATACGCCGCGCTCTTTGCTTTCGTCGGACTCGGCATCTACATCTATCTCCCGATTGCAGCATCGCGCGCGCCCGCAATGAACTGGGGCGACCCGCAGACGCTTGAACGATTCTGGTGGCACGTTTCGGGCAGACAGTATCAAGTCAATTTCTCTTTCGATTTATCGCGCTTTGGCGAGTTCGCAAGGCTCGCCCTGCGCGAGTTCGGCCCCTGGTGGATACCTCTTGGGCTTGCGCTTTCGCTCACGGGCTTTGTTGCCGCATTCAAGCGCGACCGCACACTCTTCTGGTTTTTCGCGCTCGCCATAATAAGCGATTTGATATACGGGATGAGCTACGAGATAGCTGAAGACAAGGACGCTTATTACCTGCCCGCGTTCATAACAATGGCCATCGCCACAGGGATAGGCGCGCGGTGGCTCATCAGCAGCATTCGATTCAATCGAGCAACGGCAAACATCTCAGGCTACGCGACCGGTGCAATTGTTGCGCTCGTCGTTCCAATTCTCGCGCTCGCGAGCAACCTGCCCTATAACAACCGCAGCCGATACTACATCGCAAAGGATTACGTCGAAAATATATTCAGGACTGTTGAGCCAAACGCCCTGCTGCTGACGGCAGACTGGCAGGTCTATTCGCCTATGCTATACCTGCAACAAGTCGAAGGCGAGCGCACGGATGTCATCTCGATTGACATAAAGCAGCTTCGACGCTCGTGGTATTTTGACTTCCTCAGCCGCGCTTACCCGCAGCTAATCGAAAGGACGCGCGACAAGGTTGATGCTTTTCTCGAAGACCTCAGAAGCTGGGAGCACAACCCCGACCTGTACCAGCGCGACCTCGCGCTCAACCAGCGAATCAACTCGCGCTTCTACGATATGATTCTTGCTTTCATAAGCACTCAGATTCAATCCGGCCCAGTCTATTTGACGCGCGATGTTGCGACAGGTCTGATTGGCAATGCGATTGATCCGGAAGACGCGGAATTGAGAAAAGCGGTTTCGGAGACATATCAACTAGTCCCTCAGGGGCTCGTGTTTCAGTTGTTTCTTGACCGCGATTTTCACAACCCGTCAGAGCCGCAGCTAACGACTCGCGGCCTCACGGACGGGACGATCAAGTTTGAAGAAGACGACCCAGTGAAAGTCAAAGTGCTGCCGGTTTATGCCAATATGCTTTACAATCGAGGGTACTACCTTGCGCAGGCCAATCAGCACGAACGGGCGATTGAGGCATTCAAACAGGCGCTAGTTTTCGCGCCAGATTACACGCTCGCAAAGCAGTCGCTGAATGAAAGCCTGAGGAAGCTCTCCGGCGGACCAACTCCGAAGCAATGACACAAAACTATGATCTCGCATTGATGTGCGTCTTCTCAATCAATTGATGGGTTGGCTATAATGAAGCTTCGAGGAGAGAAGCAATGGCAGAGACGACTGAAGGGATAGTATGGCCAGGAACCTCTTTGAGTGCGAGCGAAATCTTTATTGAAATGAAGAACCGTCTCGACAACGGGGCGCAGGCCGCGGCGATGGCAACCGTCATCAAGACTAAAGGCTCAACGCCGCAACAGGTCGGCGCGAAGATGGTCGTTTTCGACGACGGCTCGTTCATCGGAACCGTAGGCGGCGGCTGCATCGAGGCCGATATTTATGCCGAGTGCAAAGAGGTGCTACGCACGGGCAAAATGGCTATCTATCATTTCAATCTTAACGACGATTACGAAGACGCCGAAGGCATGGTCTGCGGCGGTCAGATGGACGTGCTGATTGAGCGATGGACAAGCGAAGATTAGGTTTGAGCCTCGCAGGCCTGAAGCCCGCTTGAGCTTTACATTTTTGTTGTCGCCCCTCAAACCCTCATCATCATTCAATCTCTGTGCTAAACTTTTTGTCTATGTCCGATCAGCGAGTATTAATAGTTGACGATGAGCAGTCCGCCCGGCAGGGCCTCAGCGAGCTTGTTGCGAGCTGGGGCTATCAAACCGAAATGGCTGCTGACGGGCGCGAGGCACTACAGCGCATCGAGACGTTCGCGCCGCTCGTGGTCATCACGGATATAATCATGCCCAACCTCGATGGGTTCAAGCTGCTCGCGCGCATTAAAGAAGACAGCCCCGACACGGCAGTAATACTGCTGACCGGGCAAGGTTCGGTTGACGCAGCGGTTCGCGCAGTCAGAGACGAAGGCGCGTTCTATTATTTTGAAAAGCCCATCAATACGCGCAAGCTGCAACTCGTCTTAAAAAAGGCAGTCGAGTACAGCGACGCGCGTCGCGAGAATGAATTGCTCCGCCGTCAGCTTCGCCAGTATGGCGCGTTCGGCGATATGGTCGGCAACTCCGAGGCCATGCGCGAAATTTACACGCTCATTGAGCAAGTCGCGCCTAGCGCCGTCTCGGTCCTTGTAACCGGCGAATCTGGTACGGGCAAAGAGATGGTAGCGCGCACGATTCATAAGCTAAGCCCTCGCGCCAATCAGCCCTTTATTGCAATCAACTGCGCGGCTGTGCCTGAAACGTTGATGGAGTCGGAACTGTTCGGCCACGAAAAAGGCGCATTCACCGGAGCCGCAGAACGCCGCATCGGATGCTTTGAGCTTGCCAACAACGGCACACTGCTTCTGGACGAAATAGCCGAGATGCCTTTCCTGCTTCAAGCGAAGCTGCTGCGCGTGCTCGAAGACAAGACTGTGCGCCGGTTAGGTTCGACGCGGGAAATGAATATTGACGTGCGAGTCATCGCCGCAACGAACAAAGACCCAATCAGGGCGGTGCAGGACGGCATCCTGCGCGAGGACTTGTTGTACCGACTGAACGTTATTACAATCAAATTGCCCCCGTTGCGCGAACACCGCGACGACATACCGCTGCTCGTGCAGCACATGATAGATGAACTCAGTCGACGACACGGTAAACCGGCGCGGCTGATTTCGCCCGAAGGCATGGATGCGCTGATGGGCTATCACTGGCCCGGCAACATCCGCGAGCTTCGCAACGTGATTGAGCGCGCAGTTGTCATCTGTGACGACGAGCAGATTGAAAAGCGCCACTTGCCTTTTCATATCACCGGCCAGAAACCCTCACCTACAACTGATGCCGTGATGATACCGATTGGCATGCCTCTTGATGAAGTCGAACGGCGAATAATACTGAGCACGCTTGCGCGAACTGAATACAACAAAACGCGCACAGCCGAGACTTTGCGGATAAGCCTCAAGACGCTTCACAACAAGCTGAAGGCATACCGCGAAGCTGGCGAGGAGAAACTTGATTGAAAGTTGTCGGTAATCAGTGGCTAGTATTCAACTGAAAGCGTGGCGCCTTAGAAATGGCTCTGGGAGCCGATTACAAGGCTATCATTCTTTCAACCGATCACTGACCACTGATCACTTTTCACTGACTACTGACATGGCAATAACAGCAACAGCAGGCAAACAGTTGGCGCAAGAAGAGGCTGCGGAAAAGGGCGCGGCTCGCCGAGCTGCGGGTTTGCCGAAACCCAGGCTTGGAGTTCGCGCCCGGCAGATTGCTCTAATCACGCTGCTTGTCGCGCTGGTTGTTGCTATTACAACGATCATAAACATAGCTCACCTGACGGGCGTTATAATCAATCGCACTGCGGAAGAAGCGAGCCAGGTCTCGAATCAGATTGCATACGCCATTCAGCAGGAGCTTGCGCACAACAGCTCGAAAGACCACCTCGCTCCCAACGCCGCTCTTGCGAGCGAGCATTCGGGCGTTCGCGGTTTGTTGGAATCAACGATCGTCACTTCGCGCACGATAAATTACCTGTTCATCTCTAACCCGGAGGGGCTTGAGCTTGCTGCGAATCGTTATATGATCGGCGACACATCACAAGCGCGCCCGGACTTCACGGCGCTTGCGAACGAGAGCGCATACTCTCAGCTTGCCAGCATCTTTTTGGGTGCACCGATTTACGAGTACCGCAAAACGATTCAGAACGAGGACGGCTTCACAGGCGAGCTACACATTGGCGTTTCTGCGGCAGCAGTTCGACGCGAATTGATTTCGCCAATCACAACTAATCTCATCATCGGAGTGCTTGCAATCTTAGGCGCGGCGATTGTCGCAATCAGTTCAGCGAACTTGCTGCTTCGTCCGCTCGAAGCAATATCATCGAGCATCGAGAGATTGCAACGCGCTGACGGGCCAGCAGCGATTGACAATGTAGAGCTTCCGCAGGACGAAATGGTCACGGGTGTGACATCTCGCTTGCGCGCTCTTGGAGCAAGGCTCGCAGGCGAACGCTCCGAGCTTGAAATCATGCGTGGCCGCCTGCGACAGGTCATAAGCCATCTCGAAGAGAGATTACTTTTGATTAATCGCGAAGGCCGCGTGATTCTAGCAAGCCCCGATGCCGAGCAAATACTAGGCGTCGCGAATACAGAATTGACAGGCCTTCCAATTGACGAAACTCTTGGACTCAATCATCCGCTCGTTGACACCATCGAGCGTGCATTCAGCGAGAGACGTTCAATCGCACGCGCTACGCTCGAGGTTCCTGACGGCTCGCGCGCGCGACAGTTACTCACGTCGGTTCAATACATCGAGGACGCGGGCGAGCCTGTTGGCGTGCTCGTTAGCCTGCGCGATTATGAATCGTTTCAAAAGTACGAATCGCAATGGGACTTGTCGAAGAAGCTTGCCGATCTTGGCCGCATAACGAGTGGGATAGCCCACGAAGTCAAAAACCCGCTCAACGCGATGGTGATTCATCTTGAGATTCTCCGCTCGAAGCTCGAATCGGGCAAAGGCGATCCGTCGCATCAGCTTGAGATTCTGGATTCGGAGATCAAGCGGCTTGATCGCGTCGTGCAGACGTTCTTGAACTTCACGCGGCCTGTCGAGGTGAACCTTGAGCCGCTCGAATTGAATTCCCTAGTCAGCCAGGTGGTGGCGCTCGCTTCGACTGAAGCAGCCGAGCGCGGCGTTTCGATTCACACGCATCTGGCCGAAGGCCCGATTGAAATCAAGGGCGATGAAGACCTCTTCAAGCAGGCATTGTTGAACGTGATAATAAACGGCTGCCAGGCGATGCCCGAAGGCGGGCCGTTGAAAGTCACGACCTCGCGCGGAGCAGACGGCTCTGCGCGGATTACGGTAACCGACAGAGGCGTCGGCATACCTGAAGAAGCGCGCGATCGTATTTTCAACCTCTACTACACGACGAAGAAGGGCGGCACAGGCATCGGGCTTGCTCAGGCATTCCGCGCAATGCAAATGCACAACGGAACTATTCGCTTCGAGAGCGAAGTCGGCGTGGGCACGACTTTTGAAATAATTCTTCCCGCATTGAGCTAAAGAACTACCAGAAAAATTTACGCGGCTGCGAACCCGTAGAGCATCTCGCACATCACAGGCTTGGGATTATTGGATAATGAAGCAGAGGGGATTGCCGGAGGGCTCAAGATGCATAAGCAATCCTTGAAGCGCGCGGTTGTGGCCACGACAATCGCGCTGCTACTTGCCGCAGGGTTCGTTCGCGCTCAGAGCGATGGGCAGATTCTGAAAATAACTCGGCCTCTTGGCGCGGAAAAGCAATACAACAGAACTGCGCCGGTCGCTCAGATGGAGCGCGACTCGGCTTTTGCGCGACTGCATCCAGAACGTGCGCAGGCTGAGCGAAGAAGTCTTGGACGCGTTCGTTCGCAGGCGAATCAATCTACGGCAATGAGCCGCGCGCAAGCGGCCTCTGCTCCTGCGCTTCAGAGCTTCGGCACGGGCGGCGGCGATATTTTTGAAATCGAACCGAATGACAGCATTGCGCAGGGTGTCTCATTGCCAGTGAACATTTTCGGTGAAATCAGCTTCGACGGCGACGTTGACTTCTTTGCGTTCCCTGCCCTAGCCGGTCAGCAAATAACCGTTGAGGCGTTCGCTGCGCGACTGAGCGGTTCGCAGTTGATAGCCGATATTGCGCTGTTTGATGCTTCGGGCCGCCTGCTCGATGAAGACGTGGGCGATGAGGACAATGATCCGCTGCTTCGCTATACGCCTGCGAGCAATGAGGTGTTAATCGTTGGCATCGCGGACGAAGATGATTTCGGCGGCTCGGCTTTCGATTACTTGCTAAATATCACGCGCGGCATTGACGTGGACGAAGATGAGCCGAACGACCGCCGCGCGCAGGACCTGCCTGAATTGCCCGTAACGATCTTCGGTGAGATTGACGGGCGCGGCGACGTTGATTTTTATAGCTTCGTCGCAAGCGCGGGTCAAACGTTGATTGTTGATGTTGACGCTGAAGTGCTCGGCTCGCGGCTCGACCCTGAAATCAACCTGAGCGACCCGACGACGGGCGCGGAGTTCTTTTACAACGATCAAAACGACGGCGACGATTCGCGCTTTAACATTGTGCTGCCTTACACAGGCCGTTATGTCATAGGCATCAGCGCATTCAACAGCAACTCAACTGGATTTTATCGTTTGAACGCCTCGATTGTTTCGGGCGCGGGCGCTCCACTTATTACTCGCGTCACGAAAATTTCCAAGAAGATATTCGAGGTTTCAGGCATCGGATTCACCTCAGGCACTGTAGTTGAGGTGAATGGAAGGGCGCGCAACACGACGACTGTGAGTTCCGGCACGCTTCGTGCAAAAGTTAAGGCGAGGGTTGGAGACGTTGTTACTGTACGAAATCCGCCCGATGACCGGCGATCCAATCCATTAATTGTTCAATAATAATGGATTGCCGGGAATCTGATGTCGGACAAGCGTGGGATTTTTGAAATCAGACAAAGAGTTCGGGCCGCTCGATATGGTATGGACTTTATTCTATATCGGCTGTCTGGGCTTTAAGCCGTGTTTTTTGGCTTACGCGGCAGCGTAATAATTTCACGATTTATCAGGAAAGATTTGGCGCGTTTGTCTGGAAACGAGTCACATAAGTTCAGGAGGAGAGCGAAAATGTCAACCAAGTTTATAGCTATCGTGCTTGCAGCCGTGATTGCGGCGGCGGGTGTTTTAGCTATCAGCAACAGTGGGTCATCGAGCCGCGTTGCTCGGAATGACGCGAACGGCCAAGTCGTGAAAACGGCTCTGGCAGCCGATTCCGAAGCGTCGAGCGAAGCTTTCATAAGCGATTTCAAATCAGGTTACGCAGATGGATTTAACGCAGGCGTAGCGGGCCTGAGCTATCCTGATCAGGCGAGCATGACGAGTAACGCGCGGGGATACCTCGACGGGTTCAGTCAGGGCTATACGGATGGTCAGAACCAACAATCCAATCTTCGCAGCAAACTCTGCGGCAACACGGCTGAATATAGCACGACATCGGGGGTTTACGGCTCGCGTTCGTACCGATCATCGCGTGTTGCATCGTCGCGGGTGTTGGGCGATCGCTACTATGAGCGGCGCGAAGTTGATCGCGGCATAGGTTCGACGGCTCGCAAGGCGCTGCTGATAGCAGGCGGTGCGGCCATTGGGGCCGGACTCGGCGGCGCATTCGGCGGAAAGAAAGGCGCGATCATCGGCGCGCTCGTAGGCGGCGGAGCCGGAACCGTAGGCGCATTGACGCACCATCCGCGTCGCGCCTTTTCGCGTCACATATCTGGCAAGAGCGTCGCTGTTAAGTCCCTAATAGGCGCAGGAGCAGGAGCAGCGATCGGTGCGCTCGCGGGCGGCAAGCGCGGTGCGCTCGCAGGAGCAGCTCTTGGCGGCGGCGGCGGCGTGCTCTGGTCGCTGCTGAGCGGCAGGCGCACTTATCGGCGATAAGAACGCGCGGTACAGCAATTAAGAATTTGTTGATTTGACGAATAGGGCGGGTTGATAGCTCGCCCTATTCCTTAACGTCCCGACTGGCGCATTCCCTCAAAAGGTTGCAAATTGATTCTAAACACAAAATTTTTTCAAGCGCTGTCGCGCGCTCCATGCAGTTATTCTTGACACTCGATGCGGGCTATGGTTCAATGCGCTCGACATGATTCGATCGAAGCTGCACAGAGCTTTTAAGCGAGGCTAAAAGAATTTGTTTTAAATATAGAGATTAGAGCCTCGCCCTTTGGGGATAGTTCCAGGAAGTAATTTTAAGTTTGATGCCCCTGCAGGCTTGGACAGCCCTGGCGCGGAAATATCCTTCTATCCGAAGTTAGCCCTCACCTGACTGCTAGGCGCAAGCCCAGCATTCGAACTCTGTGAACCGATGGGTGTGAGGATTATTATGAATAATTTTTGTAAGAAGTTTTTCCAGTCATTATTTGTCCTAATTGTTCTTTGCTTGTTCTCCCTTCCGTCGAAAGCGACGACTGTCGTGATGCTTTCCGACGAAGAGCTAATCGTTAACTCTCGATTCATCGTAACAGGAAGAATCATCTCAAACTTCAGCGCATGGGATGACACGAACTCGATTATCTCCACTTACGTTGAAGTGCGGACGGACCGCGTGTTAAAGGGCGAGCTTGCAGAACGAAAGATAGTACTCAAGCAACCGGGCGGCGTCGTCGGACTATCAGCAATGCATGCATTTGGGCAGCCCGGCTTTTCGCGCGGCCAGCGAGTGCTGCTTTATTTGAACACAGGGCCGGACGGGAGCCTTCACGTTGCTCACATGTTCATGGGGATGTTCTCAATCGTCGTAGATAGCGCAACGGGTAAAGAAATCGTCACACGCGCGACGGAAGCGAGCGAAGTAAGCCTTCTTTCGCGCAATGACGATGCTGAGGTAACCGACCGTGCCCCGTTCGATTCTTATATTGAAAAGATTGAACGGACCTTAGAGCGCGAGGCTGCGCGCGTAGCAGAAATTGACCGTGCGCGCGAAGACGAGCCAGTGACAGCAGTGCCTTTCGAGTACGAGCGCAAAAAGCAGGAGAACGGGGGCTTTACGCCTGAGTACGCCTTCATGGGCAACGGGGTTCGCTGGATGCAGGCCGATTCGGGTCAGGCCATCTCTTATTATCTGAACACGAGCCGCTCGCCTATCGCCGGAGGCGGCGCGGCTGAGATTCAACGAGGGATGGCTGCGTGGGCAGCAACAGGCGCAAACATCCGCTTGCAGATTGCCGGGCAGACGAGCAACTGCGGACTTGTATCAGACGGAGCGAACGTTATCTCCTTCGGCGACTGTCAGGGACAATTAGACCCGCCAGTCGGATGCTCCGGTGTGCTTGCGCTGACGAACATTTACTACAATTACGATTCAAGAGTGATTGGAGGCAGAACATTTAATGCGCTGGTCGAGGCTGACATAGTTTTCAACAAAGGGATGGACTGTTTCCTGTCCACATCAGCGAACCTTGCCGAAGTGGCCTGCCATGAACTGGGCCACTCAATCGGATTGGGACATTCGACGGACGCATCAGCGATGATGTATGCAGTCGCGCATGGGCGCGGGCGAGACGCAACGCTCGGCAGTGACGACACAGCAGGCGTGCTTGCTATTTATCCCGCATCGCCGGGAGGCGGCAGCGGTGGCGGAACTGGAGGAGGCACCGGCGGTGGAACAGGCGGCGGTAGCGCTCCAACCCCGTCATCACCGCCAGCGGTCACGCGAGTCAAAATCAAATCAACGAAGAAGCTCTGGGTCTTCGGCCAGAATTTCTCTCAAGATTCTTTAATCATACTAAATGGCTTTGCGATCTCGCCGAAATCATTCGAGCAGAACGGAGCTACTGGTGAGTTGTTCTACAAAGGCCGCTTGAGCTTGAACACGCAGGGCGCAAATGTCTTATATGTAATGAACAACGTAGGAGCATCTCGTCCATACGTCTTCTGAACTTCTACGCGTGACAAAACCCCGCTCCTGAACTTGCCGAGCGAAAGGCTCACCAGTTTAAGAGCGGGTGGAAATTTCCGCGACCATCTGCTAATCTCTTTTGGACAATGAAGGGCGCTTAGCTCAGTCGGTAGAGCACTGTCTTCACACGGCAGGGGTCACTGGTTCGAGTCCAGTAGCGCCCACTCTCTTCTGTAAATGAAGTCAGCGTCTTAGCGAGAATACCTCACGCCTCTTGCAAACCCAAGTAGTAGCGATCTTGTGAAGTAATGACAGATGATGTACTATGATGGGCCGTGCCGCAGAGGCTGGCTCTTCTTTATTGAATAATCGGCGGCGGACAGCGAACCAATCCCTAACAGGATTTTACACAACGCATCATCCGGTCCCGCCTGCAAGTATGTTTCTAGCAAGAGTTGATAGCCATGATGAGACGTCCTACTAAAGTTATAAGCCGCAAGGTAGACTCAGTTCGCATTATCAAGGTGACAGGGCGATTGGACCCCGGCGACGGGGGCGATCAGCTTTGCGAGACAGTTCAAAAATTTGTCGAAGAAGATGAAATAAACTTCCTGATCGACCTCCGCAGCGTGACTTATATCAGCAGCACAGGGGTCGGCAGCCTCATCAAATGCTACCGCTCCGTGCTGAAGAAAAAAGGTAAGGTCAAACTTCTCAGCCCTTCTCAGTCGGTGAGGAATATTCTCGCTATATCGAAGCTCGACGGAGTCTTTGAGATTTATTCAGATGAGGAAGAGGCGCTGACAAGTTTCAAATAGAAGTAATAAGGCCAATCCTATTCGGGCCGCTTATTCTTTTTCGGCGGCTCTTGCTTCGGTTTCTCGCCCTTTGGTTCCTTTGGTCTTACAACAGGCGGACCGGGAGGGTCTTTCTTCTTATCGTCGCCCTTCTTCTGGTCATACGCGCTCGCGTATTGCGCGGGGGCTGCGCCCACTGCGTTTACTCCAAAAAGCGCTATTACCATTAATAGTAAAAACTTCTTCATAGCCTCGCGTCCTCCCTCAGATTATCCTTGCGACTTCTTGTTGCGATCTGCGGGACGCGGCTGTTGTGACTGCCCGCCACCGTCCGACTTCCCACTATTTTTCTTATCAACCACTAGGATCTGTACTCTTTCTTTCTTCTGGTTTCCGTCATCCGCAACAGAGCCTGGTTGAGCCATCGCGCCCGTCGTGAGCGATATGGCAAGCATACCACCAAGCATCCACCTGAAAAACTCTTTTTTCATACCACACCATAAAAGAGGCAATCGCCGCACATTCTTTTTCAAGGGCAATCACCATTCCATAAATCTAAAATCAGCAAATTCTGAAATAACTTGCCTTATGCCGTTCGGCAAAAATGGCTGTTTCTTGATGCTTGCCCTTTCAGTTTACAACCGCACGTTTTAGTGCAATGGTGTGATGCTTGGCCGGGTGAAGGCGTTGTAGATTAACGTGGCTGAATGGTAAGATTTTGTCCGGCTCGCTGCCGTCAGGTGATTGCAATAATCATATAAGAGGTCATCTCTTACGCTTATTCACGGCTTCCTTCAACTGCTTTCCGGCGCTGAATCGAACGGTCTTCGTTGCAGGTATCCTGATGCGTTCGTTGGTGTGAGGATTGTGGCCGCGACGCGCGCGGCGTTGTGAAACCGCGAATGTGCCAAATCCAACCAAAGTGACTTTGTCGTTCTTGCGCAGACTGTCAGCGATTGCTTCTTTGACTGCGTTGATGGCGCGCTCGGCTTCGGCTTTCGAGATCGAAGCCTTAGCCGATACCTTCTCAATCAAATCACCTTGATTCATCAATCCTCCTCAATGTCGCATATTGATAGAATTATCATCCGAGATTTCGTCGCGTTTATAGCATTTGAGTACAAGGGTGTCAATATGTTTCTTAGCGCGCGATGGCTTGAAATCGGTTCTGGGAGCCGGATTCAGGCTTTCGACTTTATTTTAGTCCTCACTTCGCCCACATTAACACCTTCATTGTCGAGGGCGACGCAGCTCTCTCAAATGCCGCAACCCCGTTGGTCAGAGACATGCGCTCCGATATAAGCGGACCAACGTCAATCGTGCGGCTCGCGAGAAGATCGATCGCCGGATGAAAGCGCCCGCACCGAGAGCCTGCTAACTTTACTTCGTTCACAACAACCTGAGACAAATCAACGGGCGTGGCTTCATGATGTGTTGATTTTAAGACAATGGTTCCTCTCGGCCTGACCAGATTCATCGCAAGCCGCAGCCCCGACGGTGACCCGCTCGTTTCAATTACGACATCAAACTTTTCATCAGCAATTGATCCCCCATTTCTTTCAATCGAAACGATTCGATCATCACGTTGCAGCTTGAACCGCCGCGCGCCCGTGACTTTTGCCAGTTCCAGTTTCTCTGCATGCTTTCCGATAATCGTGAGGCTACAACCCGTTAGAGCCATCACGCGCACGATAAGCTGAGCGAGTTTTCCATCGCCAACTATGGCTACAGTCGTGGCTTTATCAATATCAACCTGCTCGAAGATATTTAATGCAGCGGCAAGCGGCTCAACAAATACTGCTTCTTCATCATCAATCGAGTCGGGCACTTCGAAAAGGTTGCGAGTTGGCAGCGAAAGATACTCGGCGAATGCCCCATCGCGCCCGTGAATTCCAAGCACGGTCCGAGCCACGCAGTGCCTCGCATCACCTGCCCGGCAAAGCGCGCACGAGCCGCAGCCAACGTTTATTTCTCCGACAACCCTTCGCCCCACTAACGTCGCATCCGATGATTCGACAACTCGCCCGACGAATTCATGGCCGAGAGTGCCGCGAAATCCGGCGTAGCCTTTCACGATTTCAAGGTCGGTGTTGCAGATGCCCGCACAGATCACCTCAACCAGAGCTTCGCCTTCGCGGCGCGGAACGGGCGCGTCGTCAACTAGTCTGAGCGAGCCATCAAATCTTAGAGCTTTCATTGCTTGCTCTTATTCATCGTGTGAAGATGAACGGGACCGACACACGAGAGCTTCCCGCAGGGCTTTCGATCCGCACGACAACAGTCCTTCCGGGCTTCACAAGTTTTTTCAATTTTTTCTTCGTCGCGAAAACGGTCGTCACAGTTCCGTCGCCCTGCTGCTCGCCTGTGAAAAATATCTTTGGCAGAGGCGTGTCCTCTCCGTCTCTTTGAACAATAACCGACGCGCTGTCGCTTACAAAACCCGCGCCCGTTATCTTCAATGCGTTGTTCCCGTCCGGGCCTGACGTGTACTCGATTGCCGTAATGGTCGGATAACCCAATCTAAATCGCAAAGTGCCACCGGTCCCCTTCCCGCTTACTTCAATTAGATAAGTCACTCCGGCTCTTGCCGCAAAACTCAGCATCGAGCGATTGGCAGGATTCACGGCATCTCCGAAATTATCGTTGCAGACGACCGCAGTGCGCGCGCTGCACGTTCCCGTGAAGACGCTCACGACCGTGTCGTAATCGCTTGCGACCGTGTCGACGCCATAGACAGTATCAACCGACGGCGTGATTGTGTACCACACGCTGTTCGTGCCTTGAACGCCGGAGCACAGCACTGGATCATCAGCCGCAGTAGTCGCCGCCCGCGTGTCCGCTTCATCAGCGAATGGCGCAGCGGCAATGACGCGCGCATTCTGACAATCATCAAAGCCGCTTGCAGGAGGCGTGCCGCCTGATGATTGATACGCAATCTGCCCATAAAAAATTTCCTGCTTCTGCCGCCGCGTGTCCGTCCACATCACATTTGCTTTGCCGCGCGTCGCAGCAATCGCGATATAGTCGCCGATGCCTATGGCGTTGCGGCCTGAGCCGATGACGTTGGCCTGCACGCGAGGATCAGAGCTTGCCCCGCTCACTTTAATATTTTCGCCGAAGCTTGCGCCGCCGTCAGTCGAGCGCGCGACGTAGAGGTTGATCAACAACCCGCCGGGATCGTCGCGGCGATCATAGAATGCAACCTCAACATCGCCTGTCGTCGCGTCAACACTGAGCCAGGGGAAGAACTGATCGCCTGCGCCTTCGTTGTTCGCGCGCACAGGGAAACTCATCTGCGGGCGACCGCCGTTTGGCGGGGTCATTCTCATAACAAAGACATCCGAGCTAACCCCGTTTGTAGTTTCGGCCCACGTCACATAGATCATTCCGCGATTCGGTCCGTTGCTTCGATCAACATCAATCACAGGAAAGCTGTTAATGCGCGGCACGCCCGTTATTGAAAGCGATGCGTTCGGCCCTGACAACGAGCCGACAAAATTGTGGATATTCAAATCGGTTGATGGCGCGACATCGGGCGGAAGAAATGTTTCGCCGCCATCGGTCGAAGCGTTGAATAAGATCACTTTCGGATTGCCGATGCCTTCCCACGCGGCGTAGAACTCACCGTCGGGGCCTGTCGCAATCGAAGGCCCGCGCATATCGCCTGCGTGACTGATGATCTTTGAACTGCTGAAAGCAGCATCGCCGGGCCTGCGATGAGCGGTGCGGATGAATGCTGTTGTTGTTCCCGCGTTAGTTTCAGTGCTTGTCCATATTGCGTAGATGGTGTTCTTGAATTGGCTCGACGGCGAAGTGTCAACCGTTATGAAGCACTTATCGGCCTGTTTTGGATTACTGCCGCTTCCGATGTCGAGCGCCGCAGGCACAGGATCAGCGAATGTGCGGCCTCCGTCTGTTGATTTGAAAACATAAACGCCTGTGTCGAAGTTTGAATTATCTAGCATCAAGGCGCACAGATAAAAATTTCCGTTCAGGTCAGCAGCAATCGAAGGGTCAGAAGCGCGCCCCCAAGTTTTTTGCGGAGTCTCAAGCGTTAGAAGATTGCTGCCCCAGGTGTGACCGCCGTCGGACGAGTAGTAATACGAAATGCGCGTGTCGCCGCCACCCGTTCCACCTCCGCCGCCGAGAATCACTTTTGACGCGCCAACGATTATCTGGTCATTAGTCGGGCTTACGGCAATCGAAGGCTCATCGCGCGGGTCAGGATCAGCAACGGGACTCGCGGCCAATTCAAAAACGGTTGGTGCATCTTGGGCTGAGGAGAAACTTAACATCGCCGTAGGAGCGATTTCAGCCACGCAGAATAGAAAAAGAATTATAAAAGCAAACCTGGTGCTCGGCATTTTTTCTCCAAACCAAAGTGTAATTGCGACGCGCAAAATTCTTTCACACAAAAACACCCCCGCGCAAGGTGCGCTACCGTTGAAAACTTTTCAAACGAAATCACACACAGTTATACTGACTCTTAATCCAATCGCGGGGGATCATTGTTGGAGAAGAAGCACTATCATCTTATCGGAATATGCGGGACTGCTATGGCCTCGCTGGCAGGAATGCTGGTCGCGCAGGGCCACCGAGTCACTGGCTCTGATGAGAATGTCTATCCGCCGATGTCGCTTGAGCTTGAGCGGCTAGGCATTCCCGCAAGCGAAGGCTACAAGCCTGAAAACCTGGCAGAGCGGCCCGATGTAATCGTAGTCGGCAACGCGATTACGCGCGGCAACCCTGAGCTTGAATACGCGCTCAACGAGAAGATGTATTACACCTCAATGGCCGCTGTCGTGAAGGAAAATTTCATTCGCGGTCGTCATTCAATCGTTGTCGCGGGCACGCACGGCAAGACCACGACAACTTCATTGATGGCGTGGGCGATGGAAAAAGCGGGCGCGAATCCATCATTCCTAATCGGCGGCGTGGCTGAGAATTTCAAATCATCGTTTCGCGTCACCGACAGCATATACTTCGTCATCGAAGGTGATGAATACGACACGGCTTACTTCGATAAAGGCCCCAAGTTCATGCACTACCTGCCCGACACAGTTATTTTGAACAACGTCGAATTCGATCACGCCGACATCTACCGCGATCTTGAGGCAGTGAAGTTCGCTTTCAGCCGTTTGATCAATCTCATTCCGGGTCGCGGTCATCTAATCGCCGGGTGGGACTCGGAAATCGTTCGCCAGTTATCGGCGCGCGCGTTCTGTAGCGTTGAAAGTTTCGGCACCGAAGAAGGCGCACGCTGGCGCGCAACCGACATTGATTTCGCGGGCGAGATGACAACCTTCACGATTCTCATTGAAGGACGCGAGTTTGGCCGCTACCGCACTCCGCTCGCTGGAATGTTCAACGTGCGCAACTGTCTGGGAGTCATTGCTGCCTGCGAAGTGCTCGGCCTTGACCGCCGCGCCGTTCAAGAAGCGATGGCCGAATTCAAAAGCGTCAAGCGCCGGATGCAGGTGCGCGGCGAAGTTCGCGGCGTCACGGTGATTGACGATTTCGCGCACCATCCGACGGCTGTGCATGAAACTCTACTGGCTGCGCGAGCGAAGTATCCGCGCCGTCGCATTGTTGCAGTATTCGAGCCGCGCTCCTACACCGCACAGATAAAGAAATTCCAGCAGGCGTTTGAGGACGGCCTTGCTGAAGCGGATGAGATAATCATCGCGGGGCTGTTTCATCCTGAGCGTTATACTGCCGAAACGGCAATCTCGCCACAGGAGATGATTGAGCATCTGCGCCAGCGCGGGCGAGCGGCTGAGTTCATACCGACCACAGATGAGATAGTCGCACGCCTCGCGCCCCGCCTCACGCGCGACGACGTTGTAGTTATAATGTCAAACGGCTCGTTCGGCGGCATCCACGATAAACTGCTGCGCGCGCTCAACGAAACTAAGGTCTGATGATTCAGATAAGCCATTTACGATTTGGCTTCTGAGGCTCCAAGTGTTCTTGTGCTCTCCGGCCTTTAATGTTATACCTCGCCCATTAATTCATTAACCGGATGGAGCTTGTGATGAAAAGAATATTGATTCTCCTGATGACAATCATTGCCTGCGCGAGCGTCTCGTTTGCTCAGGCCAGCGGCAATGTCGGTTATTCGCAGTCCGGTGGCAACGCTAAGGCTGAACAGAATGAACGTACCAAACGGTTGCTGCCGCAGACGGAATTGCCCCCGACGCAAACGAGCATGTTCGTAGAAGCAAGCGTGTTGATGAACGTCAAAGCAGACGAATTCGTCGCCGTCTTCGGTCTATCGCAGGAATGCGCGACCGTGCCCGAGTGCAATCAAAAGATGGATGCCACAGTCAACGAATTCACCTCCGCGTTGAAGCGATTGGGGATAAACGGCGATGACCTCTATGTTGACTTCGCGGCGCAAAACAAAATTTACGGCTATGAACTCGCCACCAATATTGCTAAAGAGAAATTGGTCGGCTTCGAGTTGAAGAAAAATGTCGCCGTCCACTATAAAGATAAATCGCTCTTAGACAAGCTCGTGATTGCGGCGGCCCAATCGAGAATCTTTGACCTCATCAAAGTGGACTACATTGTCAAAGACACAACCGGCGTGCAGAATCGTATCCTGGAAGAAGCCGCCAAGATCATCAAGCAGAAGGCTGCCAGGTACGAGAATCTTCTTGGCATAAAGCTCCAGCAGCCCGGCCAGGTTTATGCGGAAAGGCCAAGCATATACTTTCCAACCGAGATGTATGATTCCTACGCCGCATACGAATCGGAAGACATAAGCAGCGATTACTACCGCCAAAGATACACCGTGCAGGGCGCGCGAAAGAGCCGCACCTTCTTCTTCAATGGCTTGAACGCGGATGGGTTCGACTTCGTCATCAACCCCGTAATGATCGAGCCTGTCGTGCAGTTCACGCTTTACCTAAAAGTCCGCTACGAGATAGAGCAGCCCAAAAAATAGACGGTCACACCTTGGCGCTGACAGCTTCTGAGCCGGTCATGATTCAGGCTGTTGAGTTGAGCATCCTGAATAACAGGTTCGGAGTCGCTGTATTCAGTCACGCCGCGCGTTGCCAAAGATTATTATCTGCGTACCAGTCGAGTGTTATAATCAGGTCATGGAAATGGAAAGCGCAGAGGTACTAGAAGAGCTTCCGATATTTCCACTTGCGACGGTGCTTTTTCCCGGCGCGATACTGCCTCTGCATATCTTCGAGGATCGCTACAAGGAGATGATGCGTTATGCGATTGACCACAATGGCATCTTCGGTCTGTCGTATCGCAATGACGCATTTATTGATCGCGAGACGCCACCCGAAATTGGCAGCGTCGGATGCATAGCCAAAATCAGCGCGGTAATGCCGCTTGAAGAAGGCAAGATGAATCTTATCTCGACAGGTGTGATGCGCTATCGCGTTTTGGAATTCAATCAGAGGCTTCCCTTCCTGATTGCAAGAGTCGAGACTTTCTCAGACGACATCGAGCCGATGGATGAACTAAACGAGATGCTCGATGACATAACTGAAATGTGCAAACGTTTTCTCGAAGCGGCCCAGATACTCAACGAAGCCACCGCTGTTTTGAATCAGGACCTGCCTGAAGACCCCGAAGCGTTTTCGCTGATAATCTCTGCGGCTCTTCCGATTGACAACGAGGCCAAGCAAGCGTTGCTTGAGATGACCTCGACAAAACAGCGTCTGACGCGATTGAAGTATTACGTTTCGGTCGCGCTCAACAACTACACCGACCGAATAAAGATTCAAGAACGAGCCAGAGGCAACGGACACGGCAGAATCAGCAAGAAGTAGAAGATAATCATTGCGCCTTCTAGCGCACCGAAATCATTAGCCAGTCATATTTCACTGCCTCTTGATGTGCCGCCTTATCGCTTCGCCCGCTTCCGTCGTTGAAAGCGAGCCGCCGATGTCTTGCGTAGTTTCATTCGCACGAACCGATTCTTCTACGGCGCGCTCAATTCCCTTCGCGGCTTCAGTGAATCCTAAATAATCGAGCATCATCGCGGCGGTCAATATCGCAGCTATCGGATTGGAGATATTTTTGCCTGCAAATTGTGGCGCGCTCCCATGAACAGGCTCAAAGAGCGAAACTTGTCCGGGATTGATGTTTCCCGATGCGGCCATCCCAAGCCCGCCCTGAAGCGCCGCGCCTAAATCGGTGATAATGTCGCCAAACAGATTATTCGTCACAATCACATCGAAGCGCGCAGGGTCCAACACCATCCACATCGCAAGCACGTCAACATAGAGATGATTCGCTTCAATCTCTGAATAAGGCGCGGCTACTTCTTTGAACACACGATGCCACAGGTCGTGGCCATAGGTCAGCACGTTCGATTTATCAGTCATCGTCACGCGCTTGCGATTGTGCTTGCGGGCGTATTCGAAAGCCGCTGTGATTATTCGCTCGACTCCCTTGCGCGTGTTGACTTCTTCCTGAACGGCTATCTCATCGGCGGTTCCCTTCTTGAAGTTGCCGCCCATAAAGACATACATCCCTTCGGTGTTCTCGCGGAACACGACGAAGTCAACATCTTCTGGCTTGCGGTCTTTGAGCGGGCAAAGCCGCGAATCAATCAGCTTTATGGGGCGCAGGTTGATGTAGAGATCAAGCCCCATTCTCAAGCCGAGCAGTATGTCTGCCGCGTGCTTGTTATCCTTCACGCGCGGGTCGCCGAATGCGCCGGTCAGTATCGCGTCGTATTCCGAACGAAGCATATCAAGCGCGCCTTCAGGAAGCGTCACGCCTGTCGCAAGATACTTCTCCGCGCCCCAATCGAAACCGGTGAGCGACAAATCGAACGCGTAAACTTCTCGCGCAAGCTCTATCGTGCGCACAGCCTCGCTTATCACCTCCGGTCCGATGCCGTCGCCGGGAACGACTGCAACACGCTTCAAGGTTATCTCCTTCTATTCGATTTTGCTTTTTGTTGACGACGCGACCGGATGATTCAGACGATTGAAGAGTAGAGGCAGCGAGCGAATTACAACATCGCCCACAGCCTTTATACTCTCGCCGCTTACCTTGTCGAGCGTGTCGAGGCTCGTGTGCCAGTAAGTATGCTGCGGCCCATAGTCGAAATCGATCAGGTCAGCGACGGGAATGCCTGCATCGCGGAACGGGATGTGATCGTCAGAAATGTATTGCTCCGAATCGAGAAACTGTTTCTGATAGCCGATGCTGTGAGCCGTCGTCCACAGCAGGTCTATCAACCACCCGGTTGATTCGGCTTCGCGCTTGATGTTGAGATCTTTGTCGCCAATCATATCGTACAGCAACATCGCTTTGACGCGACCGAGCGAGCCGTCCGCTTTCATTTTCGACACAAGATGGCGACTGCCGTATGTATTGTCCTTCCCGTTCATCGCGCCCCAGTCAATTACAGCCTCTTCGCCATCGAACAACACGAACCAGAGAGTGTATTCAGGCTTCGTCTTCGACAAGACGCGAGCAGTTTCAAGGACGGCAGCCGTGCTCGATCCGCCGTCATTTGCGCCGACAAAATCTTTAGGCTCGCGCTTCGTGTCGTAGTGGCCAGTGATTAAAACTATGTCAGGTTTCTGACCCGCAAGCTCGCCGATGATGTTCTTCATTGGAATCTGGCCGCGCGGAGTTGTTGCCATGAAATCGTCTTCGATCACCTTCAGGCCATAGCTTTTCAGCTCTGAAATCAGGTACTGCTGCGCTTTCTTTATCGCTTCAGAGCCGGAAGGGTGAGGCCCTAGCTCGACCATCTTCTTGACGTGCTCGTATGCGCGCGAAGCATCGAAATCGGTTATCTTTGCTGGCTTCGCGCTTTGCTTCGCGCGTCGAGATGTGGAATCGGCTGCGGCGGAAGAAGTTTGAAAAACGCTGCTTGATGTGAAAAGTGAGAGTGCAAGCGCGGGAGCTACCACGCTTCTTAGCAGAAATCGAAATGACATCTCATGCTCTCCGGTGTGGCGACTGCGCGGGGCGCAAAGTTCAAATAAATTTCAATTGAGAAATGGTCTTCGGCAATTTATCGTCATGGCCAGAAGCGGCGCTCGCGTGCATTCCCGCCATCCGTCGCTCGTTTGCCAATTGATCGAGCGTCACGCGCTCGGTCTTGAAATATGTCACGTCTCTCAGATTGATGACGGTTATGTCCGTGCACTCGCTCGGATTCTGGCACGAGAAAGAGCTGATAACGGCGTAACGAGTATCAGGCGTCATGGCCCGCGCTTCAATAGGGTCCTGTAGGATGTGCTGAATCATCTCGCCGTTGCTGAAGCGGACGACGAGCTTGAAAAGCGGATCACGAAGTTGCAAACTCTCGCTCATAAAACCTCCACGATGGCTTGATGGATGAAGCCAAATCAGAGTGTTGTCAAGTTTTTCAAGTCTGATTGCTCACGATTATGCTTGCGATTCTTTGCCGCTCAAAGCGTCGGCGACTTTATCAGCGGCCCTTGATGCGGCAGTCATTACGGTGTCAATCGCGTCGCCAAACATATCAAGCTCGATTCTTATCAGCGTCGAGATTTTCTTCTCAAAAGGAAGGGCCGCAAACGCATCTCTGATCGAACGCGACGAATCATCCGAGCGCGCGCCCTCATTGCTGTAATCACTCGTCATGTTGATTTACCTCCCGTCGGAGCTGCCGCGCTAAGGCCGCGCGCGAAGCTCTGAATTGAGGCTACATCAACTCACTCATCTATGCAACTGATGGTCTGTTGCTGTGTGGGCTGCTAAAGAAGCGTAACAGATTATGTGCAGTGGCTGGCGATCTACGTTGGCCAGTCGCGCAGCGGATA
Source organism: Blastocatellia bacterium (assembly GCA_035575515.1). GTDB lineage: Bacteria > Acidobacteriota > Blastocatellia > UBA7656 > UBA7656 > DATLXU01. The sequence continues at coordinate 88,124 of DATLXU010000015.1, forward strand.
GGAGATGGATTACCGGCTCAGCTCTGACTGCAAGCTTTGCCAATCGTTAACGAGTCTACTATAGCGGTTTGCAATTGAATGAAACCCGGTAGCCGCAATGAGCAAACCAGGCTGGGCAATCCGATTCGGTTACAACCCGCAAAGCCGCAGCCAATGCTTTATCCAACTCCTCCCGCGTCCTCGCCTTCGCCGCTCGCCGCAATCGCCTTCACTTTAGACCACATCAACGCTATCGGCGAATAATCTGGCGAATACGACGCGCGTCCATATCACCTTTGCTGCTGCACTCTCGCGCCCTCTCCTCTATGCGGCTCGCCTTCGAAGCCGCCAAGTTGTCTAGCACGACACGGTCGCCCGCTTTGATCGTTGGCCTCAACATACACTCTACATATGCGTTGAATACATCCGTGCCTACGCACCCTCGATAGCCATACAGGCTGCTGATTATCGAAGTCCGCTTCCCGTAATTGCGCCGCCACCCGTTCTATGACCCTCTCTCTCTGCGTGGCGCCCTCCCGTAGAGCCTCGTCAGCGCCAGATTTATCCCCGCCTCGTCAATGAAGTGAAGGCGAGCCGGGTCAATCCCCTTCACCCGCCGCCTCTACCAAGCCCTCTTGTAGCTGTTTCGCTCCGATGAGGCTAACCCTTTTTTTGCGAGGCAAGCCAAGCCTGTCGAAAGCCCGCGAGATAGTAGAGAGATTGACAGCAGCCCGACTCGCGCTCACTGAGCAGTTGCTGTAGTTCGGCAAAAGTGATGTCGCTTTGCCGGCAAACTAAGGTCTTCAGCAGTTGCAACTGCTTAGGCGCTAAAGAAGGAGGCCCGCCCTCCACCCTGCGGAAGCGAAGCGAGGTCAGAGGTCTGACGCCAGCGGTCGCAGCATCTTCTTGACGAAGAAGGCGCTTACTTTGAACTGGTTTGCCACTTCAGCGATAGAGCGGGCTGCCTGCTCCACAAGCGAGACTACTCGCTTTCGCAAATCTAACGAATAAGCTTGCATTGCTACACCTTATCCTTGTTGCTGGTTTCACGCAATTGCAAACCGCTATAGATACTCCCTACAACTGAAACACAAAAGCCTGAGACGAACCGGATTCAAAGCCGCACGCGCATCAAGATTGCTCGCTCACGGCAGGCTCGTCGGTTATCAGCATGGCGCGGCCCTTCGGCTCGATGCGCCCGCGCAAGACGTTTTTAAGCCGCTTCGGCAGGAAGTATTCGGCAACAGTCGAGATGCTCTCGACCAGTTGTTTGATGTCGCGGCTGCCATCCCAGTGCTCCATCACGACGTGGCGGTCTGCGCGATTCAGCAGGCGCATAATCGCAATGGCCATAAGATAGGAGTCGTCCACCTGCCCGATGAATGGGATGAAATCCGGTATGACGTCGAGGGGAACGATGACATACATAATTATCCCTGCGAGTATCGCCTTGTCGGCTTGCGAGACGCGCGGGTCTCTGAGCAGGTCAACCAGTAGTTTTATAAGGTTTGGGATAAATAGGAGCAACTCGCGCATGGTTGATGTGAGCTTACGCTTTTTGGTCATCCAATCTCCTCAGGCCGTTGATGTCCGCGTGTATTCTAAGAAGTACGCTTGGCTCAGTCAATTTCAAATTGAGAGGATTCGTAATCGGTCAGTTACCGGGTCAATATCTATTACAGAACGATTGCGATAGCCTTTTGAAAGCAAAGCCACTCTACAGGTTGAAGAAATTGAATCGGTAGAAAACTCTCTGACCTCATCAACTTCTTCTAATGGGTGTTTCTTCCTGCCGCTGCCTTTATGGCCCGGTTTTGCTCCTCCGCCCTTAGCAGAGGTCTCATCTTTTGAATCGGCTTTAACAGGAGTTTAGACGAGGGAGTGGAGGAGCCAAAAAAGCCGGCTTTATCTTTTCGTTTCTGTTTGGATAACTGCACGCGAAGAGATTGAATTTCAGCTTTCAAACGATCAATCTCACGCCGCTTATCAAGACAGGCTTGGCAGG
>DATLXU010000016.1:0-24723 GCA_035575515.1 Blastocatellia bacterium
CCGCCGCAGGCGTTGTGACCGCGACGCTTCCAGGATCGCCTTTGATGTAGCCGACAGATGACAAGAGACTTGGCCCGCTCATCTGTTTTGCGACCATCACGTAAGGCCCTTCGACCTGATTCGTGTTGTCGTTATAGACAATGACCGCCGCGCCTTTCGAGTCCATCGAGATCGAAGGGTATTCAAGAAAGCTGCGGTCGCGCATCGGAACGCTCAAGTCGCAGTTCAATCCGTCGAGACAAATCTGTCCGCGATGAATCACGTTCTGGCTCACTTTAATGGCGGGCGTGAACGCGGTCGCGCTGCCCGAAAGCGCGTTGAGCGATTGAGCCATGAAGATGTCCCACGCGCTCGAGGTCGAAGCCGGATTGCCCGCAAGCGGCGAGCGATACCATATCACGTCAACGCGGCCCGGATCGCCCGCGACTATCCAAGGCATGATGTTTGTCCCCGTGAGCGTGCTGACGCGAACAGGAACAGTCCACGTTGCGCCGCGATCCGACGAGGCGGCCATCCAGATGGCTGAAGCAGTCTGCGACCACACAACGTAGAGATTGCCCGCGCGATCAATCGCAAGCACAGGAAAGACATTCGAGACGCTCACGCCGGGATTGGCGATGCTGAAGTTATTCACCACCATCGGCGTGCCGTCCATAAAGTCCGTTATTCGAAAGACGCGGACGTTCGTGCCCGTGTAGAAAACCTGATAGAGAAGCACCGCGTCTTTTTCGACGCCGTTCACAACAACCTTGCGCTTCTGCTTATCAATCATCAGCGCGCCGGATTGTCCGACCTGCCCGACGAGCCGCCCCTTGTCCCACGTCAATCCGCCGTCGGTTGTTTTGAAGAGCCAGAAGTTCGACCCCGCGAGGTTGCGCCACGTCGCGTAAGCGATGCCGTTGCCGAAGGCAGCCACCCACTGCCGGTCGTCAACAGCCGCTCCGGGATTTTCATCGCTCACGCACGCGAGCGAATTGACGCGCTCAGGCGGAAAAGTATTGCCGCCGTCTGTCGAGACTGCGGCGGTAATGCACGCGGCTGACAGGTCAACATAATAGACCCAGTTGTTGTCGTCGAAATCAACGTGCGTGTCGCCGCCGCCGGGCGCGGTCACCGCGTCGCGCACAATTGGAGTGCCAAGCGGGATGAACGAGCGGCCCCCGTCAATTGATTTCCAAAGCAAGCTCACAGTCGTGCTGAATCCGAAAGGCACGGTGGCATAGATATGATCGCGGCCATCAACGCGAATGATAGGCTCGCCACTCGTGGCGGAAAAATCTACTATCGTGTTGTTGCCGAAAGTTATCTCGGTGTTGAACTGTGGCGGCGGGTTGTTGCTCTGCGCGGATGAAGCGGGCGAAAAGAGAGACGCGACGGCAAGGCATGATATGATGGCTAAAAGTACTAACGGCGTTTTCACTTTAATGGCGTTCATCCTTTGATCGAGTCGTTTCATGGCTCCTCCCTGTTGAAAGATGGAAAATGATGGTTTGTCACAAGCGGCTCTCTTTTCTCACGCCGCAGAGGCGCAGAGATTCGCAGGAAGTTTCTGCATCTGTGCGGGACTCTGCGCCTGCGGCGTGATGAGGAGTTATGGATTTATCTTCACGAGATCAACCACGACGGTCTTCGTCAGCGGATTGACTGTGAAGCGAAGCATCTGCGTCAGCCCGGCAAGCGAAGTCGCGGAACCGCTAGCGCTGCCCGCGCCGCCTCCGCCATCAGGCGTTGACGTTCCGCCGCCGCTTGCTCCACCCGTTCGAGCGTAGCCGGTGACAACAGATGTGAAGGTGAACAGTTCACTTGCATTGTCCTGGAAGCGCATCGTTCGCTTGCCGCTAACTTCATTCGGGCTGAACTGCTCGTCGCTGCCAAGCTGCCGCGAGTAATCAAACAGCGCAGCCGTCGCCGCGCTCGTGCCATCGCCGCTGTTGTCGGCATTGATGACGCGCACGGTTCCTGAGCCTGAGCTGATGCTTACGATTTTGAATTCAACCAGCGGCACGTAAGTGTTCGACGATTGATTCGTCATCGCGAGGTCAAGCTGAAACACGCCGTCTGTCAGCGAAACATTCGAGATGCTGTTCTTCACAAGATTGGTTATCTCCTGCTTCGCTCGCTGGTCAACGAGCACGCTTGCGACGTTGCTCGGATTGGAGACGAATAATCCGATCTGGCCCGGATACATCGCCCGCACGCGGAAGAAGTATTGACCATTGGCGAGCGCGTTGAACGCATAGCTCGATGTTGAGCCGCTGACATCGGCAACTATCTGCCACGCCTGATTGTCGGTTGATTGCTCAACTTCAAAGCCTTGCTCGCCGCCGCGCGGAGTCCACTGAATCGTCACGTTGCCGTCGAAATCAACTTGGCGACCCTGCGCGTCAACGAAATCTCCAGCGATTGTTTGAAGCGCGGGCGGAAGCGTGTTGCCTCTGAAATGCGTGACGTTGAGCGTGAAGTTGGTCGGCCCGCCAAGAAAGCCCGTCACCCTTATTCGATAGTTGCCGCCGCGACTAATGGGCGTGCTTATGAACTCAGGCCCGCCGGGGTTTGTCGAGCTTGCTATCTGAGCGCCGCTTGGATCAAAGAGGAACATATCGAGATCGGCGACGTTGTCATCAACCAACTCCATGAACTCTAGCGACGCTTCAAGCTTCGTCGTTGTGTCGCTCACAGGGATGGTGAAATCCTGATACGTCACGCCCGCAGCAGTCTGGCTGTTGGCGTCGCCTGCGATGATCGTCCCCGCGCGCGGAGCATCAGTCACCGTGTTGCCTGCCGCTGGAACAGAGAACGTCGGCCTGAAGTAGAACGGCATGCGCAGGCTCTCCGCCCCGTCCGCTCGCGTAGCCGTCACGTACCATTGCATCTGAATCCGCTCAAACACGACTTGATTGTTGATGACTTTTGCAGCCATCACGTCGCGGATCAGGTTGCCGTCGAAGGTTGCATTGACCGTAAACGTGGCTGAGCCGTTCGCGGGCACGGTGACGCTTGTGGGTGATACGCTCACGCCGATGCCATTCAGTTGCAGGTCTCGGTTGTTTACAACGTTGAGGTTGTAAGTTCCGCCCTGACCCGACAGGTCTTTAATTGTGACGGTCACGCTCTGGCTGCTCGTGACGCGATTGTTAACAACAGGCACTTCGCCGAAAGAGTGCGAGCCGAGAATCGAAGGCGCGTTGATGCCGTCGCCTGCGACTCCCATCAATGCCTTCGCGTTGACGGCTTCAAAGACATCAATCAGCCCGCCGCCCATGTCAATTATCGAATCGTTCGCGAGACCGTCTGCTTTAGGCATTTGATTCTCGTTGCGCAGGTTCGTCGCAGTGTTGATGAGCGCGGTGCGGATCATATCGGGATTCCATCCGGGATGAGCTTGCTTGACCAGCGCGGCAGCGCCCGCGACGTGCGGCGTCGCCATCGAGGTTCCGCTTATCGCGCCATAGTTGCCGCCAGCCAGCGCGCCGAGCACGCTTGCCGGAGGCATCGCCGCAAGCACGTTCACGCCCGGAGCCGACACGTCAGGCTTCACCTGCCCGAACCCTTGAACCGGACCGCGCGAGCTGAAGTTAGCCATCTCGCCAACGAAGCTCGTTCCGAAGAACGGATTGAGTCGAATCGGGAATTCCGAGATTGTTCCATTCGCCGGATCAACATTGTTGTCATCCGTCGACGAGATCAGATCAATCAGATACTCGCCGTCCGCAGGCATGATGTTTGCGGCAGGAATCGTCGAGCGAACGGCGGTCGGATTCTGTGTGCTTGAGACGAATATTACAGCAACAGCTCCAGCCGCTGCGCCGTTGTTCGCCACCTGCGCGAAGAGCGTCTGCGGTATCTTCGGATCGGTGAGCTTCACGAGCGCGATGCGGCCTCGCACGCTCGCGGGCCATTCGTCAATCGTCTGCCCGTTGCGCACGAAGACGTAATACTGAGCCATCGAGCCTTGAGGCGGCGCGGGAGTTCCGGCCATCGGGAAGAGTCTTATCTGGCTGCGCTGGCCTGCGGCCAACGGCAGGTTGCTTGCAGGCGTGACCGCGCCCGTCAGGTTGCGATTCACCGACGATGGATTGAGCACATCGGCTGAGTAGCCTGCATTCGAGCCGGGGTCGGTGTCGGCAGCGACCGCGATGACACGACGGCCCGCGGCCGGCGCGCCGAGCGTCCCTTCGCCCGGTCCGCTGTTGCCCGCAGCAGCCACGACAGTGCAGCCGAGCAGCACCGCGTTGTCAGATGCGACAGACGTTGGATTGTCTGGCCCGCCGCCTCCACCCAAACTCATGTTGATGACGTGAGCCACAGGCTTTGGCAATCCATCAAGTGTGCGAGGCGAAACCGCATCCTCGATTGCCATCACGATGTTCGACGTCAGGCAGCCGCCGACGGGACCGCCTACAGCGCCCACAGTTGAGAGCGAATCCGAGCATACTTTGTATGACATCAGCTTGGCCTGCGGCGCGACCCCGTGAAGGCGAATGTCATCGGCTGTCATCGGAAGTCCGTCCGCGCCGGGCGCAAAGCCGAGATAGCCCGCGATGGTCGAAGCGACGTGCGTGCCGTGCCCGAATCCGTCGGTCACGATGTCTGCCATCGGAAGCGAATAGATTACTTTCTTATTGGTGTTGACTGCGGCGACTGTCGGTTGAACGGCGAGTCGCGGAGGAGTCGGGTCGCCGCCGAACATCTCGTGCGGCCAGTCAATGCCTGTGTCAATCACGGCGACGTTGATGCCCTGACCTTCGTAGCCTTCGCGGAAGTCATCGAACTGCGTCAACTCGGCAATCTGACCGTAAACTTCGGGCGCGCGGATGTAGGGAACGCTCTTGTCGAGGTTGACGCACAGCGAGCTGTTCGAATGAACCTTCTTGACCTGCGGGAGGCTTTCGATGAGGGGGATGGCAGCGAGCGGAACTTTCAACGTGATGCCGTTGAAGACGAGCGTGTAACGAAGCTCAGGAGTTGCGGCGACGTTGCCGCTTGCGTCTTTGATGTTGAAAGTCTGCACCTGAAAACTTATTCCTCTGCTGCGGAGCGCGTTTAGGAATTGATCCTGAGCTGCGCGCAGGTTATTGCGATAAGCCTGAAGCTGATCGTCCGTAAGCGGCGTGCCGCTCTGCTCGGCTCGCGCCGCCGGGAGCGCAGCAGGTTCATCGCGAAGTTCGACGATAACAGAAGCAATGCCGCTCTGTTGCGCGGACGAGGTGAAGCCGGGCAGCATCGCAATACCCGTGATAACTGCGGCGAAGATAATCACTCTTAGCAAGCGGGAAATCTTCATGGAAAGCGCCTCCTTTTCTGAGTCCACAAAACGGAACTTTCGATTGTGGGTTTTTATTGAAGCTGTGAATCAGACAGCCGTCTTGCGGGGAGGGACTTGGGAAGCAGTAGCGCAGCCTTTCTCGCGCGCTGCTCGTCTGGGTTATTTATCACCGAAAGAACAAAGCCTGAAACTTTTATGAAGCGACTGGCGACCGGTTCATCGCCAGTCGCTTCGATTGTCAACCGGCCCGCTAGTTGAGCAACTGAAGGCTAACGGACTTGGTGAGAGGATTGACCGTAAATCGCACGAGCTTCACAAGCGTCACGCCTTTGGTCGAGGGCAGGAACGAAGTGCTACTGCTCGTGCTGCCGCCCGCGCCGCCTGAGCCGAAGAAGAACATCGTGCTCGTGATGGTGAACTCGGTCGGGCCGCTCCCAAAGCCAATCACTCTGTAGCGATACGTTCGGCCCGGAGTAATTCCGGCTATCAGATCTTCTCGCGGCCCGAAATTGCCCGATGACCCGATGACGTTATCTTGATCGTCGAGCAACTCGAAATCGAGATCGGGCAGCGTCGTGGCGAGCGGCGTTGGCGCATCGAGCGAAGCGTTCACGCCGAACGAATTCGGCTGCGCCACGAACGGCACATCAACATAGTCAACTCCGTTCACCAGTTGCTCGCCCCCGCTTCCGAGCACGATCAAGCCATTGAACGTCGTGGTCGTGCCGGTGTAATTGGGCGGCGCTGCACCTCCCGCGCCGTCGCCGGGCTGGCTGCCATTTGCTGCCATCGGCGCGAGCCTGACGTTCGCCGTCACCACCGCGTCGAAGGTGAAAAGCTGCGCCAGCGAGTCGTTGAATTGCAGGTGGCGCGGGGCAGAGGTCGCGCCCACTGCGAGCGACTGGTTGTAGATGAAGCTCGCAGGCGTCTGCTGGCCATCGCCTCCGTTGTCGGCGTTCTTCACCGTGACGCTCGGATCCGAAATGTGAACAATGCGGAAATTAATTGGCGAATAGATCACACCATCAGGCGACGCAACGCCGTTGTTCGTGATCGTCTGATCGAACTCGAACACGCCATTCGCAAACCTGACGTTCGAGATAGTCGCCTTGATCGCCGCAGTCACATCCTGAATCGAGGAGTTGACCGCGGCGCCCGCGCTCAGGTCTGACGCGCCGACCTGATGATTCGGATTGATCGAAAGAGCGCGCACGGCATACTCGGTGCCGAGCATCTCGTTGAAGCCGCTGGCATCTGAAGTTGACTTGATGCCAGCCGGGCCGAAGAACTCTGCAATCGGCCCTTTGTCTTCGTAGCTCGTCGTCGGCGTGAGCACGTATGCGACGTGGCTCCATCCGTTGGTGGAAGCATCGCCGTCGAAGTACTCGCGGCCCGGCACGCCTTTGAACTGGCGCTGGCCTGCGGTTCCGACTTTGCGCTTGAAGATTTCGTAAGCGAACGCGCCGCTCACGGGTTGCCAGTTGACCTGAAGCGACTTCGATGAAGCAGGCACAACCGTTATTCCTTGCGGCGCGCCAACGTGAGCTTGATCGGCGGCGAATTGCGTGACGCGCGTCGAGATAGTCTGACGCCCACCCGCAGGCGAAGCTGCATTCACGCCCAGCTCGTGCGAAGCAAAGACCTGCCAGATTAACGCTTCATGCAGTCCGGGCGCATCGGGGTCGAGCGGGTTGGTCGGATAAAGCAAACGGTCGGCTTCAATCAAAGCGTCGCGCGCTTTGACGAACGTGTCGGGCGAAGTGAGACCGAGGATGTATAGCGAGCCTAAAAAGATTCGCTCCCACGATTCCTGACCCTGCGTGATCTGGCGCGTCGGCTGCCCGTCGAGGAACGCGGGTCGGGAGAACCGAAGCTGCGGCTCAAGCGCCTTCATCAGGTAGCGCAGGTCCCACATCGTCGCGACGTAGATTTCGCCGTCGCGGTGAACCTCGAAAGCGTTCGCCGTCCCGCGCGTGCCGAGTTGCGAATACTTGAGCGTCGAATGCACGGATCGAATCCACGCAAGTCGGTTGGGATCGCGGCCCGTTTCGTTTGCGAAGATTTGTCCGTCGCGCACGGCCTGTCGAATCCTCGCGCCTTGCACGACATATTCACCTATCGCTTCGGCGTCGGTGATCGTGTAAGCCCACAGGTCGGCCTGGCCTTCGTTGAGCGCGCCGCCTTCGGGCGCGCCTTCAAGTCCCGCAATCGGCGTCGAGATCGAATGCATCCCTTCGTGATAAGCGACTGCGCCGTCTTTGCCGAGATCGTTGAAGAGGTAGCCGTGCCCGTAAGTGGTCGGATTGACGATGAACTTTGGACCGTCGGGCGGCAGAATTGTTCCGCTCAGCGGGAGCGAGAATGCGTTGTCGAATCCAAGCGACGAACGGATTATCGCGTCCGGGCTTGAAGTGTCGGTCGGCCCGACGATGTTCGGAAGATGGGCAAGCCCGACCAGCGGCTTGTCGCTGTTCGGATAGGTGTCGGGGAACGAACCCTGCCCGATGCGATTGTTCACCGAATCGTCGCGGCGGTGAATGTCGTCAACGTATTCGAGCAGGTAGTTGATGAAGAAGAACAGGTTCACTTCATCAATGTGCTCGGCGGGTTCTGCGAGGTCGTCCGCCTCGTTGGGCTGAGCTTCAAGCGGCTGGTTGTTCTGGCGGAAGTGGAACGTGCCGAGTGCGGCCTGCTCGAATGGCTGCTTCGTTGCAAGAACATTTTGAACGAGCGCGTGCGGGCCGCTCAACGTGCCGTTCACACCCGTCACATTCATCCCCTGATTGAACGAGCGGAGATGCACGCGCAGCAGTCCTTCTGGCTCACCGTTTTGATCGAGCTTCAACTCGCCGGTGTCGGGATTGACGAGCGTGGGATGATTCGGATAGATGTCTGCGGTGAACGGCAGCGCGCTCTGATAACGAACCATGTTCTCGCGCGAAAGTATCTGGCCGCTTGTCGCATCAATTTGAGTGACGAAAACGCCGAAAGGATTCCGCGAGTACGTGACGACGCTCCACGCAAGCCTGTAGCCGTCGGCTGTCGGGAACACATTTAATAGAGGCTCGCGCAGCGCGGGAGCGATCTGAGATTCAATCGCATCGAATGCGGGCGCGAGGTACTGCTCGGCGCTCGCGGGTCGCGAAACGGCGTACTGAGCGAGCGCCGTTTGCGCCGCAGCCGCTGCTGTTGTAGCAGTCAACGCCGGAACCGTTGAAATGTTCACGTCGCGATAAGTCGAACCCATCACCATTCTGATTCGCTTATCGCTATCCATCACAAATCCCAATCCGCCGCCCGCAACATCAACGCCTCCGACCTGCTGCTGGAATCGGAGCAGGTATCCGCCGAGAGCTTCTTTCTGTGAGACGAGCGCGAGCGAAGATGTGCCGACGCCGAACAGCGTCGAGTTCTGCGCGATGAAAGCGCGCGCGACCGTTTCGGGCGCGTCGCTTGATGGCGCGGTGTGGAACCCCATCATCACGTCGGGCGAACCGGCGAACGGGTTCCATCTTATTGTGGCTTGACTGCCGTAAGTGGCTTTGAATGAATCGAGCGCCGCGAGCTGCGCAGACGTGGCCTTGCGGATGCCTGCCTTCAACAGGTTCACGTCTATGTCGGGAGCCGTAGCGCGATAAGGATTGAAGTCGAGCGCGCCTGCTCCCTCAGACGGCAGCGGCGCAAGTATAACAAATGTAGCTATGAGCAGAGCGACTGACAGAGCGATTATCTTTGAACGATGCTGTTTCATCATCCTTCCCCTTTCTTTAATTGCAGACGATCTACAGCGTGTTTCACAACTTTGATCGCATTGAACTGGTTGATGATGGGGAGTGGCGGTGAGGATTAACGGCAGAGCGAGCCGGCGACCCGCTCTGCCTGTCTGTTTTTTTTATTCGCCGAACATTATATTGATGACTTTTAAGATGCCGTTGACGAAATCAATTCGCTTGACCGCCGTATTCGGCTCGAAGCGCGGGCCGGGCACGGCTTGAAACTGACCCGGCGCAATCTCTATAACTTGAGCCGGGAACGCCTGCATCACGCCGCGGTCAATCGCGAGTTGCACGTAGCCGCGAAGAGCGGATGGTATCTGCGCGTTGTCAACCAATGGTTGGCCACCTGAAGTCACAGTGGTTCCCGCAAGCGCGCGAGCTTGAGCATCAAGCCGCAACGCGCGAACGAGCGCAACCGCTTCTTCGAGGCGATTCACCTGCGCCGCAGGCCCGAACGTCGAGCCGTCGAGTCCCATCACGCCTTCCTTCTTGAGCGATTCGGCAACGAGCGCGTCAGGCGTGTTTGCGGCGATGTCGGTGAAGCTCGGTTGATTCGGTATGTACTGCATCACTCGCGCCGCCATCATCACAGCGCGGGCAAGCTCCATTCGCGTGAGCGTGTCATCGGGCCGGAACGCGCCGCCGTCGGCTGACATCACACGGTCATAGACGAGCCGCAACGCTTTCACTTTCGTCGCATCGTCGAGAGAGGCAATGTCGAATACTTGATTCGGGTCGTAAAGGTAATGCGTGATGGTGACGCGATAAGGCTGCGCGGTGAGCGACCCTTGACCTGACGGGAAGCCCGGACTGACGCGCGCCGTGTAAGAGCCGGCCTGCGGGAATTCCAGTTTCACGGCTTCGCGCGAACCGAACAGCGCCGCAAGGTTCGCCGCGTCCGAGCGCGCGACCTGCGTGCTGCCGCGAAGCACCGTGAGCGCGAGATCGTTCGCTGCAAGGTTTGTGTTATCAATCACGATTTCGCCTTCGCCATTCGCCGCGTCCCAATCGAGCTGCACGAACGTGAAGCGCGCGTTGGCAGGAACCGTGAACGCGTGATTCATAGTTCCGCCTGCGGGCAATGTTCCTGTGAATGTTTGGCTCTGCTGTGTCAGAGCAAGGCCCTTGCCCGCGAATCCGAAATTGCCATAGGGCTTCGACGGGTTGAATGCGAGATCAACCGCCGCGTGAACGTTCGCGAGTCCCGCGCCCACTTCAAATTCGTCATAAGTGGCAAGCGGCGTGGCCGTTCGTTCGATGACGGCTTTTAGTTCTTCAACTGAAAGCGCGGGGTTGGCTTCGAGAATGTTTGCGACGACTCCCGCAAGGTGCGGGCAGGCCATCGAGGTTCCGCTTATCTGCGTGTAGTACGGCAGAAAGGCTGGAGGAATCTGCAAGTCCGCGTCCGCGCCGTTGGCTACGAGGTTCGTGCTCGAACGAGTCGAGATGATGTCTGAAGTGAATCCCTGATCGGCAGGCCCGCCCGTTCCCGGCGTGAGCACGGTCGGGTGAATCACCGCGTCGCCGAATATTCCGCGCGATGAAAAGCCTGCGATGCGGCCATCTTTTTGCGACGCGCCCGCTGAGATTATCCATGGAAACGTCGTCCAGCGATTCTGCGAATTGGGACGCGGGCCGTCGTTGCCGTTTGCGAATACGACAGCGATGTTTCTTTCGTCATGTAATTTCTTGCTTGCGACGTTGACGGGATGGTCGGGGTCGGGCGCGACCGCCGAGTTGCCCCACGAGTTGCTCACGACCCGGATGTTGTACTCGAACTGATGCGTGTAGATATAATCGAACGCGGCGACCTGCCCAAGCACAAACAGCACTCCGCCTGAGCCGAGTCCTACGAGCTTCGCGCCCGGCGCGACGCCTTGATAAAGTCCGCCGCTCGCCTGACCCGTGCCTGCCGCGATGCCTGCGCAATGAGTGCCGTGCCCGACGTGCGTGTCCGTGTTGACGACGTTTTCGACGAAGGTAGTCGGCAGTATTCCTTCGAGCGGGTTGCCGAGCGAATCCGCGCGGACGACGAGACCGTCTTTGTCATTCATGTTGATGAGCACGTTTTGAATTGTTTTGGCTGCCGGGTCGAGCGGGTTGAATTTCAAATCTGGGTGGCCGCCGTCAATTCCCGAATCATTGATTGCGATGGTGACGCCTCTGCCCGACACGGGAAGCCCGCCGTTGCGAGCCGTGAGCGCAGCATCGGTGCGAAGGCGCGTGACTCCAATCAACGGCTTGGATTGATGGAGGTCGAGTTGCATTGGCGAGTTCAAATAGATTGAGCGGAGCTGCGGCCAGTTAATCATCTGCTGTATTTGCGCAGGAGTCGCGTTGACTCCCATAATCGGAAAGTTCGCCATCCGCACGCCCATCGTAACTCCGAGCGCGCGAACGGCATTGACCTGCTCGTCGGTCACGCGGTCGCCGTAAAAAGTCAGGACGACTCCGAACTGCGTTGTTGGCTGCGCGACCCTGAGCCGCACGGCAAGCTCAGGGTCAACTTTCGGGCCTGCCGTTGCGCTCGCGAAGCTAAAGAGGATTATCAGCGCTGCAAGTATCAGATGCCTGTATCTCATTGAGTCCTCCGTGGCAGATTCGACAATTGTAGGGGCAGAGCTTGTTCCCGCCCACGACCCGCAAGCGGGTTCCCCGCGCAGGCCAATGATTCGTCATCGCGCTTGCGCGCGATTCGGGCAGCCACGAGGGCTGCCCCTACAATCGCGTTACTCGATGCCGTCAACCGTTACGGTCCCGGTCGCGGGGTTTGCGGTGAAGCGAATCTTCACCCTGAACTTGCGGCTCTGCTTTTCGCCGACCGAAGCCGAAGCGAATGCGGGATCAGGGAACTGGCCCTTCACGACAGCCGTGTAGGTGAACAACTCAGCCGCCGCGTCGGCAAACTTCAAGTGACGCGCGCCGCTCACCTCGCCTGGCGTGAGCGCGCGGTCTGAGCCGAGCGCGTTCGAGTAATCAAACGTCGCAGAGCTTTCAACTCCGTTGCCGCCGTTGTCTGCGTTGATGACGCGCACGGTCCCTGATGTTGATTGAATCGAAACGACATTGAACTTGAGCGGCGGCAATATCGTCTTGTCCGTCGTCTTGTTCTTCAATGTTTGATCGAACTCAAACACGCCAGCAGTGAGCGAGACGTTCGAGATAGCGGTCTGAATCAACGAAGTCACGTCGGATTCAAGGCGACGATCAACCTGCACGGTTTGAATCGCGCTGTACGGTCCTTGCAGCAATCCGTACTGCACGGTGTAGAGACCAGCGACGCGATAGTTGTACGTGCCGTTGCTGCGGTTCGTTATGTCGAAGATGGTCTGGCTCGCAGGCACGTCGGCAAGCACAGTGAAGGCGCCGCTGTTCTTCTGCTCTTCAATGCGGAACTTAGCGGGAGCATTCGCGCCTGTCGCCGCATACGAAAGCGAGTAGCTGCCGTTGATTTCAATCACGGGCGAGCCGCTCACTTCCGTGCCGCTAGCAGGATTGAGCGTCGGAGCAGACATCGAAACTGTCGGGCGAACGGCGCGATAGTAGAACGGCATTCTCAAACTCTGTCCGCCGGTCGCGCGAGTCGCTGTGACGTACCATTGAGCTTGCGTAGCGTCAGCAATTCCCTGCCCATTGGCCACAGTCTTTACGTTGAAGCTGGCGCTGCCGCCCGCCGGGACCGTGACCGAAGAAATCGGATTGCCGCTCGCGTCGGTAATTGTCACGCTGAAGTTCGCACCATCAACGTTTCGCACTCCGCTCACGGCGAGGTTGTACGTGCCCGCACCGCCGCCACTGGTCACATCATAAATTTTGACGGTCTGCGAGATCGTCGCCGTGCCTATGACGTTCGCAATCGGCACCGCGCCGAAACTGAAGCTCGGCGTGAAATCGGGATTGCCAGTTGACGGTTGAGCAAGCACGCCAAACGTGCGGCCAAGGGGCGAGCCTGTCGGGCCGGGCTGGCCCACGCCCATCAATGCTTTCGTGTTCGCCGCCGCGTAAGCGTCAACGAGTCCGCCGCCTTGTTCGTTGATCGAGTTCGCGCCGTCGGCAATGGGCGAACCATCGGCGTTTCGCAGGTTCGTCGCAGAGTTGACGAGCGCGGCGCGCACCATCGAAGGAGTCCAGTCCGGGTGCTTCTGCTTAATCAACGCCGCGACGCCTGCCGTTATCGGGCCGCTGAATGATGTGCCCGAAGCGGAGATGTAACGCGTTGGATCGAACATCGTCGCCGTGCTTGTCTCTGCTCCGCCAATTGCGATGGTTGCAGAGAGAATCGAAACGCCCGGAGCGGTCACGTCCGGTTTGATCTGGCCGAATCCCGAAACAGGCCCGCGCGAGCTGAAGTCCGCCATCGCAGGGTTGAACAACAAGGCTTTGTTGATTCTGATCTGCTTCGCTGACACTGCGCCGAACGCGTCTGAGCCGATGATTGATTTCAGATACTCGCCGTTGGCTTTCGACATTCCGAGCACCGGGATTGTTGATTTGCGAGCCGTAGCAGCGGTCAGCTCGCCGTCAACGTTGTTGTAGATGATCGCCGCGATTGCGCCTTTGGCTGCGGCAAGTGCAGCCTTGTTCGAAAATAACCCCGTGCCTTGCCCCTGCGCGCTTACGGTGCTGCCGCGAGCGATGAGAGCAATCTTACCGCTGACGGAATCGGGGACCTGATCGGGCGTGTCCGCGAGTCCGCAGTAAACATAGTTGTTCGTAATGTCGGCGGTGATCGGAGCCGAGCCATCGAGCGGGAACGCGTACATTCCGGCGCGGCTGCCGTCCGTCACGTCAACGCTGTTCGGTCCCGCGCCGGGATCAATGTTCGCGCCGACCGCGATCACGCGACGGCCCGAAGCCGGGTCGCCGACTGTCCCTTCGCCCGGCCCGCTGTTTCCGGCAGATGCGACGACAATGGTTCCAGCGAGCGCGGCGTTGTCACACGCAACCGAGTCAGGCGAGTCAGGCCCGCCCGATCCGCCTAATGATAGATTGATGACGTGCGCAACAGGCTTAGGCTGGCCCGTGATCGTGCGAGGTTGAACCGCGTCTTCGATGCAGGCGATTATCGAAGCCACAAGGCCCGTGCCCGCTGCGGTGAGGGCTTTGTAAGCCATTATCTTCGCCTGCGGCGCGACTCCGTGAATCGGAATGTCGTCCGCCGTGAGAGGCAGTCCGTCGGGACCGGGAGCGAACCCGCGATAGCCCGCGGCATCTGCGGCGACGTGAGTGCCGTGACCGAAATCGTCGCCGACTCCTACAGGGCCTGCCGTGAAATTCATGTAGTAGACAACTTTCTTATTCGTGTTCAAAGCGGCGACCGGCGGCGCTGCGCCGAATTGCGGAGGCGTTGGGTCTCCGCCGAACATCTCGTGCGACCAGTCAACTCCAGTGTCAATGACTGCTATATAAACTCCATCGCCTTCAAGTCCGCCCGTGTTGAGCGTATCAAATTGAGTGAGCCGTGCGGGATTTCCATAAAGCAGCGGCGCGCGTGTGTAATCAACCGCGTGATCGAGGTGCACGGTAACTATGCCGTTCGGATAAACGCCGAGCACGTCTTCAAGTCCGGCAATTATTGGCATGACCGCGTCGGGCACCTCTAACGCGATGCCGTTATAAACGTAGTTGAATCGGTATTGAATCGTCGGCGTGACGGGACCGTTCGGAGCCGTGACGCTTGAGATTTTGTAAGGCACACCAGCGGCGGTCAATCGAGCGAGGAACTGATCCTGCTCGGCGATGATCTGCTGGCGATAGCTTTCAACGTCGAAGGAGCGCCCGGCAGCTTCGGCTTTGGTTTTTGCGACAACCACAGGATCGCCTTTCAATTCGACAATGATGGAAGTGAGCGGCAACTGTGCGCTCGCGCGCGGCGTGAGGATTGTCTTTCCGAAAAGCACGACGCCGACAGCAGCGGCGATGAAGAAAGCAACAACAGCGAAGCGGTATCTGGAGGAAAGATGCATGGCTATAGTCTCCTTGATGTGATGATGAAGCAACACAATTCCTTTCCCGCCGCGCGAGGCGCAGCAGGCATTTAACAGATTCTGAAATGTGGGGATTAAATGCGGCTCGCGCCCCCGTGCAGGCCGCCGAAGCCTGTTTCAGGCTTACGCGCCGAAAGATACTTGCAAGGTGTTGACCGATTCTTGAACTAAACTTGAAAAGCCGAAAGCCAATTATTTTTCAGGCATGGTATATTCTCAGAATTATTTTAAGGAGCGAACGGATGGCTAATATCAACTTTCCTGAGATGGAGCGCGAGATATTGAATTTCTGGGAGCGCGAGCGATGCTTTCAGAAACTCGTTGAAAAAAATCGTGGCAAGCCCCGATGGTCTTTCCTCGACGGGCCAATCACAGCCAATAACCCGATGGGCGTGCATCACGCGTGGGGGCGCACATACAAAGACATCTTTCAACGCTACAACGCGATGACGGGCCATGAGCTTCGCTACCAGAATGGATTTGATTGTCAGGGCCTGTGGGTCGAAGTCGAGGTCGAAAAAGAACTCGGCTTCAAATCAAAGCGCGATATTGAGAGCTATGGCATTGCGCCGTTCGTCGAAAAGTGCAAAGAGCGCGTGCGGAAATTCGCAGCCATTCAAACCGAACAATCAAAGCGGCTCGGCTACTGGATGGATTGGGACAACTCGTACTACACGATGTCGGATGAGAACAACTACACCATCTGGCAGTTCCTTAAAAAATGCCACGAGCGCGGATACCTCTATCACGGCTGGGACGCGATGCCCTGGTGCCCGCGATGCGGAACCGGCATCTCGCAGCATGAAATCTCAAGCGAAGAGCGGCCTGAAGTCACGCACACTTCGCCTACGGTTCGTTTTCCGTTGCGCGGGCGCACTGGTGAATATCTGCTCGCGTGGACGACAACGCCCTGGACGCTCACATCGAACGTCGCCTGCGCGGTTCATCCCGAGTTGACTTACCTGAAAGTCCGGCAAGGCGACGCGGTTTATTACTTAATCAAAGAGCGAGCCGAAGCGGCGATGGCCGCGAAAGGCCCGTTTGAAGTGATCGAAGAAATCACGGGCGAGCAGATGGTCGGCTGGGCCTATGACGGCCCGTTCGATGAGCTTGACGCGCAGCGCGGCGCAGAGCATCGCGTCATCCCATGGAAAGAAGTAAGCACAGAAGAAGGCACCGGCATAGTTCACATCGCTCCGGGTTGCGGCAAGGAAGATTTTGAATTAGGCAAAGAGTTCAACCTGAAGACCATCGCGCCGATTGACGAAAGCGGCGTCTTCATCGAAGGCTTCGGGCCGTTCACGGGACAGTACGCCGCAGACGTTGCAAAGCCGATTATTCGCTCGCTCAAAGAAAAAGGTCTGCTTTACAAAATGGAAGAGTACAAGCATGCCTATCCGATCTGCTGGCGATGCAAGACTCAGTTGCTCTTTCGACTGGTTGACGAGTGGTACATAAGTATGAACGAGCTTCGCCATCAGATTATCGAGGTGACGAAGCAGACGCGATGGATTCCCGAAGTCGGCCAGCAACTCGAAATCGAATGGCTGACGAACATGCACGATTGGATGATCTCAAAGAAAAGGTACTGGGGGCTGGCTCTGCCGATTTATCACTGCCAGTCGTGCGGAACGTTTGACGTAATCGGCAGCCGCGAAGAATTGCGAGAGCGAGCCGTTGAAGGGTGGGATGAGTTTGACGGCCACTCGCCGCATCGCCCTTGGGTTGATGCGGTGAATGTTGCCTGCTCGAAGTGTCAGGCCGTGACGAGCCGTATTCGCGACGTTGGAAACCCATGGCTCGACGCGGGGATAGTGCCTTATTCGACGATGCACTACAACACAGACCGCGAATACTGGGAGCGATGGTTTCCGGCTGACTGGATTTCAGAAAGTTTTCCCGGCCAGTTCCGCAACTGGTTCTACGCGATACTTGCGATGAGCACCGTGATGGAGAATCGCCCGCCGTTCAAGGTGATGTTCGGCTATCGGCTGATGAAAGACGAGCGCGGCGAAGAGATGCACAAGAGCAAAGGCAACGCCATCGAGTTCAACGAAGCCGCCGAGCGCGAAGGAGCAGACGCGATGCGATGGCTCTACGCTTCGCACAACCCCGATTACGATTTGCGCTTTGGCTGGCACAAGATCAGAGACGCGCGGCGCGAGTTTCTGGTGCTGTGGAATGTTTACGAGTTCTTTTTGACCTATGCGCGCATTGATAAGTTCAATCCGACGGCAGAGAAAATTCCTTATGAGAACCGCTCGGAGCTAGACCGCTGGATACTGAGCCGGTTGGAAAGATTGATCGAGAGTGCGCACCGGAATTATTCCGGCTACAGCGTGCATCTGTTCATGCGCGACGTTGCGCGCTTCATTGACGCGTTGTCGCGGTGGTACTTGCGCCGCAGCCGCCGAAGGTTTTGGAAGAGCGAAGACGACGCGGACAAGCAGGCTGCGTATCAGACTCTGTGGGAGACTTTAGTGACGACGATCAAGCTGCTTGCGCCCATCATTCCATTCGCTGCTGAAAAGATGTATCAGGAGCTTGTGCGAAGTTACGACAATGAAGCTGAAGTTAGCGTGCATCTTTGCGATTTTCCGCAATCGGGCGCGTTCGCGGTTGACGAGCAACTGCTCCGCAGCATGGACGCGATTCTCGATCTGGTCGAGCAGGGACACTCGGCGCGCAACAAGGCCGGGCTGAAAGTGCGTCAACCGCTTCGAGAGATTCGCGTCATCGCTGCGGATAAAAGTTTGCCCGGCGAGATGCAGCCGTTTCTTGCGCTCGTCACCGACGAGTTGAACATAAAGCGCGTGAGTTTTGTTGATTCACCCGAAGGGCTTTGCACTGTGTCGGCGCGATTGGATGCAAAGACAGCAAAGCCGAAATACGGTAGGCTATTTGCCGCTCTGCAAAATGCGCTTTCGCAAAAGCCCGCCGCTGAGATTGAAGCGCAACTCAAGCGCGACGAAGCCGTTACGCTAGAAGCCGATGGGCAGACGATAAATCTATCGCCTGAAGAGGTCATCATTGAGAAGCGCGGCGAGTCGGGCTGGGAGGTCGCCGAAGGCAACGGCTTTCTTGTGGCAATTTCGACGGGGCTTGACACAGAGTTGATACGCGAAGGGCTTGTGCGCGACCTCGTGCGGCACATTCAGAACCTGCGCAAAGAGATTGGGCTTGATGTGGCCGACCGCATCCGCATTAACTATTTCGCAAGCGATGAGCTTGCGGCGGCTGTGTCTGCTCATAGCGATTATCTGGCGGGCGAGACATTAGCTGTTGAATTGAGCCGCAGCACAGCGCCGCTTGATTCACCGCACGCGATCAAGCTCGGCGGCGAGAGCATTCAGTTGGCGATTGATAAGGTCTAGCGAAGTTACACGAAAGCAAAGATTCTCTACCGATACCGAGCCAAGCAGCGATTATTGGATGATATGCCTTTGCATAAAGGCGCGGTGTTCACGCCATGACTGAATATGATTTTAACTTTGGCATTAGAAAAAATTCAGAGCTATACTATAGCCGCTTCACAGATCATAAGTTTGGTACATCAACCGATATGATAACCAAAGAACATATTCAGCAATTAAAACAAAACGACATTCAAGAACTCTATAGATTAATAAAAGAGGCTAGAGGAACCCGTGAGCTTATACTCATCCTAGAAAACCTAGGATACTTACCCGATGGATTTGATAGTGATGTGATAAGACCACTGCTTAACCATTCAAACCCAAATGTGCGCTTTTGGACAGTTAAAAACCTCGGAAAAGTTTCTGACTCAACTCTCTTGGACTCGCTTTTTGAAATCGCTAAGAATGACCCTGATTCAATGGTAAGGCGCGAAGCGGTTTCATCTATTGGGCGTATGAGAACGCCTCTGGCAATACCATATCTGGGGCGGTTATCGAAAGATAATGACCCTAAAGTTGTATTGCAAGCAATTCGTGGATTGCTTGTTTTCAAATCGGATGCCTCTGTTAAGAAGGACTTGTTGGAACTCAGGTCTCATCCGAACGAGATGGTTCAATCTGTTATTCGTCGAGAATTCTCTCAGAATGACAACCATAGTTCTAAGAAAGCCCCTCATCCTGTATTCCCAAGTTTTATGAAGGATGTCGTGGTTCACGGAGATGTGCGCGAAGTTCTGAATTATGTTCCTGATGAATCCATACATTTAACTTTTACTTCGCCGCCTTATTACAATGCTCGTGATTACTCCATTTATACCAGCTACAATGAATATCTTGGTTTTTTAACGGATGTATTTAAGGAAGTGCATCGTGTTACCAAAGAAGGGCGTTTCCTCATTGTAAACACTTCTCCCGTAATTATCCCTCGCGTTAGCCGCGCGCATTCTAGCAAGCGATATCCTATACCGTTCGACCTTCATGGTCGCTTGGTTCAGGACGGTTGGGAATTCATTGATGACATTATTTGGCTTAAACCAGAAAGCAGCGTGAAGAATCGTAATGCTGGCTTTTTACAGCATCGCAAACCCCTTGCCTATAAGCCAAACGCAATAACCGAATACTTGATGGTATATCGCAAGGAGACAGACAAACTACTTGATTACAATATGAAGCAATATGATCGGGATACTATCGAAGAGAGTCGGGTTAAAGGCGAGTATGAGACATCAAACGTTTGGAAAATAGACCCCGTCTTTGACAACGTACATACTGCGGTTTTCCCAATTGAATTATGCAATAGAGTCATCAAATTCTATTCTTACAAGGGCGATTTGGTTTTCGATCCTTTTGGTGGGAGCGGAACCTTTGGAAAAGCGGCGAAAAACTTAGGAAGACATTTCTTCTTGACAGAACAGGAAGAAAGATACATCGAAAGGATGAAGCAGGATATGGCCCGAAGAAGTCTATTTGGTCAACGTGAGACCAGTTTCCTGACAGCAGAGCAATTCATTAAACTCAGCAAGGAATTTGAAGATGACAATAACCGAAAGTGTAATACGAGAAATTATAAAGAGGCTTCTGAAAGGCCAAGATTATAGAGTTGAAATCGTTGCGCTCATCAATGCCGAATTCTTGCAATACGCAATAGACTTCTTCAAGCGCGTCGTTGAAGCCAAACTTAAGAATCAAGCGGTAACTACCGATTGGTATAAGGCCGAGTTTTTAAACCCTAATCTTCCATCTGGCGAAATCATTATTAACTCGGGGCTAAACAAGAAAACCATTTCAAATATGTACAATACCGCCAGACGAGAGATAGTTTTAGAGGCAACAAATGAACATTACGACCAGCTTTTTGAAGCTATAAACAACCTTGCTGAACACGGAAGCGATATAGATATAACTTTAACCCTCAAGTTTCATGGGGTAAGCGTAGATTTGAATATTAGCGAAAGCCTTATCGTCATAAACAACCTTGCGGTCAAACGAGCAGAATTACGCGGCGGGGCATGGAGCACTGCTGGCAAACAAGTGGAAAAGATATTGATGCTGACACTCTGCAAACTTTTTCACGTGCCCTATACAAATTACGACCTTAGAGGCTTGACCACAGCTAAACGTGAGGTGGATTTTTATTTAATCGACACAAATGGAAAGCGGTATCAATGCGAAGTAAAGCTGATGGGCAAAGGCAATCCTGAAAGCGCCGACGCAACAATCGCGAGAGCAAGCGATGTTTTTGTTGCTGACAAGCTATCCAATCTGAACAAGCAACAGTTGACGAGCTTGAACGTCAGATGGGTTGAACTGCGCAGTGAGGGAGGCTATCGGAGATTCAGAACCATCTTGGAGGAGTTGGGGGTACCGCATATTGACTTTATCGATGATCTCGAAACTCGATTGAGCGAAATCTTCGATGAGATTTTTTCTCAACGCCAGCCATAGTGAGATTGAGCCTTTACCAATTTAGAACATAACGAGGTGATGCAACGAAGCAAGGTTATCATGGATTCTTTCAGTGCCGTTCGCGCTCGTTGATCTTGAGCGATATGCGCCAAAGACAAGAGGCGCGATGCAGCTACTTGTTACGAATTATAGACAGGGCTACTATGATTATGCGCGCGGCCATCTGTTCGCCAGACACAGAAGCGATTGAAGGGATGGTTTAGATGAAGACAATAGAGACAACTGCGACCGTGACCGAAGACGGCAAGCTCATCGCGCAGGTGAACGGCGATATTTCACCGGGCGAGCATCGCGTCGTCGTGGTAATTGACGAGCAGCCAGTGAGAAAACAAGAACGCCCGCCGCTTAATTTTCCGGTAGATTATTACGGCCCCTGGCCTGAGAATCTATCGCTCAGACGCGAGGATATGTACGATGACGACGGGCGATGAGGCGGTCTTTATTGATACAAATATTCTCGTATACGCTAACGCGGCTGGTTCACCATTGCATCAAACGGCGCTAACCGCGATAGAGTCTCGCTACTCTGCAGGAATCGAATTGTGGGTCAGCCGCCAAATATTGCGTGAGTTCTTAGCGACCTTGAGTCGTCCGCAGGTTTTTAGCAATCCCAGCCCACCCGCTGTGCTGGTTGAGCGAGTCCGTTTCTTTCAAGAACGATTCAAAGTGGCGGAGGATAACTACCAAGTTACTGAAAGATTGTTGGTATTAATGGAGAAGATTCCTATGGGCGGGCGGCAGGTTCACGATGCCAACATCGTTGCTACAATGCAGGCGAATGGCATCAATCAACTGCTCATTCACAACGCCGATGATTTCAAGCGATTTTCCCATCTCATCACCGTATTGCCTTTGCGGGCGAGCGAGTAAGCTATTCGCATTAGATGCATCTCGACAATCCGAATTATCACTTGATCAGCGCTTCGTACTTGGCAATCGTCGCGGGCAGCGGGTCAACGCCAAGCTCGCGGCGAAGCATTCGCCTGAGGTTATCGAATTGCTCAATGGCCGCAGCGCGGTTGCCTGATCGCACGTGCGCTTCCATAACGTGACAGTGAACGTCTTCCTGATACGCGTCGCGCGCCAGAAACATCTGTCCGTAGCGTATCACCATCTCGTGATGCGCTCGCTCGCTGTGATAAGCGATCAACTCCTTCAACGCTTCAAGGTAAAGGTCTTGGTAATAACTCTGAAGCTCCTCGATCCAGTTGTAGTAAAACTCTTCGAGAAAATCGCCGCGATAAATCTTTATCGCTTCGGCCAAAAGCAGCGCCGCTCCGTCAGCATCGTTACTGCGCCGGGCCTCGCGCGCGTTTGAAATCAGCCGCTCGAACTCTTCCGTGTCTATCTGATATTGATACTGCGGATTGAGGAGGTACGCGCCTTCACGGTAAAGCACGAAATCCTTTTTGACGACCTGGCCCGAATTGAGAGCTTTCCTCAAATGCGAAATCGTCGGATGAAAATTCTTCGATATAGTCTCTGTGTCGGCATCGCCCCAGAACAGATCAATGAGCGCATCTTTCGGCGCGCGATGATTTCGCCGCGATGCGATGTAGCAGAGTATGTGGAGCGCCTTTGCCAATCGCCACGCGTCCTTGAGCGCGCCCGAATGGTCGCGGAAGACTTCGACAGGCCCAAGCATGTTTATGGCTAAATCGAAGCTTGGTCGCTCGATTATCAACTCGACGGGCGGCGCGATTTCAGCATGCCCCGTGATATTAGATGCGGCCCCCTGAACGGCTGCCTGCGCGCGAGCGTCTTCGGCGGCTCGTAAAGCTTCCGCCGGGACGAACTGCGCGACGTAATCAGCCGCAACGCCTTCGCTGATTGCCGCTTGAAACAGCGCGGGCGATTGCGCAGCTTCCGACGACAATAGATATGAATAGTCGTAGCGGATTGAAAGCTCGACCGCTCGGCGCAATCGCGCGATGGCTTCTGTATTGCGGCCCGCCGCCCAGTGCAACCGCGCAAGCGAGACTTCTGCTCGCGCCTCGTTGTAACGGAGCCTGTTTTCGCGGGCGAGCCGCGCTGCCTCAACAAGCGATCTTTCGGCATCCGCGCTCCGGCCCGCGGCTGTCTCTATTCGCCCGCGAGTAATCAACGCTGTCGAACGCTCGGCAGGCGATCCGGCGGCGCGCGCGCGAAAATACTCATCAGCTTCGCGCTCAGCCGCGCTCACGTCGCCCATGCGAAGGTAAAGCGTTGCGCGCTCGTCCAGTAATTCTCTATCCGTCAGAGCAACGCCCGCGTCTCTGTATGCTCGCGCTGCCTCGTCATAAAAATCCAGAGCGCGCGTATAATCATTCCGCTCGCGATATAAGTTACCCAATGCCTCAAGCGTTTCAGCGGTCGCCGTCTTCAGGTTGAACAACTGGCATCGTTCGAGCGCAAGCTGCAGGTGAGATTCAGCTTCATCGAGCCGACCCTGCACAGTCTTGAGCCGCGCGATGTTTAAGTGAGCAATCGCTTCTTGCGGGAATGGAACCAATTCGAGGCTTGGGCGCGCAGTCGTGCCCAAGCCAACGGCGGACGGTGCGGCTGCCGTTTCGGCGCGGCCTTCGATCATCTGGCTCAACCAGCGCAGCGCTTCGTTGAAATCGCCCTCCATCGAATATGGCAATCCGAGATTGTGCAGCACGATTCGCGCGAAGCGATCATCGGACGCAAGTCGCGCTTCGTCCAACGCCGCTCGCCAATTCTCTATCGCGCGCTCCGTGTCGTGAAGCGCGATGAAATAGCACAGACCGATGATGTTGAAACATCGCGCGCGCAGGCGGTGAAGCCCCGGCGCGAGATCAATGGCCGAAGAGGCGAGCTTAATCGCTTCTTCTGAGTCGCCGCGATAGCGCGCGATATAAGCCTGGCCGCGCAGGGCTTCGGCTTCGGCTGCCGTCTCGTTTGCGCCCCGCGCTATCTGCGCCGCCTGTGCATAGAGCATTAGCGCGCGCGCGTGATCGCCTTCGATCAGTGCAACGTCGGCGCGAGTGATGAGCGAGTGCGGTCGCGCGGCGACAGATGATTCAGGCAACGAATCGAATGCGCGCTTGATGGTTTCAAAACGGCCTGAGCCGACAAGGTCGGCGCCATAACGCGCCAGCATATCGGCAACATCGTCCGCCGCGCCCGCTTCGGCAAAATGATGCACGGCCATGTCCCACTGCTGCGTGCTGACGAAATAGACCGCGCATTTTTTGTGCAGTTCTTTCACAGAGTTCGCGCCAAGCTCGTTCGCAACCCACCTATTCAAGAAGTTGCGAAACAGCGGGTGCAGGCGATATTCCTCTTCAACGCCCGATGCATAGGTGTGCGAGATGAAAACATTGCGCCGCGCAAGCGCGCGCAATGCGTCCGCGCAATTTTCAATCTCAAGCGCCGCATCGCATATCGCCGGATCAATGCGATCAAGCAGCGAGAGCTTCCCCAACATCAATCGCGTTTCGAGCGGCTCGAACTGCAACACCTCTTCGGCGAAGTAATCGAACACATCAAGCTCGGATTGCTTGAGCGCGCCCGCAATCCACGCGCTGTCGGGCTGCTGGCCGCCCGGTCGCGCGTAATCGCTCGCGCGGTCGAGCGATTGATGGATCAGTTGAAGCGCGGTGACCCATCCATCGGTCTTTTCATGAAACTGGCTGACAAGCTCAGGCGGAAGCGGCTGGCCGAACGTCTCAGCGAAAAGTAGTTGAACTTCCTGGTGAGTGAAGAGCAAATCCTGACGGTCTATCACTCCTATCAACCCTTTGCTCCTTAACCTCGTCACACTCAGGTTAGGCATTGACCTCGTCGTTATCACTATGTGCAATACGTCA
>DATLXU010000017.1:0-98246 GCA_035575515.1 Blastocatellia bacterium
TGTTTGAACTCAAGCAACGATTCACTATGGAGGTGTTCAAAGAACAGGCGGATCGTTCTGAAAACAAATGGCGCAAAAAGCTCGAAAAGTTGCAGGCGGCAGCATAGTGCTTCTACTGTCACCCGCCACTTTTCAGTTATAAGAAATATCTGCTGCCCGTTGTTCGTCATTCATCTAGGGGCTTGCGCCGCGCCGCGCGCGGGCAGAAGCAGCAGGTCATGAAAATCAAAACTGAAATCCGTGAGCGGTGAAATCGCCACCATCTTAACTTGATCTATCTGGCCGTCGGGCTTGAGCGCAAAGGTCACGAACGCATCCGCGCCGAGCGAGCGGTCGCGCCAGCGCGCAACGAACGTGTCATACTGCCAGTGTTCTAAATCTGCGACCAGCCCCGGCGTGTGAGAGAATCGTAAAACCAGCTTATCGTTCTCAAGATTAATTGTAACGTCGCCGTACCAGGCATCGGTGTAGCGGCCCGCATACTTCGCAAGCGCGAGCGACGGCTTCGAGTTCGCATCGCGCGCGGCGCTCTGTTGTTTCTCTACGGCAGCGGCTCGCGCTTCGGATTGCTCGGCCAATGCGCGATAAGCAGTTATCCAATCTGTTTCCGCAGCACCGAAGTAATGATCGAGTATGCGATAAGTGATCGCCTGAAATGCGCCGCCTGCTTCCATGTTCGTCAGCACTATGACACCAAGTTTCAAATCGGGAACAAGCGTCACTCTTGAGACATATCCCGGCAATCCGCCCGTGTGCGAAACGATCTTCTTGCCGCGATAATCCGTAAGTCCCCAGCCCAATCCGTATGCTGCAAAGTTCGCGCGCAAGAGCGCAAGCTGCGGCGGCGGATCGTTCACGGGCAATATAGTCTGCGCCGACCACATCTCGCGCGACTGCCGCTCGCTGAACAGTCGCTTGCCGCCGTTTTCAGCGTTGCGAATCAAGCCGTTATCCAATTGCGCGATGACCCACTTCGCCATGTCCGTGACGTTCGAGTTTATCGCGCCAGCCGCGCCGACGTTGTCGCCTTTAAACGGCTCGACGGCTTCAAGGCGACCTGAGTTCTTCGAGTGCGGAGTCGCAAAATTATCGCCCGCGCGAATTGCGCTGAAGCTCGTGTTGCTTTCAGTCATCCCAAGCGGCGCGAATATCCTCTCTTTAATAACTTCATCCCAGCTTTTGCCCGTAACGGCGGCGATGACCTGACCGGCGACTACATAAAGCACGTTGTCGTAAGCGTAACGGCTGCGAAAGCTCGTCGCAGGTTTAATGAACCGGAGGCGGTGAACTATCTCGTCGCGCGTGAATGTGGTCTGAGGCCACCAGAGCAAATCGCCCGCGCCCAGTCCAAGCCCGCTGCGGTGCGTGAGCAGGTCGCGGATGGTAATTTCATGTGTGACGTATGGGTCGTACATTTGAAATGAGGGCAGGTGCTTCGTTACGGGATCGTCCCAGTTTACTTTGCCTTCATCAACGAGCATCGCGAGCGCAGCTGCTGTGAACGCCTTCGTGTTTGATGCGATGCCAAAGAGTGTGTGCGCGTCAACCGGAGTGCTCTCTCCGAGTTTGCGCACGCCGTAACCCTTAGCCAGAACAACCTTGCCGTCCTTGACGATTGCGACGGCGAGTCCGGGCACGTCAAACTCTTTGAGCGCGCGCGCGACGTAAGCATCGAGGTCGGGCGGCGCATTGGTTTGAGCGAAGGCGGGCGCGGCGCTTGCAGTCAGCGCGAGAATAATTAGTACGATCAGAAAATGGCGCGAGCGATTTATCATTGCTGTTTCCTCCGAGTATATTGCTTTTGAGTCAATTCACTTTTTCGCATCGGGCCGACGGCGGGCGCGAAGGTAAACGCGAACGTCGTCGTTGCGCGGATTCACGATGTAGACTGCGGTGCGACCGTCGGGCAACGTCTCGATGGTCGCGGGCGAGGCCATCGCAGTCAAGTACCATCCTTGCGGCAGGACTACGGTGTTGCGCAATCGCCCGAACGTGCGGTCCCATACAAGCTCGTCACCATCGAGGTAATAACTTTTCGCATCAGTGTAAGTCTCTTTCAAGCGAATGCGGTTCGTAGTTCCCTTCTCAATAGCGCGGGCGAGATGAGTGACAACGACTTCGCTGTCGTCTTTCACGTCTTCGATTGGCAGACCGCGCTCTTTTACCTGCTTGCCCGTGAGCGTTTCCCATTTGAGACGTTCGCCGCTATCGAGGTCAATGCTTTCAGGGTCGCTCACGTGGCTGCCCGCGCGAACGACAT
The DNA here is from genome assembly GCA_035575515.1 of Blastocatellia bacterium. Taxonomy (GTDB): domain Bacteria; phylum Acidobacteriota; class Blastocatellia; order UBA7656; family UBA7656; genus DATLXU01. The sequence continues at coordinate 2,261 of DATLXU010000017.1, forward strand.
TGAAGTAGTATTTCTCACCCGGCTTGTGCGCCGTGTAGTCGTGCGTGATGCGAAAGGCATGAGATTCTGGCGATTGAAGCTCGTAGAGTATCTCGCGGTCCTGCGAGGCTCGCTCGAAGAGCGGATTCTGACTGAAAGCGCGCTCGCTCGAAAACAAAGAGGCGACGAGCATAATGACCAGCGCAAAGTGTTTATGAGTTTTCATCATTGCGACACCTCAGCTTTCTTCAAGCGACGAGCTTTGATCGTTACTTCGAGCGGCCCGCCGCTTCCCGCATTCACAAATGCCAGCTTCAAACGGCCATCACCTTCCGTGAGCACCTGCGTCGCAACCGACGATGACACAATCTCGAAGCCTGCCGGAAGCACAACGCTGTTGCGCGGGATTGAAAGCGACCGCTTGAAGACTATCTGGTCGCCTTCTGTGTAATAGCTCTTGTCGTCTTTGTAAGTCTTCCAGATAATCAACCGATACTCGCCCGCTGCTGGGACTGGATGCGCGAGATAAACTTTGATGTATTTCGCAGTCGCGTTGAAATTCCCATCGGGCGCGTCCGTCTTCGCCTGCACTCCTGTGACGACTTCAAACTTCAACGGCTTTCCGGTTGCAGCATCAATAACGGATTCGTCTGTGGCGACGCTGCCTTCGCGAATGGGGTTGAAATGAAACCGCGCGCCCGCTTTGGTTTCAGTCACTTCGTAGTAGATGCGGAACTGATGAGTCTCAGGCGCAAGCAGCTCATAACGGGTGTAGCTGTCTGAAGAGATGTACTGGCCGCGCGCAGCTCCGGCTGCGAAGAAAATTAAAAGAGGGGCAAGCATAAAATGTCTTTTCATCATAGCTCCTTCATTTCGATTCCTGCCGATAGCTGAAATAATTCGCCGTCTGTTCGGCTATGCGCGCAATTGCATCTTCGAGGTTCGGGCCGATGCCATAGTGATTGGCCGTAAAGACGCATATTATGACATTGCGGCCTTGGCTCTCCAGTATTCCGACATCGTTTCCGATGTAAGGCAGAAAGTCGCCCGTCTTGTGCGGAAGGCGAAAGCCCGTGACGTATTTCGGCAGGCGCGAGCTATAAACTTGGCCGCGCATCATCTGCATCATCATATCGCTCGCCTGTTTGCTGACGGCTTCGCCTTTGAAAATCTTCTCAAGCAAGCGCCCCATATCGCGCGGCGATGACAATCCGAACGGGGTCTTGCCCGCTTTGTGAAACTCCATAGGCGAAGGCGCTGCGCGCAACGCCTTAAACCATACGTCGGCTGTGCCTGTTGCCTTGATTGAATTGAGCTTGTAATCCTGCATCAATCTGTTTACAGCTTCCGGCCCGCCGACTTTGTCATAGATCAAATCTGTCGCCGTATTGTCGCTCACGATTATCATTAGCGTCAGCAGGTCTTTGATTGTTAAGCTCGCGCCCGCATCGAGCGAGCGAATGATGCCCGTGCCGGGCCGCTTGTCTGCGTCTTTCAACGTCACGCGATCTGTCAAAGCGAACTTCTTATCTTCGATCTGACGGAAGGCTTCGACCATCAGCGGGATTTTGATGACCGACATGGTATCCATCTGCTCGTCGGCGTTGATGGCGACCTCTTCGCCCGTCTCGATGCACTTGATATAAATTCCCCACTTCGCGTTCACAGAGCGAGTGATGCGCTCGATGTTAGACTGCAGTCGGCTGATTGGCGAAGGCTGTGGCTGCTGAAAGGCGAGTGATTGAATGGCGAGCGCAAAGATAATGAAGAGCGAGAATGCGCGAGCAAAAAACACTTTCATCAGAATTCTCCTTTTGAGTAAGGGTCTCTTGCGCAGAGATTCTTAATGAATTGCGGCCTGAGCGGCAAGCCGTAAAGTGATTTTTTAAGGCGTTGACGACTGAGGGATTATATCTTTCGGCTCAGCAGCGGTAATCTCAGGGTAGCGTTTGAAATCGCCGCTGTTGAAAGTGAGAAGATGGGTGATGGCATGAACCTTCATTGCCGCCACGATTCGAGCATCGTGGGCCTGTTTACCTTTTACCGAATAATGTTTGACGATACGCCTCCACTCCGAATAAATAGCGGCTGTGTCAGCTTTCAATCGAAAGGTGCTTTCAAATCTAGCCAGGAAGGCTTCAGCTTCTGCGACACCCACACCCAATCCATTTTGCTCACGTGGTCGCGTTGCGATGACCCAGAATTCGTAGAAGTTTTGAGCAAGCACGCATACGCTCTCGCCTGCTCTTACCAAAGCGGCAATGGCATCTAATGCCTGGCCCTGCATCGGGTGATCAGCTTCAACGCTGCGGGCAAGCACATTGGTGTCAATCGCATAGCTCATAGAGCTTCGTCTTCTCTGCTATAGATATTCTCCCGGCTGTCGTCGGCGATAATGCCTTTCACGGCATGATCTTTCACCCATTGAGCAAATGCGCTGGCCAACTCTTCAGGTTTAGCGGTTTCATAAAGTGGTGGCGACTGTGCCTGTTCAGCATCTTCCGGCAGAAGACTTCTCAAGTAATCATCCACTGAAAGCCCGCGAGCCTTTGCCTGAGCCGCAATCAATTCGGCTGTTTCCGGTTTGATCTCTTCAAAGATTGAGCTCATCGTTGCCTCCGTCGCCTTCAATATATCAACGAGATTGTGTGAGCCGCAAGACGCCTGCTTGCGCAGAGATTCTTAATGAATCGCGGCCTGAGCGGCAAGCCGTAAAGTGATTTTATCATTCGATTGCATTCTGACATGCCCAGGCTTATTGTGCCGTCTCGGCTATCAAACTCCGCAGCCAGTTATGCGCCGGGTAAATTATGGTCGGGGCGCGCAACCTGTTGAGCAAAAGATGCGCGAGCTTGTGCGCTCATACATTGAAGTGCAGGCCTCAGCTGGTCCGAAAACAAAGTGATTCATTCTACGTCTGAGATTGGCTTTGCCGCTTAGCGGCAGCAAGAAGTTAGCCAGACGTGAAACGTTTGGAAAAGGTGATAAAGCGACGGCGCGTTGGAGACGCGTCAAGAAAGCAACGTCATCTTCTGGCGCTCCTTCAGAGCGCGAATCTCTACGCTTTACGATTCCAGACGTTGCACGTCTGGCTACCTTCTTTGTGTGCCTTTGGCGCGAGGAACGAATCTCAAAAATAGGTTCTAAAGCTCAACGAGTCGTTTCCTGAAATCTGCCAGTTGATAAACGCCCGTTGCAACGCACTCAGCATAACCCTCTTTGACAAGCGACCGATTTCCCTTCCCGGCGTCAGGTCGGGAGAGACCCGTTATTCGCGCAAGCTCGCCGCGAATGGTTAAGCCCGCGCCGTTCAAAAAAGCGCGGGCGATTTCTTTCAAAGCAACTTCGCGCTTGACTTTCAATGATAGCTCTTTCGCAAATCGCCCTTCGGCGAGCGTCCAGATATATGTAAACCATGGCTCGTACAGAACTTCGCCGGGAATTACTTTCATCGCGCGCTGCAATTCGTCAATGGCTCGCATAAACCTGGCGCGATCGCTCACGCCGGATTCCGAGCGTAAATCCTTAGTGGCCATCTCCCACTCGCGGCGCAGGACTTTGAGTACGGCTCGCGCATCCGGTGAAAGCGTATCGGATTCTTTTTTGCGCGGCACGCCCCACAGCGCGTTGAAATATGGAATCAATCGAGGCGCGATGAATGTCGAGCGGCCTTTAATCAGCTTCGCGTAGTAAACTCGCCCGCGCCGCATCACTTCATCCTTCAAAACCCAGGCCTGGCTGCTCTCAGGGTCTTTCTGCACGTTGCGTGGCATATAGGCGTCTCGCCTGCCACACACCGCAACATATAGCGATGGTCCTGTCTGCCGCGCGTCGGTCATCGTGAAGCAGAAACCCGTCTCTTCGATCAACGCTTCGGCATCGGCAGCCGACTCGACGCGAAGCTCAGGCAGACGATGCCACGCGTGGTCTCGATACAGTTCTACTTCTTCAGGGAGTGGTGCCCGCTTCATCTTTAGAAAAGAATCCCTATGCGCGATTTATAGACGAGCCGGTTGCCCGATGCGGTCACGCCAAGCCCTACGCCGAAATTCCACACAACGTTTTCCGCGAGCTTGAAATCCCCGCCGGGATAAAACTGATGCACCTGCTCGCGCGCGGGAAGCGGGTCTGAAAGCGGGCCTGTTGAGCCATAGTATTCAAGCGAGAGGTCGAGCCTCTTTGTCGCTTCGTAGCCAACACGAACGCCCGGCTCGAAGTCCCACCCTTCATCCTTGCCCGGCCCTTTGAGCGCGCGGCCAATTGTAGGATTTATATCGAATTGAAATCGCCCGATTCTCTTTTCGATGATTGGCCTGAGTTCCAGCGTTACGGAGTTCTCTTCGTAAACTTTTCTGGGAAAGCCAACCTCGCCACTAAGGCTTACATCAACAGGCAATCGCCAGCTTTGAGGCAGCGAGACGCGAGGCCGCACGCGCCAGCCCGCGTACTCAAGCCCGCCGTCGGGCCTGCGCGCAAGAACGAGATAGCCCGCCATCTCGAAATGATCCGTGATGCCGCGCGTCAGTTCAAAAGTCAGGTGAAACTGGTGGCGCGACGGCGCGACCGTGCCTTCAAATTCTTTTGTCCCCTTGCCGATGAAATTCAGGTGCGTTTCGAGATTCCATTTGCCTTTCGGAACCGTTTCGTACTCATAAACCTGAATCTCGAACGGGTCTTGCGCACGGGCGGTTCCGACATTCAATAACAGGAAAAGCGACAGCGACAGCCAGATCAGAGCGGAGTTCTTTACTCTCATCGAGTTTCAACCTCACCTGCAGAGCCTTTAACTGCCCGGCGCATTGTAGCAAAGAAATCTCACGCTGATAAACGGCGATACGATAGATAACGGGTCGCAGGAAGTATGGAAACCGCAGAGCACGCAAAGTACACGCAGAGGCCCGCCGAGACGTTAATAAAATCTCAGCGAGCTCTCCGCCTATTCTGCGCTCTCTGCGGTTATTTCGATTGCGCCGTTGTGGAATTGCTATCTGAATCGCAGCGTGATGCGCCCGCTCACCATTCGCGGCGGGCCGATGTGCGTGCCGGAAAAGACGCTCTCGAAATTATAGACAAACAATTTGTCAGCCAGGTTCTGCACGTCGAGCGAGGCCGACACGCCGACGCGCTCCTGCTGGAACAGATCAATCCCGGTCGAGAAATTAAAAACGGTTCGCGGCTTCACGCGCCCGCGCTGAAAGTCAATCAGGTCGAAAAGGCGCGGATCGAATCCTTCTGCGACGAATTGCTCGCGCGTCGTGCCCGGCTCGACGTCAACCGGCACGCCTGAATCGTATCGCCCGCCGAAACTCGCCCACCAGCCGCTCCTTTTGTGCGTGTAGTGAACGGCGAACTGGCCTGAGTTGCGCTGATCGTGATCGTTTGGAAATCTGAGGCCGGGATTCTCCAACGACTCGACCGCCTCGCCTAAAAACAATCCGCCGTTGATAGGCGTTATGCCAAACGAGCGCGAGTTGGCATAGCTCACAAACCCCGAAAGCCCACGCCACTCGGCTGTGTCCAATCGCGCTTCGACGCCATTGACCCGACCGGCAAAAATCGAAATCGGAAAGATTACGCCCGTGTCGAAGAACTGATCCTTGTCGGCAAAGTTTCTTATCTGTTTGTTGTAGGCCGAAAGCGTCAGCCGCGCGTAACGGGTCATCTGCTGTTGAAGCCCGATTTCAAAAACATGCTCCTTGTCCGGCAGCACGGGCTTCACGCCAAGCTCTCCCGTCGTGACGGCGAGCGGCGAGAGTTGCGCCGCTTCCACTGAGCTTGCAAGCAAGAGGTTTTCAGCCGGAGGAGGCTGAAACAGCCGATTGTACGAAGCGCGAATGACGGTCTGCGTGCTCGGTATCAAATAGGCGACGCCTATGCGTGGGCTGAATTGATTATCGCCCACGAGCAGCCTGTAATCATCGAACCTCAAGCCGAGATCAACTGTAAGATTTGCAACCGGCGTGAAGCGGTCTTGAACGAACGCAGCCCACGTCCGGCCCGCGCGATGATCGTTAAAAACGAAGGGATTCGCGGCTGAAAATCGCAGCACAGGGTTCGGGAAGAAAGTCCCGTTCTCATCCTGAATCGGCGGGAACACACTGGCGTCTGTCGGGTAGAAGCTGAAGTTCTCGCGCACAGGAGTCCGCGTGTATTGAAGTCCTGTTTTGAAGGTGTGGCCGTGACCCGCATACGACACCGATCCGATGAATCCATAATTCGTGAGGCTTCGATCTTGAAACGCGACGACAGGGGTTGAGAGCGGATTTGAGAATAACTCGGCGGTTGAGCGGCGATTAAAGACCGAGAAGTTCGCTACGGTCGTCTGCGTGAACAGGTGCTGCCACGACAGAAACTGGTAATAGTTGCGCTGGCGCTGGCGCTGATCCTGTCGTGCAAGCTCCTGCTCCGCGCGATTAGGCACCTGAAAATTCGCGCCGCCGAATACGAGCGTCAGCTTGAACAGGTCGTTCGGGTTCGGGTTGAAATCGAAAGTCGTCAGATTGCTGAGCGTGCGCCCGAAGTTATGAAAGTTATCAATCGTCGGCGGGTCGAGGTAACGGTCCGATGTCGTGCCCGAAAAGTTTGTAAACCACCCGAACTTGCGGACGTGGCCGCCGAACATCGCCGCAATGTCACCCGTCGAAAAGTTTCCGAAGCCGCCCGTAATCTCTCCTGAGATGGGCATATCAAGCCCAGATTTCGTGTTGACGTTTACGACCGCGCCGAGCTTGTCACCGAACTCCGCGGGGATTCCGCCCGTCAGCACTTCGACGTGCGATGCGTTGCGCGGGTCAATCGAAGTCGCAAAGATGGCCGAGAGGTTTTCGGTCACGGGCACACCGTTGATGACGGTCTGCACGTTCGATTCGGATCCGCGAGGATGAATGCGACCGTTGTCGTCGGCGACCACGCCCGGCGTTGATTCGACCATTTTCTGAAGCCCGCGCGATGGCGCAGGCCCTATGCTCCTCATCATCAAAGTCGTGTTCAAGTCTGTGTCGGCGCTCACGCGGTCGGATTCGATCATGTGCGTATCGCCCGCCGTTACGTTGACCGTCTCGCCGATGGCCGCGACCTGAAGTTGGATAGTCAACTGCGCAGGCACAGCAGAGTGAACGTCGACAGTTTGCTCTGACGGCTGGAATCCTGAGACTTCGACCGTGAGCTTATATGTGTTGAACGGGATGTTCAAGAACTTGAACGCGCCTGTCTCGTCCGTCTGCGTTGTGACTTTGTAGCTCGTGATTGAGTTCGACAGCGTGACGGTTGCGCCCGCGACGACTGCGCCCGAAGCGTCCGTCACCTGCCCTTGAATCGAGCCGACTGTTGATTGCGCGCCTTCGTCTAATGCCGAGGCGAAGCACTGAAGCGTGCCGCCCGCCGCAGTCGCAATAAGAATTATTAATGTCAGAAAGCACCTCATGATTTTTCTTCTCCAAATCCCTGATGATTGAACAACTCGCCGCGTGACTGGCGCAGGCTCGAAAAAAGTTGAGCGAGCGATTGCCAGCCTCGCGCGAGGCCAGCAACACGCGGCTTTCGGCCTGCTCGTGTTTAACCGCGCTTTCAACTGCGGTCTTAGCGAGCAGCCAGTGAATAAATGATTAAGGGATTAAGAGAGCGGAGGCGCGCGGCCAAAGACGGCAAGCGAGGCCAGGCGCGAATGTGGCTCTGCAAATATGACGTCGTGGATTAATTGCGACTCGGTTGGCTCAATTGCTATAGCGCCTGTGTGAGCGTCAGAGATGAAGTTGCTTTGCAGGCGACAGGACAGGCAGTGCGAATCGCCTTTGGCATCGGGCGTGTCATTGGAATTGTTTTCGCCGCTGGCGGTGATGCTGACGGTTGAGAGCAGGTTTCGATTCGCGTCGTGATGGTGAGTAACACAAACGAACAGCGCATGCGCGATGAGACAAAGCATCGCAAGCGAGGATGCTCGCGCTCTTGCGTTGCCCTTTCGGATCATCTTGCTGCTCAGCCTCAAACTTATCGCCTTTTTGCGGTGTAGCCTGACGTTAAATTTAACAATAGCGCGGCTCGTGCTGTCAACGAACACGCATTCGCTTGCGCCCACACTGCTGATACGATTTTGCGGCGCGACCAGTTACGCGCAAGAACAGCCAAAAACGCAAAGGCGGGGTTCGATTGGATTGCCGCTCAAGGCCGGGCCTTCCATGCGCCGCGCGCGACGGCGGGAATGAACGTGTCGAGGTCATCAGGACGGAATCTCATCACACGCTCGCGCTCGGCGCTCATGTAAGCCGTCATTAAAAGCTCTGTTACTTCAAGCCCATCATAAAAACTCTCTTCGGGCTGCCGGTTATCAATAAAGCAACGCGTGAAGTAACGGTTCTCAGCTTCATAACCGTACTCAGCCTCTTCGTTCGAGACGACGGGCATAAGTCCCTGCTCGGCGTTCTGCTTTTCAACGAGGTCTTCGCCGACTTCACCTTTCACCCTGCGGCTGAAAAATAGCTTCGGTCCGCTGTCTAAGGAATTGAGCGAAAGCGAGTACTCAGGCCCAAGCAGTTCCATGCTCAAACGCAATCCCGCGCCGACGTAACTCCATGACGTTGTCGCTTCTACTATCAACGGATTGCCCGCTTCGTCAACATAATTGATAGTCGCGCGCGCGAAGTCTTCCGATGGCTTGCTTCGATAATCAACCTCGATGCCCATCATCTCTTTTAGCATCTCGGCGTATTCGGGCCGCGTCCACTTGAGGGATTCGATCTGCGCCGAAACTTTCACAGGACGAATGCTTGCGCGCGGCTTGCCCGGCTCCGTTAGCATGAAGCGAGCGACCTCGACGCTGTGGCACATCATATCGTTTAGCACGCCGCCGCCTTGAAGCTCGCCCTGCCAGAACCATGAATTGTGCGGCCCGCTGTGCTCTTCTGCGGCGCGAGCAAGGTATGGTCTTCCAGTCAAAGCCGCGCCGCGCGCCCATACGATCTGTTTGCCGCGCGCGACTCCGGGCGTGAAGAGCTGGTTTTCAAGATAGCCGTGCAGCAGCCCCGCGCGCTCGACAAGCTCGACCATGCGGCGGGCTTCCGCAACATTTCGCGCGAGCGGCTTTTCGCAGGCGATGGCGCGAAGCTCGCCCTTGCCCGATTCTATGGCGTGCGCGATCTGTTCCATCGTTTCGACGCGCAGGTGATTCGGCCCACACAGCCACACGGCGTCAATTCCCGGCGCGGCGATCATATCTTCGATTGAAGAGAACGCGCGGGCCTCGCCTACGCGAAGCGAGCGCGCGAGCCGGGCGGCTTCTTCTGCGTGCTCGCGATTAGGGCTATAGACTCCGCGCACATCAGCGTCGCGCACGCCAACCCATGAGCGAATGTGAAAGCGGGCGACAAAGCCGCTGCCAATGAATCCTACTCCGAGCCTTTTCGAGTTCATAAGCGATTCACTTATTGAGCGCAGCCAGTCGAGCGTTCAATCGCCCGGCTTCGTGACACGTCATGCAGGCAAGGCTCGACTTTGCGGCAGACTCAGGAGATTTCTTCCACTGCTTTGCGACAGACTCGTAAGGAGTGTCGCGCAATAGCTCAAGCATCTTGTCAAGATACACGGCCATCTCCTCTGTGCGGCCCGTGCGCTGCGCGGATTGCGTGAGACCAGCCAGCAGTTCGCCTTTGATGTGCAAAGGCAGCTTGTCAACGACCGATGCTTGATGTTGCCAGAGCAGCCTAAACGAATCGTAGGCTTGCGCCCACGCTGCGGCGCGATATTCTTTCGGCAACCGGTCGGCAAACAGGACGTAGCTGCCTCCGGTGACGGCGGCGACGCCGTCTTTTATTGTCGCCGTCTTTTGAGCTTCGGCAAACAAATCGAGCGCCTGCTTGTAGTATCGTTGGAATTCATCGCTGCGATTATTCTCGTAAGCGCGCACGGCGCGATAGAGCGTAGCGCCCGCTTTCCACGCCAATAGATCAGCTTTTTGGTCGGGCCGTTTTTCTAAAAGGATTTGAATATTCTTTTCTCCTCTCGCAAATCGCTCCATGTCGTCGGCCAGAAATCCTGCGAAGATGTCTTCGCGAACGAGCGTATGAATGGAAAGACGAGTATCCGCGAGCGGCGGCTCCTGCGTTTGAGCCATTGCCACAGCGACGAGAAAAGCTGCAATCAAACCTAATTTAATAGCCTTCATAGCCTGCGCCTCCCGAATGGAAATGTCATATTGCCGTCGAAGCCTATCAGCGCGCGAACTCTACAGTCAACGAACGCTGTTAAAAGTCATTCAAACAGATTCCAAGTGGCGGCGCTCCCTGCCTTCAATACGCACCAATGCAGCAAAGGGTTCTGGGTACGCGGCATTTTCTTGTCAGCTCAAATTTACCTTGCCTTTCGGCGTCTTGAGCGTTGCACGCAGTCTTGCTTCTTTTGCCTGCTTTACCTTCGCTTCGATGCCGAGTTTTTTCAGCATATCAGTTACACCAGCAGAATCAGTATGCTCGAATTCAAACTCTAAAAGCTCGCAGCCCTTCGCAGAATCCTGCGACGGGTGCAAAGAATCTTTAGCCCATTCAATGAAGAATGGAATTGGCGCAATTGGCTCCGCCCCAAACCTGTTCGGCACTCCGAGAGTCTTCCATCTAAGCATTCTGCCATCTGGTCTTGTGCGCGAGCCGTCGCGTGGGCCGAAGACTTGATAACCGGCTTCGCGAGCGGTCTTCGCGACGGTGTTGATGTCTGTCGTCGCAGCAGCCCACGTGATTAATCGAGGCTCTGCGAGTTTTCGGATGTCGATGTCGAAGTTGAATGACGATTGCGCAGGGTCGGGCGCGATGATTTCGAGATACTGTCTGCCGCCGAGCGATATGAGCGCGTTGCGCGTGCCGCGACCGGGATGGCTTCCGCCAATGGTGGCTTTAACGCCGGTCAGGCTCTCAAGCCAGTTAATTCCACGATCGAGATCAGCCGCGCCGAGCAGCAGATGATCAACGGCGTTCTTTGCAGGCACAAGGTTTTCGCTTCTACTCACTGCCCCTCCAAATAAACAGACCGCACCGGTAGCCGCGCATATGCGCAGCAACTCGCGGCGAGTCAAAATGCGTGCGTCCATCGCGAATTCTCCTTGCTCCGATATTAATCTTCAATGCAATACGCTGCTTGCGCGTGCTGTGTAATTACCGGATTGCTAGATCACGCGGTTGTCGAAGCAGATTATTTTTCACGGTCGCGCAAGATCGAAAGGTACGCGCTCCAGGGGCCGGTCGCCTCACTATACGTCTTCGCCATCGTGCGCGCTATCTGCGCTACGTGGTCGAGGTCATGCACGACCCATGTCGCCAGCAGTTGACCGAGCGTAACGGTCCCCAGCTCGGGATGCAGCCCCGTGCGAGCGAGATCGTCTTCAGAAAGATTCATCTCCTTCAGCGCGCTTATATTTTGTTGCCGCAAGTCAGTAAATGTAGCGAGCAGTTCAGCGAGACTCTTGCCTTTGCTTTCGGTAAACTGGGCCGTCCGGTCGAATGGCTCGAATGGTTCTGTCTTGCCTGCGAGTATGTGGCGCGCTCGTGGAATCCAATCCGTGCGCTCGCCATGAATCAGATGACCGATCACGTCGTACGGCGACCAACGGCCTTCGCCTTCTGTCGCGCTTATCCAAGCATCAGGCAGACCTGCAAGTAACGCGCTCAGGCTAGCGGGCGTCCGCTCAAGAACCGCCACAGCCTCATTCATATTGATTTCGCCCTGTTTCATCGCCGTCATTACTCCTTGACTATGTTATAGCGTGATCATCTATCTAGCGAAAGGGAGATAGAAACACGAGGCTACCTTCTTTGAAATTCCGTCGTGCCGAAAAGCAGACCGATGATTTGAGCGATGCGGCGGCGCGCGGCACTCGCATCGGTTTGAGCCGCAACCTTCGCCGGAACAATTGCGGGCCGCGCGCCCGTGTCCATCGCGGCGCGAGTATGCGCGGCTGACGACGGCTGCTCCGCAAGCCCCGCAAGCACGGCGCGACGGCTCTCGGCTGATAGCTCCGTGTGAACTATCAACGCTGCGAGCTGATTCATCATCGCATCTGCGTTCGTCGTCGCATCAATTGAAACGAGTCGCGCCGGATCATAACTGGTTCCCGGTATCTGATTGTTCGCAAGCGCAACGGCGAAATTAAGCCGATTCAAAAACGCGCCCGTGTTCATCCACTTCGACGAGACTTCGCTATAACCTGTCGGGAATTGATATTGATAAAGCGGCTCGCCCATCCTTCTGAACCACTCGTGCAGCGCGGGCGCTCCGTTCGTGTCGCCGTCAACGGCGCGAATCGCGGACGCGGCCAATTCAAGCGGCGACTTCACCTTTGATCGAAACGCCGACGCCGCGTAAAACTCTTGCGAAGTGAGTATCGCGCGCACGACTTCGCGAATGTCGCCGTCGGTCTTCAAAAAGACCTGCGCCACGCGCTCGATCAGTTGCGGCGGCGGATCGTCTGCGACGAATCGCTGGCACAGCTTCTTTGAAATGAATCGCGCGGTTGAAGGATGCCGCGAGAGGATTTCAATCACGCGAAGCCCGTCGCTCATTGCGCCGCCCGCAGGGATGCTCACGCCTAGCACTGTCTTCGCTCCCGCATCGTGCATCCAGGGACGGAAAACGAACCCGCCGCCTTGAAACGGGCGGTCAATCGTCCAGCCCGTGAAGCATCGAGCCACTTCCTGCACGTCTCGTTGAGTGTAGCCCCCGTCAACGCCGAGCGTGTGAAGCTCCATCAACTCGCGCGCGTAGTTCTCGTTGATGTCGCGCTTTCGCTGCGGAGGCCGCTGTGGTTGCTGATTCGCGGAACCATTTTTCGAGTCGGCAGGTTGCGGATTTGGGCCTGGCATCGCCTCAGAACCGGCTCCCGGAGCCGGTTTCACGTTATCAGGCATCGCGGCGGGTCGCTGATTTTGTGGTCGAGGCGGCGCGGGCGGGCGCGGCTCTTTCGCGTCGGGCGCTGACGAGAGCCAATTATCCAGATAAAACATCATCGCGGGACTCTCGGCTACTGCCGTCAGCAAATCGCGGAATTTGCCTAGCGCGTGCGGTCTTATCACGTCGCGCTCATAACTTGTAATCAACCACTGATCGGCTTCTTTCTGCGCGAACACATTAAAGTGATTGAACCAGAAATCGGTCATCACTTCCTGCAACTGACGATTGCTCGACACGGCGCGCACGAGTTTCTGTTGAATAAGCTCGCCCATGATCTGCTGCGGACGACCGAAGACGGGCGGCGGGTTCTTTTCATTCATCCGCTGCGCGAGGGCAGGCGGCGGCGGATAGAATTGGTAAAGCTCACTGGAACTCATCTGCTCTGTAGGCAAAACCGCAAGCCGTTTCTCAAGCTCGGAATCATCAATTGTTTCAGGATGGAGTTGCTCATCGAGAAATTTTGCTATGCCAAGCTGCCGCACTCGATCAAGGTCGCCCGGTCGCGGGCCAAACATCGCGCGGTTGAGCAGGTGAAGAATCTTCTGGTCTTCCGTGAGTCGCGCGTTGCGGCTCGTGGCTGGTGTCTGCACAAATCGCTCGCTGCTTGCAAGCGGCTTTGCGGCAGTTGTTTCAGAACGCGCGCGCGGTGGAATGTTTATCAGCACGAACGGCGGCGCAATCGGAATCGGCAATCGCATGTCGAGGCTTGCGAGCCGCGCTTTCTGCTCGTCGTTGAGATGCTCCGCAAGCTCGTCGCGAATCGCGCGCTGTTCTTTATCGGCTTCCATCGGAAGCTGAGGCGCGAACGGATTCGTCTGAGCGCGGCGGCGAAGCTCGTTTATCTTCGATTCGTGCGCCGCGAGAATCTGGCGAAGCTCGTCCGTCTGTTCAGGGCTGAGCTTCAACTGGTCGCGCACCCGCGCAATGAATGGCTCGAATGGCTGTGGCGGTTGCTGCACGTTTTGTCGAGCCTGTGTTGTCGCAACAGTTGACGCAAATAGAAGTGATGTGCAGGCGACAAGGATCAACAAGCAATGCCTGGTCTTCATAAGCCCTCCTTGTGCGCCGTGTATTATAACTCAGCCTGAATCACCCGACGATGAATTTGCGATTAGATGGGATTTGGATGAGTATGCGGGACTCGGAAGACAATTCACCGCCGCAGACACAGAGAACGCAGAGGCGATGCAGAGAAGGAAGCTGAATCATCCCTGCGCCCTCCGCGTCCTCTGCGTCTCTGCGGCGAGACGAATCAAATACTCCACTTCCAGGCGAAAATCAGACTTGAGATACCTCTTGGTTAATCTCACTGTGGCCGCGTGAAGGTGAAGACGTTCGACAACGTGCCGTCGGGGTTCTTCAACTGAAGCTGAACCGTTTGGCCGCGCTCTATGCTTTTGCCCGCTTTCTTGGCCACGAATAAGCTGAACGGATTCTCATTATCGTTGGACGCCTTCTTCACGCGGCTGCCGTCTGTGGCTGGATTATTGCACTGGCACATGTAGAGCGTCGCGCCGTTGGCGAAGTTCTTGCCTTCGACAAAGAGTTTCTTGCCGCTCACGCTTGCGCTATCAATCTCAGGCGGCCCGCTGAATGCGACTGCCGTCGTAGTGTAAATCTGATCGCCCGTGTTGTTGCTATCGTTGTTAGCCTGGTTGCCCGCAGCGTAAAAGACTACAGGCCCTACATCTGTTGATGGCGCGGTCCAGTTGAAAGTCCACATGCAGCCGCCGGTTTGTCCCTGAAACGTGCCTGCGATGCTGTGCTCGATGTATTGCCGGTCGCCGCGCGGCCCACCCGTCAGCGTCTGAGTCAATCCGCTCACGCTCGCAAGCGTGCCAGCCGGATCGTTGCTTGTCGTTAGCGCGGTCAGTTGAAATCCCCATCGCCTGCGCGACGAATCATTGGTCATGTGCTTGACAGTTATTTGATAAGTCTGGCCCGGCTCGTAAACGCTCGGCGCTTCGACGATCAACCGGCCTGGCCCTGAGTTCACAGTTCCCGTGTGGCAACCGGAGGCTGAGCAGGTAAGCTCGCCGGGCGCGCCTGTATGCCCGTCGGGCGGGCCTGATGAAAATGCTCGCGCCGTTTGCGTCACGCGATTATCGCTCAGCAATACGGCAATAAATCCGACAATGAAAATAATGAGACATACGAGCTTGACCTGGTCTTTTTTCAGCATGGCAACCTCCACTCCTGCGCGACCCCGACACTCAAGAGTCGGCTGAATAATCTTCATTGTGGGCACGCTAGAAACGCCGCGTCTGCGTGAGGAGCTTGCAGAAGCGGCTGCCTTAGAATCTCATCACCCAATATGGCTGAGAGTGGATACGCTAAAAAAGTACCTTCGTTACAAAGAAAAATCAACCGCGGAGAGTCCGCGGTCCGAAGTCATAAAGCGGAAAGCTGAAATTGGCGATGAGAACCGATTGCAAGGCGATCACGTCAGGACCGCTGACTTCGGACATCGGACTTCGGACCATTATGTTAAATTATCTTCATAATGCCTGAGCAGAGACCGAGCGACATGGAATCTTTTATTCGCGCGCTTCCCGACCCTGTAGGCGCGCGGGCTTTTCTTGAGAGGCTCAAAAGCGGGCGGGCCATCAGCCCCGTTGATTCCGAGCGCAACCCGCTGCTCGTCGCCCGGCTGCTTACGATTGCCGCTTACAGCCCGTTCCTTGCCGAAGAGATTCTTCGCCATCCGGAGCACATCACCTGGATCAAGCAAGAAACTGAGCGTCACTTTGACCGGGTTAAATCAACCGAGCAGTTATCAGAAGACCTTGCGCGATTCATAACGCGAATGATGGATGTCAACGACCAGACGCGGCTCGCCCGATTCAAGCGGCGCGAGCTTTTGAGAATCTATCTTCGCGATTGTCTCGGCGTGGCAACGCTTTCGGAAGTGACCGAAGAGTTGTCGAACCTTGCGGATGTGATACTCGCTCACGCGTTCACGCTCGCGCATCAGGAGATGGTCAACCATCACGGCGCGCCGCTCGTGCGTGACGAGCGCGGGCGAATCGCTCCCGCTGAATTCGCAATCGTTGCACTAGGCAAGCTCGGCTGCCGCGAGTTGAATTACGCATCCGACATTGACCTGCTCTTTCTCTACTCAGGCGAGGGCGAAACGGCAGGCGATGGCCGCAGCCCTCATTCGGTCATAAGCAATAAAGAGTTCTTCACATCAGTCGCAAGCCGCATCGTTCAATTGATCGGAAGCAACGCAGGCGAAGGGGCAGTTTATCGGATTGACCTGCGGCTCAGGCCATACGGGCGTGACGGCGATCTCGTGTGGGAGACGAGCCGCGCGGTTGATTACTATCGCGAGAAAGCGCACAACTGGGAGCGGCAGGCGCTGCTTCGCGCGCGAGCGTCAGCCGGAAGCAGCGTGGTTGTCGCGCGCTTTCTCGACAACGTGCGCGATATTGTCTTTGCGCCTCGCGCGCTGCCGGACGCGATTCGAGAAGTCGAGCGCGCGAAAGCGAAGATTGATCGCGCGATGGCTCGTCAAACCGGCGGGTTCAACGTTAAGCTCGGTCGCGGCGGCATACGCGAAATCGAATTCATCGTTCAGGCGTTGCAGCTCCAGCACGGCGGGCGCGAGCCGTGGCTGCGCTCGGCTCAGACTCTCATTGTGCTTGCGCGATTGGCTGAGAAAGATTACTTGACGGAAACCGAACGGGCGCGGCTCTCTGC
The DNA here is from genome assembly GCA_035575515.1 of Blastocatellia bacterium. Classification (GTDB taxonomy): domain Bacteria; phylum Acidobacteriota; class Blastocatellia; order UBA7656; family UBA7656; genus DATLXU01. Next base: position 18,869 of record DATLXU010000017.1, read on the forward strand.
CGCATACACTTTTCTGAGAACCGTAGAGCATCGCCTGCAGATGGAGCACGGCGCGCAGACTCATCGCCTGCCTGTCAGCCGCGAGCGACTCGCGCTTCTTGCGCGGCGCTGTGGTTATAACGATGCTGATGAAGCGGCTGAAAAATTTCTCGCAGACCTCGAATCGCATACGCAGGCTGTGCAAGCAATCTACTCTCGCGTCTTTGCGCGCGGCGGCGCGGCGCAGACAGAAGCGACGGCGATGCAATCGGCAAGAGCGCAGGAAGTTGAATCAATAATTGATGATGAGATAACTCGATTAGTCAAGCACGCGGCTCTCGCGCTCGCAAAATTGAACGAGGCTCAAATCTCGCGCGCGACCGGCGCGGCGGGCGCAACAACTCACGAAACCTCGAAGCTGGAACAAGCAATCATCGCGGCATTGCCGCTGGCGATTAATCCGTCGCGCTCGTTGCGAAACCTTTCGGCGTGGGCCGAATCGCTCGCCACCTACATGCGCGATCAGGCTCAACCAACTGAGTGGCCTTTCAGCGAAAGCAGATGGCCCGCGCTCATCGAGCGATTGATTGCAACGCTGAGCAGCCAGTACCTGTCGCACATACTCGTATCGCGGCCCGTGCTAGCCTCTGTGCTTGTCGAAAGCGGGGGGCAGGGATTTGAAAAGACTCATCGCGACACTTCGGATTTCATTCAACTGCTAGGCAAGGCGGTGGCCGTAGAGAAAACCGTTGCAGCAAAGGCAGACGCGCTGCGCCGCGCGTGGCATCGTATGGTGATTGATATTGGCAGTCGCGACATGGCAGGGGTCTTGGGTCTTGGGTCTGGGGTCCGGGTCGGAAAAGATCTTCTATTGCCTTCATCCGATCACAGCGCAGTGCGGTCTGAGTCCACTGTCGCGCTTACCCTGGCCACTGGCCCCCGACCACTGACCATTGACCTGCGGGCAAACAATCTTGAACAAACGGCGCTGGCCGAAGCCGTGCTGCGCGTCGCTTTGGGTATCGTGCTTGAATCGCTCGGCGTTGTTGCGGCTGTAGAGAAGGCTCGGCAGCAAGTCCCGACTGAGTTGCCTTTCGCGATTCTCGCGCTTGGGCGATTGGGGCACGCGGGAATGGATTACGGGTCAGACCTCGACCTGCTCATCGTTTTCGATGACAGCGCCCGGTGGCCTCCGCCTTTAATGAGCGATGCAGCTAAGGGCGCGCTCGCGCCGTTTTCGCCGCAGGAGTTTTACGCAAAACTCACGTCGCAGCTTGTTCACACGCTCTCTTCGATAACTCGCGAAGGATTGTTGTATCGCGTTGATTTGAGACTCAGGCCCGACGGCGCGAGCGGCGCGATTGCGAACGGCCTTGCGCCGCTGCTTGCGTACATCAACGAGCGCGCGTCCGCGTGGGAACATTCCGCTTACTTGAAAGCGCGAGAGGTCGCGGGCGATTTCGAGTTCGGCGCTCGCGCTCGTGAGTTAATAACCGAAACCGTCTTCGATGCGGCTTCGCGCAACGCATCGCTTCGGGAAGAGCTTCACGCAATGCGAATGAAGATCGAGCGAGAGAAAGGGCGCGGCGCGCGCGCGAACATCAAGTGGGGCCGCGGCGGCATGACCGATGTTTATTTCATTACGAGATACTTGCAGCTACGCGACCGCGTTCGGTTTCCAACGGAGCGCGGCACGACCAAATTGATTCTGCATCTGGGCGAGCGCGGCTCGCTTGATCGAAAATCAACGCGGGCGCTGCACGAGGGCTATTCGTTCCTGAGGAGGCTCGACCACTGGATGCGCTTGTTGCTCGACAGGCCGACACCTGCGCTGCCGTCGTCTCAGATAGCTCTGAGTGAATTAGCCCGCGCGCTCGGCCATGCATCAATCGAAGGGTTCGAGCGGGCGCTTTCACATCATACTTCTGCGATACGCGAAGTTTATGGTCAGGTCTTCGGGTGATCTCGCTTCCAGTTGGCGAATTGAATCTTGAGAAGGGTGTTGGCGGATACGGTAGCCGTTATTATCAATCGCGAGGCGGAATCCGCCGCTGCGATTTTCCAATCGCGCCGTTCCACAGCAAGATGATTCGAGCTTATATCATCACCTCAATTCTATTATCCTGCGCGATAAACGGCGACTTGCTCGCTCGCCGCGCGACGGCGCAGGCAGATAAACCGGCGAGCGCAACTATTCAAGCTCGCCTGCGCGTTGCGATGATCGGGCTGATGAGCGGCCCGAATGCAGACGTGCAATCAACGAACGCGCGCCGAAGATTTGAAGAGGCTCTTTCGAGCGCATTCAACAACGATGCGCGAATTGCGCTGATTGATTCATCGCTTGTTCACGCTGCGATTGCAGGCATTGGCTACAATGGCTCAATCAACCTGACAAAGGACGAAGCGCGCAGAATTGGCGCGGCGATTGGGTGCGACTTTTTCATAACGGGCAAAGCCGAAACCCTGACGCGCAGCGAGCGCGAGCGCGAATCGCACTGGGAGGCTTACGTTGCCGTGATGATAGTTGACGGGCGAACGGGCGCGCTCGTCGCATTCGATTTCGCGGCTGAAAAAGCGGTGACGCAAAATTCGGCTGTCGCTGCGTTGGTGAAAACGATTGAGGCACGCGTCGGGACTTATATTGATCGGTTGATTGACTACCGCAAGCGCCGCGCAGAGATTCAACCTGCGGCAACCAGTGCAAGCGAGCGAATCGAAGAATTGCCCGAAGAAGGCTCGCCTCAAGCTGCGGGCTTCACTGCGCCGGAGTTTCTAAATCGCGCGAAGCCTGAATACACTGACGAGGCCGCTCGCGCAGACATCTCTGCTACAGTTGAAGCCAGAGCAGAATTTTTAGCAAGCGGCGAGGTCGGCAACGTGGAGATAATTCGATGGGCCGGGTTCGGCCTTGATGAATCAGCCGAGCGCGCCATAAGGCAATTGAAATTCAAGCCTGCGATGCGCGATGGACACGCGGTGAGCGTGCGCGCCGTTGTGCGATACAACTTTCGTCGCGTCGCCGAGCCTGCGCTTATACGGTGAACCGAAGATGAGCAAGTCAGAACTGCTTGAAGCAATAGCCGGTAAAATCATTATCGCCGACGGCGCAATTGGGACTGAGCTTCAACGCGCGGGGCTTGAGCCAACTGCGTGCTGTGAAAGCTGGAACCTTGATTATCCAGAAAGAGTCGCGGCTATTCATCGCGCTTACATCGAAGCGGGCGCGAGATTAATAACAACGAATAGCTTCAGGGCGAATCGCCTTGCGCTCGCTCAGTTCGGTCTTGAGTCTCGCGTTGAAGAGATTAATCAATCAGCCGTGCGGATTGCCCGCGATGCGGCAGGCAATCGCGCGTGGGTGATGGGAAGCATCGGGCCGCTCGGTGGACTGCTCAAACCGCTTGGCGAAATATCCATCGAAGATGCATTCGGTGTTTTCATTGAGCAGGCACACGCGCTCGTAGCGAGCGGAGTTGACGCGATAATCATCGAAACCATGACCGGCGCGCAGGAATTGAAGATAGCTGCGCGGGCGGCGCGCGAAGCCGGAGCCGCAATCGTCATTGCAAGCATGGCGTTTGATAAAGATCATCACGGTTATAAAACAATGCTTGGCGTTTCCGTCGAGCAAGCGATTCAGGCAATGGCCGAAGCAAACGCGGATGTTGTGGGCACAAACTGCGGCGCGAATATCGCGATGAGTGATTATGTTGAGATTGTTCGTCGCATGAGATTTTACACGGATAAGCCTATAATCGCAGAGCCGAACGCGGGTCAGCCCGATATTGTCGAAGGCAAAATAGTTTACAAACAAACGCCTGAGTCAATGGAAGCGGTGATTGAAGAGTTAATCGGGGCGGGCGCAAATGTCATCGGAGGCTGTTGCGGCACAACGCCTGAACACATACGAATGTTTGGCGAGAATCTGAAGTGTTAGGCAACTGATGCGATGTGGGTAAACGATTCTCATTTATTACGTTGTTCGTACGCTGAGAAATCGTAAAGTGTGCCGCCTCTTTCTGCCACCGCCTGAATAGCTGCATCATCAACTGTGTACGCCTTACCAGAGATTCCACTGAAAACGTCGTGTTCGTATCCAATCTCCTTCCGGCCTCTCTCATAGAGAACAGCGCGGCGATCCACTCTTTGATTTTCATCAGGGTCGGGGCTTATCCAAACTATGTGATACATTTCCGCTTCGGGGCATCTCTGGATCTCGACGGCGAGCTTTCGAATAGCCGCTCGCATGCAATCATCTTTTGACGCAAATTCGCCAATGTGGGTCATTACTTCGCCGTTGCAATTGTAGGCGCTCACTCCAAATATATACGAGAATTGCAAGAACAAAGCTTGCCAGAAGTGCAGACGTTATGCCGGCAAACAGCCATAAATATCCATACCCCATAATCCATTCCTACAAATAGAGCACAATAATACGAGACTTGTTTGCCAGGCTTCTTTAGTTCCTTCGCGCGTCGGGCTTGAGAAAATATATGATCATCACCATCGCGCTCAGGGTTGAAACGGCGAACTTGAAGTAAGGCGAGATGTGCGCGGGTGAGATGAAGCCTTCTATCAAGCCTGCAACAACGAGCATCGGCATGCAGCCCAGTATCAGCTTGATGGCCACAAGCCCGTTCGTCACCAGAGCGTCAATGCGGCGCAGATCGCCCGGCATCAAAAGAGCTTTGCCAATCATCAACCCCGCGCCTCCCGCGATGAAGATGGCCGTTAGCTCAATCACTCCGTGCGCCGATACAAAAACAGGGATCTCCCAGAACTTATAACGAACGCACAAGCCCATCACCATTCCGAAAAGCAGCCCGTTTTGAAGCAGCACAATCACAGTCCCAATCCCAAGCAGCACGCCGCCTGCGAAAGCGAAGAATGTCACCATTATGTTGTTCGTCTGAATTGACGTTGAGGCGAGCGGGTTGGAGCTGTTCACAGCTTCAGTCCAGTTCTGATGCGCGGCTATGGATTGGCGCAGTCGCGGCGAGACGCGATCCGCGAAACCTTCGTCAATGAAGCTCATCCCGAAGGCGAAGGCCGTCGAAAACAGAAAGAGCAAAAACGACGCGAGCGTGTAGAAGAAAGTCTTTCTGAAGACGGCAGGAAACCCGTAGCGAAAGAAGTCAAGGAAGACGCCAAAGCCCGAAGACTCGCTGCGATAGATAGCCCCGTGCGCTCGCCCGACGAGGTAATTCAGGTAATTGACAAGGCGCTGGTCACGCACCTCTTCGCGCGCGATTGCCAGGTCAGCCGCCGTGCGACGGTACAATCGCCCGAACTCGCGCACCTCTTCGCCCGACAGATTCGTCAAGCGATAGCGCGACGCGCGAGCGGTCAGTTCTTCGAGCCGCTTCCACTTGGCAAGTCTCGATTGTAAAAAATCCTTAAGCATCGCTCGCGCCTGCTAGGTTATCACGCTTGCAGCAAAACTGCTACAATGCGGCTTATGCCATTCTCATCGCTGATAGGGAACGAACGAATAAAGAAATTGCTTCAGCGCGCGGTCGCCGAGGGGCGCATCGGGCAGAGCCTTGTAATGGCCGGGCCGCGCGGCGTCGGCAAGCATCAGTTCGCGATAGCGCTTGCGCAGGCGCTCAATTGCGAGCGGCCAGTTAATGGCGACGCATGCGGCGAGTGCTTGCAGTGTCGAAAGATCGCCGCGCGCGAACACGCCGACGTGCGCACAATCCTGCGCGAAAGCCAGGACCCGAATGTGAAGAAGGATTATAAGAGCCAGTTCATCAAGATAGACCAGATGCGCGAGATGTCCGAGCAGGCACAGTTCCGCCCTTACGAGGGCCTCCGCCGCGTTTACATAATTGACGAAGCGGAGTGGCTGCGCGAAGAAGCCGCCAACGCAATCCTGAAAACTCTGGAAGAGCCGCCCGCAACGACTTTGATTATTCTCATAACGTCGAAGCCTTACGCGCTGCTTGAGACGATTCGCTCGCGGTGCTTGATGTTGAGTTTCGCGCCGCTTACGGCGGATGAGCTTGAAGCGTACCTGAAGGCGAATTACAAGCGACCTGCGGAAGAGACACGCATGCTTGCGCGGCTCGCGCGCGGCAGCATCGGTCGCGCGCTTGAGATTGATCTTGGCGAGTACCGCGAGAAGCGAGCGCGGATGATTGAGATCATCGAATCGCTTGCCTTGAGGCGCGACACGCTGAAGCTGATGGAAGCGGCTGAGTACCTGGGCAAGAAGCTCGAAAAAAGCGAGTTTGAAAATCATCTGGACGCGCTGCTTGCGCTGCTCGCAGATTTATTCCATCTGAAGCTAGGCGAGTCGGCAGACCGCATCACGAATGCAGACGCAGCCGCGCGGCTTGAAAAAATAAGGGAGGCGATGACTCTTGAGCAGATTATTGATCTGGTCGGGCGAATCGAAGAGATTTTGCAGGGGCTTGCGCGCAACGTCAATCGCCAGCTTGCAATGGAATCGGCGCTCGTTACGGCGTGAGAGGCAAAGGGACAGCTTCGCCTGCTTTGACGGCCTTCAATCTTTGTGTGAAATGCTCTCAGGATAGGGTTGTAAGAAATTTAGCGGCGGCTGTGTCGGCTTGGTAACTTCACGTTATTCTTTTCTTGGGCGCGGCACGGTTGTTTTCTCAATTAGCCAATGGTCGCCGACTTTCCTGAGCTTGTATGCTTCCGGGATCGGGCCTATATAGACGTTCCTGTCCAGAACCCGACTGCCATATAGAATCAGGGACCTTGCAAGCTATGATGACCCGTTCCGCGCGCCGGATGGAATCGCGTATGTTCTGGTCAACGGGCAGATAGCCCTTGAGCGCGGTCGCTTCGCTTCTACAAAGACGGGAAAGGTTATCAAGCGTGAAGGATTACGAGAAATTGCCAGCAGGGATTAGAAGTCATCGGTGTGTTCAATAACGATTAGCAGTCTGACAAGTTCTTGACACGCATGCGTCGTCCAATCTGATTAGCTACAAAGGAGGCCATTATGATTTGCACGAATTGTGGGAAACAAGCTTCACCGGGCGCGAGATTCTGCATCTCTTGTTCGCAGCCTTTAACTCAGAGCCTGCCATCTTTGGAGAATCTATCCGCTGGAGGCTTCCAGGGCATGCTGCCCATTTACGTTGTGCGCGTCTTCGCTGCTCTTGAATTGCTCGCGGGATTGGTGCTCAGTATCTATTTGATAGCCGACTCCAGCAAAAGCTTCGGGAGCGAATACGGAAGCTACCGCGCAACCCCGCACACAACAGACGTCCCCGAACTGATCGCTGGCGTCTTTACAATTCTATCAGGAATGTTCATCAGCGCCTTGTTGTTTGTCATTGCCGGTATGGCAGTTGACCTCAAAGGCATACGCATGAACACTGAGAGCCGGGCTAGAAGCGCAGGGCTTTAGCGCTCGCCTTCGAAGCCAATCTCTTCCATAGCGCGAAGCGAGTTTCTCGGCGCTCAGCCAAAGTCTTTCGCCTTCGGCCAACCTGCGCGATAGTTCAACTACAGAGCGCAACCAGATGGCGCAATTCTCCAAGTGCGGCGCGGTGCCATCGCTCTTCGCGCATAAGAATTGGCCAGCCAATTCCTCGCGCGGATTCGACAAAAGAGTCGGAGCGGCATGTCAGGAATCCGGCCCTTTCAGCATAAGAGATTTTGCCCGGTCTATGATTGCGCTCTTTCCTTGCCCGTCGCTCGTTGCTATACCAGAATAGCGAGACGAAGCCGCTGCATTGGGCGGCACTTCTGCGGAATGCATCATTCAATCCTGCCGCAGACGCGAGCGCCGCATAGAATTGAAATCAGGAGGGAGCAATGAAAGCAATAAGAGTCTATGAGCCGGGCGGGCCTGAAGTCATGCGACTGGAAGATGTGCCCGACCTCAAGCCCGGTCCGGGTCAGGTGGTTGTGCGCGTCAAAGCAATCGGAGTCAATCCCGTAGACACTTACATCCGCTCAGGCGCGCATGCCTACAAGCCGACTTTTCCTTACACGCCGGGAATGGACGCCGCAGGCATTATCGAATCCGTCGGTGAAGGCGTAACACAATTCAAGCCGGGTGACCGCGTTTACACCCACGGCACGCTCACGGGCGCGTATGCCGAGCAGACGCTCTGCGCGGAATCGCAGGTTTCGCCGCTGCCGGAGCGGGTTTCATTCGCACAGGGCGCCGCCGTCGGTGTGCCTTACGCGACCGCTTATCGCGCGCTGTTTCAACGCGCGCAGGCTGTCGCAGGCGAAACGGTTCTGGTTCACGGCGCGACAGGCGGGGTCGGCATCGCTGCTGTCCAGATGGCAAGAGCCGCGGGCATGAAAGTCATCGGAACTGGCGGCACAGATAAAGGCAGAGAGCTTGTCATTAAAGAAGGCGCGCATCACGCGCTCGACCATCGCGCGCCGAATTACCTTGAAGAACTGATGGCGCTCACTGTCGGGCAGGGTTTCAATGTCATACTTGAGATGCTTGCGAACGTAAACCTCGCGAACGATCTGAAGCTGCTGGCAAGATACGGGCGCGTGGTCGTTATTGGCAATCGCGGCTCTATCGAAATAAACCCGCGCGACGCGATGGGGCACGACTCTTCAATACTTGGGATGTCGTTGTTGAACGCGCCAGCCCGTGACGTGGCGATCATTCACGCGGGGCTGGTCGCGGGACTTGAAAACGGAACGCTGCGGCCAATCATCGGGCAAGAGCTTCCTCTTTCAGAAGCCGTTCGCGCGCACAGGGCAGTGCTTGAACCGGGAGCGTATGGGAAGATTGTTTTAATTCCATAGAAGTCATTTGCCCCTTGTCATTTGTCCTTTATAACTTCTTAGCCTGAAGCCGATTATCTTTTGCAAATGACAAGGGACAAATGACAAAGGACTATTCCACCCAATCAGCGATAAAGATATTCGTCTCACCCTGAACCTTCGCGTTGCGATTGGATGCGAAGACGATCTTTTTGCCGTCAGGCGTGAACATCGGAAAGCCGTCGAATGTTTCGTTGAACGTGATTTGTTCAAGCCCCGTGCCGTCTGTGTTGATGGCATAGAGATCAAAGTTCCTTCCCTTCGGATCATTCATGTTGGATGAAAATATTATTCGCTTGCCGTCGGGGAAAAAGTATGGCGCGAAGTTGGCTTTGCCGTTGTTTGTGATCTGGCGCTTTGCGGAGCCATCGGCTTTCATCATCCAAATCTCAAGCGTCGTCGGGCGAATGAGATTCTCTTTCAACAGCGATTTATAATCTGCGACCTCTTTTTCGCTCTTCGGATGATGCGCGCGATAGACTATCCACTTGCTGTCGTAGGACCAGAAGGGGCCGCCGTCATAACCCAGATCGTTCGTCAGTCGTCGGACGTTTCGTCCATCCAAATCCATCGTGTAGATATCGAGGTCGCCGTCTCGCATCGAAGTGAAGACAATCCCCTTGCCGTTTGGCGCAATCGTCGCTTCTGCGTCATATCCGTTCGTGTTCGTGATGTTCTTCAAATCAGCCCCGTCGGGATTTGCGCTGTAGATGTCGTAGGCGGGATAAATGGCCCAGACGTAGCCGCGCGAGTAATCGGGCTTGGGCGGGCAGTCTGCGCTTGCCGCGTGCGTTGAAGAATAGATGATTCGCTTGCCGTTCGGGAAAAAGTAAGCGCAGGTCGTGCGGCCCTTACCCGTAGAGACCATTCGCAGGCCAGAGCCGTCAATGTTCATCTCGTAGATTTGATCGCACTGATGACCGTCACGCGTTGATTGAAAGATGAGCTTTTTGCCGTCAGCGGAAAAATATGCTTCGGCATTCTCGCCGCCAAAGGTCAACTGGCGGATGTTTCGCAGGTGCTTCTCTTGGGGCAAGCGTAGCGGATCATCTGCCGCGCCGCGCGCGCCGTTATTACTGTCTGCCAGTCGCGGCTGCGCGAGCAAAGTCAACACCGAAGCCAGAACAATCAAAGTTATCAGGGCAGATTTCATCAAGCCTCCACAGATTGTGAATGGTGAATCGCAAATCGTGAAGAGCAATATCAATGCCATTCGTTTCTTATCACTATTCGCGATTTACGATTCGCTATTCACCATTTTCAATTGCGCGGCCAGCTTTATCGCCTCGATCATGCTTGAATGATCGGCCACGCCGCGACCCGCAATGTCGAACGCCGTCCCATGATCTACCGACGTGCGAATGATCGGCAAGCCCAGCGTCACATTCACCGCTTTGCCAAACGCCAGACATTTGACGGCGATCAACCCCTGATCGTGATAGCAAGCGGCCACAGCGTCGAACTCGCCGCGCGCCGCTCGCACAAACAGGGTGTCGGCAGGAAAAGGCCCGCTAACTTCAATGTCTTGCTCGCGGCATTCTCGTATCGCAGGCTCGATTTCGTTGATCTCTTCCCTGCCGAAAAGCCCATGCTCGCCCGCGTGAGGATTAAGCCCTGCGACTGCGATGCGGGGTCGCGCGATGCCGAAACGTCGAAACTCGCGGTCGGCCAGCGCGACTGCGTTCTTCACGCGCTCTTTCGTTATCGCTTTGATTGCGTCGGCCAAAGCCACGTGAATTGTCAGCAAAAAGACTCGAAGCTCGCCCGCGAAAAAACACATCAGCGACTCGCGCGCGCCCGTAAGCTCTGTGAGCATCTCCGTGTGACCGGGAAACGTTGAGCCTGCCAGCTTCAACGATTCTTTATTGATAGGCGCGGTGGCTACGGCGTCGAGCTTTCCCGCAAGACATAACCTGACGCCTGTTTCGATTGCGCTGATTGCCGCGCGGCCTGCCTCGGCGGATAACCTGCCCCATTCAATGCCTTCGCCTGTCGCGCCTGTATCGCAGATGATCGGCTCGTCAGAATCATTGAGAGCAAATTCGCTTTCCGTCACCACCGCGTAATCGCACTGCAGGCCAAGCCCGCGCGCCTGGCGATGAAGCTCGGTTGCGTCGCCGATGATCGCCGCGCGGCAGACGGAATTCACCACCGGCTCGGCAACGGACTTCAGGACTATTTCGGGTCCGATGCCCGCCGGGTCTCCAAAGGTGATTCCAACGCGCGGCTTTTTGGGCCTGTCAGGTGCTCGCGTCACGCAGATCGGTTATCGGGGTGAGGAGTGAGTGGGGCAATCCTCCCGCCGCGATTATTACTCTTCCGATACGTCTTCGGAACCGTCGTCGCCGTTGTCGTCGTTCTCGTCGGCTTTGTACATGTACTTCACGTTGTGCTTGAGCACGAGCAGGTTCGGCCCTTCGGTGCGATGCAGCTTGATGCAATTGCGGTCGTACCATTCGATGGTCCCGTGAAGTTGCTCGCCGTCCTGAAGCACCACGACCATAGGCGTTTTATTGTCCATCTGCTTTTTATAATAAAAGCTCTCGGCGTGGGTCTGCTCAGGCGGGACGCGCTTGCGATTCGCGTCGGACGAAACGTCTCGACGGCGTTGAGCCTCGCGCTCGTTTCTCTCTCTCACCTCAGCGAGGGTAGGTCTTATGAGTTTTCTGTTCACCACACATCCTCCAATGATGAATTAAATCTGAAACGGTCAGTGAGCGCCGTTCCGGCTCCCGGCATGCTTATAAATTCTGTATCAGAGCCGCGCGCGGTTATTTCAAACATCCGCCGACGCTGATAAACCGGATTATGTTCCAGCTAAATTTGGCGCGGGTTATTGTCCACCGTTCAGAATGGCAAAATAGTAACGAATCGTCAGACAAAAGGCAAGTGAAGACCGAAGTCCGATGTCCGATGTTAATTTTTTATCATCTCTCACATCCTGTCGCTGTTTTCGACTTCGGACACCGGACTTCGGTCTTCGGATTCATTGGTGTAAAATGTAAATGCGGCTTAGTTTCACAGGCCGCGAGTGGAGGAAACGACCATTAGCAGCATCGAAGGAAATCTTCAGGGACTAAAACAGAATCAGATTCAGCGGCTCGAAAAACTTTACAGGCGCCGCATTCCGCCGCGCCAGATCGTTACGCAGGAATTCGCGCGCCAGCTTTCGGAAATCTCGCGCGAGATCAATCGCCAGGTGGGCGCGCTCGTCAATCGAAACGGCTACGTCGAATATGTCGTCGTCGGCAACGCACGCGGAATAGTCCTGCCCGACCTCAAGCGCGTCCGCGTTGGCGAAACTCGCTTTCGCGGCCTGCGCTGTTTGCACACTCACCTTGCGGGCGAAGGATTAACGCAGGATGACCTGACAGACCTTGCGCTGTTGCGACTCGATCTGATGGCGGCCATTGACGTGCGCGAAGACGGGCTGCCGGGCATCGTTCGCGCGGCACACCTGCTGCCCGCAGACCCTGTGGCCTCGCGAAAAGCGCAGGCGAGTTACGCTTCGGATGACATTGACGAAGAGCTTGAATCAGAGCCGCCTGCCGTATGGGGTTTCCTTGAGCCACGAGTGCCAAGCCAGCTTGACGTTGATTTCATCGAATTCATCGAATCGCTCGAAGAAGAACTATCGCGCGCGCGTCACGTTCGCAGCCCGCGCGACCACAGAGACCGCGCGATACTGGTCGGCGTGACAACCGGAAGCACAGCCGAAGCGCAGGAGTCTCTTGAAGAACTGCGCGAGCTCGCGCACTCATCCGATCTTGTTGTGCTCGATTCCGTAGTGCAGCGCCGCCAGAAGCTCGACCCGCGCTCGCTTGTCGGGCGCGGCAAGCTTGACGAGTTAATCATACGCTCGCTGCAACTCGGAGCCGATGTAATAATCTTCGATCAAAACCTCACGCCCGCGCAGGTGCGAGCGATTAACGAAGCGACCGATTTGAAGATCATTGATCGCACGCAGTTGATACTCGATATTTTTGCGCAGCGTGCGCAGAGCCGCGAAGGTAAGATTCAGGTTGAGCTTGCGCAGTTGAAATACATGCTGCCACGACTTACGGGTTCAGGCACAGAGATGTCGCGGCTGATGGGCGGAATCGGCGGGCGCGGGCCGGGCGAGACGAAGCTCGAAGTTGACCGCCGCCGCGTGCGCGACCGCATTCATCATCTTGAGCGCCAGATTGAGCAGATTCGCACGAGCCGCCGCGTGCAGCGCACCCGCCGCGCGCGAAAAGATTTGCCGATCATCTCAATCGTCGGCTACACGAACGCGGGCAAGTCAACGCTGCTCAACGCGCTGACAGATTCGGCTGTGACGGCTGAAGATCGTATGTTTGCGACGCTCGACCCGACCAGCAGAAGATTGCGCCTGCCGCGCGATCAGGAAGTGATTATCAACGATACGGTCGGCTTCATCCGCGACCTGCCGCCCGATTTGATAGCGGCGTTTCGCGCGACGCTCGAAGAGATGGAAAACTCCGATGTGCTGATTCATCTGGTTGACGCGAGCAACCCGCAGCGCGAAAACCACATTGCATCGGTCGAAAAGATTCTTGAAGAGTTGAACCTCGCCGGCATTCCGCGCCTGCTCGTATTCAATAAAGCAGACTTGCTTGACCGCGACGAGCTTGAAAGCCTGCGTCGCGCGAATAACTCGGTGATTATCTCCGCGCTCGACCGCGATTCGCTCGTGCCGATGATCGAGCGCGTGGGCGAAATGCTCGATGGAGCTCAAGCGGAGCGCGCCGCCCGTAGCGAGCGTGAAGCCGAAGCGACTGCGCCCGTAGCCGGATAAAACTATCGGCAAGATGATGGACTGATATAAATGACTGCATCTTGCCAGAGAGAGAAACGCTTCCTTACTTTTAGAGAATCAATAAGTCCTGCCTTTCGACGTTTCGCCCGCTCGATGGAGCGTGCTATAAATTCTAATTCGATTCTTAGCCTGAACCAGACATGAAAGACGAGCAGACGACTGAAGAATTGATCGAGCATGGCCTGGCCGCGCTCGAAGTAGCCGAGTTTGACGAAGCAATCGAGTTGTTCGGCCAGGCGGCGATTGAAGATTCATCGAACGCGCGGGCATGGTTTTATCTTGGCCTTTGCTACTTCGAGACGCGCCAGCCCGACCTTGCGCGCGAAGCGTTGAATCGCGCGGTTGGCGCTGCGCCCGATTACGCTGACGCGCATTACCTGCTCGGCACTGTGGCAGGCGCGACGGGCGAGCTTGACCTAGCCGCAGAGTCTTATCGCCGGGCGCTTGCGATTGATCCGCATCATCACAAGGCCGAAGAGTTTTTGATTCGCACCGAAGCGCTGCTTGCGAGCCGCGAGCATTATCGCAGCGCCGTGCGATTGATTCATGCAGAGAAGCGCGAGAGGGACTGGTTGAACCGCGCTGCGCGCGAGTTGTTGCAATCGGTCGCAATCTTCAAAGACTCGCCCGCGCAAAACGAGTTTGCGCGCCTCGCGCGTGAAGTAATCGCATCTGGCAATCGCGTGATGATTCCTGATGCAAGGGCGAGCGAAGGGCCATTCTGGTCGAACGCCGTAGAGCGTGCTGAAGCGGCTTTCGCTCGAAAGAACTGGCCTGAAGCTGCATCGAATTACAAGGATGCGCTCGATTTGTCATCAGGCCATGCGTTCATCCATCACGCGCTCGGATTGATATACTTCGAGCTTGGCGACGCAGAAAGCGGCGTGAGCGCGTGGCAGCGCGCGGTTGATCTCGATCCTGATTACGATCTTTCTGCCATCGGGCAGTTGGGCAAATGACATTGAACGCGGAAGATACTTTCAAACAGTACGAGCAGCACCTGCGCGCGGTTGATGCGGAGTTTCGGCGCGTTTATCAGTTGTTCGCTGATCGGATGCAGTGCCGTCGCGGCTGCTCGATGTGTTGCAGCCAGATGTTTTCAATCTCGCTCATCGAAGCAGCATACATTTCGCGCGCCGTAAAAAAGTTGCCTGAAGCTGAGCGCGAGCGATTACAGGCGGCTGCGCGCAGTTACATCGCGCAGGCGAAGAAGCTCACGGGCGCGGATGAGAGCGATGGCGAAGAGAGCATAACGCCGCGACCGGGACTCAGGCTTCCCTGCCCCGCGCTCAGAGGCGATGCCTGCACGATCTACAACGCGCGTCCAATCATCTGTCGCAAGTGGGGCATCCCGCTTTTCAATCCTAAACGCCCGACGGAGCTTCAAGCGTGCGAGCTGAATTTTCGCGCGGGCGAAGAGGTGGACGTTGACGGTTTGCTTGAGCCGCAGGTCGCGCTGCTCGAGGATTGGGTCGAGTTGAAGGGCCGCGCGCGTCGCTCGTTGAATTACCCGAAACGAACGGCGACCATAGCCGAAGCGATTGCTTTCGATTATGAGGAGATTTTGTTGAGCCGCGCGCAAGACGAGCAATGATGAATCACAGCAATAATAACTGAGAGGTGAAGATGGACCTGAAGCTGCAAGAGTTGAGACGTTACGCAATTGATAATCGCATTGAAATAAAATTCGCCGACGAGGGTTCAGGCCGCGAGTGCCTGATTAACGACAAAGGGCAGGTGAAGATTCTGAGCGAGGACAAGAATCTGCGCATCGAAGATGTTTTGTCTGCTGCTCAGAGCTTCGACATAATCAATCATGGCAAATCGCAACGTATAAGCCGCGACGCGCTCGCTAAAACAATAAATGAAGCATTCAAGCAGCGCGGGTTCGCCGCCGCAGCGCACGAGGAAGATTGAGGGCGCACCTGCGAGTGACTTGAGATTTCAAGTTTGAGATTTCAAATCATCTTCAGCGTCGGGCCTGTACATTTCGATTCGATAGACGTGAGAGATATAGCCGGTCTCAGGATTCATAATCGGCGTGATGCGATAAGTCTCTTCGCGCGCGACATAGCCCGCGGCTTCCATCTCAAGCACCTTGCGATGGAAGCCGTCCGAATCCCAATCCTCAATTATAATTGCGCTGCTCATCTCCGATATCAAACTCGATTCGATTTATATCACAATCGGAATCGCATGTCTCAGCCCATTGAGATACTATGGGCGGCTGAAACAGTTTTCCTGAAAGCATCGTAACAAATCATAGCGCCGTTTAACGACCGACATAACCAAATACAACAGGAGGCGAAATGGCTGACCTTCGTTATCCAATCGGACAATTCAATCTCGAAGACGACCTTTTGACCAATCAACAGCGCGAGCAGTTTATCGTTCAGATAGTCGAAACGCCCGCGAGATTGCGCGAAGCCGTAAGAGGTCTCACCGATGAGCAACTCGACACGCCATATCGCCCGGGAGGATGGACCGTTCGGCAGGTCGTTCATCATGTGCCGGACAGTCATCTCAACAGCTACATTCGATTCAAGCTGGCGCTCACGGAAGATGAGCCTACGATAAAGCCTTATGACGAAGCGCAGTGGGCTGCGTTAGTTGACTCAGAGCGCACGCCGATTGAAACTTCGCTTGCGCTGCTTGAGGCACTGCACGAGCGGTGGGTTGTGCTGCTGCGCTCGCTTGCGCCCGCAGATTTCGAGCGCCGGTTTCGCCATCCCGAACGTGGCATTGTCTCTTTGAATAACAACCTCGCATTGTATGCGTGGCATGGCAGGCATCACGTCGCGCACATCACTTCGCTCAGAGAGCGAACGGGCTGGTAGCAAATTCGGGCAAAGCACGATGCACGAGCAGCAGGAAAAGCTGCAAAAATATTCTATCGCGCGGTTCAAATCATGCAGGCCGCCGTCGGGCTGTTATCCAGCCTTCAAGGAGTTTCAACTATGCAGCGCACCATTCGCATCGCTTTCGCGTTAATCTTTCTGTCGCTTGTCACGTTGGCTATTCTGCCGGGCCGCTCTATCGCTCAACGGAACGACCGAAGAATACAGGATTGTGAAGACCCGGACGCGCGGCTTTTGTCGGCGCTCGACGAATGCATCCAGCAACGATTCAAAGACATTGATTTCACGTTCGGCTATCGTCGCATCATCAGAGCAGGCGACACGCCGCACCGATTCAAGCCTGAAAATGCTAAAGAGGTGCAGGCCGTAGGCGAGCTTGCGAAATCAAATCTGAAAGTCGTCTTTTATCTTGCGGGCCGCAGCGTGTTAGGCGCAAAACCGAGCGAGCCTGAGTTGACCGCGGGAAAATTGATTAAAGGCCCTGCGCTCATAACGCTGGCAAGCGAAATGTACGCAAACCTCCCTAAAGCATCAGAGCTATGGGACGAGAGCCGCAAAGCAATGCTGGCATTTGAGAAAACGAATCAATATGACTTCACTGTGGGCAAATGGAAATTTGCGGCGCGGGCGGTTCGCGCAAGCGAGCAGTCCTGTTTGGATTGCCACGTTTCAGGGGCGGCTTCACTCTTCCCTGTCAATTCGCAAGACGCGCAAAAAAGAACTCTGCGGCTGGGCGATCCGCTCGGCGTGGCGCTTTACGCTTACGAACGCTGAAGAAGGCAAAAATAAAAAGCGCGGGCCTATTTGCGCATCACCGCTTTTCTTAATTTTGACTTTTACTTCTGCCCTGTCATTGAGGCGGGTTACTGCTTCCATACTTGGCGTTCATCGAATTCATTAATTCGGCTGCGCGAATCCTTGACATGGTCAGGTCGGCATCAATGCGCTTGCCGGTAGGTGTCAGTTGCAACAGGCCCAGCAACTCTCCTGTATCAGTTCCCTTTCGCTGGCTGCGCATAATTCCGATAAAAAAGTTCAGGGAATTGGCGGTACTCTTCGCCATCTCTGCCGTCGGCGCAAATCCCGTGATCGTCAGGCGCGCCTGTTTTTCATCAATGGAGAACTCAATCGTGTTTGAACTGAGTATCGAGAGCGGCCCAAGCGCGTTCGTCTCGCCGAGATGCCATAATATCAGCACAGCGTTCTCATCAATTATTCGATTGCCCGATGGCTTGATTAGCTTGATGCTCGTTTTCGGTATCGAGCCGTCATCCGCGATTTTGAATCCAAGCATCACCGTTAGCTTCAACTCAGTCAGGCCAAGCTCGCCTTTTTGATACATAGTGTAGAGGCTGTGGATAATGTCCTTGATCGGCGCCTCGTTTATCTCGCCGAACTTCTTTGGAGCAGGTGGTTCTTCAGCTTTATTTTCCTCTTCGGGCGCTTTTGCTAACGCTGCTTGTTCCTTCTCCAATCTTTCCCTTTCCCGCTTCTCGCGCTCTTCTATTTCACGCTGGTGGCGCTTGCGCAACTCGATCAACTGGTCGAGAGGCATCGGCTCCGCTCCGAGGTCAGCAGTGAGCGTCACGGGATCGTAGTACAGCGGCCCAAGTATCTCCGACGGATTCAAATGCCTATATGGCTTGTTGACTATCCTGTAGCCAAGATATTGGCCTATCAAAGCCATGAATCCAAGATATAAGAGCAGCAAGGCATGAACGATTCCAGATGCGGCGAGCAGAGGCTTGAGCGAGCCGCGACGCACGGGTTTCTTTTTATCAACCGGCGTCGCGTCAGCGATGAATTCGAGGCTGTGATCGGCTGGCTCGTAGATGTACCCGGCGAACGTCTTGTTAGACGAAAATGCAGCGCGCAAAGTTTGAAGCGGCTGAGTCGCTAGATTCTTCAATGCATCGCGCGTCTTGCGCACAAGGCTCAGCGGCAGCCAATCTTCTATGCGATCAGGCAAAAACGCAATTCGCAAATAGGCCGCAGGACCGGTTGCGACTTCGGCGGCCAGTTCGCGAAGCTGTCTTGCGAGCCTTCCCACGAGCGTGCTTTGAGGCAAGAGCGAAAATATAGCTGTATCGTGTTGCACTTTCGTTGTGTGATTCAAAACTTGCATAACTGATTTATTGTCAGCGCGCGTTTCGCCTGAGCCGCCGACTCGAATCTCCAACCCTTCTTTTATCATTTTACAATACGCAGCGCGGGAATTAAAAAGTGCAAAAACTGTTTTCAGATTCCTGGCGCTGCAAAAATTTTAGAGCATCCCGCGCAGGAGAAATTTTTTCCTTCGCCGTCTGCTTTATGTATCTCAAGCTGCGGCTGATTGCATATTCAATCTTTACATTTTCAATACTCCCATCGCCCTTGGGGCAAACGACTGCTTTGACGAGAAATCAGCTCGGCAGGTTGTATGCGCGATGCATTGGCCTGATGACTTACGCTTCTTCGCTGGAAAATATCTTAAAGAAATCCTCGACCGAAGCTGGCGGAACTTTCGCAACCGCTAGATTCTCTTCTACGTGAGGGCGCTGGCTCATCCCAACGAGCGCAGTCGTCACGCCCGGAGTCGAGCGCACAAACTGAATGGCGCGCTGCGCATCGGTCTTAAGTCCCGTGAGAGCTTCGCCGATAAAAGGCGGAAGGTTCTGCGCCAGCTTCGCCTGAAGAATTGACGCGCTGCACATCACGGTTATGCCGAGTCGGCCCGCAGCCATCAGCGCCGAAAGCTGCTCGCCATCAACCGTCTGATTCGCTTCCGTGATCGCTTCAGGCATCGCGAGATTGTAAGGCAACTGAATCACGCGGAAGTGATGACGCTCGCCTGCAACTTCGCGCGCGATCTTTTCAATCCCCGCAAGCGAAAGATACCCGCGCGTATTCGGCGGCTGGCGATAGCCGTTCCACGTCGCTGTCCCATAAAGGCCGATGCGCCCGTCGGCGACGGCTCGCTCAAGAAACTCGAACGCCGCGCGCAGTCGCCTGTCGAATTCATCGCCGCTCACGGCCTGAAACTGACTCTCAGGATTATGAACGTAATAGATGTCTATGCGCTCGAGGCCGAGATTTTCGAGGCTGCGGTTCAGTTGATCTTCAAGGTAAGAGGGAGACATGCAGTGGCTCCCGCCGACTATATCTTCCGGGCGAGCCACGCCATTGTTTATCAGATTTTCCATTATCCACTGGCGAGCGTCGCGCGGCGGCTCGTCTTCAAACGGGATGAATCCGCCTTTCGTTGCGACGATGATCTCATCGCGCGCGGCCTTGCCCGCGTCGAACACCTGCTTGAGCGCCTGACCTATTGCGCGCTCGCTGCGCTGGAAGCGATAGTTGATTGCCGAATCAATGACGTTTGAACCAAGCTCGACTGCGCGCTTGATGGCTTCGATGTACATGCGGTCGGTGCGCTCGTCCCAGTGGCCTAAGTACGTGCCAATCCCTACCGACGAAAAGCACAATTCTTCCTGCTTGCGAAAATGGCCGCTCGCCACGCCTGAAGCGATAAGCCTGTCGGCATATCTGCGAGTCCCTTCAGCGGTCGCGCCCGTCGCGCTGCTCATGCTGCCTCCTTTCATTCGCGCAGGATTGTACCACAATCAGGGGGCAGGGGAGGATGAAGGCGGAAGGATGAAACAACGCGAAGATGGGGGGACGCGGGGACACGGCGATAAATACGAAACAATCCCCGTCTCCGCGTCGCCCCTTCGCCGCTTCACTTTTTATCCTTTCCTGCCCCTCGACTCCCGACACTTGACCCCTGCAATCATCTCACGCGCTCGCTCGACCACTCGCTTCTCGCTTGCGAACGCGAGCATCTCTATCGCTTCACTTATTTTCACCCACCGTGCTTCGTTCACTTCGTGGTCGTGGTCGCGCACGTCGCCCGATTCGTAGCGCAGCAGGTACAGATAAACGAATTTATGAAATCGCACGCGGCGACCTCGATCTTTTGAAACGTACCAGTATTCGATTTTATCTATAAGCTCGACGAGCGATGTTTCGATGCCGGCTTCTTCGCGCACTTCGCGAAGCGCAGCAGCTTCGGTTGATTCGTTGCGGTCAACAAGTCCTTTCGGCAACTGCCAACGGTTGGCTTTGCCTACGTTGATGATTGCAACTTCTATCGCGCGCCCTCGCTTGCGAAAAGCCACGCCGCCAGCCGAGATTTGCACGCGGGTCGGTATCGTGCTCATTCAAACCTTCAAGCGGGATTTATCCGTCGGAAAGAATAACCCATTTGCAGTCCTTACGATTTAGTTATAATCTGGCTCACCTAAATATTCCAAACCGATTGAGCGCGTATGACCTGGACACAAGTCTATGACCCGTTCGGCGCGTGGTGGCTCTCAACTATCGTCGCAGCATTGCCCGTCGTCGTGCTATTGGCGCTTTTGGCAGTCTTTCGCGTCAAGCCGCATTGGGCCGCGATGGCCGGAGCCGCAACAGCGCTTCTAGCGGCGAGCTTCGCCTTCGGCATGCCGCTGTCGCTTTCCGCAGCGAGCCTCGCTTACGGCGCGGCGTTCGGCCTTCTGAAGATAGCGTGGATAGTCGTCGCCGCAGTCTTTCTCTACGACATAACGGTTCACACGGGCCAGTTCGAAATAATGAAATCATCCGTCGCGGCAATCACCGCAGACCGCCGTCTTCAGGCATTGCTTGTCGCCTTCTGTTTCGGCGCGCTGATCGAAGGCGCGGCAGGATTTGGCGCGCCCGTCGCCATCGCGGGCGCGTTTATGATAGGGCTTGGCTTCAAACCATTTCACGCGGCGGCCCTTAATCTCATAGCCAACACCGCGCCCGTCGCGTGGGGAGCAATTGGCACGCCTGTTCACACGCTCGCGGCTGTCTCGGGTCTCCCGGAAGCAGACCTCAACGCGATGATAGGCCGCATACTTCCCTTCACCGCCGTAATAGTTCCTCTCTGGTTGGTGCGCGCGATGGTCAATTGGCGAGAGACGTTCGATGTGCTGCCTGCAATACTCGTTGTCGGCGTGTCGTTCGCCGTCACTCAATTCGTCTGGTCGAATTTCATAGACAGCAATCTCGTTGACATCGCAAGCGGCACAGTGTCGCTCATCGCAACGATAATCTTTTTACGATTCTGGCAGCCGCGCCAGGTGTGGCGATTCAAAGACGACGAAGCGATTGAACCAGAGCGAGCGCGCGTGGCGGCGACCGTAAGCGTCGTTGATGGAAACCAACCCGATGGCGCGAGGCTCGCGGCGCGCTCTCACACGAAAGCGCAAATCGCTCGCGCGTGGATGCCGTTTGCGATACTCGCGCTGTTCGTTCTGCTGTGGGGATTGCCCTTTGTAAAAAACGCGATGAACAAGTGGACGACTCCGGCTTACGCAGTCACATTGCCCGACGGCAAGCCGCGACCCGGCCCGCCCGGCTGGGATTTTCCGCTGCTGCACAATGCCGTTTCGCGCGCCGCGCCCGTAGTTGAGCGGCCCACGCCGGAAGCGGCTCGTTACGATTTCAACTGGCTGTCGGCTACGGGCACGGGATGCTTTCTCGCTGCAATAGTCGCAGGTTTGTCGTTGGGAGTTGCCCCGCGCGAGCTTTTAAGAATCTTCTGGCGCACGCTCGTTCGCATGCGATTTGCTGTGCTTGCAATTTCGTTCATGCTTGGACTCGGTTACGTTACTCGCTATTCGGGAATGGATGCCGTGTTGGGACTGGCGTTCACGCGAACAGGTTGGATGTTCCCGTTCTTCGGGACGTTTTTAGGATGGCTTGGCGTTGCGCTCACGGGCAGCGACACTTCATCGAACGCGCTGTTCGGAGGCTTGCAGCGAATTACAGCCGAGCAGCTTCGCCTGAGTCCCGTCCTGATGTGCGCGGCAAACAGCGCGGGCGGCGTGATGGGCAAGATGATCGACGCGCAATCAATCGTCGTGGCGACGGCGGCGACAAATCAAGTCGGCAATGAAGGAATCATTTTCAGATTCGTGCTGTGGCATTCAATCGCGCTCGCCGCAATAGTCGGCCTCATCGTGATGGCTTACGCTTATCTGTTCGCTGGCGCGGTCCCGCATTAAATGCCGCTTGTTTTATCCTGAATCAAAACCTCGGCGCGGGTGATTCAGCATGAAACACGGGCGTGGAATAATTATTCCACGCGATTTGATAACCCCGCTTTTTTTTCGAGCGTTTATTATCTTTTCGATTGAGGGCACGATCTTTGCTCCACGTCTGTCTGACGTAACCGCGCTCATGGCCCTGAGCGTTCAGTAGTACATTTATTGAATGTGAAGGGAGCCTGAGCTAACACCTAAAGCAGCCGCCTCGCTGATTCAGGAAACTCAGTTCACGTACCGCTGAAGACACTCGCCAACCGGCTTACGGCTGGCGCAAGGGGTTTCTGCGTTCGGTATATCAGCAGGCGTCTGTGGTGTATCGGTATCCTTGTGTTCCCTTCCATTCAAAACTAATTCTGTGTGGTTCAAAGCCATGTGCCTTGCAGCCAGTGTTTTCAATCATAAAGGCTTAACCTATAGGTTTTTGCCGCTACAACAAAGCTTCTAAATTCAGCCAAGGAGTGTAAGGAGAATGAAACGATTGATGAAAGCTCGATTGTTCAAAGCGCTCCCGAAGCTGTTGTATCTAAGCATGATTCTGGTCGGTTTGTTCTGCTTGTTGACCGCAAGCGCGATGGCGCAAACGCCGACGTGCAACAAGACTGTCAGGGCAGATGTAGTCGCTTTCGATCAGATTATCTTTTACAACCGCTTCGGCGCATTCGATCCCGGCGGGATGATGTATGCGCTTCGTCGTGACGTCGTCGCTATTGACCCGACGAAGCCCATCGGTCCCGGCAACGTTCAACTCCGTCCGGACAAGCGCCCGCGCCCAATTGTCCTGCGCGTGAATGAAGGCGACTGCTTGCAGGTCACCTTCACAAACATGCTCGACGCGAGGGCTGACGTTGGCAATTTGCAATTCGCCAACGCGCCCGCAAAGCAACCATACTTTCAGGGACCCGTCACGGACCCTGAGACGGGCAACGTCGACAACGGCGACGTGAAACTCTCATCAAACGACACGCCCGCGACGCGCACGGCATCCATGCATGTCAACGGGCTTGACCTCGTCGGCTCAATCGCAAGCGACGGCTCGAACGTCGGCAACAACCCGTCATCGCTCGTAGCGCCCGGCCAGACCGCGACCTACACCTGGTACGCTGCCAAGCAGGGCCAGTACTTCCTCTATTCGACCGCTGCCACTTCGGGCGGCGAAGGCGACGGCGGCCAGATAGTTCACGGGCTTTTCGGTTCCGTGAACGTCGAGCCGAAGAACTCCGTCTGGTATCGCTCGCAGGTCACAGGCCCGCAGCTTCAGGCAGCCACTACGGGCACAACCCCGCAGGGTCAGCCCATTATCAACTATGAGGCAAAGGACGCCAACGGCGTTCCTATTCTCAACCTCATTGATCCGCTGACGAACGAGATCGTTCACACGGACCTCAACGCGATCATCACCGATCCGAGCGGCACGCTTCAGGAGTCGTGCAAAGACGCTTCGGGCAAGCTGACTGCTCCGCCCGCTTCAACCTGCGGCCAGCCCTTCCGCGAGTTCACAGTGATATTCCACGACGAGCTTGAGACGGGCGCGCCCGCATTCGCCGATTTCCTTCAGGACGACAGCGTCTTCCATTCGATCCGTGACGGATTCGGCATCAACTACGGCTCGTCGAGCGTAGGCTCTATAGTGCTCGCGAACCGCAAGGGCGTCGGCCCCGCGGCCCACTGCGTTGATTGCAAATACGAAGAGTTCTTCCTTGAATCGCACCCGAATGGCGACCCGGCGCTGATGGTCAAGTGGGGCGTTGACCCGGCCACCGGCAAAGTCAAAGCCGTCGAAGGACTCTATCCCGATGATCCATCGAACGTGCATCACTCGTACCTGAACGACCCCGTGCGCTTCCGCAACATTCACGCGGGTCCGAAGGAGACGCACATCTTCCACCTCCACGCGCACCAGTGGCTGCAAAGCCCGCGCGATGAGAACTCGACTTACCTCGATTCGCAGACGATCTCGCCCGGCGCTGCATTCACCTACGAGATCGAGTACGGCGGATCGGGCAACCGTAACATCAACCCCGGCGACGCAATCTTCCACTGCCACCTCTATCCGCACTTCGCGCAGGGCATGTGGGAGCTGTGGCGCAACCACGATGTGTTTGAAGCAGGCACGCCCGACCGCAACCTGCCCGACGGCGAGATTGCAGCAGGCACGCCCAATCCGGCAGTAGTGCCAATTCCTTACCTCTACTTCAAAGACAAGAACCTCAACCCTGTGGCAGCGGTCGGTATGCCGCCGATGCCTACGGCTGACTTCAAAGGCTTCCCGTTCTACATTCCGGGCAACCCTGGCGAGCGTCCGCCTCAACCCGCTCTCGGACTTGAGCAGGATGGCGGATTGCCACGTCACATAGTTCATGGCGGCACGGTCGCTCTCGGACCTGCGGCTATTACTGCCGAAAGGCTCAACGACCCTGTTGCAGCACGCGTAGCTTCGCGCAACAACGATCCGAACCTTCTCGGATTCGCAAAGAAACTGCTGACGGCAGACATCGAGCTGCTGCCTGCGAACGGCACGGCTGATGAAATCACCGCGATGAATTTCCACGCGGGAACTCGCGCGCCTGCCGGAAGCCAGACGGTTCAGTTCACAACTCAGTATGGCTGGCAGGCAACCGGCTACACTTCGTACACACCAACCGGCACGTCCAATGGATTGCCGACTTACTTTTTGGTAAATGGTCGCGCGCCGCAGCCGGGCGCTCCATTTGCTGATCCCTGCCCGGCGACTTTCGTTGATGGCAAGGGAACGACCAGAGCCACTCCGACGCGCAACTATCGCACGGCGTGGATTCAGTTCGATATGACTGTCAACAACGCAGGCTGGCATGATCGCCAGGCCCGCATAGCCGTGCTCGAACAGGATGCGCTGCCGACGCTCAATGGCCAGCGTCCGCCCGAGCCGCTTTTCTTCCGCGCGAACTCAGGCGATTGCATTGACTATCGCGTGACCAATCTTATTCCGAACAACCTGAACCTCGATGACTTCCAGATCTATCAGGGGACGGACATCATCGGACAGCACATCCACCTCGTGAAGTTCGACGTTACGGCATCGGACGGCGCGGGCAACGGATGGAACTACGAGTCGGGCGCGTTCTCGCCCGAAGAAGTGCGCGACCGCATCGCTGCCAACAATGCTTATCAGCAGTCCATCGGCGGCACGCAGATACTGACGGCCAGAACCAACCCGGTCTTCGGCGCTGGTCCCAACGGCGCGTTCGTTGGCGCGCAGACGCTCATCGAGCGATGGTGGGCTGATCCTCTGGTCAACAACAACGGCAAGGATCGCACGATCCGCACCGTCTTCACGCATGATCACTTCAGCCCGAGCGGCCACCAGCATCACGGTCTCTACGCGGGTCTCGTGATTGAGCCGACCGACTCCACCTGGAAGTCGCTCGACAACTCGGTCACCTTCGGCACTCGCGCCGACGGCGGCCCGACCAGCTTCGCTGCGAACATTCTCACGGCTGACGCGACGCAGAGCCACCGCGAGTTCATGCTTGAGATAGGCGATTTCGCAATCGTCTACACGGCGGCTCCTGAAAACATGCCGATTAACCCGCCGAACCGTGTTGAGCACCCGCTGCCAATAGCAGTCGGCTCGCCCATCGTTGACGATCCTTCGCAGCAACCGAGACCGGAAGGAATCTCGGCGGCTGATCCGGGAACGCAGCTTGTCAACTATCGCAACGAGCCGATACCGCTGCGCATCGGCCAGAAAGACCCGTCGAGCGGCACGTTCGTTCAGAAGACTGGCGACGCTGGCGATCTGGCGCATGTGTTCGACTCGAAAGTTCACGGCGATCCGTTCACGCCGCTGCTGAAGGCGTATGAAGGCGACCGCGTTCAAGTGCGACTGCTGCAAGGCGCGCAGGAAGAACAGCACGTCTTCAACATTCACGGAGTGAAGTGGCTGTTTGAGCCTGGCACTCCTGAAGACACGCTCGCCGTCAACAACTCCGGCTACACGAACTCGCAGCAGATCGGCATATCCGAGCACTTCGAGTTCTTAGTTACAGCGACCGCTCAGCGCAACAACGGCGTGGGTAAAGGCGTTGATTACCTGTACTCGTCTGCGGCGACTGACAACCTCTGGGACGGCCAGTGGGGCATCTTTCGCACCTTCCAGGCCGACCAGCCGGACCTTGCTCGACTGCCGAACAACCCGGCTGGCTCAGTCAAGTTCCCGACAAACGTTTGCCCGCAGGGCGCGCCTATTCGCCAGTTCTTCGTTCAGGCGAAGCTCGCCCGCGACCTTCTGCCCGGCGGCGCGCTCGTTTATAACGACCGCTTCCAGATCAAGGACCCGAACGCCGTTCTCTTCGTCGAAGAGAGCGACATGGCGGCGCTTCAGGCGGGCACGAAGAAGCCTGAGCCTTTGATTCTGAGAGCCAACGCGGGCGATTGCATCAACCTCACGCTTCGCAACCGATTGCCGAGCGTTCTGCCCGAAAGCAATAGCTGGAACGAAGTTCCGCCTATCGTTCCTCAATTCAACTTCAATCAGGTGAAGACGTCGAACAGGATAAGCCTGCACCCGCAGCTTCTCTCTTACGACACCTTCACCGATGACGGCTCCAACGTCGGATTCAACCTCGATACGACGCTTGGGCCGGGACAGGACAAGGTCTTTATCTGGTACGCAGGCGACCAGAAGATCGACACGAAGGGCAAGGCAGTTGCCGCGCCGATAGAGTTCGGAGCAATCGGACTGCGCGACATGGGAGACGTCATCAAGCACAGCTCGCATGGAGCCATCGGCACGCTCATCATCGAGCCGCAAGGTTCGACATGGACGACCGTTGGAAACAGCAAAGCGACGGCTGATGTGAAGAATTCGTCGGGCGCGCTGCTATACCGCGAGTTCGCAGTGCTCTATCAGGATGATCTCAGCCTTCAGACCACTTATCCGTTCCCTGATCCGAACGGTCGCCGCGCTGCGCTCAACAGCGGCAACGCGATGATGAACCTCAGGGGCGGCGACGACTCTGAAGATTCGGGTCAGAAGGCTTTCAACTACAGGACTGAGCCAATCTGGGCGCGCGGCTTCGGGCTTCCGCCTGAGACCGACGAGCAGACCTTGAACGCTCAGGACTACACCAACACGCTCAGCTCGACCGCATTCAACGCGGGCTGCGGCGGCGCGTGCGGCGACCCGGCAACGCCAGTCTTCACGGCGAAGGCGGGCACGCCCGTTCGCTTCCGAGTTGTACACGTTGCGGGTCATCCGCGTCAGCATGGATTCACGGTCTTCGGTCACCACTGGCAGTTCGAGCCGTGGACCCAGAAATCAACCGTGCTGGGCAGCAACCCGTTCACGTTTGAGGTCGGCTCTTACAGCGGCATAGCGCCGACTCGCCACGTGAACATACTGACGCAGGCTGGCGGGTTGATGAAAGTCACTGGCGATTACCTCTTCAGAACGCAGGACAGCTTCCAGTTCCAAGGCGGTCTGTGGGGCATCTTCCGCGTGACGCCGTAACTGCGCGAGCTTTTCCCTGAGACCGTGCTTTGCGCTTGCGCGGTCTCGCTTTCAACCCGGCGCGCGTGGTGTTCGTTATGAATCATCATCGCGCCGGGTTGTTTTATCATGAAACACCCGCCCGATAATCCCTCTGACTCTCTTGCTAATAAGGATAACGACTTACGATTTGCGCTCGCGCGGCACGTTTGTTGCACAAGCTAAAGGCGACGGCGTGTTGAATCCTTGCCGTCAACGAGATCCTCACGATACCAAGAAAAATCTTTAAGGGAAAAGGAGTCAGTTCATGAAGCGCATTTTAGCCATAACTGTGCTGGGCTTGTTCCTTATCGGTTCGGCCTTTGCAGGAATCACTTTCAAGTACACATTTCCGGATGTGATGTATCCCGATGGGCAGAAGGGCACAATTCAGGCAGCCGTTAAGCAAAACAAGAACGGCACCGTTACGACCTGCAGTTATTTCAGCGATCCGAACAACCAGTATCTTGGCCAGTTCCAAGGCACAGACAATACGTCAACCGATGCTGTTGTTGTAAGAGACTATTGCCTGTCGCACTACGCCGATCGCACGCCCTAAGTTATCGAGCACGCTCTAGGCAGGGTGAGCAACAGAAGGAATGCGGCGATGGCCGCAAGCTTCAGCCGCATTCCTTGTGACAATTACTCAATTCAAAAGCTTCCAGCGCGCCCGGTTTCCGATTATACTCACAGCCCTGAAACCGGCTCTGGGAGCCAATTTCAAGGAATCAACACAAAAGCCTTGGCGACGCAATCGTTCAATCTGCGTTGAAGAGGCGCGCTCTGTCTAAAAGCGCGTGGAAGGCTCCAATCGGCGCAAACAGATGCGGAAATCTTTTGCGCGCCAGTAGGTTTGTGTCTTCAGTGGTACCGACTGAAGACCAGAGCGCGGGGGGCCTGCCGGGGCCACGGTAAAGCTCCCCGCGAATACGGTGAGCGTTATGCAAAACAGGTTTATTCGAGCAGTTACCTCCCAAGCATTAATAATCCTTCTTGCCGCAGCGTCGGTCATCGCGCAAAACGGCGCGGCGAAAGTTCAAAAAGACCAGCCCGTCTATCACATCGCGCCTGCGCCGAAAGCTCCAGACTCGATCTCGCAGAAGTTCGAAAAGGAAGGCATAGAGGTCGAGTTCCTGATGAAAGCGATTGACGGCGAGCACGGCAAAGACCTTGGCCTTGCGGCAGGCGGCGACGCGATGGTGTCGTTTCGATTGACAGACAAGCGCACGGGCCAGCCGGTCACGGGACTCCACCCGAACGCATGGATCAGCGTTCGCACGGCAGAGCACGCGCCGAACGAAGCCGAATGCCGCGACAAGATTCTTTCGTTTTCGAGCGGGCGGCTCACGGCTCGCGCTTCGATTGATCTGAACAGCTACTCGATGTTGACGCTCAATCACGACAACACAATCACTTTCATCAATCCGCAAATCGCTTTCAGCATCACAAAGCTCGAAAGCATAGTGACGCTGCCGGGCGCGGGCGCTGACTGGGCGTTGTCGAAAGACAAGAACACGCTTTACGTCACCATGCCGACTCAATCGGCGGTCGCAGTAGTTGACACGATCACGAGAAAGCTCGTCACAACGATTCCGACGGGCGATAAGACCAAGCCGACGCGCATCGCGCTCCAACCCGATGGCCGGTACATCTGGGTCGGGCTTGACGAATCGCCATCGGTTGCCGTGATTGACACAACGACTAATAAGCTCGCTGCAACCGTCCCGGCAGGAGCGGGGCTTCACAACATCGCGTTCACCGCCGACAGCCGCTTCGCTTACATCACAAACAGCGCGGCTGACACGGTCACGGCGATTGACGCGAAGACGCTTTCAAAAGTGGTTGACATCCCGGTCGGCAAGACTCCTGTGCCCGTGGCATACAGTTCTGCGAGCAATGCGATTTACGTCGCCTCAATCAACGGCGCGAGCATCGCCGTAATCAATCCGGAAAAGCAGGGTGTAGTAAAAACCATTCCGGTCAAGCGCGGCGTTGTCGCGCTCAAGTTTGATCAATCGGGCCGCTACGGTTTCGCCATCAATCAGATCGAGAGCATCGCATCGGTCATTGACGCTTCGACGAACGCGATCATCGCAGAAGGCGCGGTCGCAAAGGGAGCCGATCAGGTCGCGTTCACGCGGTACTATGCCTACATTCGCGGGACTGAGTCGGAGAAGTTTTCGCTGATTGAACTGAGCGACATCAAGCAGGGGAAACTCGCGCCCGTGAGCATTCAGGCTGGACGCCAGCCTGCGAGCGCGCTGCCGCAGGAGATAGGCGTGGCCGATATGATTCAGCCGACGCCTGAAGGCAATTCCGTGATGATAGCTAACACGCCCGACCAGACCGTTTATTACTACGTCGAAGGAATGATGGTCCCGATGGGCACGTTCGACAATTACAAGCGGCGGCCTCATGCGCTGCTGTTGATTGACCGCAGCCTTCAGGAGACCGCGCCGGGAGTCTATTCGTCGCCGGTCAAGCTCGCAAGGCCGGGCACGTTCGATGTGTCGGTGCTTGTCGACCAGCCGCGCATCATAAATTGCTTTGAAGCGAAGGTCGCCGATTCGCCATTTGCCGAAAAAGCGAAAGCGAGCCTGTCAACCATCGTCGAGCCGATGTTCAAGGATAAAAGATTCAAAGCGGGCGAGGCGGTGACATTGAGATTCAAGGTGAGCGATTCGATAACGAAGCAGCCTGTTGCCGGACTGAAAGATGTTCAGGTGCTGATATTCGAGCCGCCGGGAATCTGGCAGAAGCGCTACGTCGCCAAAGAAGTCGGAGACGGAGTCTATGAAGTTACTGAGACGCTGCCGCACACAGGCATATTCCGTGTGATGACGCAGATTCAATCTCGCGGCGTGCGATTCGCCGACCTGCCATTCGCTCAGGTGATAGTGATGAACGAAACGCAGCAAGCAAAACAATCAGCAGGGGAGAAGTAGAGATGAAAAAGCTGATGATTGTTCTTCTTTTTATTTTCGCATTCGCATCGGTTGCCGCTTCACCAGCCGATTGCGCGACGGGCGCAACTCAAAAGCGCGCAGCTAAAAAGGGCGCGGCGCTTTACATCTGCCCGATGGACCCGGATGTGAAATCGCCGAGGCCCGGCAAGTGTCCCAAGTGCGGAATGACGCTAAGAGCCGCTACCGACGCTGATGTCACGACGGAAGTCCCTATGCCCGGCGCAAAGCCCGCGACGAACGCTTCAGAAAGGCAGGTTGAAAAAGCAATCACGGCGAACGCAGCAAAACCCGATGCGGCATCTAGCGCGGCGAGTCCTGCTGCTGAGAATAAGCCGAAGTCAGCAGATGAAGCGGCGGCGGCCTATTTCACAAACACGGTTTTGCTGACGCAGGACGGCAAGCCCGTTCATTTTTATGATGACTTGCTCAAGGGCAGGGTCGTTTTAATCAACTTTGTATTCACGACCTGCCAGGGAGTTTGCCCTGTGATGACGGCGAACCTCGCCAAAGTTCAGGAATATCTGGGCGAGCGTGTCGGCAGCCATGTCAACATGATTTCTATCAGCGTCGACCCTGCGGTTGACACGCCTGAAGCGTTGAAGAAATTCGCTGAGAGCTACAAGGTGAAGTCGGGCTGGTATTTTCTGACGGGCAAGAAAGATGACGTTGAGCTTGTGCTTCGCAAGCTTGGCGGGTACGTCGCGGATAAAAACGATCACACGAGCCTTTTGATAATCGGAAACCTTGAGACGGGCCAGTGGATGAAGATGTTCGCGATGGCGCGCCCCACGGAGATAGCCGATGCGGTCATTAAGATCGCCGGAACGAAATAGAGCCAGTAAGAAGACAGCGTTGCAGCGCCTATAGCAGCCGGGCTTGGTCTGATGTCCGACGGTTTATTGTTCGGGGGTATGATTTCGGTTTTCTTGCTCTTGAATTCGATTCCGAGTTATTCATCTTCAGGAAATAAATCGTCAACGAGCATTGACCACCCCGGCACCGCATTGCCTGCGTGTGCCCGATCGCCTTTGTGAAAGACGATCGGGTTGTCGGGATTGTCGGCGAAGTAGGCTTTGATCACATTGGGACTTAGCAGATCAACATCCCATACGCAGAGCGTACCGGCTGCGAAGTAATCATTGCGTTTTTTGCGCCATCTCCTGTTCCGCCTGAGGGCCGTAATCACCTTCGCTTCTCACTTCAACAGCAAAAACGGGCGCGCCTTCAAGGAATTTCATTCCCGTAGGGCGACCCGTGTACCAAGCTGCGTCGGGACTGAAAGATTCGCGGTTCGGCAGATGGACTCGGAAGCCTGCATTATCTGAAATGGCGTATCCTGACCTTGTACGGCGCTCATGCTGGCGGAGGCTGGAATAGATTTCGCCGGTTGCACGACTCGGCAAGAACCCGGTTGGTGGCATAAGTACAATCTCTCCATTGATGATTTCGGCTTTGCCGTCTATCTGGTAGAGGTCTTCAATAGTAGCCTGAGTCCTGGTAGTCATTGCGAAACCTCGCAAGCACATCTTAGCACAGGTGAACCCTCTCAAGAACGCGCGGATAGATTTCAAGCAACAGAGCAGCCTGACTGTGCTTCTGCGGTCAGGATTTCTTGCTCGCTTTTTCTATAGCTTTCAAAAGCTTCTGGCTCACTCTCTTTGCCAGGTCGCGCGTCGCTTTTCCGCTGCCGCCCGGATAACTTATCGCGTTGAGCTTCAAGGACCAAAGCATTCGCTCCTGAAGATCAGAGAGTTTGAACGTGATTCTGACAACAGGATTAACCCTGGCTCCCGGCCATCATGACATCGCCGAAAAGATGTTCGTTGTTGACAGACGATTGCGAAACATCAACGTTGAGCGCGGCATCGGCCTCATCGCGCGATGCGACTATCCTGACGCGACCTGATTGATTGAGCCGACTGATTAGCTCTCGTCTGAACAGCTTTGCATTGTCTGATTGGCCTAGATCATCAAGGAAGACGCTACGCACATCGCGCAGGTTATCAAGGCCCGCATTCTGCGCGACGGCAAGCGCGAGCAGAAGGATTAGCTTTACGAGAGTGGCGGTTAGATTCAGCATAAGACCTTGGCCTCGCTTTTGTTCAGGAAGGTCTGCTTAACAACACCCGAACTACTTTTGCGCGCTCGTGCTCTCATACGCAAGCACGTCGTGATAAGCATTGACCAGAACGCGCTTCGGTTTCTGCGGCAGCTTCACCTGAAACTCTTCCGTGCTGTTGCCATAGATGTTCACAAGCCCAAGCCGCACTAACTTGCCATCGAAATCCAGATAAACAGGCACGAGCATCTTGAATCCTTCTGACACGCCGCTCTGTGTGAGCGCGCATTTCAACATTACTTTGCCGTCGCTGTCGGGCGTGAGCGTGTACTCAAGCTTGTAGCGCGGCACGTCCGTCCCATAAACCCATTCGTTGAAGAACCAATCCATTCGCTTGTTGCCATCAAGGTCCATCTTAGGCGTCATGTGCTTTTCGACTATTTGCTTGAACCCTTCGCTCGACGCATTCTTGTGCAGGTACGTCTGAACGAAATCTTTCATCATTGCGATGAACTGCTCATCGCCTGTCTTCGGGGCCCAGAACATCGTTCGCAGCATGTGCAGGATGTAGCCGCCTTTCGGATAGACCAATCGGCCATACGCGCCGGGCGTCTTATATGTATTGAGCCGCAGGCCCATCCACAGCGGCCCCGCATCGTTCGGGGCGCGGCCAAACTGGTTTTTTTCGAGTATCGCCTTGCGATGGTTCTCCCAGAACTTAAGGTATTTTTCGGAAGTCTTCTGAGTCATCAGCAAAAACAGCGACGCTGAAAAATCGGCGAAGCCTTCCGACAGCCACTGGTCGTGATACGAAGCCCAGCCGACCATGTGGCCCCACCACTGATGCGCAACTTCGTGCGAGGCTACTTCGTCAATGAAGTCCGTCAGTCGCGAGCTGACGCGACCCAGTAACATATACCGCTGCGTCGAATCGAGGTACGCGACGATGGGCAGGTAAACGAGCGTGGGCCACGACTGGCCGAAGTTGAATTGAGGCTGCTGCGTGATGGCGATGCGACCATACGACGCTTCGCCGAAGAACTTGTTGAAGACGCGAATCGAATTCTGCGCGTCAACCATCGTCCCTTCGAGCAGCCGCGTAGGCGACATCGCGCCGATGTCATCGCTTGCGCTGCGCAGGTAATCGGGCACTTCGGAAGTGGCATAACCTTCAATCTGATACTTCGTCGCCTCGTCCGTCACGACTTTCTTCTTGTAAAGCCCGTAGTTGAACCCCGCCACTGCAAGCGGTATCTCTGAAACCCACTGGGATGCGGCATAGTCGCCTTCGCGCCATTCTTTGACGAGCTTGCCCACGCCTACGAGCGTGTACTTGTTCGGGACTTTAAACGTCAGGTCGAACGTCGCGCGGTCGTTGAATGCATTGACTGAAGGATACCAGCTTGTCCGCGCAAAGACGGCGAAGTTGCCGCCGCCCGCGTCTTCAACCACTTTGTTGCCCTGATACTCAATCGTTATCTTGTACTGCTGCCCTTTCGTCATCGGCTCAGGCATCACAACGTAAAACGAGCCGTCTTCTTTCCTTGCTTCCTGAATGAAATCAATCTCGCGCTCGCCTTCGGTAACGCGAGTCACGCGCAGGTTCGGCAACAGCCCGAAGCCAATCACGCGGTCGCCGTCCATCATCGGCCTGAAAGCTATCTCTGCCGAAGCCGTCAGTTTTTCGCCGCCGTCAATCACTGTCTCTATTCGATAATGCTCCGCGTCAA
This sequence comes from Blastocatellia bacterium, assembly GCA_035575515.1. Taxonomy (GTDB): domain Bacteria; phylum Acidobacteriota; class Blastocatellia; order UBA7656; family UBA7656; genus DATLXU01. The sequence goes on from DATLXU010000017.1 coordinate 53,653, forward strand.
TTACCCGCTTGTCTTCTTCGGAACTTGCCGTGTGGTTGGTGTACTCGCTCTGGTTATGAGCCAGATACCATATCCCTTCCTTTTCGCTTCCGAGATCAATGTTAATCAGCGCGACCTCTTCGGGCGAAAGAATCCGCGGCAGCGCGCCGCGCGGGCGAACGTGAAAACGGAGATCGTTGAGGTTGCGGCCAAAGATGTAGGCGCTGAAAAAGCCCGCGCGCTTCGCGTTGTAAACGTCGGTCAATATCTCGGCCTCGATGTTTTCGGCCTCGCCTGAGATGATAGCTTCGATGAAGCTGCGCGGTCGCTCCGGGCGATAGCGCACGCGTTCCTGAAAATCGCGAAGCACATCTTTTGCGCGCGGCTCGTCGGCTCCAGCCTGCGATTGCTTTTTTATTTCCTGATAGGTTTCATCTGTGAAGCAGAAGACCGCTTTCTCGAATGGCTCCGCAACGGAATCTTTCTCCGTGACCATTCTCAAATAATCGCGCTCGATTGCAATTGCGGGCGCTAATGCGAACTCGCCGTCGCCGACGAAGACCGCTTTCACAACTCGATTCATCACAGGCGCGAGAAAGCTCACGTGCCCGCTGCGAAGCGTCAGAGTTCCAACGTCGCGCTTCAAAGTCAGATTGTTGACCGTGTAGGTTTCAAATATCGCGCCGTCGCGCATCGCGCGATAAGTCGGTTCGCTGTTTGCGGCGACCGCGCCCTTGGAGCCGACCTTGATCTCTTCGCGCGGCGCTTCTATCTCCAGTCGAATCTCAAGGCTTGCGCCTTTCGCGCCGTCGACGACGACTTTGCGCTCAGCGGGTTTGAATCCTTTGCTTGTGACGATGACGGTATAGCTGCCCGGCGCGAGCTTCTCTATGCGAAAGCGGCCTTCGTCGTTCGTCGTGGCGTTGCGAGTTTCGCCCGTCGCGTCGTTGCGCGCGGTCACCTGCGCGCCTGCGACGACTGCGCCCGCCGGGTCTTTGATTATTCCTGTGATCGTCCCGACACTTTGAGCGACGGCAATGGTCGAAATGGTAAAGCTGAGCGCGCAGATGAGCGCGAGCAAGATAGAGATTTGGCGTTTCATAATAACCTCCGACGAGCTTGAGACCTGATTGGATCGTTTCGCTTGCTGTTAAAGCCGCAGAGAAAATATCACAGCCTTTAACAAAAAGACAACAAAGAGCGCAGCAAGTAATACTTTGATAAATTACATGCGAAAGTCGCTGACTCAACGAACCAGCGAGCGTATAAGTAAGTCATTATGCCCGACGATAAGGACAACACAACTGATGCTCGAAGCCATTCTGGCCCGCGTCAACGCGATTGCCGAACAGATCAGCGTAAATACTGAAAAAATGGATGTGCTCACCAAGCAGACGACGGATCTCCAGAAAGAGATTACAGAGTCGCGTGAGAGCATACGAAGCGAGATGTCGGAGTTGCGCGAAGGGCTTGAAGAGCGGCTTGATGAAATCGAAAAGCAAACCACGCGAACGCGCATGGACATGCTGAACACCCGAAACGAATTTCGCGAGATACGCAACGAGTTGAAAGAGCACTCGCCCGCTTAACTTCCCTTTATGTATGGCCGCGACTGGACTATGAAAAGTTTCCCGCGCGCATAGACCCACTCAATATCCTGATCTCGCCCGCCAAAGACCTGTTTGATCTGAAGCGCCGCACGCGCAAGTCTTCTCACCATCTCATCTGTCAGCACAGCGCGAGCCGTTTCAATCTTCACCTCTTTCACGCCGCCGCGCTCGTCGAACGCAAGCATAGTGTCTTCGTCCGAGCGGGTCAGCACCTGAAGCGTGTTCGAGCGCGGGCGATAAATTACCTGCTCTGCGACGCGGCGGCCTTCGACGACTTTTATCCCAAGCCCGCGTTTCGCATTCACATAGACTGCGCCGCGATCCATCGGGTCAAACGGGTCCGTCGTTATCGCAACGCCCGCGCTGTCGGCGTTGATGCCTTCCTGAATGAGGACCGCAGGATAGACGCCGAAATGATTCATGCCGAAACTCTCGCGCGCTTCATACGCCTCGTAGTTCCAGACGGAAGCCCACACAGTCTTTATCGCTTCCATCAACTGCTCGTCTGTGCGCACATTCGGGACCGTTGTATAGAGACCCGCGCCGCTGAAGTTCGGCAGGTCTTCGGCGTTCGTCGAGCTTCGCACGAATAACCCGCGCCCCGCGTATTCACGATGGACTTTTTCAAGCACCATCATTTTGAAATCGTCATCGTGTTGGCCTTCTTGAATCCAGCGGCGAACCTCCGCCAATCGAGATTTGCGATAAGCGGGATCGTGAACGAATCGGTCTTCTTCAACTGCGGCGCTGATGCGCTCTTCGAGATTATTGCGGCGAATGAACTGCTGATAAAAATAGAACGGGATTGCGAAGCCCGGCGGCACGTTAAGCCCCGCGCGCTTTGAACTGATGATCTCACCGAGGTTGGCCGACTTCGCGCCGAATCGAATTGCATCGCGCGCTCGTTGATCTTTCAAATCCGTAAGGCGCGCGTAATTCAAATCTGCGCGCGGCGTGATGAGGTCCGCGCGCCTGACCCATTCGCGGTTGCGCGCTTCGACTTCGCGAGTGTCCGCGGGCGTGACGGTGTAATCATTCTCGCGCACTTCGAGCCGCACGTATTTGCCTTCGAGCTGCTTGAATAATTTGTCAGCGTTCTTGATCATCGCGTTCGGAATGCCCCACGACTTCGCGAGCATGTTGACGTGCGAGAGCGGCGAAGCAGGCTCTGTTGTGATGATGCCTGAAAGCGGCGTGAGCTGCACGGGCGCTTCGCGGAAGATGACTATCTGGTTGCGATCAATCACCGTGTCATCGGTCAGGCGATCAATGATGCGAAGCTGGCCGATGCCTGAGCCTAGATTCAACGGTTGATACGCGCTATCGCGCGAAAGCTCCGTGGCCGTGAGCGCGGGTACACGCATCGCGAGCGAATCATCATTCAACTCGTTTGCAATTTCTTCCTGAGCTAGCGAGTTCGGCTTGAAATAGAGCGGCGCAAAAAATGTCCGGCTCAGCGCCGCGTGGGTTTGCTGGAGCAAGTCTTTCGTGAGATGGTCGCCTTCCCAGAATTCGTAAGTGAATTTGTCCGTCGCCGTCTGATACGCGATGGTGCCGAGCAGGAAGCGGCGGTTCGGGTTTATATAATTGTTTTCGTAGAAGGCGCGGCCACGCTCAAGCGAAAGGTATGTCGCATTGACGAAGTCTTTGTGGAACGCATAAGCCTTCGAGTTGACGTAATAGACGCGGTTGTTATCGCGGCGATCAATGACGAACATAACGTGAGGCAAGGCGTAAAACCTGCCGCGATAGTAAACGCGCGCAAGCCTCTCGAAATCCTCGCGCGAGCCGATACGCTCAAGCGAGGTTAAAGCGCGGGCTTTTGCCGTCGGCTGCCAGTTTGTTTTCGATGAGGCGCGGCGCTGCTGTGTTAAAGCAGGCTCGTTTGATAATCCGGTAATCGCAAAAGTGAGGATGAGAAGAAGCAACAGGACTGCTTGCATGGATTTCGTTCAATCCCTTCACCAAGTGGTCGCGCGGCTGAGAGCAATTCTAAATCGCAGCGACCAAAGATGGAAAGACTAAGACGAGTTATATTAGATCCCACTCGAAGTCGCTGCAAGACTGAGCCGAAAATCGGTTCTTACTGGCGAAGGCCACAGCTAATAGCGCAATGGTCGGGGCTTGAATTCTCTGGAACGAAATACGCGGCGCCGGTGTCCAATAAGGTCGCAACTCAACGGCGGACGCGGCTAAAAGAATTGCGTCGGTATTTTTATCTCCAGCCCGTCAAAATCAATCAGGAGAAGGATGGTTCATGAGATTCATTTCAATTATCACCATGCTTGTCGTCGTTTCGCCTGCGACGGGCGCGCAATCGCGAGCAACCCGCCCGCACGCTCAAACCAAACAACCTGCTGCAACTCAAACTTCAAATCAATCGCTCCCCATTCGCCGCGTGATTCTCTACAGCAACGGCATCGCTTATTTCGAGCGGTGCGCTGTTGTGTCGGGTCACGCAGAGATAAACTTGCCGTTCAAGCAATCGCAGGTTGACGATGTATTGAAGTCAATGCTCGTACTCGATCTCGGGCGCGGGCGCATCGTGACCGTCAGCTATAACTCTTCGGCTCCGCCGTCCGCGCGCTTGAATGAGATTCCTTTCTCAATCTCTGCGGCAACTGATGGCGAAAAAGGTGAAGATGGTGACGATGAACGATCAAATGCGAGCGGGCTTGCGGGAGTGCTTCGCCAGCTTCAAGGCGCTCGCGTCGTCGTCGCTTCCGCGAACCGAACGGCGCAGGGCGCGATTCTCACAATCGAAGAGCGCAAGTCGCAGCTTGAAGCGAACAAGCCGCCCGTCGTTAAACAATCGCTCGTCGTAGCATCGGAAGGCGGCGAGATTTCAAGCTTCGATCTTGCGGAGATTCGATCAATAAAACTGCTCGACGAAGTCGCGCGCAACGACATAAACGATTTCGCTGACGCATCGGCTTCAGCGCGGCGGCGAGATGCCAAGACGATTTCAATAACAACAGATGGCGCGGGCGAGCGCGAGCTGATGGTCAGCTACACCGTTGCCGCGCCGATCTGGAAGACGACCTATCGCACAGTGATTGATGCATCGGGCAAAGCGTTCTTTCAGGGCTGGGCGATTGTTGACAACGTCGGCAATGAAGATTGGACTGACGTGCAGTTGTCGCTTGTATCGGGCACGCCCGTCTCATTCATTCAACCGATTCAGCAGCCGCTTTATCGCTATCGCCCCGTGATACCTATCCCTGAAGACCTCGCGCTTGAGCCGCAGGTTTACGAGCCGGGCACGGGCTACAATATGGGCGGCGGCGATCCCGCAATTGGTGGTAGCGTTGCTGGCGGTGTAGGCATGGGAGACGGTAGCGGCGGAGGATACGGGTCAAGCTCTGGAATAGCAAAAGGGGCGCTTCCTGCATCATCTCTTACAGGACCAACTACGAGCCTGAGCGATGCAATCAAGAGCGAAGATGTAGGAATCAAGACTGCCGCGACGGGAAGCGAGATCGGCGACCTGTTTGAATACCGAATCGAGCAGCCCGTAACCGTCGCGCGAAATCGTTCGGCGCTGATTCCAATCCTTCAAACCAACATGGAAGCCGAGCGCGTCTCTATCTACAACGAAGCGGCGCGCCGTGATCGCCCGATGAGCGGGCTTCGATTGAAGAATACTTCGCCGCTCACGCTCGAAGGCGGCTCGCTCACTGTCCTTGACGGCGACGCTTACGCGGGCGAGGCATTAATAGAAAGGCTCAAGCCGGGCGAAGAACGATTCATCTCGTTCGCCGTTGACCTCGCAATGCTCATCACCGCGCGCTCGAATGCTGATCGCCAGCCCGCTTTTCTTGCGCGCGTTGTGAACGGAGTCTTTCAGGCGCACTACTTTCAAACCGAGACGAAGACCTACACGATAACGAACCAGACCGATAAGCCTCGCGCGCTCTACATAGAGCATCCTATTCGTCGCGATTGGTCGCTCGCGCCCGGCATTGCAAAGCCCGTTGAAAAGACCGCAAGCGTCTATCGCTTCCGACTGGAGATCAAGCCGCGCGAGACAGTCGAGTTTCCAATCACGGAGCGGCGCGCATTGATGGACAGCTACGCCATCTCAAACATCACGCCGAAAGAGATTGAGATGTTCGTCTCGCGCCGCTACATTGACGAAGCGACGCGCGCATCGCTTGAAAAGATTCTTGAGATAAAAAGCAAGATCGCAGCCGTTGATGCGCAGATGAAAGAAGCGGACCGCGAAGCGGCTGAGATTGCGGCGGACCAATCGCGGCTGCGCGAGAACATCAAAGCACTGAGCGAAAAGAGCGAGGCGCGGCAACTAATCAGCCTCTACATCACAAAAGCGCAGGAGCAAGAAACACGACTTGAGCAACTTGCAATTGAGCGGAGACAATCTTCAAATGAGCGCGCTCGATTTCAAACGGAACTCGATGAGGCGATTCGCGCGCTCACGCTCGATAGAAAGCTGGAGTGATATAGCGGTTTACAGTGAGTGGACGAGATTCGCAGAGGACTCACCGCAGACTCAAACAAAATCCGCTCCGGCAAGCGAAGACAAAAGGCAAAGGGCAAAAGGCAAAATGGAATATCCATCGTGTTGACTCTTTCACCCTTGCTTTTTGCATTTTCTACACTGTAATGGTCGTGCCGTCGAACTTCGTCAGCGAAAAGCCGCTGAACGATTCGTTGAAGCACGCCTTCTCTTCTCTCATATATCGTATCGCAATCTCTTCGCCCAACTTCAACGATTCCGCCGCATCGCTTCGCCAGTGAACGCCAGCGATGTTGCGGCCCACCGCCACGTTGTACGCGAGCTTGTTCAACTCGCCTCCAACCGTAAGCGGCGTTCCGCGATACTCTACAAGGCTTAGCCCGTCCGGGGACGCTTCAACAGGATCGGGTATCACAAACGATTCATCGAAGAATGCCTTCAACACCGTGACGCACGCGCCCGCAACAGTCGCGTGGCCCGCGCCATAGGCCGGATGCGTCGGGCATCCTTCAGGAAATGCCATCGGCAGCAGGTGCGTGCCGAACTTGCTTGAGACTTCCGTGAGCGCCTGCGAGTTCAATATGTCGGAATGAATCGGATAGGTCGCCGCGTGACGCATGTGATTGTGGATGCGCCCCGCGAATTCTTCAGGGCGCAGCCTTCGATGCACAAACCACTTCTGATACCAGACGGCTTTGAGCGCAGGCTTCGCCACCGCGCACAGCGTGCTCGCGATGTACGGGTCGCCGAGCGTGCCGAATCCTATCTGGGTGCGCGACGTGCGATATGGATTCGCAGTGTCCATTGGCGCGCCCATGTTTAACAATATCAAGAGCGCGTTGAAGTAGGCTTGAAAGAGCACGTCAATGTGAACCCACTGGCCGAGGTCGCGCCCGTTGCGTATGTACCTGGGCGTCGCGTCGAATTGAAGCTGCGCGCCCGCCGCGCCATTTTGAATCGCGAGCCATTCGTCGTAATTTGTCAGGTAATCAACGCCCGCGTGCGCGGTTCGCATCTGGCGGTCAATCTCTTCTGCGCCGAACAGAGTGTCGAGCAGCATGAATTGAGAGATGTAAGGACCAACAATCGCGCCCGGCGCGTTGCCGCGAAACAGCAAGGAAGGCGTGACCTGGCCTGCGGTCTTTGGGCCGCGAAAATCAGATAAGCGCGACAGGTCCTGCGCCGCTTTGATCGTGAGCGGATTCGATTCGTATTCCGAGAATGGAACGTCGCGCGTGAGCGCCATCCAATAATTCTCGGCAATCTCACCAGCTTCTTCGGCGCTCGAAAAAGCGGGCGCGGGCCTGATGCTCAGGCAGTGCGAGTCTGCGCCTTCAATATCGAAAGCGAGTCCCGACTGCGGGTTGGTAAGCTTTGTACCAAGCCCAAGGTGAATATTTTCAAAGTCGGCGGGGTTGCCGCTGCTCAACGCGTTGATGAGCGAATTGTAAGCCGCCAGATCAACTTCGCCGAGATTGTTGTGCGGCAGACCCTTTGAATAGTTTGCTATCTTGTTCGCGAATCGTTCTTCATCGCCGTTCGTGGAGTGATCGGCGATTGGCAAATCTCTTTCGCGACGGGCCATCTCGACTCGCAGATTGAAAGCCTGTTTTTCGCGTTTGCGCCCGCTCGTGGGACCGATTTCAGCTTGCGGCTCAATAGGCGCGCCCTCCTGCGCGTGGGCTTCGCTAATCTTTGAACCTGCGAGCGAAGGCAATGCGACGACACCAGCCGCAACAGCGCCCATGAACTTTCGCCTGCCCGGCAGGCGCGGCGATGCGCTCTCAACAGCCTCTCCCGTATCATTCGGTCGCGAGCTATTGTTATTTTCATGTAAACCTGAGGATTTCTTCATGATGACGCTCCTTTGTGGGGACGAAACATATTGCAGGGCCACAGATGCCTCGTCACGGAATTAATCATACGCGGGGCTTAGTAAAATCCTACGAGAATTGATTGGCCAGAATCATTCATTTCGGACGGCGAAATTATAACTGTGGTATTGCAACTGTCAACCCGGATTGAAATTAATCAATCCGGCTCAACGCCCGTTTTGAGGAATGACGAGGGGCAAAAGCTTTCAACAACGCACGCATCGCAGAGCGGCTTGCGCGCTTTGCAGACCTTGCGCCCGTGATAAATCATCAGGTGCGCAAAATCAATCCAATCTTTTTTCGGGACAAGCTCAATCAAATCGCGCTCGATCTTTTCGGGCTGCTCGTTTTCGGTAAGCCCCAATCGCTTTGACAATCGCGCGACGTGCGTGTCAACCACGACGCCAGATGCTATGCCGAATGCGTTGCCCAACACAACGTTTGCCGTCTTGCGCGCGACTCCTGGCAGCTCAAGCAAATCTTCCAAGCGGTCAGGCACGCGGCCAGAGTATTTTTCGATAATCACGCGGCACGCGCCCTGAATCGCCTTTGCTTTGTTGCGAAAAAATCCCGTTGAGTGAATGTCTCGCTCAAGCTCGCTTTGCGAAACATTCAAGTAGTCTTGCGCCGAGCGATACTTTCTGAACAAGTCGGCGGTGACAAGGTTGACGCGCTCGTCCGTGCATTGCGCCGATAGTATCGTTGCAACAAGCAATTCGAGCGGATTTGAAAAATTGAGACTGCACTTTGCGTCGGGGTACTCTTTGCGGAGCCGCGCGATTATCTTTCGCGCACGCTGTTTCTCTTCTGTGCTTGCCAAGTTTCTCCTCGCTGATAGTTTTGGTATTGACTAGAGCCGAACTCTGAAAGCAGTGCCGATGGCGTGAACATCGCCCGGGCGAGTTAGGCCGTCGTTCTGTCGTAAATAATATAGCTCAATCGTGAGGTTCTCATTAAATGTTTTGCCGCCGCCAATGGAAAAACGATTGCGGACCCAACGGTTCACGCTCCGATCATAATAGACTTCATCCGACGCAAACAGCTTCAAATCAACGCTGTCAATTTTTAAGGGATGCTCAATCTGAAGGCGATTGCGATAGCGCGTCGAATCAATGGGATTACGAAAGCGGCGCTCGAATTGATTGCGATCGCTGACGCTGAAACGGCCAAGCGGGAAGCGCATCGTGCCCGCAAACATCAACCGGTTCTCATAGCCTTTTCGACCTGCCACAGGCTGAGTCGCGATATAGAGATAGCCCGGCGAAAGGCTCAGGTATTTCCCAGCTTTGAAAGTGAACGAGCCGCCCGCGCGCTCATTCACAAAATGGCTCAAGTCGCGACCCAGGCGCAGTCCGCCGAGCAGGTTGAAATCAATCTTCTTACTCACGGGAAAAGTCACCTGAAAATCGTTCCACCACTGAGTGTCGTCGCGCGGCGAGCCGTTGCCCGATTGGGCATAAGCATTGCAAACCAGAAGCGCGATGACCGTAAGAACAGCAGAATATCTAAAGGTAGACTTGCCCATTTTCCTCGACAAGAAAAAGAAAGCCGCCTTTCTGCCAGTGTTGACTCAGAAATATCGCCCGTTCGAGTTAATTCTGCAAGTCTAGAGTGCGGCTTGCCCTTTCACTAGCTAGAGTGAAATTCGGCAGCAGGCGAAATGCGATGAGGCCGACGGCCACGCGGTCGCCTGTCGCGAGCGGCGCGGCATTGGCTTCAGGCTTGGGCCGCGTAATCAAAGTCGGAAACCCTGAAGGTTTCTCAGCGTCATCATCGGCAAGGCTGTAAAATGGGAGATTGTCTCGTTTGCTCCGCGAGCTTGTGAAATCCAAACGCACAGAAAGTCGTTCGTATGCTCCGACGAAATTTATCTCTTCAACAACTCCGCTCGTAAGAGCGCGGCAATTTGCGGGCAGCCGCGCGGTCTTGCTCAAACAGGCATCTTCAGGGCGAAATACAAGTTTGACGGACTGGCCCTCGCGAAATTTTTCGACCTCTTCACCTGCAAACAAAGATACATTTCCGATCTGGACTCTTGCGCCCGTCACCACACCAATCAGCAGATTGGCCGCGCCCAAGAATGTCGCCACGTACTCGGTCGCCGGTTTGTTATAAACTTCGTCGGGCGTGCCTATCTGCTCTATTCTTCCCGCGTTCAGCACGGCTATGCGGTCGCCAAGCTCAAGCGCCTCCTCTTGATCGTGCGTGATGAAAAGCGCGGGCACGTTTACCTCTTTCAGCAGCGAGCGAATTTCTCGGCGAAGCCTCACGCGCGTCTGCGCGTCGAGCGCGCCGAACGGCTCATCGAACAACAACACCTGCGGGTTGTATGCGAGCGTGCGCGCTATGGCCACGCGCTGACGCTGTCCGCCTGAAAGTTGAGAAGGATACTTTTTGCGATGCTCTTTCAGGTGAACGAGATCAAGCAGACGATCAACCGTCTCTTTTATCTCTTTGCGCGGGCGGCGACGGATGCGCAGCCCATAAGCTATATTCTTCTCAACAGTCATTCGCGGAAACAGAGCGTAATCCTGAAAGATGACGCCGACGCCGCGCTCGCGCGCTGGAAGCTCGGTCACGTCTCTGCCGTGAAGCACGACGCGCCCGCCGTCGGGTTCCTCAAGCCCCGCGATGACGCGCAGGATAGTCGTCTTGCCGCTGCCTGAGGCTCCCAGCAACACGAGCGATTCGCCTTCGGCTATGTCGAAGCTAATATCTTCGAGGACGATGGTTTTGTTAAAGCTCTTTTTGAGATTGCGGACGCTTGCGGCAATCTCTCCGCGCGATTGATTGCCTGCGCGGTCTATGGCTTCGCGGTTCGATTGCTCAAGCATGGCATTCGTTCTTTCTGCCTGCATAATACCCACCTCATTCGGCGTCGAGCCAGTCTCGCGCAATGAATAGAAAGCTGAATATAACGAAAGACAATATAGCCAGGACTATGGCGATGGCGTTAGCAGCCTCGACTTGCCCTTCATTGAACTTAGCGAATATATAAAGCGGGGCGGTCTGCGTGCGATTCGTTAGATTGCCTGAGACCAGAATCGTGGAACCGAACTCGCCGACAGCGCGCGCGAACGTGAGCAGCGCCCCCGTGACTATTGCCCCGCGAAGCGACGGCAGTGTCACGTGCCAGAACGTCTGCCATCTGGTCGCGCCGATTGTCGCCGACGCTTCTTCAAGCGAGCGGCTCATGGTATCGAAAACAGGTTTAATGACTCCGAAGGCGAGCGGGAACGTGACAAAGATGTTTGCGAGCACAATCGCCCACGCTGTGAACATTACCTCGACACCCTGCGGAGCAAGCAATCGGCCAAGCGTGCCGTAAGGTCCCCACAGAAGCAGCAACGCGAACCCTGCAACCGCAGTCGGGATGGCGGTCGGCAGCGAGATGATGACTATCAGCGCATTGCGGCCCCAGAAATTGTAACGCGACAGAACGTATGCCGCGAACAGTCCGAAGACGACGTTGAAGACGGTCGCGTAAAAACTGGTTACCATCGAGAGCTTCAATGCGAAGACGGCTTCGGGCGCGCTCAGCGCCGCCCAGAAGCTCGCAAGCCCTTTGCTCGTGCCGAACATAAAGATTGAAGCGAGCGGCAGAAGCACCAGCGGCAGCATCATTCCAATCATCACAGTGATGCTCAAAGGCCGCGCTATGTCAAAGCCGCGAACGTGTCTTAAGGCCGAAACTGCTGTGCTCATAAGTTTAACCTCCGTGTGTCAGATGCAGGTCGCCCCTGAGCCTCGAAACAGGCTCCCAGAGCCGATTTCAAGGTCAAAGCTATTTCGCCTTCTGCACCTGCTCGCGCCAGACGCGCTCGATGATTTCAGGATAAGCCCGGCTCCAGCCGCCGAAGTATTCGACAGTGAACGGCGTCTCGATTCGCGCAAACTCCGGCTTGGCATCATTCAGGCTCTCGCTCATCACGGAGCGAAAGTTGTACTGAACGAAAGCGCGCTGCGCCTCTTCGCTCCACAGGTACTGCATAAATGCGTTTATCAGCGGGCGATCAGCTTCCCTGATGTTGCGGTCAATCACGACAGCCGGATGCTCGCTGAAGATTGTCGCTCGCGGGACGACGATTTCAATGGGCGCGCCCGCCTGTTTCATCAACAATCCTTCAAGCTCGTATGTGATGAGCGCGTCGGCCCTGCTCGTTTCAAACTGCGTGCGAGCCTCGCGCGCCGAATCGGGAGTCGAGATGACGTTACGCCAGATGGCTTGAAGCGTGGCAAGCGCGCGAGCTTCGTCACGCACACCCGTCTCTTTTTCCGATTTGATCAACTCCGAGCCGTAAATCGCGAGCACGGACCACTGTGCGCCGCCGGAGCTTGCCGGGTTGGGATGAATCAGCCTCAGGCCCGGATTGGCGAGGTCTGCAAAGTCGCGTATGCCTTTAGGATTTCCCTGCCGCACGAGAATCACGAATGGAGTTTTGTTGACGATGCCGCGATTGGGCAAAGCTCGCCAGTCTGATGTGACCGCGCCGCCTTGTTGCAATCGCTCCACGTCGCGCTCAATTGAAAGTATCGCTATCTGCGAAGGGTGCCCTTGAAGAATCTGCGTCGTGACGGTTTCAGACCCAGCAAATGATGTTGTGAAGTGAACTTCTTCGCCGTGCTCCTGTTTCCACTTTGCGGAGAACGCCGGAAAGATGGCTTTCTCCAACGATTCTTTCATTATCGAAAAGCCGGAAAGCGTTATGCCGCGCCCGCCGCTGGTTGATGGCGGTTGAGGCAGGCAACTGCTCGCGAAGGTGAGCGTGAGCATCGCAAACAATAGCGCAGCGCGCGACGATGCAATGCGATGAAGTGGCCCGAAAAAGGTTTTGTGCCAATCCATGAGAGCCTCCTTTCAAAGCAGGGAATGCAGACGCCTTCTCTGGCCGCTCCCAAATACACAAAGGGCGCGGAGCAAAACGCCCCGCGCCTCAGAACCTTTTCGCGGCGTGTTTGCCCTTCCCTTAGCCTGCGAGGTTAGCTGACGGGCTTGGGCTGGAAGTACCCTACGCGAAGCCATTTCGCGATGCGCCCCGTGTCGCGCACAAAGCGCGACGATGGTTCCCCCGCGTTGCTCGTCCAGACGCACACTCTGGCGCGGCGAGCAACTTCGGCAGACAGATTGTCAATGGCTCAATACTACACGCAGGCAAGAAAGAATGTCAAAATCCAAGTCCTAAACATGCCGCTCTCGACTAGTGCAGCGTAAGCCTGATGCCAATCTTATTGCAATAAGCCATCAGCCCTTTGATTCTTTTGCGCGAGGGCAGTTTCAAGCTCGGCGCTTCGGCCCGACGCGGGCTTCGTTATTGCTGGCGGCGCGTCCGGCCGTCCAGAAGACCTCTTCGCCTTTCGGGAGATTTTTCAACTCGGATTTCAACGCCGCGTCACCGACGCGAATCGTTCTGTTCGTTGTTATCTCATCGAAGCTCTTAACGCGATTCGTTCCCGAAAGAAGCGAGTAATGCCATTTGCCTTTCACTTTCCAGCTATACAACTCATAGCCCTTCATCGCGGATTGCGGCTGATGGCCGAACGCTGCAACCGCGACCGACAATATTATGACTGTTGAAATAATCTGTCTGCCGAACACTCTCTTCTCCTTTCAATCGCTCACTCGCCGAGGTGCGCGCCCATCATCACGCCTTCGATCTCTTCGATGGTCTTCGGCACGCGGGCCGAAAGAACCTCGCAGCCGTCTTCGGTCACAAGCACATCATCTTCGATGCGCACACCTATCCCGCGATAACGCGCATCAACGTCTTCGATGTCTTCTGCGATGTAAAGCCCCGGCTCGACCGTCAGCACCATTCCCGGTTCGAGCTTGCGCCATTCGTCGGCAATTTTGTACGGGCCTGCGTCGTGCACGTCCATGCCGAGCCAGTGACTCGTGCGGTGCATGTAAAACTTCTTGTAGCCCTGCGGCTGATCTTTCTGATTTTGAAACTTGTCGCCTTCTTCAATCAGCTTATCAACATCGCCTTCCAGCAATCCGAGCCGCACCATGCCCTCGGTGAGAACTCGCACAGCAGCATTATGCGACTCGATGAACGCAGCGCCCGGCCTGATCGCTTTAATCGCTTCAAGTTGCGCGTCGAGCACTATTTGATAAATCTCGGCTTGGGCTTCGGTAAATGTGCCACTTGCCGGAAGCGTGCGCGTAACGTCTCCCGTGAAGTAGCCATACTCCGCGCCCGCGTCAATCAAGAGCAGATCGTTTTCTTCGATTCGCCGGTTGTTCGTCGTGTAGTGCAAGACGGTTGCATTTGCGCCCGATGCAACAATCGGCGCGTAGCCGTGTCGCGGGCTGCCGCTCTTGCGAAAGACATAACGCAGGACCGCTTCGATCTCATATTCGTAAACGGTCGGCCTGAGCGCGCGAATCGCGGCGAGGTGTCCTTCGCAAGTTATGTCAACAGCGCGACGAAGCAATGCAAGGTCATCGCTCGTCTTAACGAGCCGCATCTCGTGAAGCAGATCAGCCGGATCAATCACGGCGTTCGGTCCCGCGCCGTTGCGCTGCCGCTCGCGCTGAAACCTTCGCATCAAACCGATGAGCCGCTCATCGAATGTCGGATCGCTGCCGAAGCGATAATAAATCCTGTCGGCCTTGCCTATCAGCCTGGGCAACTGCTCATCGAGCTTATCAATCGTGAAAGCGGCGTCTGCTCCGTAGTCGCGCTTTGCGCCTTCTTCGCCCGCGCGCCAGCCCGTCCACACTTCGCGCTCGCGGTCTTTCGGCTGAACGAACAGGACAAACCGGTGCTCTTCGTTTTCAGGCGCGAGCACGGCGACCGCGTTCGGCTCTTCAAAGCCTGTCAGATAGTAGAAGTCCGTGTCCTGACGATACTCGTGCTCGACGTCGGAGTTGCGAATCGCAATGGGCGCGGCTGGAAAGATCGCCACGCCACCTTTGATGCGCTGCATGAACAGCTCGCGCCGCTGCTTGATTTGATTCATTGCTTGAACATTCGAGGCTGTCATGTATAACTCACGAAATTTTCATGGCGCATTATGCGCTTGCTCGGCGGCGCGATTTTGGATTGATGAAAAGTTCGGTGTAGCGGCTTAGCTGACATTCAACTCCGGCAATCCAAAATCCAAAATCTAATTGCTTGTCCACAGCGTTGATGCGACAATTCACAACCATATCCGTTGTGCTAGACTTTCAGTGTAGCGCAAGCTGACAGCAGGTTAAAGGCGGAGGCGGTGAGCAAAACACCTTTTACAGTTGTAACAACCGAAGCGGCCTTGAAAGCGGCTCTGGGAGCCATTTCCAGCCATCCAGTCATTGGCGTTGATACCGAAACAACAGGTCTTGATCCTTTCCGCAGCCGCGTGCGGCTTCTTCAAATCGCCACGCCTGAGCATGCATTCGTCTTCGATCTCTTTGAAATCGCCGCGCTCGATAATCCAGAACTTCGCCGTCTGCTCTCAGAAACTGAGCCGCTCAAGGTGTTTCACAACGCGAAGTTCGATTTGAAGATGCTGCTTTATCATTTCAATCTGGAAGTGCGCGGGCTGTTCGATTGTCTGCTCGCAAGCCAGTTGCTCGACGCTGGGCGCGGCGAATCTAAGCACAGCCTCGCCGCCGTCACCGATAAACATCTCGGCCAGTTTGTCGACAAGTCAATGCAGGTGAGCGACTGGTCAGGACGCTTGAGCGAGCTTCAATATGAATATGCCGCGAATGACGCTGCGCTGATGCTCCCGCTTCATACGGAGCTTGCGAGAAAACTTTCCGAGTTGAAGCTCGATGAAGCAGCCGCGCTCGAATTCAACTGCGTGCTGCCGATTGCGGCGATGGAGCTTGCCGGCATGGCCATTGACGCGGACTGCTGGCGCAGACTCGTGGCCGACGTTGAGCGCGCGCACGAAATTCTGTCGGCTGAGCTGAAGCGCGAGCTGTCGGCAGGCATTCCGCAGCTTACCCTTTTCGACGAGCCGCCCAACATCAATTTAGACAGCCCTGCGCAGATCGTCGAAGCGCTCTCGCGCATGGGCATAAAGGTCGAAGGCACGCGAAGCTGGCAGCTTCAACCGCTCGCGAAAGATCACCCGGCAATCGCGAAGCTGTTGGAATATCGCAGCGTTCAAAAAGCGCTTTCGAGCTATGGCCTTTCGCTGCTCGACCACATTCATCCGGTCACGGGTCGTATTCACGCAGACTTCAGGCAAATCGGCGCGACCGGCGGGCGAATGAGCTGCTCGGACCCGAACCTTCAACAGGTCCCGAACACGCCTGAGTACCGTTCGTGCTTTCGCGCGCCCGCTGGCCGCAAGCTGGTCATCGCAGATTATTCGCAAATCGAATTGAGGATAATGGCCGACTGGTCGCAGGACACCGCGCTCGTAAAAGCATTGCTTTCGGGCGAAGACCTTCACCGCGTGACGGCGAGCCAGATGTTCGGCATCCCGCTCGGAGAGGTTTCAAAGGAGCAGCGCGCGGCGGCCAAGCAGCTCAATTACGGAATCATGTACGGGCTTGGCGCGCCGGGACTTGCGGCGCGAATTGATTGCTCGCCGGATGAGGCCGAAGATTTGATTCGCAGGTACTTTGCCGCCTACAGCGGAGTGGCCGTGTTCCTTCGCGAAGCCGCAGACCGCGCCGTGCGCGAGCGCGAGAGCCGCACCCGCTCAGGCCGGTTGATCTATTTCACCTACGATTCAAGCGACCGCTCGCAGGTCGCGGCGACTCAACGGCTCGGCAAGAATTCGCCCATTCAGGGGTCGAGCGCTGACATAACGAAGCGCGCGCTCGCTTTGATTTATGATGCGCTCAAGCCGATGGATGCGAAGATAGTCAACTGCGTTCACGACGAGATTGTCGTCGAGGCGGCGGAGTCGCAGGCCGAAGCATGCGCTGCAATCGTCGAGCATGAGATGGTCGCAGCCGCGCGCGAGTTCATCCGCAGCGTGCCAGTTACGGTTGATACTATGATCGGCGATGCGTGGATTAAGTGAGCAGGGCTGATGTTGACGTGAGGGCTTTCAATAGGCAGGCTGAGCGGGAAGACTGAGTTGGGTTACAGTCTTAAGAAGACGGATAGCTTTGTAGCGAGTTGAGTTTTCTTTGCGCTTCGGCTCTCC
The DNA here is from genome assembly GCA_035575515.1 of Blastocatellia bacterium. Lineage (GTDB taxonomy): Bacteria > Acidobacteriota > Blastocatellia > UBA7656 > UBA7656 > DATLXU01. The sequence continues at coordinate 70,686 of DATLXU010000017.1, forward strand.
ATTTTTCATCTGAAGTCATCTTGATGAACGATTGCAAATCGTTCTTTGCTGCTTCAAGGTAGCGGGCGCGCTCCTGGTCGGCGCGAGACTTATTGAACAACATCTCATTGACGAGCGCGCGGTTGAACAGCGCCTCGCTGTAGCCGGGAGATTTTTCGAGCGCCTTGTTGAAGCTTGCGAGGGAATCTTCGTAGCGACCAAGCTGAAACTGCGCCACGCCCGTGTCGTTGAAAAGCTCCGCTGACGAAACTCCTGATGCCGCAAGCTGCGCGAGTATAGCGAGCGCGCGTTTTGCATTCTCAGGTTTATTGAAAGCGAGGTGAACGCGCGCGAGGGCCTGACGGGCAGCAGGGGGGGCAGACTCTTTTTCAGCAGACTGCAATTTGCTCAGAGCGCGCTCAAGCTGCAGGTCATCGCTTTGGCCCTCGCCGCGCGTCACCGTATAATCCGAATAGGCGAAGCCGCCCGATATTCGCGCGGGCGTGCGGCGGCCATCCTTCATTGCAAGCGTGAGTGCTTGCATCGCCTCCTCTTCCGCAGACGGCTCTCTTGTGAGATAAAAAACCAATCCTGCGGCGATAGCGCAAACGACCAGAGCCGCCGCCGCGAGCCATGGGTATGGAAGATAAAATCCTTCTTTCGGCCTTCCAGCCTCAGGAGACTTGCGTCGCTCGCCGCTGGCTTTGCCGGTATTAAGCTCAGCGCTTTCTATATGCGCAAGAATGCGTGCCGTTTGCTCTTTGACATCCGTCTCCGAAAGCGGAACCGCGCCCGTTTCATCAGCAGGCTCGGCGGAGGAGGTTGTAAATAACGCTATAAGCTCTCGGCAATGGTCGCAACCTGCAAAATGTTTTTCCAACCGCGCCCGCTCGCGCTTTGAAACCACTGCTTGAAGGTAGGCGAGAACGTCCGTCTCGTGCGGACAATAAGGGCTATTTCCACTATTGTCACGCTCCCGCTCGCCGCGGCCAGTTAAACGATACAGTGTGTTGCGAAAATCCATTGCAAGTTATCTTCTCCCGCGTATTGAAGCACCAGATTAGGCTCAAATGATGACGGGGGCTAACATCAGACTTGTTGCCACCGGGTTGCGCAGCCGCTCTGCCGAAGCGGCCAGGCTTTTGAAGGGCAGATGCTTGTTTTTTCCCTTCACAACTTATAGACGGAAACCGCCCGCGAGCCGATGCAAGATTGTGCAACATAAAAATAGGGTTTCTATTCTGCATTAAGCTCTATGAACTTTCTGGCGGGCGCAGGTTTTCGAGCAGAATTCCCGGCCACTTATAACGAGCGCGCTCGTTTCGGTGATGAATATGCCGCAGGTTTCGCACCTGACCATGCGCGACGAAGCGGTGCGGCGCGCAGAGTATTGTGGGCGAGACGAAGACAGCGGAGTGAGGAGCCAGCGAATGAATCGCAGTACGAGGTAGGCAATGATACAATAGAAGATAAATCTTAACATCCAAACAGGCCCGGTTAGTGCGTAGGTATTGTGACCGACTTGCCTGCCTTTGCGTCGGCGACCATCGTTTCAAGCGACGGAATCTCTTTGTTGCTCGGATCAGTTTGCTTCAAGCGATTCAAAGCGTCCTCGGCGCTGCGCGCGTCTTTCTTCGCAGCATAAGTCTTCACAAGATAGCTGAGCGCCTCGGCGTCCTTTGGATCGGTTTCGAGAGCGCGCTTGAGCCATTTTTCGGCATCGTCGTATTTTTGCTGTTTGAAATACGTGCCGCCCGCAAAACTGGCCGCGCCCTGCAACTGAGCAAACTTCGCCGGGTCTGCTGCGTAGGCTTTTTCCAGATACTCTACCGCGCCTTCATCTCTACCAATCTGAGCGTAGGCGCTTGCGGCTTCTAATTGCGCGTCAAAGTCTTTCGGATTGTTTTTAGCATTTGCAAGTAGCTGCTGAATGTTGCCCATGGGGTTTTGACCGCCTTGCATCGCCGCTGATTGCGAAGCCGACGACGAGCCAGCAGATGCGGCGGGCATATTGGCATTGTTGTAATTCTTTGTTAGGACGAAACTGACGAGAAAGCCGATGACGAGTCCGATGAGGGCGATAAGATATTTGTTTCTGTCCACAATTAATCTCCGAAGCTGCACTGATTAAAAATAGCAAGAGACGAATGATTGCCGCAATCGAATCAGTCAATCATCGCCTCTGCGCGGATAATCTCGGAGTGGGTCTGTAAGCCGAATTCTGTTCCCGCTTTGTCGTGACGAATCGCCATAATAAAACGGGCGACGGTTATTCATCTAGGCGGCGGATTGCTCCGCTCGCTCAAGCGACCTACCCGGAGGTCGTAACGTGACGAGCACGTTTCGGACGGGCAGTCCTCATTGACGCCTCCCTATTTGGTCTTGCACCACGGAGAGTTTGCCTAGCCGCCGAATGTCACCACCGGCGCTGGTGGTCTCTTACATTAAGGGCCTCGCGGCCCACCACCGTTTCACCCATCACCTGTGCTTCCGAGTCAGCTTGCGCCAACCCGTGAAGCCATCGGCTGGTCTGTTTTCTGTTGCACTTGTCGTCGGGTCGCCCCGCCTGGCCGTTAGCCAGTCCGTTGCCCTGCGGTGTTCGGACTTTCCTCTCGCGCCTATAATCTCAGATTTGAAATTTCAAATTTGAAATCATAGTCGCCAGCAACCGTCCAACCCACTCCAAAGAACCATCGAAATTATAACACATCGCTTCGTGAGGGATGAAGGATGAGGGATGAAAAGATGCGCCAACCATCAAATCGAGAAACGGTATTGAAATTGAGCTTTGAAATCTGCCTTTCATCCTTCATCCCTCATCCTTCATCCTTTATACTTTCATTGATGCGCATACTGGTTGTTGAAGACGAAGCCAAGATGGCCGCATTCATCAAGCGCGGGCTTGAAGAAGAAGGCTTTGCCGTCGACACCGCCGCCGACGGCTACGAAGGGTTGTTTCGCGCCGCAAACGGCAACTACGATTTGATAATACTCGACATCACTCTGCCGATGATGGATGGGCTGGAGATATGCCAGCGGCTCAGGAACGAACGCATCTCGACGCCGATACTGCTGCTGACGGCGCGCGATACCGTAGAGATGAAAGTCAAAGGCTTAGACAGCGGCGCTGACGATTATCTTACGAAGCCCTTCGCGTTTGCGGAACTGCTCGCGCGCATCCGCGCCCTTCGCCGCCGTGACCGCGCCGAAGTGAGCCTCAAGTTGCAGGTCGCCGATCTAGTGCTAGACCCGCTCACGCGCCGGGTCACGCGCGCGGGCCATTTGATTGAGCTTACGTCAAAAGAGTTCGCCCTGCTCGAATGCTTCATGCGCCACCCCGATCAGGTTTTGTCGCGCACGGTCCTTGCCGAAAAAGTCTGGAACGAGACCTTCGATTCATTCACGAACGTCATTGACGTTTATGTGAATTATCTCCGCAACAAGATAGACCGCGACTTTTCGCCAAAGTTAATTCACACGGTTCGCGGCGCGGGTTACGTGCTACGTAAGCCCGAAGCGATGGGCGAAAAGAGTGAGAATCAATAGCCCAAGCCAGATTGGGTTATCAATGCTGGGATGACTGAATTGAATCTTAAAGCGCAATCGGCATTCCCTCCTCTGCGGCTATGACTACTCTTTTATCGGAGCAGCGGCCATTGCCAGAGCCATCGCCGCTCAGTTCGTCGCATTGGCAGCGTTCATAAAAGCGAGGACGCCCGCGCTCTTCACATCAGCGCCGCGCTCGATAAGCATTCTAAGCATCGCGTCATCACCGGTCTGCGCCGCTTCAGACAGCGCCGCCGCATAGCCTCTGGATTCAGGCGATTTGGCCGACAAATCAGCGCCGCGATCAATCAGCAGCTTTACGACTTCAATGTTTCCGAACCGTACCGCGATGAGCAACGGAGTTCGGCCATCATCCGAGCGCGCGTTCACATCCGCGCCGTGCTCAACGAGCAGCCGCGTCTTTTCCAGATCATCAACCGCCCACATCAAAGCGGTCGCGCCTGCATCATTCTTGATGTTCGGGTCGGCTCCCTGCTCAAGCAGCAGCCTGACCGAATCGGCGTCGCCATAGAGCGCCGCCTGCATCAGCGGAGTCGTGCCGCCCGCGCCTCTGAGATTTCCGATCTTTTTATCTTCATTCGCCAGCTTCTTAGCAGAACCACAGGTATCCGCGCGAGTCTCGCACAATTCGATTGACGTGGTTCTGTGCTAATCCATCAGCGGTGGTGTAAGTCTTGATGGGCAGGTGTTGTGCCTGGACGAAAATAGATGCAGCCATAAGCAAGCCAAGCGTAAGAAAGGCTCGCGCGAGACCGAACCCTTTGCTGAAGCCGTATGAGCGCACGAATGACTCCTCAGGCTGCTGGCATCGGCTACAGATTTTAATTCAGAATCGTCGAATCTGTACCAATTCTTTGTAGGTATGCTCTGAGAAGGGCTGCATCGCGTTTTCAGAGCGCGTCTGAGAAGCCCCGTCAGATGACTCCGTGATTAATCTGAACTCTTGCGCTCAGAAGCTATTATTGACAATGATTAGGGGCTGCGGGATAATCAAGCCCTGCGAATGCAAGCCCATTGGTCCCCGCAGAGCGATCTTCTGATAATGTGGGAGGAATTCAGGTGGAACATGAGCGTGAAGTTCGGCTGCGCCGACGAATAGAAGAGATAGTGCGGTCTCGCGTGAGCCTTCTTGAGCAAGACATCAGCCGCTTGCAGCGAGAGGTCAATGAATCGTTCACGCGCCTGCTCGAACAGACCGACGCGGCTGCTACGGTGACGGAATCCGACGAAGCAATCGGGCAAATCGAGGCAGAGGTCAACGCACAGATAGATCAGGCGAGCGCGGCAAGCGTGCGGCTCGGAGCCGATATCGCGCTGCTGAGGGATTCCGTAACGGAACTTAACGAGCAGCGCACGCAGGCCGAAGTGCTCAACGCGTTGATAGCCCGCGCGGCAAACTTCGCGCCCCGCGTCGTGCTGTTTGTCGTCAAAGGACCGAACGCGCTGGCGTGGGCCGCTCGCGGAATTGAAGAGACCGGCGGGAATATTCGCGGACTTTCGATTTCGCTTCAATCGGACACGGCGCTTCGCGCGGCGACGGGCGCGAATCAGACTTTTTACGGCTCGCCCGACGAACACGCAGAAAATCAATTAATCTTCAGCCACATCGGCAACCTTCAACCTCAACGCGTGCTCGCCGTGCCGCTCAAGGTGCGAGGCAAGACCGCCGCCATTGTCTATGCAGACTCGGCAGACCATGGCGAAAACGCCATCAACGTCGAAGCCATCGAATTGCTCGTCAATACTTCGGGCCTCGTGGTCGAGCTTGTATCGCTCAGAACAAGGGTGAGCGAATCAGCCAAACCTGCTGCAACGCAACCATCTCCAACGCAAGCCGCGCAGCAACCGAGCGAACCCGCTGCGCCTACGAGCGGCGCATTGCCGCACGTGCAAACTGCGCCATCGGGCGAATTGCATCCTCAACCTGCAGCTTCAACCGCCGCGCATCAAGCCGCGCCACCCGCTCCGACATTCTTCAAACCGGCGACCGAACCACCCACAACAGTCGAGCCAGCCGTGAGCGCGCCGCCGCCAGTTCATCAGACACAGGAAAGCTGGAGCGCAGTTTCATCGCGCACTGCCGCGCTCGATGAAGAAGAGAAACTTCACAACGACGCGCGCCGATTTGCTCGGCTGCTCGTGAGCGAAATAAAGCTCTACAACGAGCAGAAGGTCGCTGAAGGCCGCCGCAACGGCGATCTCTATGACCGGCTCAAAGAAGACATTGACCGCAGCCGCCAAATGTATGAGAAGCGCGTGACCCCGCAGGTCGCGGCAAAGTTCGATTACTTCTATGACGAGTTGGTCAACACTTTGGCCGAAGGCGACCCGTCGAAGCTCGGCTCTGATTATCCCGGCCCGTCTGTGGCGGTCTAATAAAAAATAATCAGTGGCCTGTGGTTAGTTCTTTGCTGCAATCTGATTGCGGGCCACTGTTTCCACTTGTTGCCGGCCAACCTTTTCAAGGATAATTCTCATCAGCCCCATGACACTTGTGCGCAGTCAGCCATAAATGGGAGTTTCCATGCCAAAGCCAATCAGCTATGAGCGCCGCTCAGTCAATCATAAGAAACACGCATTCACAATGATGCCCACGATAGTTCTGCTTTTAATATTGATTATGCCCGCAACTGTTTCTTGCCAGCGCGCGCAAACCGATCCCGTTCGCGGCATCGCGGAGCTTCGCGCGCTCATAACCAGTTCTGATGGGCGGCCCGCGGCTACTGACCTTCAGCGCATAGAGTCAAAGTATCCGCAGACTAGAACGGCGGCGCTTGCGAAATTCCTGCGCGGCTACCTCTATTATTCAGCGCAAAACTTCTCTGCCGCAATTGATGCGCTCGATGCTCGCGCGATTGATACGAACAGCTCGATTGGCGATTACGCTTATTTCCTGCGCGCCGAAAGTGAAGCCGCAAACGACCAGAAGGGTGAGGCTCTGCGCGATTACGGCATCGTCTATACTAAGCACGCGGATTCGCTCCGAGCGCGCGATGCGAAGTTGCAAGCTGCGCGAATGGCACTCGCGCTCGGCGACCCCGCGAGCGCGATGAAAGAGATTGCCGCGATGGTCGAGGCGAAAGACCCGGATGCGGTATTCATCACGGCTCAGGTCAATGAAGCGACGGGCAAAACTGATGAAGCGATAAGAATCTATCGCAAGATTTATTTTGAAATGCCCGCGACGCGCGCCGCCGTTGATGCCGAAGCTAAACTCACGACGCTCGGCGCTTCAATCAATGACAATCCCGGCACTGCTGAAGAGCTGCGCGCGAGAAGCGAAGCACTGTTTCAAGCGAAGCAATATGCCGAAGCTGTTAAAAGTTTCGATCAATTGGTCGCGCGGTTTCCCGATGCGGAGCAAGAAGACGAAATTAATCTGCATCGCGGCATCAGCCAGTTGAATGCACGGATGCCCGCGCAGGCCATCACCTCGCTTGCCCGCGTGAGCGAGCGCGACGCGAATCTTAAAGCCGAAGCGTTGATGAATCAGGCTGAAGCGTTGCGCCGGTCGAATCGCGCAGGCGAGTCCGCATTGATTGTTGATAAATTGCTGAAGCAGTATTCAGCCACCCGATGGGCGCAGGACGCGCTTTATAATTTGGCGAAAGACCTCGACAAGCAGGATCGCGAATCGGAAGCAGCCGCGCGCTTTCGACAGTTGTTCACCGTTTACCCCAAAAGCCAGTACGCGCCCGAAGCGTCTTACTACGTCGGGAGGCATGCGTATCTTGCGAAGAACTATGCGGAAGCCGCGCGCGCGCTTGAGCAGCATCTTGCAAATTATCGCTATCCCGAAACGAAATACATCGGCGAAGCGGGATTCTGGGCCGCGAAATCCGAAGAGCGAATGGGCAACCGCGCGCGCGCGCTTGCGTTGTACGACATAGTGATTGAACGATACCGCTACGGCTATCACGGTTATATTGCAAACATCCGCGCCGCCGCATTGCGCTCGGCTGATCCGGCGTTGAAAGCTGAGCAGGCAAAGGCAGGCTCGGACCTTGAGCGCATTCGCCGCAACGCGCTCCACGTCGAAAAGATTCACGAGACGGCCAACGGCTCGGAAGCAAATTACGTTGCGAGAGCAGATGATCTCGAATTGATCGGGCTTGACGAGCTTGCGGTAAAAGAGTTGAACAAAGCGATTGAATCGGCTCCTGCTTCGCCACAGTTGAATCTCAGGCTTGCGCAGCTTTACTCGCGGCGCGGAGATAATTTTCAAGCAACGCTTGTGCTTCGTCGCGGCTACCCGGACATTTATTCGTACAAAGAATCGGACGTCCCGCGCGAGGCGTGGGAGATAATGTTCCCGCTCAACAACTGGAACACGATCAAGGAAGAAGCGAAGCGATACGGGATTGATCCGTATATAGTAGCGGGGTTGATTCGACAGGAGAGCGTGTTTAATCCTACAGCGATTTCCCGCGTTGGCGCTCGCGGCCTTATGCAGGTGATGCCTGCTACCGCGCAGGTGATTTCAAAACGACAGGGCGGCGGCGCAATTACTGCGGCTGATCTTTATAATCCTGCGGTCAACATCAAGCTCGGTATGAATTACCTGGCTCAGATGCTCGGCCAGTTCAACAACCGGATTGAGTACGCGGCTGCGGCGTACAACGCGGGGCCTGGCCGCGCGCGAGCGTGGATAGCTGCGCGGGGCAATTTCGACATCGAAGATTGGATCGAATCAATCCCGTTCAGCGAGACTCGCGGCTACGTCATGGGAGTGCTGCGATACGCGGCAAACTACCGAAGGCTTTATAAAGAATGATGGGACGTAACCACAGAGAAACGGAGACACAGAGAAAACACAGAGGCGCTAGAAAAATATGTTTTGCGTATCGGTGCGTTCTCCGTGCCTCTGTGTCTCTGTGGTTAATCTTGTCACTCTTCATAGCTGTTGAAGCGCAAGCGCAGAGAGCAAATCCTTCACATCATCCGACCGGCGCGTTGAAAGTCATCACGGGCCATGCGGGTTCGGTCATCTACATCAACAACGTGCGACACGGGGTAACGAACGAAAAAGGCGAGCTTGAGTTGAAGCGCGTGTGGGCTGGCTCGTTTCCCGTTCGCGTGAGGACTACGGGCTTTGCAGATTTCAACGGCGCCGTTGTCATCGCCTCTGGCGGCAGTCGCACGCTTAAGATCACTCAAAAGCCAATAACAGATGAAGCCACGTTGCATTTTCAAAAGGGCGAAGACCTGCGCGATAGAGGGAAGAACAAAGATGCCGTTGATGAATACAAGCAGGCGATTCAGTTGCGGTCCCTCTTTGCAGAGCCGCGAATTGCGATGGCGCGAAGCCTGACCGCGCTTCAGGATTTTCAGGAAGCCGAGAAACAGATTCAGGCTGCGATAAGAATGGGAGGCCGCACGCTTGCAGAAGCTCAAACTGTTCTTGCCAATCTCAGGCGCAATCAGGGACTCATCGAAGAATCAATAGTTGAATACCGCAAGGCTCTGCGCATCGCACGCGGCAATCAGTTCGAAGCGCACATTGGGCTTGCCATCGCGCTCAACGAGCTGAACGACCCGCGCCTGACTGATGAAATTGCCAGAGAGTATCGCACGGGCATCATTCAGGACATGGAGACCGAGCCGATACTTTATTACCAGCTTGCCGAGATACTCGAAAAAGCCAATCGCTACAAGGAAGCTATTGAAGCTTATCAGAATTACTTGCGACTTGATCCCGAAGGCGAATATGCTTCTGCTGTTGAATCCATAATCGAGCAGTTGAAGCAGCAAATGGACAAACGATAACGAAATTGTTTCAACAGGAGACGCAACCATGTCCAGCGCATTAGCCCTTCGCCCATCCAGCGCGGAGTACGCGCCCTATTACGTCCGATACATCAGCCTTGTGCCGGAAGGCGACATCATCCAGACGCTCAGCCAGCAACTCGAAGACACATTGAGCTTGCTCAGCAGCATACCGGAATCAAAAGCGGGTTATCGGTACGCGCCCGACAAATGGAGCATCAAAGAAGTCATCGGGCATATAATTGACGCCGAGCGAGTCTTTGCTTACCGCGCGCTCCGCTTTGCCCGAAACGACAAAACGCCGCTTGCGAGCTTCGAGCAGGATGACTACGTCCGAACCGGCGGGTTTGATGAACGGAAGCTGGCGGACCTTGCAGAAGAGTTTGAGCACGTCAGGCGTGGAAATATTCGGCTGTTTAGCTCGTTCAGCAACGAGGCTCTGAGTCGAACCGGAATCGCAAGCGAAAAAGAGGTTAGCGTGCGAGCGCTGCTCTACATCATCGCAGGCCACGAGCGTCATCACATTGAGATTCTAAAGAGTCGCTATCTGTGATACCTGAAACGACCGACGATTTATGACCAAACAGATTATTTCCCGCAAGGCGGAGCTGTTCACTGAATCGGTAATCAGAGAGATGACGCGCCAGGCCAATCAGCACGGCGCGATAAACCTCTCGCAGGGCTTTCCCGATTTTTCCGCGCCCGAAGAGATAAAGCTCGCCGCGTGCGACGCGATAATGGCCGACATCAATCAGTACGCAATCACGTGGGGCGCGAAAAAATTTCGCGACGCGATTGCAGAAAAGTCTTCGTGGTATCTGGGGCTGGAAGTTGACCCTGAGCGCGAAATCACGGTGACGTGCGGCTCGACGGAAGCGATGATGGCCGCGATGATGGCGATTACGAATCCCGGCGATGAAGTGATCGTCTTCGAGCCGTTTTATGAAAACTACGGGCCGGATGCAATTTTGTCGGGCGCAACGCCACGATACGTCACACTCTACGCGCCCGACTGGCATTTCGATGAGGATGAGCTTGCCACCGCGTTCAACGACAAAACGAAAGCGATAATCATCAACACGCCGAACAACCCTACGGGCAAAGTCTTCTCGCGCGAAGAGCTTGAAACGATTGCGCGGCTTTGCCACAAGTGGAACGTCGTCGCAATCACGGATGAAATCTACGAGCACATTCTGTTCAACGACAAGAAGCACATTGCGATGGCGACGCTCGACGGAATGCGTGAGCGCACTATTACGATTAACGGCTTGTCAAAGACTTATTCGGTGACGGGCTGGCGCGTGGGCTACATCATCGCGCCTGCGGAGATAACGTCGGCGATTCGCAAAGTTCATGACTTTCTCACGGTTGGCGCAGCGGCTCCGCTTCAGGAAGCGGGCGCGGTGGCGTTGCGGCTTCCGCGCTCGTACTACAACAAGCTGCAATCGGATTACGCGGCGCGGCGCGAGCGCGTGCTCGCCGTGTTGAAAGACGTCGGCTTCAAGTGTTTCGATCCCGATGGCGCTTATTACATAATGACCGACATCTCTGCGTTCAGTTATGCGGACGACGTTGAGTTCGCGCGCTTTCTTGTGAAAGATGTCGGCGTTGCCGTTGTTCCCGGCAGCAGCTTTTATCATGAGCCTGAGCTTGGCCGCTCGCAGGTGCGATTTACGTTTTGCAAGCGTGACGAGACGCTCGCCGCCGCCGAAGAGCGATTGCAGAAATTGAAATCGCTTGTGAGGTAGCGGCTTTCCGCAAGGCGGGCGTTAATTGACAGGCAATGCGCGGTACTGCGCCGCGAGGTCGGGCCTGTTGCGTAACTCGTAAAGTTTAATCAACTCGCGCGCTACATCTTTTGTGCGCCAGTGCTGCGCGCCTTGAACGTCGCTTGCGTCTTTGTATGCTTCAAGCAGAATGCGCTCGGCTTCGTCATATTTTTTCTGCGCAGTCAAATTCTCAGCCAGGTGAATACGCGCAAGCGTCGTGCTTGCCGCCCCGCGATTTATCGAGCCTTCATACAACTCAACTGCCTGCCGCCCGGACATTTCGCCCTGACGCGCGCGGCCCGTGCGAGTCAAAATCAGGCAGCGCGCATCGTATAAATTAGCCATTACAACTTTGTTGTCCGGGAAATTGCGATTGTAGATTTCTTCTGCTCTATTCAAAGACTTTTCTGCTTTGTCATAATCCCCCTTGAAGCAGAATGCGTAAACCTCCAGCCATAGGCTGCGGGGATAGTCAAAGTTGTTCTCGCCCCATATTTCAAGACTGACGGCTTCGCTCTCACGCAAGACGGTCAGGGCGTGGTCGTACTCACCCTTCCAGGTCAAAACCTGAGCCAGGAAATTAAGCGCGAAGGGCAGCTTCCATTGCGTGTGCGGCTGGCTGCGATATTCGTCGGCGGCCTCACCGAGCAGCGATACAGCTTCATCGAGTCGCCCTTGTGCGTAGCGCCCCCTGCCTAAGCCCGCTTTTGCATCCGTTATCAACTGGCGGTCTCTGCCCTGCAAGTGCGAAGCGAAAGTCAGAGCTTCGTTGTAAGCCGACTCGGCGGCGTTGTAATCGCCTTTCGTCCACTGCACGTCGCCGAAATCCACAAGCGCGCCGACAAAGACTTTGATATGAATCTGCTCCGTCGGCGGGTTATTGCGATAAGTTGCAATCACCTTCTGTAGCATTCTTTCCGCTTCTGCGTAATTGCCTTTATTCGCCTGCACCAGTGCCAGGCCCGCGAGCGTGTAGGCGGTCTCCTGACTGTCTTCGCCGTAAATCTTCAATTGAGTTTCGAGCGCAATGTTTAAGTAACGCTCGGCTTCAGCGTCGCGATGTTGCGCGATGTAAGCATAGCCGACGGTTCGCTCTATCGAAGCGCGGACTTCGGGCTGGTCTGCAAGCTCAGTCTCGATTCTCGGCGCGATGTCATCAAGCATCTGATTGATTGTCGCGCCGCGGCGATTCTTCGTGCCCGCAAATGCAGCCGCAGGGTCAGAATAAGAAAGCGCGGCGGAAAGAAATTTGCTGATGCGTTCGGCTTTGGTCTGTGCAAGACGTGCCGCATCGCGCTGCTCGCGTGCGATGCGCGCCTGCCACAGCGTCGCCACGATGCCCGCGATGATTGCAATGGCAACGAGCGTCGCAGCCGCCACGCCTGCCCTGTGCCGCCTGACGAATTTTGAAGCGCGGTAAGCAAAAGTGTCTTTACGCGCGAGAACGGGCAAGCCTTCGAGGTAGCGGCGTATGTCTTCGGAGAACTGTTCAACTGATGAGTAGCGCCTAGCAGGCTCTTTGCGCATAGCCATCAGGATTATCGTATCAAGGTCGCCGCTCAACATCCGGCGGAGTTTTTGCGGTTCGCCGTCGCGCGTGCTGCTTACAAGCTCCGGCGTGAGTTGCACCGATTCGCCGTCGGATGTTGTCACTTCTTCAACACGTTTAACTGCATCGCTGGGGCGTTGCGGCTCCGTTTCGCAGATGACGCGCTCGACTTCGCTAGGCAACGGCGTCTTGAATTGATAAGGGTGATGGCCGGTTAGGAGTCTGTAGAGAAGAACGCCCAAGCTATAAACGTCTGAAGCCGTCGTGATGGGCTGGCCGCGCACCTGCTCAGGGCTTGCATAATCGCGCGTCATCAATCGCATCGCAGTAGCTGTCGGCGCGATTGTATGCGCGGACATCTCAGGGTTGAGGAATTTCGCAATGCCGAAGTCCAGAAGCTTCGGCTCGCCGCCTGCGGTTACGATTATATTCGATGGCTTTAGGTCGCGATGCACGACGAGGTTCTGATGCGCGTGCTGAACCGCCGCGCAGATTTTGCGAAAGAGCTTCAATCGCTCGACGGTCGAAAGCCGCTCGCGGTCGCAGTAATCCATCAGCGGCAAACCTTCGACGTATTCCATTACGAAGTAGGGCAAGCCTTCATCAGTAGTTCCGCCGTCTAAGAGCCGCGCAATGTTCGGATGATCGAGCGAGGCGAGTATCTGCCGCTCATTGCGGAAGCGGCGGAGAATGTCGTCCGTGTCCAAGCCTCGCTTGATGAGCTTGATGGCGACGCGCTTTTTGTATTCATCGTCGGCGCGCGTTGCGAGATAGACCGCGCCCATGCCGCCGCGCCCTATCTCGCAGATGATTTCGTATGGTCCGATGCGATGGCCTTTTGGGAGCGTCTGCTCTGGCGCTTTGATGAGACCGATGGCTTCTTCGAAAGCGGGCGCCTGAATGAAATCGCCCGCGCGCTTGTGCGAAGCAAGCAGAGTCTCAACTTCGCGGCGAAGCGCGTCGTCGCTCCCGCACTCGTTCATCAGAAAAACGGCGCGCTCGTCGGGCGCAATCTCAAGCGCCGCCCCGAACAACTCTTCGATTCTCTGCCAGCGTTCAGCTTTCATCGCCGTCACCGTGTATGTTTCTATAAAGCCATGCCCGCGCCATATCCCAATCTCTCACGACCGTGTTGAACGACACACCTAGAAACTCTGCCGTTTCTTCAATCGTCATGCCGCCGAAAAATCTCAGCTCGACGACGCGGCTTTTTCTTTCGTCTATCGCAGCTAACTCTTTAAGCGCATCGTCGAGCGCGAGCAAGTCCGAGGCTCGCTCGTCGGGCATAATCATCGCTTCATCGAGCGAAATTTTGATGGCCTTGCCGCCGCGCTTTTGCTTGTGGCGCATGCGCGCGTGGTCAATCAATATCTGGCGCATGACGCGAGCGGCGACGGCGAAAAAGTGCAATCGGTTTTCGAGCAGCGAATCTTTATGGCCGACGAGTTTCAGATAAGCCTCATTGACGAGCGCGGTCGTTTGCAGCGTGTGGTCTGGCCGCTCGCGCTTCATGTAACCCGAAGCGAGCGAGCGCAGCTCATCATAGACGAGTGCGAACAACTGGTCGAACGCGCCTTCACGTCCGCCGCGCCAGTCCGCGATCAACTCGGTAATCTGCGATGAAACTCCCATGAATTCACCTGACGGGCTGAACCTCGCTTTTTCGGTTGACCGCGATTATAGCACAAGGGCTGTCGCGCCAGCACGAACTATAAAAATATTGGTGATGAGGATGCGCCATGACTTATCGTCATCAGCGCACGCATAAGAGCATGGAATGATCCTGCGAGAACGATACCCAACCCGTTTGCTTACTCCGCCGACTCAGCGAGAGATTCGGATTGACTCATCCATCGGTTTGACGCAGGAATTAGATCGCTGACGAGAGAGGCCATTTGCTGCTCGTTGCACAACAAATCTTTCAGCGTTGTCTTGCTCAGCACTTGATCTATCGCGGTCTGCACCGCGCGCCATAGCGAGCGAATCGAGCAATCGGTCGAGTGCAGGCAAGACGATTCGCCGCCCGCGTGTCGCTCGCAGAAATCAGTTTCAATCAGGCGGCCTCCCAACACAAGGATTACATCGCTGATTACGATTTTGTCTGCCGGGCGCGCGAGCCGATAGCCACCGGCCTGGCCGCGAACGCTTTTGACCAGCCCGCCCTGCCGCAAGATTCGCATAAGCTTTGCAACGTAATCGGTCGAGATTCCTTCAGCCTGACTGATCTGAGGTATAGTCAGGCTCACGCCGTCGCCTAACCGTCCGATTTGCAGCAGGCAGCGAAGCCCGTATTCTTCCTGCGCCGTTAATTTCATATTCAAGTCCTCTGCCAGAAATCAAAACAAACCAAGCTGAAGCCGCGCCGCATCCGACATTCTATCCGAGCACCAGGGCGGGTCCCACACCAGTTCAACCGTAACATCCTTCACGCCGGGCACTGCCTGAACCTTTTGCTCAACCTCAATCGGCAACGCTGCTGCCGCAGGGCAATTCGGCGCAGTGAGCGTCATCTTGATTGTCACCTCGCCGGTCGGCTTCACATCAATTCCATAGATCAATCCAAGCTCATAGATGTCCACAGGAATCTCCGGGTCATAACAGGTGCGCAGCGCCTCGATGATCGGCGCTTCGAGATCAATTACCTTTAGCTCCCTCGGTGCGTTCTCCATTTTCTTAACCAGAAACCAAATCAGATTATTTTGATGTGCGACAAATTTGGAGTGCTGCGACACGCTCGCAGCTTTTAATTTTCAATCCAAAGCGGTGACTTTCACCGCACTCCAAACTCATACATTCATTCGCAAATCACTCTAAAAACCAATCACTCCGTTGATACCACTTCGCCGTTGCCGCTCAATGCTGAGCGCAGCGTGTGCCATGAAAGGGTCGCGCACTTGACGCGAGTGGGAAACTCGCTCACGCCGGAAAATACCGCGAGCTTGCCCAACTCCTGGTCGGATTTCGGCGGACGGCCTGTAACTAAATCGTGAAACGTCTTAAAGAGTCTTTCGGCTTCGGCTTGCGTCTTGCCCTTCACGGTTTCGGTCATAATCGAAGCCGATGCAGTCGAGATAGCGCAGCCCGAACCTTGAAAGCTGACATCGCTAACAACATCACCCTCCATTTTCAAAAAGACTTTCACCTTGTCGCCGCAAAGCGGGTTATAGCCCTCGGCGCTGCGACTGGCCTCTTCGATGCGGCGAAAGTTGCGCGGGCTTTTGCTGTGATCGAGTATCAACTCTTGATAAAGCTCGCCAAGTTCCGTCATGCTCGAAAGACCTCCTTGACCTTGCAGATACCTGCAACGAGCGCGTCAATCTCTTCGCGCGTGTTGTAAAAAGCCAGCGACGCGCGCGACGTTGCGGGCACGCCGAATCGCTCCATCACCGGCTGCGCGCAATGATGGCCCGTGCGAATAGCAACGCCTTCACGATCAAGAATTGTGCCCACGTCGTGAGGATGTACGCCTTCGATGACGAATGAAAGCACGCTCGCTTTTTCTTTTGCCGTGCCGATGAGCCGCACGCCCGGAATTTCAGACAACGCTTTCGTGCCGTACTCCAAAAGCTCATGCTCGTAAGCCGCAATGTTGTCCAGACCGACTTGATTGACATAATCAATCGCCGCGCCAAGCCCGATTGTTCCAGCGATGTTCGGAGTGCCCGCCTCGAACTTGTACGGGATCGTGTTGTAAACCGTTTTTTCAAACGAGACGGAAGCTATCATATCGCCGCCGCCCTGATAGGGGCGCATCGCTTCAAGCAGATGAGCCTTGCCGTACAACACTCCAATGCCGGTCGGGCCATAAATTTTGTGACCTGAAAAAGCGTAAAAGTCGCAATCAAGCTCTTGCACATCAATCTTCAAATGCGGCGCGGCCTGCGCCCCGTCAATCAGCACAGGGATGTTCCGGCTGCGCGCCATCTCAATTATTCGCCGAACAGGATTGATCGTTCCAAGCGCGTTCGAGATGTGAGCAACCGATACGAATCTTGTTCGCTCATTCAACAGCTTTTCAAATTCGTCAATCAACAATTCGCCGTCGTCGTTGATCGGCGCGACGCGCAAGCTTGCGCCACGCTCTTCGCAGAGCATCTGCCATGGGACGATGTTCGAGTGATGCTCCATCGCGGTGATGAGAACTTCATCTCCACCGCCAACGCGCTCGCGGCCACAGGCGCTGGCGACCAGATTAATCGCTTCGGTCGCGCCGCGCGTGAAGATTATCTCTCTCGAATCTGCGGCGTTGATCAGCCGCTGCGCTTTCGCGCGAGCCTCTTCGTACTGCGCGGTCGCCCGCTCGCTCAGCGTGTGAACGCCGCGATGAATGTTTGAATTATCCTGCGTGTAGTATCTGAGCATCGCGTCAATGACCGCCTGCGGCTTCTGGCTGGTTGCAGCGTTGTCGAGATACACGAGCGGCTTTCCGTGCACGAGTTGTTTCAGAATCGGAAAGTCTTCCCTGATTCGACTCACGTCAAACGAGCCGCGAAGTGTTTCGCGCTTCGCTTCGATTTCAGTTGAGACAATGACCTCGCCTGTTGCTCTCATGGTTTTTCCTCACCGCGCTTCGGATAATTGCGCAAGCAAACGCGGCTCAAGCCGCGCGCGAACCGATTCGACTTTCATCTGGCCGAGCACGTCGTTGGCAAACGCGAATATCAGCAGGTTGCGCGATTGCTCTTCGCCGATGCCGCGCGAGCGAAGGTAAAAGATCGAGTCCTCTTCGAGATGGCCGATGGTCGTGCCGTGCGAGCACTTCACGTCGTCGGCGTTAATCTCAAGCTGCGGCTTGCTGTTGACGGTCGCTTCTTCCGACAGCAGAAGATTCTTGTTCGTCTGCCGCGCGTCGGTCTTTTGCGCGTCTTTGCGCACGACGATGCTGCCGTTGAAGATGGCTGTCGAATTGCCGTCGAGTATGCCTTTGTAAAGCTCGCGGCTCGTGCCGTGCGGACGAGCGTGATCAATCATCGTGTGATTATCAACGTGCTGATTGCCTGCGGTCAGGTACAGACCATTCAATGTGCACTGAGCGCCTTCGCCATCAAGCGTTGAGTTTGTGTCATTGCGAACAAGCGCGCCGCCAAACGAGATTGAGTGACTAACAAAGTTGCTGCTGCGCGCCTGATGCGCCTGCACGGTTGCGACGTGAAACGCGCTAAGGCTTTCGTGTTGCAGCTTGTAGTGTTCAACCACTGCGTTTTCGCCAGCGACGATTTCCGTCACCGCGTTAACAAAATAAATCTTGTCTTCGATTCCAACGTAGCCCTCGATGATGCTGGCCTGGCTGTTATTGCCGACGACTATCAAATTGCGAGGATGCGAAGCCATAGGCTGCTCTCCTGCGGTTGAAACGAACAGCAGGAAGACGGGCCTGTCGAGAATCAAGTTGTCCGGTATCTCGATGAACGCGCCGTCTTCGGTGAACGCGGTATTGAGCGCAACGAAAGCCTGAGCTGCGTTCTCGCGCTTCGCATAACGCGCCAGATGCGCCTTCACGATTTCGTTCTCGGTGCAGACAGCTTCGGCGAGGCTGATTGCTTTAACTCCCTGCGGCAGGTCGAGCGATGAGAGCTTACGGCTGAAGTGGCCGTTGACGAACACAAGACGGCTACACTCTTGATCGAAAGCTATATCCGCAACGGGAAAATCGCTGAGCCTCTCAGCGGTCAGATTGTCAACATACCGCGCGGGCTGGAATTGCAGCCTGGCAATCGGCGCGACGCTTGTGTACTTCCACTCTTCCAGTTTTGTTGTGGGAAATCCAAGCTCGACAAAACGCTCGAACGCTTGCTTGCGAAGCGGATGAAGCCACAACTGCCCGTCTCGCGCGACACGCTTTTCAAGCTCCGCGAAGTTAGGCAGAAATATGTTTTGGGTTTCTTTGACTCCGATCATCAGCTAGAAACTCCTCGGACGGGCTGCGCGCTTGCTTCAATCCAGCCGTAGCCTTTTTGCTCAAGCTCAAGCGCCAGTTCTTTGCCGCCCGACTTGACGATGCGACCGTCAGACAGAACATGCACAAAATCTGGCACGACGTAGTTCAACAATCGTTGATAATGCGTCACCAGAATTATCGCGCGGTCGGGGCTGCGCAGCGCGTTGATGCCGCCAGCGACTATCTTTAACGCGTCAATGTCGAGACCCGAATCGGTTTCGTCCAGTATTGCGAGGCGCGGCTCAAGCACGGCCATCTGAAAAATCTCGTTGCGCTTTTTCTCGCCGCCCGAAAAACCTTCGTTGACCGCGCGATTCATCATCGTGTTGTCCATATCGAGCAGCTTCATCTTCTCGCGGACCATCTTCAGAAAATCCATCGCATCAATTTCATCAAGCCCGCGATGCTTGCGCACAGCGTTTAGGGCCGCGCGCAGAAAATACATGTTGCTGACGCCGGGAATCTCGACTGGGTATTGAAAAGCGAGAAAGACGCCTTCGCGTGCGCGATCTTCGGGTGGCATCGCAAGCAGGTCTTTGCCTTCGTAGATGACTTCGCCTGCGGTCACTTCGTAGCCGTCGCGCCCGGCGAGCACGTGAGCTAGCGTGCTTTTGCCCGAACCGTTCGGCCCCATGATGGCGTGGACTTCGCCCGCGTTCACCTTAAGGTCAATGCCTCGCAGGATTTCATTGCCATCAACATTTGCATGTAGATTTCTGATTTCCAGCATTCTTTGCTCCATCGTTAATAGCTTTCAGCGGTCAGCTTTCAATTAGCGAGTTGTTTATCCAGGCTGATAGCTGAGTGCTGACCGCCGATGGCTTTCTCATCCAACGCTTCCTTCGAGGCTCACGCCCAGCAGCTTCTGCGCTTCAACGGCGAACTCCATCGGCAGCTCGCGGAAAACCTGCTTGCAGAAGCCGTTGACAATCATGCTCACCGCGTCTTCGGTCGAAAGCCCTCGCTGGCGGAAGTAGAAGATTTGGTCCTCGCCGATCTTCGATGTGGTAGCTTCATGCTCCACCTGCGCAGTTGAATTCTTGACTTCGAGGTACGGGAACGTGTGCGCGCCGCACTTGTCGCCGAGCAACAGCGAGTCGCACTGCGAATAGTTGCGCGCGCCCTCGGCGCTTTTGGTTATCTTCACCATTCCGCGATAGGTGTTCTGTCCGCGGCCCGCAGAGATGCCTTTCGATATGATCGTGCTGCGGGTGTTCTTGCCGATGTGAATCATCTTCGTTCCGGTATCGGCCTGTTGATAGTTGTTCGTGAGCGCCACTGAATAAAACTCGCCAACGGAATTATCGCCCATCAAGATGCAGCTCGGATACTTCCAGGTTATGGCCGAGCCGGTCTCGACCTGCGTCCAGGAAATCATCGAGTTTTTGCCGAGACACTTCCCGCGCTTGGTGACGAAGTTGTAAATGCCGCCGCGCCCTTCCTTATCGCCCGGATACCAGTTCTGCACAGTCGAGTATTTGATAGTCGCGTTATCGAGTGCGACCAGCTCGACGACGGCAGCATGAAGCTGATTCTCATCGCGCATCGGCGCAGTACAGCCTTCCAAATATGAGACATACGCGCCTTCATCGGCGATAATCAGCGTGCGCTCGAACTGGCCCGTGTTCTGAGCGTTGATGCGGAAGTAAGTCGAAAGCTCCATCGGGCATCGCACGCCCTTTGGCACATAGACGAACGAGCCGTCGCTGAACACGGCAGAGTTCAACGCCGCAAAAAAGTTGTCCGTGTAAGGCACGACCGAGCCGAGATACTTTTTGACCAGTTCAGGGTGCTCCTGAACGGCTTCCGAAAAAGAGCAGAAGATGATTCCCAGTTCGGCCAGCTTCTCCTTAAACGTCGTAGCGACCGAGACGCTATCGAATACCGCATCAACAGCAACACCAGCGAGTATCTCTTGCTCACGGAGCGGAATGCCGAGCTTTTCGTAAGTCCTCAGCAATTCTGGATCAACTTCGTCGAGGCTCTTGGGCCGATCCTTTTTTGTCTTGGGGGCCGAGTAATAAACGATTGATTGATAATCAATCGGCGGATAATGGACGTTGGCCCACTTCGGCTCTGCTTGCGCTCTCTCAAGGCTCGCCCAATGACGATAAGCATTCAATCGCCACTCAAGCATGAACTCCGGTTCGTTTTTCCTGGCCGAGATTGTGCGAATGATCTCCTCGTTCAAACCAGGCGGCACGCTTTCAGTCTCAATCTCGGTGACGAAGCCGTATTTGTATTCCCTGCTCACCAGCGATTCTATTGTGTTTGCTTTAGCGCTCATCTGTGCCTCCTTGCGCGGAAAGGATAAAGACATTTTTCAATCGTCGTCTTGAAGCCTTTCCATTCCATACTAGAAAATCTGTACTTCTAAGTCAAGTTTAATTAAAGGCATTAACAAATAAATTGGCCCGGGGCGCGAAGCTGCGTAAATGTAGAAATATTTACGATTACAAGTCCGTTGAAAAACCTGACTATTTTAGTCAGAATAAACTTGACTTTTATAGTCGGGGATTTTAAAGTGAAGAGGCTTATCAACGGCAACTGTGGGTTGAGGGCCATGCAGATTTCATCGAAAGGCAAATATTCGGTGCGGGCGGTGCTCGACATTGCCAACCATTCAGATGGACAGCCTGTGCCGCTTGCGGCCATATCGAAACGCGAAGGGATTTCGCTTTTGTTCCTCGAACAGCTCTTTCAGCAGTTGCGCAAGGGCAACGTCGTCCGAAGCGTGCGCGGGCCGCACGGAGGTTACGTGCTTGCGCGCGACCCGTCGGAGATTACCATCGGCGAGATTATCAGATTGATCGAGCCGCCGCTTTATACGAGTTCATGTTTTACGAATGACGGTTCGGTTGACAATTGCCGCATCGGAGAGACCTGCATAAGCGGCGCAATCTGGAAGCAGTTGGCCGAGCACATTGACAACTTTTTGGATTCGGTTACGCTTGCAGATTTGTGCAACAAGTCGAAGCCGGAAGTGGTTTATGGTTTGAGAATAAAATCGAATCTCATAATGGCGAATAGAAAAAAGAAGATTGAAGAAACGATAAAGCCTGAAACGGCTGAGGTGGCTTAGAGGTATTGAGGCCCGGCAAACGGGCACGACAAGTTTTAGAGGCTTAAAATTAAGGAGATAGAAAATGGCGCTTAAGCTCCCAATTTACATGGACAATCACGCGACGACGCCGTGCGACCCACGGGTGTTCGAAACGATGGCTCCTTACTTTACTGAAATATTCGGCAATGCAGCGAGCCGCAATCACCAGTTCGGCTGGGCTGCGGAAGAAGCGGTCGAGAATGCGCGCAAGCAGGTGGCCGACCTGATCGGCGCAACGTCTAAAGAAATTGTTTTTACAAGCGGCGCGACCGAATCAGACAACCTCGCCATCAAAGGCGTCGCCGAGATGTACTACGAGAAAGGCGACCACATCATCACGGTCGTCACCGAGCACAAAGCCGTGCTCGACGCATGCAAGAAGTTAGAGAAGCGCGGCTTCAAGGTCACGTATCTCCCGGTCGCAAGCGACGGATTGATTTCGCCCGATGATGTGAAGAATGCAATCACCGACAAGACGATTCTCGTTTCAGTAATGCTCGCCAATAACGAGATTGGCGTGATTCAGCCGATTGCTGAAATCGGGCGCGTCTGCAAAGAGCGAGGCGTGTTGTTCCACACGGACGCTACGCAGGGCATCGGCAAGGTCCCGTTCAATGTGAATGAGTTCAACGTTGATCTGGTTTCTATCTCTGCGCACAAGATGTACGGGCCGAAGGGCGTCGGCGCGTTGTACGTGCGGCGCAAGAATCCGCGCGTTCAGCTCACGCCGATAATTGATGGCGGAGGCCACGAGCGCGGAATGCGCAGCGGCACGTTGAACGTCACAGGCATCGTAGGACTCGGCAAAGCCTGCGAGATTGCAAAGGCCGAGATGGGCGAAGAATCAGAAAAGCTGCTTCGACTGCGCGAGCGATTGCGCACGGGCATCATGAACGAGATACCGGAAGTCTATGTCAACGGCAGCCTTGACCGTCGCCTGCCCGGCAACCTGAATGTTTCATTCGCCTATGTTGAAGGCGAATCGCTGCTGATGGGCATAAACGACATCGCGGTGTCATCGGGTTCGGCCTGCACGTCTGCGAGCCTTGAGCCGAGCTATGTGCTGAAGGCTTTGGGCGTTGGCGAAGAGCTTGCGCACAGCTCGATCCGGTTCGGGCTTGGCCGATTCAACACGGAAGAAGAAGTTGATTACACGATTGGCCGCGTGAATGAAGCCGTCAATCGTTTGCGCGAGCTGTCGCCGCTGTGGGAGATGGTGCAGGAAGGCGTTGACCTCAGCAAAGTGCAGTGGGCCGGTGAGTAGTTCGAGTGTTTCATCGGGAATCTTTCCCGATGATGGATTTATGAGTAACGATTGATAGCAACTACGTGAAGAGGAAAGGAAAACGAAATGGCGTATAGCGATAAGGTCATAGACCATTACAACAATCCACGAAACGTGGGGAGCCTCGACAAGAAAGACCCGAACGTCGGGACAGGGCTTGTCGGCGCTCCCGAATGTGGTAAGTAACGTTGCCACATAACTCTGCTGTATGCGAGAAACTCTCGTTAAGTTGTAGGTACCAATGTTTGACCAGACACAGAGCCAAATACTTGACGGACTGATGATCGGCGATGGTTACATCCCGCGCAATCAAGACCTGTTCTATTTCGGACAGCGTCGAGCGAACCGCGAGTATGTAGAGTATATCGCCGGGCGGCTTGGCATTCCGGTCGAGCGAGTCAAAGATGGAACTCGCAAGTCGGACAAGCGCACCGGCAAGATATATGAGTGCTCTGAGCTACGAACCCTTTCCCATCCTGTATTCGCCGAGTTGAGAAACCGATGGTACAGGTATGGGCGAAAAGTGGTGCCAAAAGACCTCAGCATATCGCGAGAATTTCTGTTGCACTGGTTTCTGTGCGAGGGTGCGTGCTCAATCAATCGAAACAGCGCGCACATGATGATTTGCACAGATGCATTCAACCGAGAAGAAGTTGAATACCTGCAAGGGCTGCTTGAATCGGCAGGCATTAAAAGCTCGATAATGCGAACCAACAGGCTTCGCATTCATCAAAAGAGCATCGAGCGTTTTTATGACTACGTTGGCGAATGCCCGGTCGAGTGCTTGAAGTACAAGTGGGTTCCAGTAGAGAACCGCACGGTAAAGCAGCAAGACCTCAAGCCGCTCTACGAAGAGATATTCAATCTCTACTCAATCAATGGTTGGTCGTGCGACAGGATAGCTCGGAAGTTCGAGACGAATTATTTCTCGATTCGATATGTGCCGAAGAGTCATTTTGGCGTTAGCTTTGGTAAAAATCCTACAACAGAGACAACTTGCAGGGAAGGCGTGGTTGCCCCCTCAGAGACTATACGCAGAGCATCCGCCGCGTGCGGATGAAGACATAGTCCGATCTGCATGGCGACATGCAGAGGCAAGCAGAAATGCTTGCCCGCCCGACTGAAGCGGGTCATCAAAGTAACAGCACGGACGTGATGAAGCTTCAGATAAAGATCAACCCTGAGACGCAAATTATTGAGGACGCGAAGTTCAAGACGTTCGGCTGCGGCTCGGCCATCGCAAGCTCAAGCCTTGCGACCGAGTGGGTCAAGGGGCGCACGCTTGACGAGGCGCTTCAGATCAAGAACGTCGAGATCGTGAAGGAACTGAACCTGCCTCCGGTCAAGATTCACTGCTCGGTGCTTGCGGAAGACGCGATCAAGGCGGCTATTCGCGATTACCAGCAGAAGCAGGCCAGAACCAACGGCGATGCCGAAGCTAAGACCGAAGAGGCTGCGGTCAACGCGTGACGCGGGGGTGAGATTGATGGCGACGAGTGTTCAGCAAGGGATTCAACTAACTCAGCGCGCGGTTGAAAGAGTCCGCGAGATCATGCGCGATAACGGGATGACTGAAGGCGGCCTGAGAGTCGGCGTGCAGGGAGGCGGCTGTTCGGGCCTGAGCTACAACCTCGCGCTCGACACCGAAGAGCGTCCGGGCGATAAGGTCTTCGAGCAGGACGGCGTGAAGGTCTTCGTTGACGTAAAGAGTCTGCTTTATTTGAACGGTTCGACCTTGGATTGGAAAGACGAAGGATTGATGCAGCGAGGCTTCACATTCATCAATCCGAACTCATCCGGCGCGTGCGGCTGCGGCGAATCTTTCGCCGTTTAAATGTCGGGAGTGTCGCCTTGTCTATAAATCCGGGCGTGGATTGAAACGGTTATTTCAGAAAAGCCTGATGGTTGGGTGCCGCAGCTACTCAACCATATTTTTTTGAGCGCGCGTTTGAAATCCTGAATTTCGGCGCGCAGGGTTTTTGAAGATGTCAGAGCTAACAATTGATGTGAAGCGAGCTTACCAGAGCGAGTGCGCGCATTGCGGCGCGCAGTTTGCGGGCGTACATTTCTGCGCTTATTGCAAAAAGATTCAGCCCATCACGCCCGGCACAGATTATTTCAATTTCTTGGGCCTGCCGCGCAAGCTCCAACTCGATGAGGCCGAGCTTGAGCGAACTTTTTATTCACTCAGCCGGGAGTTTCATCCAGACTATTTCATGACGGCGAGCGATGCCGAACGTCAGGCGAGCATCGAGCGTTCTTCGATGCTCAATGATGCGTACCGCACGCTGCGCGACAGGGTGAAGCGCGCTCAGTACCTGCTCGCGCTCGAAGGCTACAAAGAGGCCGAGAAGAAAGCGCCGCCCGATCTGCTTGAAGAAGTCTTCGAATTGAACATGCAGATCGAAGAGTTGAAAGCCGCAAAAAAGATGGGCGATGAAGACGAACTAGCAGAAGCGCGCTCGGCGCTCGAAGAGGCGCTCGGCGGGCTGCAAGAGAAGCTGAGCGAAATTGATGAGAGATTATTCGCGATGTTTGCGGACTGGGACGAGGCGGTTGATCGCAACGCGAGCGATGATGAAAAGAAAGCCTTGCTCAACCAGATGAGCGAGCTTCTTTCGCACCGTTCATACATTCGCAATCTTGTCCGTGACATCAAGGAGGAATTGTAAAGAATGCCGATGATAGAACTGAGCATGAGCGGGCGGCCAAAGTCGCGCCGCGTCGTCGGGATTGATCTTGGGACTACGAACAGCCTTGTCGCTTACATGAGCGAGGCTGGCCCGCAGGTGATTCGCGACGAACGCGGAGGCGCGCTCGTGCCTTCGATTGTTTATTATGACAACGCCGAAAGGCGATTGCTCGTTGGCGAAGAGGCGCGCGAGCGATTAATCACAGAGCCGCGCAAAGCGATTTATTCCGTGAAGCGGTTCATGGGCAAAGGCAGCGCGGATGTCGAGGAAGACTTGGGCCTCGTGCCGTTTCAAATCGCGACGGGGAGCGAGCAAGTCATTCGATTTCAGATGGGCGATAAGGTTTTCACGCCGCCCGAAATTTCTGCATTCATACTGCGCGAATTGAAAGAGCGCGCGTCAATTTTTTTCGGCGAAGAAGTAACTCAAGCTGTCATAACTGTCCCTGCGTATTTCAACGACGCGCAGAGGCAGGCGACGAAAGACGCGGGCCACCTCGCCGGGCTTGAAGTGCTGCGAATTGTGAATGAGCCGACAGCCGCATCGCTTGCTTACGGAATTGATAAGCGCGATGAAGCAATCGTCGCCGTTTATGATCTCGGCGGCGGAACGTTCGACATCTCGATTCTGAAATTAAGGGAAGGCATCTTCGAGGTGCTTGCGACAAACGGCGACACGCATCTCGGCGGCGATGACATTGACAATCGCTTAATCATGTTCGTGCTCGATGAGATTGTCGAAGCGACTGGCAAG
Organism: Blastocatellia bacterium; assembly: GCA_035575515.1. GTDB lineage: Bacteria > Acidobacteriota > Blastocatellia > UBA7656 > UBA7656 > DATLXU01. The sequence continues at coordinate 97,088 of DATLXU010000017.1, forward strand.
AGCATTCATCACGATCCGGCATTATTCCAGGCGATTCGCAAAGCGGCGATTCAAGCCAAGCACGAATTGTCAGAATCCGACAGCGCGACAATAGCGGTTAATCTCGGCGAAGAATATGGCGAATTTCACCGCGAGATAACGCGCGAGCAGTTTGAAGCGATGATTGCCGATCTTGTCGAGCAAACGCTCGGCCCGTGCCGTCAGGCCTTGCGTGATGCAGGTCTTGACTCTGAGCAGATTGACGAAGTCGTGATGGTCGGCGGCTCAACGCGCATACCGATGGTGCGGCGCAAAGTCGAAGAATTGTTCAAGCGCAAGCCGCACACCGAATTGAACCCAGATGAAGTGGTAGCACTCGGTGCGGCGATTCAAGCTGACGTTCTTTCGGGCGGGCGACGCGATTTATTACTGCTCGACGTGACGCCGCTCTCACTTGGGATCGAAACGATGGGCGGAGTCGTTGCAAAGATCATCAATCGCAACTCGACAATACCGGCTTCGGCTTCTGAGATGTTCACAACGTGGGTTGATAATCAAACTGGCATTGACATTCACGTTGTACAGGGCGAGCGTGAGATGGCCGCAGATTGCCGCAGCCTCGCGCGGTTTACGCTCAAAGGCATACCGCCGCAGCCCGCGGGACTGCCGCGCATCGAAGTCAAGTTTTTGATTGACGCGAACGGCATCCTGACCGTGAGCGCGCGCGACCAGCGAACCGGACAGGAGCAGTCCATCGAAGTCAAGCCATCTTATGGGCTGACCGACCAGCAGATTGAAAAGATGCTGATGGATTCAATGGAGTTCGCGGAAGAAGACATGCGCAAGCGGCTGCTCATCGAGGCGCGCAACGAAGCCGAAACGGTCAAGCGCGGCGCGGAAAAAGCTCTCGCGGAGCGCGGCGATCTTATTGAAGAAGAAGAGCGCGAGACGATTCGTCGCGCCATTTATGACCTCGATGAGGCGATAAAATCGGAAGATCACCGCCTGATTCGACAGAAGACGAAAGAACTAGACGACGCGGCGCATCACCTTGCGGAGTTGATAATGGACAGCGCGGTGCTTGCGGCGCTCAAAGACCGCAAAGCATCGGAGGTCGCGGAAGGATGACTATGGAAGCGAAAGAAGCGGCGGGCAGCGCCGTGATGGACGCGCCCGCCGA
>DATLXU010000018.1:0-3075 GCA_035575515.1 Blastocatellia bacterium
TGACGTATTGCACATAGTGATAACGACGAGGTCAATGCCTAACCTGAGTGTGACGAGGTTAAGGAGCAAAGGGTTGATAGGAGTGATAGACCGTCAGGATTTGCTCTTCACTCACCAGGAAGTTCAACTACTTTTCGCTGATTTAATGGGGCAGCCGCTCAGCGATGAAGTCGTAAATCTGCTCTACGAGCGCACTCACGGGTGGGCTACGGGGTTGCAGCTCATCGCGCAGGCAATCGAGCACCGAAGTCAGGCCGCCGTGGGCGGTAAGCAACCTCCCATCAGTCGCCTTGCCGAATCAACGTTACTCGAAGTGTTGAAACAGAGCGAGGAAGAGATATTCGATTACTTCGCCGAAGAGGTGCTTCAGTACGAGACTCCTGAAACGCAGGACGCGCTGCTCAAACTTTCTGTATTCAATCGCATTGATCCCATGACGGCCAGTTGCGTCCTGCCGACGGGCGAGGCTTACGATCTGCTCGCGTCGCTCGGTCGGCGCAACCTGTTCATTCAGCATGTCGAAGACGGCAGTGTTGACGAGTACAGCTTTCATCCTATGTTTCGCGCCTTTCTTCGCCGCCGCCTTAAAGCGAAGATTGGCGAGGCGGGCGTGCACGAGTTGAATCGCCAGTTTGCCGATCACCTGATGAAGCTTGGGCGCTGGCAGCGCGCGGGACTGCTTTATGCCGAAGCGCGCGATGTTGAAGCGATGGCGCGTATAATGGTCGAGCGCGGGCGCGAATTGATTGAAGGTGGGCTGTTTGAAATCGTCAAGCGCGGTTACGACGAGGTCAGCCGCGCGTCTTCGTCGCTTCATCCTGAGATACCGCGATTGCGCGCTCACATCGCCCGCGTCGAAGGCGACTTCGAGCTTGCGGAGCGACTGTTTGAGCAATCGGCGGATGATGCGCGCCGAATTGGCGACATTCGCTGCGAGGCCGCGTCGCTTCACGGGTTGGCTTCGGTTTACATAAGGCGCGGTGAGCACGCGCGAGCTTTTCGCGTCGCGAGCGAAGCGTTCGCCAAGGCTCCGGACGACGATTTGATTCTTCAGGCGCAATGCGAGCACACGATTGGCAATTGCCAGTTTCTCGCGGGCGTTACGACGGGCGAATTTGATGAAGCCATTCAAACCTGGAGGCGCGGCGTTGAGCTTGCGCGGCGCGCGGGCGATGAGCGATTGGCTCGCATAATCTCGCACAACATCGGATTGCCTTACGCCTTCACGGGCAACTTCGCGCGCGCCCGTGAATGGTTCATCCAATTAATCGAAGGGGAAGCCGCGCGCGTCCCTATACCCCAACATGCTCTTGCTTATTGCAATCTCGCGCGGGCCGATCTCGTTACGGGCGATTTCGAACGATGCGAGAGGATGCTCGAAAAAGCTCTTGAGGTATGCCGGTTGTTTAATCTCACGCTCGAGCGAGCCGAAGCGCACGAGTTGATGGGAAATCTCTATCGCGAGCGCGATCAACTGGCGCGGGCACGCGAGCATTATCTTCAGGCAGAAGACCTCTATCGCGATGCCGGGATGCAGTTGGAATCGCGCGAGCTGCCCGATGAGCAGATCCGATTGCTTCTTGCTGAAAAGAATCTATCGCGGGCGCGCGATGCGGCGGAAAAACTTCTTGAGCGTCGCGCGGCCTTCGGCTACACGGTTCCGCTCGCACGCGCGCGATTGCTGCTTGCGCGCGCGCTAATGGAAAGCGGCGCTGCCGACCCGCGAAACTTGATAACGGCGGCGCTCGATCAATTCAACAGGTGTCGCGCAAATCTCTGGATAGCGCGCGCGCGTTTCCTGCTTGCCCAATCCGAGTTCGCCGCCGACAAAGACGCTGCAATGTCGCACTTCGCAGATGCCCTGCGACTTGCACGCGAATTTAACTATGCGCATCTGTTAAAAGTAGAATTAATCCGCGCACCCGAACTCTTCCAGCACGCGCTGGCGCGAAACATCGAAGCCGATTATCTGAAAAGCATAGGAGTCCGAAGTCCAGAAGAGAAGCAGCAAGCATCGGGCGCGGCCTTGAAAGCAGGCGCAGCGGTTCGCAACGCGGACTTCGGAGTTCGGATTCAGGATGCAGGACTGCGCGTTGAGGAACGCGAAATTGATCTGACTATAAAGATGCTTGGGCCGGTCGAGGTGCTGCGCGAGCAGAATCGGCAGCTTGCGCCAGATGCGTGGACGCTGTCGCGCGCGCTCAAAATTCTGCTGTTCATAGCCGCGCGCCACAATCATCGCGCAACGAAAGAGGTAATCGTCGAAACCTTCTGGGGCGACACGCCGCTTGAAGATATTGACAAAAATTTCTGGCCGACGATCTCTTACATTCGCCGCGCGCTCAACAGCAATCAGGAAGTGAAGAAGAATTTCATACGCTATCGCGAGAGCGCATATTATCTCAACCCGGAATTCAATTACCTGATTGATACGGAAGAGTTCGAGCGGTTAATCGCGCATGCGCGCGCGCGCCGCCGCGAAGGCGACAGCGATGAGTTTGTCGCCGCCGCGCGCCAAGCGTTAGAATTATATCGCGGCGATTTTCTCGAAGACTTTTACGACAGTTGGACCGAAGAGCCGCGCGCTTATTATCGCAATCTGTATTTCGCCACGCTCAAGGAGATGGCCGATCATTTCTATCGAGCCGAGCAGTACGAGCAATCAATCGCGCACCTTAAGACAATCTTGAGCCGGGACGCATACCGCGAAGACGTGCATCGTCAGTTGATGGACGCTTACGCGCGAATAGGCAATCGGGCTGCGGTCAAGGAGCAATACGAAAACCTCAAGACGTTGCTCAGAGAAGAACTCGGCGTTGATCCGCTGCCTGAAACTGTGGCGACGTACAAGAGATTAGTTTCGGGTTCATAGTTACGGGTTCTGAGTCCCGAGTTCTTTTGAACACAGAACCCGAAACCCGAAACCAGCAAAGCATGCTTCCGCAATTTTATTTAAAGACGAAGCTGCTGCCGCCGCGATTGGGTCGGCGTGTGCTTGCTCGGCCTCGACTCATCGAGCGAATGCACAGCCACTTAGATCAACCCGCAACAATAGTCTGCGCAAACGCAGGCTGC
>DATLXU010000019.1:0-2003 GCA_035575515.1 Blastocatellia bacterium
CCGCCGAAGACTTTCCGCCCTGCGTCGGTCAGCTTCTCCTCGTTCTTCTGCACAGCTTCCTTGTCGCCGCGCTTGAGGTAGTAATCATAAAACGACCGCCCGCTGTAATCGCGCTGTATCAGTCGCCCGCTCGGCGTGTAGAAGTGGCCCGTCGTTAACACAAGCCCTGAGCCGTCCGAAAGCGTGAATACGCTCTGGACCAATCCCTTGCCGAAGCTGTTTTCGCCGACGAGTCGCGCGCGGTCGTGATCTTGAAGCGCGCCCGCCAAAATCTCCGAAGCAGAAGCAGACCCTCGATTAATCAGAACGACGAGCGGAATGTCTTCAGGGTTGTTATTGATGGCGGCGTACTCGCGGGTCGGAAAAACGCCCGGTCTGCCTCGCATTGTGACAATCTTCTGGCCTTTGTAGAGAAATATATTAGCGACCTTCTGCGCCTGGTCGACCAGACCGCCTCGATTATTTCGGAGATCCAAAACGAGCGAGGTCATCCCTTGCCGTTCAAGGTCAGCCACGGCCTGCCGCATCTCCTCGTGCGTAGTCGTGTTGAATCCGCGCTCAAGCGCGATGTAGCCGACGCCGTTGCCGATCATGTAGTAAGTAGTTATCGAAGGGACAGGAACCGATTCGCGCGTGAGCTTGAACTCAAGCGGCTGGCTTACACCCGCCCGCAGGACTTTGACGACGACAGTTGTGCCTTCTGGCCCGAGCAGCTTCTCGCGGACCTGAGCCACGCCCCAGCCTTCGGTTGACTGGCCGTTGATCTCGACTATCTGATCGCCGTAGCGAATGCCCGCGCGGTGGGCAGGGGTGCCCTCGAACGGTGAGATTATATAGACCTTGCCGTTGCGCTGGTCAATGATCGAGCCGATGCCGGAATAGCGGCTGCGTTGATCGTTTTGGAACTCTTCCCATTCTTTCTGGTCGTAGTAGTTCGAGTGCGGGTCGAGCGTGCGCAGCATCCCGTTGATGGAAGCCTTCGTCAGCTTGTTGTAATCAATCTGTCCCGCGTAGTTGTCTTTTGCGACGAGCAGGGCGCGGGAAAAATCTTCGGCTATCCTCTTTCTCTTAGTGACTTCGTCTTCGCTTTGACCGAGTACGCGTTGGGCAGGGTGCGCGCCAGCAAACGCGAGCGGCAGCACCAGCGCCGCCGTCAGCAACCAGTATCGCCTCTTTTGTCCCATCGTATGACTTATCTCCTTAGAAAAGATCGGGAGCGAAGCCGCCGAGCCGTTGGCCGCTCAAAGGCGGGATTCAAACGACAAAACTTCACGAAAAAATTCTACCGGAAAGCCATCGCCAAAACAACCGCGATGGCAAACGTCGTCTCTCGATTAGAAAAAGAAAAGCCCGAACCGTTTAAGTTCGAGCTTTCTACATCCGTCGCATTCCTGCCGTGACAAAATTAATTCTTTCGCACGTCGCCTTCGCGAGACGAAGCGCGCACGCGGCGAATGTCTTCAGCCATCACTTTGGCCTTCGGCATCTCAGCTACTGCCGCCTGCATCTGCGCATCGTTATCGAGCAGCACCTGAAACGCAGTCTCAATGCCGTAAGCCGCTGTCACGGCTTCATAGCGAATCTGGCGACGAATATAATCCGCATCCTTGTCGACGCGCGATTCGTCGGCCTTCAATTCTTTGTGCTCGCGCAGGTAAGACTTGAAGGCGGCCATGATCTTATCGTTGACCGCGTAGTCGCTTGCAGCAAGGTGGTGGTGATGATCCGCCGGGCCGTTGAGCTTGTACTCCGCAAGTCCCGGAATCTGGCCCGCTACGAGCGCACGAACGAAGTCAAAGACCGGATCGAACCATACTCGCTGAAGCTCGATGTCGCGAGCGGAGACCCTCTGCTTAACGGTAACATCAGGATCAATGCCGCCGCCGCCGAAGACTTTCCGCCCTGCGTCGGTCAGCTTCTCCTCGTTCTTCTGCACAGCTTCCTTGTCGCCGCGCTTGAGGTAGTAATCATAAAACGACCGCCCGCTGTAATCGCGCTGTATC